>NZ_JACHCY010000002.1:0-333960 GCF_014200835.1 Pseudomonas sp. JAI115
TCCCACGGTCTGTACTGGTCAGAGTCAGAATCGAGTCTGTAGTCCCGCCCACCCCTTCAAGTCTAAACATACAAGCGAGCCTGCTCGCGAAGGCGATCGTTCAAGCAACCCATCACTCAGCCCCGATACTCCGGCCGCTCGGCCAATCCTTCCTTCAAGAAATCCACCAGCTTGCGCACCTTCGGCGACAAATGCCGCTGCTGTGGATACAACGCCCACACCGCCGTATTCGGCGGCTGATGCGCCTCCAGCAGCGAAATCAGCGCACCACTGTGCAAATGCTCCAGCACGTAATAGTCCGGCAACTGACACAGGCCTACCCCTTGTAGCGCCGCATCCAGCACTGCTTGCCCACTGTTGCAGCGCCAGTTTCCCTGCACGCGCTGGGAAAATTCCCGGCCGTTCTGTTCCAGTTGCCACAGATCCGAACTGCCGATCAGGCAATTGTGCCGGCTCAGTTCCGACAAGCTGTGTGGGCGGCCATACCGTTCCACGTAGGAAGGAGACGCGCACAGGTACATCCGACGCGGCGCCAGGCGGGTGGCGACCAATCGAGAATCCTGCAATCGGCCCAGGCGGATCGCCAGATCCAGTCCCTCATGCACCAGATCGAGTTGGCGGTTACTCAGCTCGATATCAACGCGCAGTTGCGGGTATTGCCCCATGAACCGCGTCACCAACGGCACGATAAACCGCTCGCCGTAGGCCACGGCGCAGGTCATGCGCAGCATGCCTTTCGGTTCGCTGGTCAGGTCGCCGACCGCGCGCAGAGCTTCTTCGCGACCGTCCTGCAGGCGCTGACAATGCTGCAGAAAGGTCTGACCGGCTTCGGTCAGGGTCACACGACGGGTGCTGCGGTAGAGCAGGCGCGTCTGTAATCGATCCTCCAGCCGTACGATTTGTCGACTGATGTGTGAGGAAGAAACCCCAAGGCGTTCGGCCGCAGCGGTGAATTGGCTGCATTCGGCGACGGCGACGAACTCGTCGATACCTTCCCAGCGGTTTTCGGACATTTGATTATCCCTGTACAGCAATAATATTTTGCATTTGTCCGGATTATTAATCAGTTGGCGCTGAACTACACTGCCGGTCTGGTTTTTTATTCATTGGATTCACTGGAGAGTCAGCATGATCAAGTCGCGCGCCGCCGTTGCCTTCGAGGCCAAGAAGCCGCTGGAAATCGTAGAAGTCGATGTGGCCATGCCCAAGGCCGGTGAAGTGTTGTTGCGCGTGGTGGCTTCCGGGGTTTGCCACACTGACGCCTACACCCTGTCCGGCGCGGATCCGGAAGGCATCTTCCCGTCGATCCTTGGCCACGAAGGTGGCGCGATCGTTGAAGCCATCGGCGAGGGCGTCACCTCGGTCGCCGTCGGTGATCACGTGATTCCGCTGTACACCCCGGAATGCGGCCAGTGCAAATTCTGCAAGTCGGGCAAGACCAACCTGTGCCAGGCGATTCGAGCCACTCAGGGCAAAGGCCTGATGCCGGACGGCACTTCGCGCTTTTCCTACAAGGGCCAAACGATTTTCCACTATATGGGTACTTCGACGTTCTCGGAATACACCGTACTGCCGGAAATCTCCGTGGCGAAAATCGCCAAGGATGCGCCGCTGGAAAAGGTCTGCCTGCTCGGTTGCGGCGTAACCACCGGTATCGGCGCGGTAATCAACACTGCGAAGGTCAAGCCAGGTGACACCGTGGCGATCTTCGGTCTCGGCGGCATCGGTCTGTCGGCAGTCATCGGTGCAGTGAAAGCCAAGGCTGCGCGGATCATCGCCATCGACATCAACCCGGCCAAGTTCGAGATCGCCAAGCAGTTGGGCGCCACCGATTGCGTCAACCCGAAAGACTTCGATCGTCCGATCCAGGAAGTGATCGTCGACATGACCGACGGCGGCGTCGACTTCTCCTTCGAGTGCATCGGCAACGTGCAACTGATGCGCGCGGCGCTGGAATGCTGCCACAAGGGCTGGGGCGAATCGGTGATCATCGGTGTTGCCGGTGCCGGTCAGGAAATTTCGACCCGTCCGTTCCAACTGGTGACCGGTCGCGTCTGGCGTGGTTCGGCGTTCGGTGGCGTGCGTGGCCGTACCGAGCTGCCAAGCTATGTCGACATGGCGCAGAGCGGCGAGATTCCGCTGGATACTTTCATTACCCACACCATGGGTCTGGAGGACATCAACAAGGCCTTCGACCTGATGCACGAAGGCAAGAGCATCCGCACCGTCATTCATTTCTGATCAATCGCGACGCCACGGCTACAGACCTTGAAGGTTTATAGCCGGGGCCGCGTAGGAGTCTTTACATGAGTCTGGAAAACATCTCCTGTCAGAAAAGTTTCGGCGGCTGGCACAAGCGCTATCGCCACCGTTCCGACGTGCTCGGCTGCGACATGGTGTTTGCCGTATACCTGCCGCCGCAAGCGGAGCAGGGTGGCAAGCTGCCGGTGCTGTACTGGCTGTCCGGTCTGACCTGCACCGACGAGAACTTCATGCAGAAGGCCGGGGCGATGCGCATGGCCGCCGAACTCGGTCTGATCATCGTCGCGCCGGACACCAGTCCGCGCGGCCCGGATGTGCCGGGTGATCCAGATGGCGCCTGGGATTTCGGCCTTGGCGCCGGGTTCTACCTGAATGCCACGCAGGAACCGTGGTCGCGGCACTATCGGATGCATGACTATGTCGTGCAGGAATTGCCTGCACTGGTTGAAGCGCATTTCCCGGCGTCGGACAAACGCAGCATCAGCGGCCACTCCATGGGCGGTCACGGTGCACTGGTCTGCGCGCTGCGCAACCCGGGGCGTTATCAGTCGGTGTCGGCGTTTTCGCCGATCAACAACCCGATGGATTGTCCGTGGGGGCAGAAAGCATTCTCCCGCTATCTGGGCGAAGACCGTTCCAAGTGGAAAGAATGGGATGCCTGCGCGCTGATTGCTGACGCCGACGAGAAACTGCCGTTGCTGGTCGATCAGGGTGATCGCGATGACTTCCTCGCCACGCAGCTCAAACCCGAAGCCCTGCAACAAGCTGCAAAACAAGCGGGTCATCCGCTGACGCTGCGCCTGCAACCGGGCTACGACCACAGCTATTTCTTCATCTCAAGCTTCATTGACGACCACTTGCAGCATCACGCACGCGCCCTGCGCGGTTAATGCAGGTAGAATCACGCCCTGACAAAAATCGGGGCGTTTTTTTATGCGTATTGGCCACGGCTACGATGTTCACCGTTTCGCTGAAGGCGATTTCATTACTCTGGGCGGCGTGCGTATTGCACACGGCTTCGGGCTGCTCGCTCATTCCGACGGTGACGTCCTGCTGCATGCCTTGAGCGATGCCTTGCTCGGCGCGGCCGCGCTGGGCGATATCGGCAAGCACTTTCCGGACACCGACCCGCAATTCAAGGGCGCCGACAGCCGTGTCCTGCTGCGGCATGTGGTCGCGCTGATCCACGCCAAGGGTTGGAAAGTCGGCAACGTCGACAACACCATCGTCGCTCAGGCACCGAAAATGGCCCCGCATATCGAAGCGATGCGCGCGTTGATCGCCGCCGATCTGCAAGTTGAACTGGATCAAGTGAACGTGAAAGCTACCACCACCGAAAAGCTCGGCTTTGTCGGTCGCGAAGAAGGCATCGCCGTGCATTCCGTTGCCTTGTTGCTGCGCGCATGAACGAACTGCAATTGCTTGGCCCGCGGGCCTATGGCGAACCACTCGGCACTGCGGTTCTGAAAGCCATTGCCGAAGATTTTCAGGTCGATGAAGTGCTCGACATCCCGTTCAGCGGCGATGGTGAGCACCTGTGGATCTGGGTCGAAAAACGTGGCCTGAATACCGAAGAAGCAGCGCGCCGAATTGCCAAGGCCGCCGGCGTGCCGTTGCGCACCGTCAGTTATGCCGGGCTGAAGGATCGTCAGGCGTTGACCCGTCAGTGGTTCAGCGTGCAACTGCCGGGCAAGGCTGATCCGGATCTGTCGGCGGCGGAAAACGACACGCTGAAGATCCTCAAGACCACGCGCCACAAGCGCAAGCTGCAACGCGGCGCGCATTCGGCGAACGGCTTCACCTTGCGCCTGACCCGGTTTGCCGGCGACAAGGATGCGATCGAGCAGCGTCTGCAACTGATCGCCAGGCAAGGCATTCCCAATTATTTCGGCGCCCAGCGTTTCGGCCATGACGGCGGTAACGTCGTTGATGCGCGTGCCTGGGCGGCGCGCAATGCGCTACCGGAGCAGCGCAATGTGCGCTCGCGGCTGCTATCGACGGCGCGCAGTTTTCTGTTCAATCAGGTACTGGCCGCTCGGGTTGCCGATGGCACCTGGCAGCAGGCGCAAGTCGGCGATCTGCTGGCGTTCACCGACAGCCGCAGTTTTTTCCCGGCCGGTGAGGCCGAATGCAGCGATCCGCGCCTGGCGATTCTCGACCTGCACCCGACCGGTCCGCAGTGGGGCGAAGGTGACTCACCCGCCGCTGGCGCTGTCCATGATCTGGAGCAGGGGATTGCCGAGCGTGAAGCGGATCTGCGCGATTGGTTGATCAATGCCGGAATGAGCCACGAACGTCGCATCCTGCGGCTGCCCATTGGCGGGTTGTCGTGGCATTATCCCCAGCCTGACATTCTGCAACTGGAATTCGTCCTCCCGGCCGGATGCTTCGCCACCGTATTGGTGCGCGAACTCGTTGATCTGGTGCCGGTGGGGCAGACGGACAGCCCATGCGTATTCTGATTTCTAACGACGATGGGGTAACCGCACCCGGTCTCGCCGCGCTTTATGCTGCGCTGGCGGATTACACCGAGTGCGTGGTTATCGCCCCGGAGCAGGACAAAAGCGGCGCCAGCAGTTCGCTGACGCTCGACCGTCCGTTGCACCCGCAATACCTGGCCAACGGTTTCATCAGCCTCAACGGTACGCCGACCGACTGCGTGCACCTGGGCCTCAACGGCCTGCTGGAGCGCGAGCCGGACATGGTGGTTTCCGGGATTAACCTCGGCGCCAATCTGGGCGATGACGTGCTGTATTCCGGCACCGTGGCGGCTGCCCTTGAAGGGCGCTTTCTCGAGCGCCCTTCGTTTGCGTTTTCGCTGTGTTCGCGACAGGTGGACAACCTGGCGACAGCCGCACATTTCGCGCGCAAACTGGTCGAAGCCCACGCCGGGCTGGACCTGCCGCCGCGCACGGTGCTGAACGTGAACATTCCCAATCTGCCGATCGATCATATTCGTGGCATTCAACTGACCCGTCTGGGCCATCGCGCCCGTGCTGCGGCGCCGATGAAAGTGGTCGACCCGCGTGGCAAGGCCGGCTATTGGATTGCTGCGGCCGGTGATGCCGAAGACGGCGGCCCGGGCACTGACTTTCATGCGGTGATGCAGGGGTATGTGTCGATCACGCCGTTGCAGCTCGATCGCACGTTCAATGATGCCTTCAGAAGTCTCGACGGCTGGCTGGAGGAACTGCGCTGATGGCTCGTGAACACGAAGACAGACTGCGCAGTGGCATCGGCATGACGTCGCAGCGCACCCGTGAACGTCTGATCCAGCGGCTGTATGAAGAAGGTCTGTCCAACGCCAAGGTGCTGGAAGTGATCCGCCGTACGCCGCGTCATCTGTTTGTCGATGAAGCGCTGGCGCACCGCGCGTACGAAGACACCGCACTGCCGATCGGCCACAACCAGACCATCTCCCAGCCTTATATGGTGGCGCGCATGAGCGAGCTGCTGCTGGAGGCGGGGCCGCTGGACAAGGTGCTGGAGATCGGTACCGGTTCGGGTTACCAGACGGCCGTGCTGTCGCAACTGGTCGAGCGGGTATTTTCGGTCGAACGCATCAAGGTCCTGCAGGATCGGGCCAAGGAACGCCTGGTCGAACTCAACCTGCGCAACGTGGTGTTCCGCTGGGGCGATGGCTGGGAAGGCTGGCCGGCGCTGGCGCCGTACAACGGTATTATCGTCACCGCAGTCGCGACCGACGTGCCGCAGGCCTTGCTCGATCAACTGGCACCGGGTGGGCGGATGGTGATTCCGGTCGGCTCGGGGGAACTGCAGCAACTGATGTTGATCGTGCGTGAAGAACACGGCTTTTCCCGTCACGTATTGGGAGCTGTGCGCTTCGTGCCATTGCTCAATGGCCCGCTGGCCTGAGCATTTATTTGCGGGCGCTGAATTCCTTGCGCTGGCCTGTGTCTTACACCGGCAGTGATGGTTTAAACGCTACGAACTGTCCACGGGCAAACGTGTGCGTGAAGCGTTTTCGCATCTTTAACGGTAAAGCCGGTTCGGCCCGTTATACTTGCGACACTACTTGCCGCGATTCGGCATTCCACATATTTCAGCCACCACAAAGGGAGCGGCGGGTGAGTCTCACAGTCATTGCGCAGCGTATGGGTAACACGAGCTTTCAGCGCCTGGTGACTGGCCTTGTATTGAGCACCTTGCTGGTCGGTTGCTCCAGCACCAAATCGAGCAACGTGCGGGTGGTCGATCGCAACAGCGCGGCGGCCCAGCGTCCGGCCGTCACGACCGGGCAGTATGTAGTCCGTCCGGGCGATACGCTGTTTTCCATCGCTTTTCGCTATGGCTGGGACTACAAAGCCCTCGCGGCCCGCAACAATATTCCTACGCCGTATACGATCCACCCGGGTCAGACAATTCGCTTTGACGGCCGCACCGGTTCAACACCGACAGCGGTGGTGAGCAACGGCAGTTCCGCGCCATCATCGTCGAGCAAAACCACGGTAATCCGGCGCCAGGCGAATGGCACGACGACCACCACCGTGACCGGCTCCGGAGCCGCTGCTGCGGGGGCTGCACCGTCCGTCGCGAACAAATCGGCTCCGGCTCCGATGCCTCCACCGGGCCCGGCCCCGACCGGCTGGGGATGGCCATCTAATGGCATTCTGATTGGAAAATTCTCTTCAAACGGTAGTTTGAATAAAGGAATTGATATCGCCGGAGATTTGGGACAGCCTGTTTTAGCTGCGTCTGATGGGACGGTGGTTTACGCCGGGAGTGGCTTAAGGGGCTACGGCGAATTAGTCATCATCAAACACAGCGAAACCTACGTCAGTGCCTACGGACATAACCGCAGGCTGTTGGTACGGGAGGGGCAGCAGGTCAAGGTCGGACAGACAATTGCCGAAATGGGGTCCACGGGTACAGACCGGGTGAAACTGCATTTTGAGATTCGCCGCCAAGGTAAACCTGTAGATCCGCTGCAGTTCCTGCCCAAACGTTGATTTGAGGCCAGCCTGTTCCGTCGCGTAGAGGGGACAGGCTCCAGCGCTGCCAAGGATAAAGGCGTCGCTTGAGCTTGGGGTCGAACTCACCAAAGGACTATAACAATGGCTCTCAGTAAAGAAGTGCCGGAGTTTGACATCGACGATGAGGTTCTCCTTATGGAGGCCGGCATCGATTCGGAATCTTCGATGTCGAATGATGAAGGGGCTGCTCCACCTTCCGTTCGTTCCAAATCCAGACAATCCGCTTCACTTAAACAACACAAGTACATCGACTACACTCGGGCACTCGATGCCACGCAGCTGTATCTCAACGAAATCGGCTTTTCACCACTGCTCTCCCCGGAGGAAGAAGTTCATTTTGCGCGTCTGTCGCAAAGTGGCGACCCTGCCGGGCGCAAGCGCATGATTGAAAGTAACCTGCGGCTGGTCGTGAAGATTGCCCGGCGTTACGTCAATCGGGGGCTGTCGCTGCTGGATCTGATCGAAGAGGGTAATCTCGGCCTGATCCGCGCAGTGGAAAAGTTCGATCCCGAACGTGGCTTCCGCTTCTCGACCTACGCGACCTGGTGGATCCGTCAGACCATCGAGCGCGCGATCATGAATCAGACCCGGACCATCCGGTTGCCGATCCATGTGGTCAAGGAGCTCAACGTGTACCTGCGGGCGGCACGGGAGCTGACGCAAAAGCTCGATCACGAACCCTCACCCGAAGAAATCGCCAACCTGCTGGAAAAACCGGTGGGCGAGGTCAAGCGCATGCTCGGCCTGAACGAGCGGGTTTCTTCGGTCGATGTCTCGCTGGGTCCGGATTCGGATAAAACCCTGCTGGACACCCTGACGGATGACCGTCCGACCGATCCATGTGAACTGCTGCAGGATGACGACCTGTCGCAGAGCATCGATCAATGGCTCTCAGAACTGACCGACAAGCAGCGCGAGGTGGTCGTACGCCGTTTCGGCCTGCGCGGCCATGAGAGCAGCACGCTGGAAGACGTAGGCCTGGAGATCGGCCTGACCCGTGAACGGGTGCGGCAGATCCAGGTGGAGGGCCTCAAGCGCCTTCGCGAAATCCTCGAGAAGAATGGCCTGTCGAGCGAGTCGCTGTTTCAGTAAGCGCCTCACACGCCTGCCGCAAGAAGCCCCGACTGGTTCGGGGCTTTTTTATTGCTCGGATATTGGCTGATGACTGTCTGTGGCGAGGGAGCTTGCTCCCGCCGGGTTGCGCAGCAACCCCAAAAATTCATGAGCGCTACGCACTCAAGCGGGAGCAAGCTCCCTCGCCACAAAGTTCATTGCCGGACAAATGGTCAGCATTTCCATCGTTTGTAGTCTCGCGGTGTAAGCCTTGGCGTACTCTTTCGTAAGCGTTCCCCATTTTTGCAGGACGGTAGACGTCGACTTCTGCCGAGAGTCGTATTTAACCAATTGATTTATATGCTTATTTTTTAATATGAAGTGCTTATTACAGCGACTTTCACCCCGCCGGGCCGATTGCTCTCGGCAGGGAACTCTCTAGTATCAGCACTGTGTCGACGGACAGACACGCCCTTCAGGGAAGAGGGGAATGGACATCGCAGGACGCGATTCATCAGGACGATGAAAAGGAATACAGGGAATAGGGAAAAAATGTGGGCGGGTCAAACCGCCCCTTTTTTTGCCTGTAGAAAAGTAAATTCCGAAAAAGCAAAAAGGCCCGCAAGGGGCCTTTTGGTAACGCGCGACAGATCAGCGTTCGAGATCTTTGATCTTGCCTTTGACGCCATCCCACTCTTCGGCATCCGGCAGCGATTCTTTCTTCTCGGTGATGTTCGGCCAGATTTCGGCCAATTCAACGTTCAGTTGAATGAACTCCTGCATATCCTCCGGAACTTCGTCCTCGGAGAAAATCGCGACGGCCGGGCATTCCGGTTCGCACAGGGCGCAGTCGATGCACTCGTCCGGGTGAATCACCAGGAAGTTCGGGCCTTCGTAAAAGCAGTCCACCGGACAGACTTCTACGCAGTCGGTGTACTTGCACTTGATGCAGTTGTCGGTGACGACGAAGGTCATTTCTAATTTTCTCCTCAGGCGGCGGCAGCGTAGCCCCTTCACGGTTGGGGTCGCCAGGTTCGGGAGCGATGTCTGCCAGCCAGGCTATTAGCCAGCAGCATCCCAAACCGCGCGAGATTCTAACAGCTTGAAGCCGTTTGCGTTATATCCGGTTCTTCGCTGCTTAGATCCGGTTCTTAAGTGCATATAACAATTCGAGCGCTCGACGCGGGGTCAGGTCATCGAGATCCACTTTCGCCAACTCATCGAGCACTGGGTGCGGCAGGCTGGCAAACATGTCGCTCTGCTGCGGAGCGGCCGGTTTGCCTTTGACGGCAGGCTTGGGCGCTTCATGCGGCAATGCGGTGTCTTCCAGTCGGCTCAGGTGCTCACGGGCACGCACGATCACTTCACTCGGCACGCCGGCCAGTTGCGCCACCGCCAGGCCGTAGCTCTGGCTGGCAGGCCCCGGCAACACGTGGTGCAGGAATACGATGCGCTCGTTGTGCTCGGTGGCATTCAGATGCACGTTAGCCACCAACGGCTCGGCTTCCGGCAGCACGGTCAGTTCGAAGTAGTGCGTGGCAAATAGAGTATAGGCACGCAGATGCGCCAGACGCTCGGCGGCGGCCCATGCCAGGGACAGACCGTCGAAGGTGCTGGTGCCACGACCGACTTCGTCCATCAGCACCAGACTGCGTTCGGTGGCATTGTGCAGGATGTTGGCGGTTTCGCTCATCTCGACCATGAAGGTCGACCGACCGCCGGCCAGGTCATCGCTGGAACCGATTCGGGTGAAGATCCGGTCCACCAGCGACAACTCGCAACTGGCCGCCGGCACGAAGCTGCCGATATGCGCCAGCAGCACGATCAATGCGGTTTGGCGCATGTAGGTGGATTTACCACCCATGTTCGGGCCGGTGATCACCAGCATCCGGGTGTTGTCATCCAGACTCAGGTCGTTGGCCACGAATGGCGTAGTCAGCACTTGCTCGACCACCGGGTGACGCCCTTGGGTGATGCGCATGCACGGCTCGCTGACGAAGCGTGGGCAGTTCAGATCAAGGTTCAGCGCACGCTCGGCAAGGTTGCTCAGCACGTCCAACTCGGCCAATGCGCCGGCAGTATCCTGCAGCGGTGGCAACTGGCTGATCAGGTCTTCCAGCAGCGCCTCGTAGAGCATTTTCTCGCGAGCCAGGGCACGGCTCTTGGCCGAAAGCGCCTTGTCTTCGAATTCTTTCAGCTCAGGCGTGATGAAGCGCTCGGCGCCCTTGAGCGTCTGGCGCCGGATGTAATCGGCTGGAGCCGATTCGGCTTGCTTGCTCGGCAGTTCGATGAAGTAGCCGTGAATGCGGTTGTAACCGACTTTCAGGTTGGCCAGACCGGTGCGGGCCTTTTCCCGGGCTTCCAGATCGATAAGGAACTGGCCGGCGTTTTCGCTCAGCGATTGCAACTCGTCGAGTTCGCTGTCGTAACCGGTTTTCAGCACGCCGCCGTCGCGGATCACCGCTGGCGGGTTGTCGATGATGGCTTTTTCCAGCAGCGCCGCCAGTTCCGGATAGGTGCTGGTGGTGGTCGCCAGGCGTTGCAGGTGCGGTGCTTCGAGGTCGGTCATCGCCACTTGCAGTTGCGGCAGGGCACCGAGGGCATCGCGCAGGCGAGCGAGGTCACGAGGGCGCGCATTGCGCAGACCGATCCGCGCCAGAATCCGCTCGATGTCGCCGATTTCCTTGAGCTGCGGCTGCAGCTTTTCGAAGCGGTAGCCGTCGAGCAGGCAAGTGATCGAGGTCTGGCGCGCTAACAGCACGGTCAGATCGCGCAGCGGACGGTTCAGCCAACGGGTCAGCAAACGGCTGCCCATGGCGGTCTGGCAGCGATCAACCACCGATTGCAGGGTGTTGTCGCGACCACCAGCCAGGTTAGTGTCGAGTTCGAGGTTGCGGCGGCTCGCGCCGTCGAGCACCACGGTGTCGTCCAGACGCTCATGACGCAGGCTGCGCAGATGGGGCAGGGCGGTGCGCTGGGTTTCCTTGGCATAGGCCAGCAGGCAACCGGCGGCGCCGATGGCCAGGGTCAGGGTTTCGCAACCGAAGCCTTTCAGGTCTTGTGTGGAAAACTGCTGGCAGAGACTTTTCAGCGCCGAATCACGCTCGAAATCCCACGGCGCGCGACGACGCACACCACGGCGTTTTTCCGCTGGCAGGTCTTTCGGCCAATCGTCCGGGATCAGCAGTTCCACCGGGTTGACTCGCTCCAGCTCCGCCAGCAGGTTTTCCCAGCCCTTGATCTCGAGCACAGTAAAGTTGCCGCTGGTGATGTCCAGCACCGCCAGACCGAACAGACGCTCGTCGCCCAGCACGGCGGCAATCAGGTTGTCGCGACGTTCATCGAGCAGCGCTTCGTCGCTGACCGTGCCCGGGGTAATGATCCGTACCACCTGACGTTCTACCGGGCCCTTGCTGGTGGCCGGGTCGCCGACCTGCTCGCAGATCACTACCGACTCGCCGAGCTTGACCAGTTTCGCCAGGTAACCTTCCGCCGCGTGGTAAGGAATCCCGCACATCGGGATCGCTTGCCCCGCCGACTGGCCGCGCGCGGTCAGAGTGATGTCGAGCAACTTGGCCGCCTTCTTCGCGTCTTCATAGAAGATCTCGTAGAAGTCGCCCATGCGATAGAACATCAGCTGATCCGGGTGCTGATTCTTCAGGCGCCAGTATTGCTGCATCATCGGGGTGTGGGAGGACAGGTCGGAGACGGCTTTATTCATCGGATTGTCAGGTAACTCGTTAAATGATGTAGGGCAAAAGCGAGGGCAACCGCCGGGCTTTTCCGCGATGGGCGCAAGGTTACCATGGGCGGTCGGCTCGACGCAGGCATGACGGCCGGCTGATACTTTCTGCGTTTAATTGTGATTTATGCACGATTTATGCGAATCAGCATTTGTCTTCGGAAAAAACTTCAAGCACTATGCGCGTTATGCAAAAACGCAACGTATCCTCCGTCTTAAGAGCACTGCTCGACCAGCACGGGATCTCCCCCACGGAGCTCCACCGTCGCACCGGCGTGCCTCAATCAACGCTCTCGCGGATTCTCAGCGGGAAGATCGTCGATCCTTCGGATAAACATATCTCGAAGATCGCCGAATACTTCAATGTGAGCACCGATCAATTGCGTGGCCGCGCCGATGTCGCGATCGCGACCGGTGGCGCGCGCGATGACGTGCATGCGGAACTCAAGGACATAAGCCTGTGTGACGACGATACCCCTGTCGATGACGACGAGGTGTCGGTGCCCTTTCTTCGTGAGGTTGAATTGGCTGCTGGATCAGGAAGATTCGTCATCGAAGAGAGCGAACGCTCTAGCCTGCGCTTCGGCAAACGCAGCCTGCGCCATAACGGTGTGCAGTTCGACCAGGCCAAATGCGTGACGGTGCGCGGTAACAGTATGATGCCGGTGTTGCGTGATGGCGCCACGGTCGGGGTGAACGCTGGCAAGTGCGGGATCGGCGACATCATTGATGGCGACCTGTACGCGATCAATCACAACGGTCAGTTGCGCGTGAAGCAGCTCTATCGCCTGCCGACCGGTATCCGTCTGCGCAGTTTCAACCGCGATGAACATCCGGACGAGGACTACAGCTTCCAGGATATGCAGGACGAGCAGATCGTCATCCTCGGTCACGTCTTCTGGTGGGGCATGTACGCCCGATAGATTTTCACCCGTCAAAGAAACCCGCCTCCTAGCGGGTTTTTTTTCGCCTGAATAAAACCCTCGAGCCCTTGATTTATGCGGCCTGCATGCGTTCGTGCATTTCCTTCGCATAAATAAATGCATTTATGCATTGACTGTATATGCATCCATGCATATTCTTGCCACCAAGCCGCTCGACAAAGCGGCTGGCAACAACAGCTCTTTAGTTCCACAAGAACAGGCAGCGATGAACCGGCCTCAACGGTTCAGAGGGTTGGCAACTGACCCGGGTGTGCAGCGTAAAGCACCAAGAGCAGTTATCCGGCGGGCAGGGACCGCGGTCGGAAAAACAATTTGAATGGACTCGTACCGCGCCAGTAGCGCCGAAAAGTCAGCTTCCTTCTCGGATACAGGATTTGAAGGAAGGCGAAGGAGCGCATTACTGAAAAGCCCGGCTAAGTGCCGGGCTTTTTGGAATGCCTGCCAGATCCATCACGACATTCATCGCTAACACCGCACAAAGGAAGACTAAATGAATCTCTATGCACTGGTTGAATACAGCAAAGTTACCCAGCTCAAGGAAAGTGAAGTCAGCCCGGAAGCACCTGCTTCGCCAACTTCGTTTTGGGTTGATGTAACAGGTAATACACAGATTCGCGTCGGTTGGGGCGCAACATTCGATGGCGTCTGGACATTCACGCCGCCCTCCGAGCAAGACCTGCGCGATGAAGCGCAGCAGCAGAAATGGCAATTGCTGAATGTTGCCGCTGGCTGGTTGCTGCTCAACTCCCTGAATTACAAAGTTGAGACCGGCGTTGCCACCCCGGCAGAACAAGCCCTGCTGCTGACGCACAAGCAATATTGCATCGCCGTCAGCGACATCGATAAACAGCCGGGTTATCCGGCAACTATCGTCTGGCCAGTCGCCCCGTACTGACAGACATGACAAACAGCGTTCGCTGGTAATCAATAAAAAGGAAGTTGGAATGAATCGTTACGCACTTACAACGACAGTAATGGGTTACACCGTGATTCTTCAGATCGTCGAGTCTGAGGGCGCGGCACCCGCTGTTCCGGCAAATGAACCTTTTGCCCAATGGCGAAACATCACCGGTAACGACATTGCGCAACCGGGAATGAAAATCAGCTGGGGGCCTTTTGGCGATGAGTATGTTGAGACAACTCTCCTCGAGCAACAGATGACCACCAATGGCCGCATGCAACAACGCTTTGACGCAGCCGGGCGCTGGTTGATGTTCAACCCTTTGCAATACAAGCTGGATCTCGGCATCGCCACTGCGGCAGATGAGTCGGCATTGGTTGCCTATAAGCAGTACTGCGTTGCCGTCAGCGAAGTTATCAACCAGAACACCTTCCCGACAATCAACTGGCCAGTCGCCCCGTTCTGATGCAAATGCGTTAACGCGCCTGCCTCTTAGAGCGAATTACTGAAAAGCCCGGTCTCACCAACGGGCTTTCGAAATGCCTGCCTGATTTCTGTAGCTACCCCAAAAGAACATGCGTTGCTACTGGCTCACAAGCAGTATTCCATGGCTGTCAGCGACATTGAAACAGTCCGGCTATCCGAAAAAATCATTTGGCCTGTTGCGCCTTACTGAATCTTTGGCGCATCGAGAACTTTGTCTCGGCCCATGTTGTTATAAGGAAATATTCATGAAGAAATACGTTTTCATTGAGATGAGCAATATTGCTGCGTATTCCAAGGCGGTAATGATTCAGGTCTCTGAGGACCAACCTGTCATCAATCCCCCGGGCATAGCCGGCGGTTGGTACGGATTTGCAATTGACACCGTTGTTCAAGTGGGCTGGAAGGCTACATACGGCGCGAATGGCTGGGAGTTTTCTGAGCCCACTTATCAAGACCATGTTGATCAGGTAACGCTGTTTGTACGACAGCGGCTCGGCGTAGCCGCTGGCTGGCTTGATATCAACCCGGTCAATTACAAGGTGAATCTCGGTGTTGCCACGCCAGAGGAAGAAGCCGCATGGCTCGCTTATCAGCAATATTACATTGCAGTCTCCGACGTGAAAAAACAGGCTGGCTATCCCTACACGATTGACTGGCCAGTGGCTCCGTTCTGATTCAGGCATAAGCGTTAACCCCGTCAGCGGGAGCGCATTACTGAAAAGCCCGGCCTCAGCGCCGGGCTTTTCGGAATGCCTACCTGAAGAGACATCGCTTGAACCCAACACACAATACTCATCAACTAGAACCAGGAGGCGTGACATGACAAACGAGCAACAAGCGTTGGCGGACATGCCGATCTGGCTGGTCATCCTCCTCGCTGTCGTGGGCGGGGTGTCCGGCGAAATGTGGCGCGCCGACAAGGAGGGCGCCCGCGGCTGGTCATTGCTGCGGCGTCTGGCCCTGCGCTCCGGCGCCTGCATGATCTGCGGCGTCTCGGCGATCATGCTGCTGTATGCAGCCGGGCTGTCGATCTGGGCCGCCGGTGCCTTCGGTTGCCTGACCGCCATGGCCGGTGCCGACGTCGCCATCGGTCTGTACGAACGCTGGGCCGCCAAGCGCATCGGCGTCTGCGAAGTTCCCTCGCCGCGCGATCCCCAGTAACTCAACACTTTCCTGCCTCGCTGCAACTGATGCGGCGGGGCTGCGCGTGGACAATTGAAAAGGAGGTCATGCATGCCCGCACCGATCCAGCAGCCTTCGCAGCTGTTCACGGCGATGGCGACAACCTTGCGCAACAGCGCCGGCCTGAATCTGCAGGTCGGCAATCACGACGACTTCACGGCACCCGGCGCTCAGGCCTGGGCGTTGATCGACTTCGACCGTAATGCACCGGGCGCACGTGCCGCTGACGGGCGTATCGCCCACGTCATGACGGTGTCGCTGCAAGTCATTCCGGCACTTTCTGCGAGCGCATTTGCCGCCTGCGATCTGATCGCCGTACTGAAAAACCTGATCACCGACAACCGTTGGAGCCTGCCCGGCACTCAATGTGATTTGCCGATGAACATTGATGGTCTGCCGTCAGTGCTCACACGCGCCGATCAGCAATACAAGGCTTGGACCCTGACTTTCACCCAGACCCTCTATCTCGGCCCGACCTTGCTCGACGACCCGCTCGGCACGCCGAAATTCGCCCGTACCTGGGAAGTCAGCGACATCGACGACCCCGACCAATACACCGCGCTGGAGGCCTGACCGATGTTCGACGCATTACTGCGCATGCAACTGGGGCCGATCATCGAGCGGCTGGCCGAGATGGAAGCGGAGATCGATGACCTGCACCGCCGCGCCGAGAGTTTTTGTCGCATCGGCATTTGTCAGACAGTCGATGCGGCGAGCAACACTTGCCAGGTCAGTCACGGTGGACTGCTGACGCCAGCCATCAAATTCTTCAACCCGAGCGCCGGAGCGCAGAGCGAGTCGCGGATTCCGAGCGTGGGCGAGCAGTGCCTGCTATTCAACTACGGCAGCGGTGAAAGTGGCGCGCAAAGCGTGGCGTTGTTTGGTTTGAACAGTGACCGCTTTCCACCGACGGCAACGGTACCGACGCTGACGCGCCGGGTGCACGTTGATGGCAGTGAAAGCGGCTACGACGACGCCACACACATTCTGCACTGGCAGAACGGCCCGGCGGCTTTCACCGGTTCTCGCGAATCGCTTGCACTGAGCATCGGCCCGGCGCAACTGACGATGACGCCACAGCTGATCAGCCTGCAACTCGGCGCCGTCGGCCTGAGCATCGACGCCTCGGGCGTGCACTTCAGCGGCCCGTTGGTGGATCACCAGGGCCGCGTCATCAGCCCCTGAATCAAGAGCTTCCCATGATCGGAATCGATAGAGACTCCGGGGCCACGGTCGACGACTGGCTGCAGTTTGTGCAGCGCGCGACCCGGGCCCTGACCACGCCGCTGGGCACCCGGCAAAAAAGGCCCCTTTATGGCTCGCTGATCCCCACGCTGCTGGGGCAGAACCTCGGTGACGACGTTCTGCTTCTGGCCCAGAGCCACGCGGCTCAGGCGTTCTACAACGCGCAGAACGGGATCAGCGATTTTCAGCCGAGCGTGATCGTCGCCAGCCGTCAGGGCGCCGGTCTGCTGCTGCGTTTTGCCGGCACCTGGAAAAACCGTCAACAGACATTCGAGGTCGTGACATGAGCATGTTGATCCCCGGCCAGAATCAATTGGCCGAACCGGCGCTGATCACCGTCGACGCCTTCGAAGACCTGCTCGCCGAGTTCAAGACTTTCGTCGTCGAGTACGTTGGCGCCCGAGCGCCGGACAGCGCGGCGAAACTCAAGACCAGCCTGGAAAACGAGAGCGAATTGCTGACCCTGGCGCTCGAAGCTTTTTGCGTGCGCCTGCAAACCCACGAACGCAAATACAACGCCCGCATCAAGCAGATGCTGGCGTGGTGGGCGACCGGCAGCAACCTCGATGCACGGCTGGCGGACATGGGCCTGGAGCGGCAGTTGCTCGATCCGGGCGACCCTGCAGCCTTCCCGCCGGTACCCGCGATTTACGAAAGCGACGACGACGCCCGGCTGCGCTATTACCTGGCACCGCACGCCCCGGCTGCGGGTTCGCGAATGCAGTATCGCCGCGAGGTATTCACCCTCGGTGAACGGCCAACGGTGAAGGTCGAATCCAGCGATGGCGGTGTGGTGAACGTCACCTACACCTTCAACCCGGACGGCTTGGCGGCACAGGTCAAGGACGGCAATGGTCGGCGCACTGCGCCGGGCGAAGTGCAGGTCACGGTGTTGTCGCGAGACGGCGATGGCACTCCGTCTGCAGCGTTGCTGGATGGCGTGCGTCAGCACTTCGCCCGCCCTGATGTGCGGCCGGAAACCGACCTCGTCACGGTCAAGGCTGCCGACATTCAGCGCTACAAGATTCGTGTGGTGGCGAAGATCAATTCCGGCCCCGACTCGGGCCTGACCAAAGTTGCCGCACAGCAGCAATTGCAGGCCTACGCCGACAGTTGCCATCGCCTCGAAGGGCGGGTCGATCCGAGCTGGATCGACTACACGCTGCACAGCGCTGGCGCCGTGCAACTGCAGATTCTTGAACCGCTGGCACCGATCGTGAGCACTGCGTTTCAGGCACCGTACTGCACGGCGGTCGAGGTCGAGGTGCTGACGTTATGAGTGAGCCAATACAACGCCCGACCTTGTTGCCAGCCAACAGCTCGGCACTCGAACGCGGTCTGGATCTGGGCTTTGGCGCACTGCTTGATCGCATCGTGCCGCCGTTCCCCGAGCTGATGAATCCGAGCGAAACACCGGTGGCGTTCCTGCCGTATCTGGCAGCGGATCGCGGCGTCGCCGAATGGAGCACCAGCGCACCGGAAGCGGAAAAGCGCCTGACCGTCGAACTGGCCTGGCCCACCGCGCGGCAGGCCGGCACTCGCAAGGCGCTGGAAAACGCGGCCAAGGGTTTGCAACTGCGCCCCGAAGTCCGCGCCTGGTACGAACAGACGCCTCCCGGCGTGCCTTACAGCTTCAGGGTGCGCGCTTTCAGCGACCAACCCTACAGCGAAGAAGTCGACGCCCGTCTCGACCGTCGTCTGGCGGATGCCAAGAGCGAACGGGACATCCTTTCGGTGACGGTTGGCTTGAGCGCATTCGGCAGCCACTCCATCGCCGCCGCGACTTTCTGCGGTGAGCTGACCACGGTTTATCCGGTGTTCATCGAAGGGCTCGAAACCTCTGGCGAGGCGTTCATGGCCGCTGCTTTGTACACCGTCGAAACATCCACTATTTATCCCCAGGGGGCCTGAATGGCTGACTATTACACCCTGCTCACCAACGCAGGGATTGCCTACGAAACGGCGTGCAAGGCCGCGGGCACGCCGATCAAGTTGACGCAGATTTCCGTCGGTGATGGCGGCGGCGCGGTCTACAACCCGGCCGCGACCGCCACTGCGCTGAAGCGCGAAGTCTGGCGCGGGTCGCTCAACGCGCTGTTCCAGGACGAGAAAAATCCGAGCTGGCTGCTCGCCGAAGTGACCATTCCGCCGGATGTCGGCGGCTGGTACGTGCGTGAAGCGGGGCTTTGGACCGACACCGGGATTCTCTACGCGATCGTCAAATATCCGGAGTCGTTCAAACCGGTGTTAGCCACGTCGGGCTCGGGCAAAGAGTTCTATATTCGCTCGATTTTCGAGACCAGCAATGCATCGCTGGTAACGCTGCTGATCGACGACACCGTGGTCAAGGCCACCCGTGCCTGGGTCATGAGTTACCTCGCCGAAGAACTCGGCAAACTCGATGGCAAGCAATCGGTGCGCGTCGCGGCCTCTACCAACATCGTGCTGAACGGTGCGCAACAGATCGACGGCGTGGCCGTGATTTCCGGCGACCGTGTGCTGCTGGCGAACCAGACGCTGGCCAAGGACAACGGCCTGTGGATCGTCGCCAATGGCGATTGGGTACGGGCAACCGATGCCAACTCCAGCGCCAAGGTCACGCCAGGGCTGACGGTCATGGTCGAGGAGGGCACGGCGAACGGTGATTCGCTGTGGCACCTGACCACCAATGCGCCGATCACTCTTGGCACCACCGCGCTGACGTTCAAGATGTTGGCCGGGCGCACCGGGATTGCTGCCGGCACTTACAAGAGTCTGACGGTTGATGAATATGGCCGCGCGACGGCAGGTGCGAATCCTGAAACGCTGGCCGGTTTTGGCATCAAGGATTCCTACACCAAGGCGGAAGTTGAAGCGCTGATCGCCAAGGCCTCGGCGTTGCCGGTGGGTTCGATTGTTGCGTTCCCGGTGGATGCACCGCCGCCGGGTTTTCTGGAGCTGGATAACAGCGTCAAGAGCAGTGCGACTTACCCGGACTTGAGCGCTTATCTGGGAGGCAAGTTCAACAAGGGTGATGAGGGCGTCGGGAATTTCCGTTTGCCGGAAGCGCGTGGGGAATTTTTACGCGGTTGGGATCATGGACGGGGAGTCGACCTGGGACGTCAAGTCGGTAGCCTTCAGGCTGATGATTATAAAAGTCACAGTCACCGGTACTTTGACAGCGTAGCTGCAAACATTGACCCTTTTGGGGGTACGGGCGCTGGAGTTGTTAACGGTGTCGTAACACCTCCCGCTACGGGTGGGTATCTGGCAACTTCAGGGCCTGATTCAAACAATCTGACGTCGCCCACAACTACCGTCAATGCAGGGGGAAATGAAACTCGCCCACGCAACATCGCCGTCATGTGGTGCATCAAAGCCTGGAACGCCCCGGTCAATCAGGGAACCATCGATGTAGCCGCACTGGCCAAGGAAGTCGAACGGCTCAAATCCGCTGTTCCGGTGGGGGCCGTTCTGGCATTCCCGACGGGGATCGTCGCGCCGGGTTATCTGGAACTGGATGGCAGTGTGCAGAGCATTGCGACTTATCCGGATCTGGCGGCTTTTCTCGGTACCACTTACAACAAGGGAGATGAGGGCGCGGGCAACTTCCGCTTGCCGGATTCCCGCGGTGAGTTTCTCCGTGGTTGGGATCATGGGCGTGGTGCTGACACGGGGCGGGCAATTGGTAGCTGGCAAGTAGGCACCGCAACTTATGGCGATGGTGATGGTGTCAATCTGCCGATCCCGAACCTGAATGACCCCAAACATGTGAGGGTTCTTGGGCTTGAGTACGACACGACTCCGGCGGTTGTCGAGTCCGTGACGGTTAATGGCACGACTACTGCTGCCTCGCAAGGGCTCAACATGGATGGAGTGCAGACTCCGGGTACCGCCTATATCGGCGTGGACTTCATGCGGTCAAGGCCTCGAAACCTCGCCGTCATGTGGTGCATCAAAGCTTGGAACGCACCTATCAATCAGGGAAGCATCGACATCGCCTCTCTGGCTACTGAAGTCAAACTGGCTCGCCTAAATGGTGCGGAAGTAGGCGCCATGCGTAATCTGAGAATATCGCTGCCTGTCGCTACTTCCGTTGCAACGGTTACTGCTGATCAACTGATTGTCGAGCAACCGGGTGTCGCGCAGTACAAGTTGTCGAATCTCAATCTATCACTCGATCTGACAACCGTCGGTGCAGGTGGCATGGACACCGGTATCGCTCCAGCAAACGGCAGTGTCGGGATTTACGTCATCTACAACCCCGAGTTGAAGGTTGCGAAGCTGCTGGGCGTCAATGCGACATTGAGTACCGCTCCTGAAATTTATGCGGGCACGAATATGCCCGCCGGTTATAGCGCCAGTGCGCTGGTCAGCGTGTGGCAAACCGGTGCCAGTCGATTGATGAACCCCGGCATTCAACATCAGCGTTCAATTTCCATTGCTCGGACGGTAGTGCTGGAAAACGGCATGTCGATGTCGCCGACACCGATCTCGCTGGCCTCTGTTGTTCCGAAGAATGCAAAAACCGTCGGTGGCTACATTCATTACATTGGTAGCGCTGATTTTCCGGGCGGTGGCTCTCTGGGGCTTTCTCCGGATGTTACCGAAGTAGGTATGAAAGCATGCGGCATTGGTGGAATCGTCGGACTGGGTGTTCTAAGTCCGTTCTCGGACCTGGTCATGGCGACTCCACAGACGATCTATTACCGTCTCTATGCGTCGGTCTCTCGTGCAAACGATGTCCACATCTCCCAATACACTTTTTAAGGAGTCATCTATGTTGAGAGCCTACTCAAATGTGGGGACGACCTTTCGATGTGTCGCCTCGGACTGGCCATTGGCTGACGGTGAAGTACTCTTCGACCATGAACCCACCCTTCAGGAACTGGAAAACTCATTTGGTTTCGCGAACGGCGAGCTGGTCTTGAAGCGCCAATTGGACCTGATTGCGCAGGAGCGATTTCGCCGAGAAGGTTCGGGTATCGTGGTCGCCGGTTTGATTATCGATTCATCCCGTGACAGTCAATCGCTGATTGCTGGAATGGCGGTTTCCGCGATGCTCGATCCTGAATATCGTTGCAGCTACAAGTCTGTTGCCGGGTTTGTCGATTTGACAGCTCAACAGATCCTGCAAATTGCACAGGCTGTACGGTCTCATGTTCAGGCCTGTTTTGATCGGGAAAAAGCGCTGTCCGAGTCTGCTCGAGCAGGAACGTTCGGCAACGAAATGCTGACCGAGGGCTGGCCAAATTCCTTGCCTGAAACGCCAGTCCCAAACCTTCAGTAAAACGCCCCTGCACCCCGGGGCGTTTTCTTGTCCGCTTAAAACAAATCAACACCCGCCAAAGCCCCTCCCCACGAGGGGCTTTCCCGTTTATGGAGAAACGAAAAATGGCAACCCGCCAAACCTACACCGTGCTCGTCCCATTCCCCACCGGCGGTGGGCACTGGTCGAGCGTCGGTCAAGACCTTGATCTGCTCGACGTCGAGGCCAGTGCGCTGCACAGCGCCGGTCGACTGGAACTGAAAACACCTACCACCCAGGCCCAAAAGGCCGCTGCCAAGAAGGCTGACTAACCATGGCTGAGGTTCTGAACTTCGAGCACAACGGCATTACCGTCAATGCCACCGAATCCCCCGAGGCCATGGGTGGCCTAGGTGACAACGTCATCGGTCTGGTCGGCACTGCGCCGAAAGCCGATCCGCTGATTCCGCGCAACGCACCGTTCCGCATCAACAACTTCACCACTCACGCGCTGCTCGATCCGACCGGCGCCGAAGAGGGCACGCTGTATCACGCGGTTTACCAGATCCTCAAAGTGGTCAAGGTGCCGGTGTACGTGGTGATCGTCGAAGCGGGCGCGACCCCGGCCGACACCGTCAACGCAGTGATCGGCGGCGTCGATCCAACCACTGGCCGCAAGCTCGGTCTGGCGGCACTGGGCAGTGTCCCGGAAGACCTGACCATCATCGGCGCGCCGGGCTTCACCGGTACCAAAGCAGTGGCCAGCGAGTTCGCTTCGTTCGGCAAACGCATCAAGGCCCGTGTGGTGCTGGACGGCAAGGATGCCTCGGTCGCTGATCAAGTGACTTACAGCCAGGAACTGGGCGGCGCCGATCTCGGTTTCGACCGTTGCCTGGTGGTGCACAACATGCCGGCGGTGTACTCGAAAGCGGCAAAGAAAAATGTGTTCCTCGCGCCGTCCAGTCTGGCGATTGCCGCACTGGCCAAGGTCAAGCAGTGGGAAAGCCCGGGCAACCAGGTGACCTACGCCGAAGACGTGTCCCGGGTCGTTGAGTACAACATCCTCGACACCTCCACCGAAGGCGATCTGCTCAACCGTTACGGCGTCAGCTACTACGCCCGCACCGTGCTCGGCGGCTTCTCGCTGCTGGGTAACCGTTCGATTACCGGCAAGTTCATCAGCTACGTCGGCCTTGAAGATGCGATTAGCCGCAAGCTGGTCAAGGCCGGCCAGAAAGCCATGGCCAAGAACCTGACCAAGTCGTTCATGGATCAGGAGGTCAAACGCATCAACGACTGGCTGCAGACCCTGGTCGCCGACGAAACCATTCCTGGCGGCAGCGTCTATCTGCACCCGGAACTCAACAGCGTCGAGAAGTACAAGAACGGCACCTGGTACGTGGTCATCGACTACGGCCGCTACGCGCCGAACGAACACATGGTTTATCAACTCAACGCCCGCGATGAAATCATCGAGCAGTTCCTGGAGGACGTTCTCTAATGTTTACCAACCGCGTAAGACAGGCCATCGCGGCCACCCTGCAAGGTTTGCCGTTGTCGGCGACCGTTGAGGAGTTTACCCCGCCGAAAATCGATTTCGACATGGAAAGCATGACGGGCGGGCGCTTCATCGTTGAGGAAATGGCCAAGAGCGCCAAGGCGCTGAATGCCACGCTCAAGCTGCAAGGCACCGGTGCTGAAGTGTTGCTGGCGATGGGGGTGAAGCTGGGCGACGACATCCTGCTGAACGTTCGTGAAGCAGGTCAGGATCAGGACGGCAACACCTGGTTCACCTATCACACCATCGGCGGCAAGCTCAAAACCATGGGTGAAGACGCGATCAAGATGGGCGGCAAAGCCCTGACGACTCTGGAGTTCTCCTGCCGCACCTACAACCGCCTGGAAAACGGCGTGCCGGTGATCGACATCGACGTACGCACCCAGAAATTCGTGCTCAACGGCGTCGACATCCTTGGTGATGCGCGTCGTGCGGTGCTGATGCCGTAACCCGTTACACCGCAAAACCTGTGGGAGCGAGCCTGCTCGCGAAGAGGCCATCACATTCGCTACCTATGTGACTGTAAGACCGCTTTCGCGAGCAGGCTCGCTCCCACACTGGGCCGGGTTGACTGGCCCCATTGCGCAACACCCCCTCAAGAATCACCAAGGAATTCATACATGTCGTGGATGCCACCCAAGCATGACCTGCTGTCGCCGATCACCGGCGACGACGGCGCGCAGATCGAACAGATCCAGCTCAAGCCGCTGTTCTACGCCGCGCAAAAAGAAGCGCTGGAACGCGCCGGCGATGATGAAGACGATCAGTTCTTCGAACTGGCGCTGCTCGCCACCGGCCTGTCGGTCAAGGAACTCGACCAGTTGAAACGCCCGGACTACGTGAGCATCGCCCAGTACGTGCACGAGATGTCGACCCGTCCGGCGGCGTACTTTCTGGAGCAGGTCGAGGACGCGGAAAAGTCCGACGATCCTGACGAAGTGCAACTGCTGCAACCGCTCGCCGTGACCGGCCGCACCGTGACCTCGTTGTCGCTGGAAATGCCCGCACTGCGCGCCACCAAAGTGATGAAGAAACTGAAAACGGCCAAGGAACGCGCCGAGTTCATCACTGCCCACTGCACCGGTCTGATGATCCCCGATCTGGCCCAGCTGAGCGTCCCTGACTGGACCCAATTGCAGGTGCGCATCGACGATTTTTTAAACCAGCCGGCGGCCTACTTTCGGAACGCGACATCGAAGTAATCCTCGATATCGTCCCGCTCATTTACCCGGTAAGTGAGGCGGAGATTCTGGAATGGGACGCCGAAAAGGCGTTGCGCCGCTACGACATAGCGATCACTCGCCTTGGCGTGAAACAGGAGTAGAGCGGCATGGCAGATGATAACTATGCGTTGACGTTCGCTGAGGTCAATCAAGAAACCCGGGCATTGAGCACGGCCAGCAAGACTGCCGCCTTGATGGCTCCGACGATGTCAGCAGGAGCCGCAACAGCTGCTTCGAACTTTGACGGCAGTGTTGCCGGGCTAAGCCTGGCGCTGGCCGATGCCACCAGCGAATTGCGAAATCTGACCGCCGAGCAGGTTCAGCTCAGGGATGTGTTGGGGTCGATACACGCTGTGCTGATTTCACAGCGCTCGCTGCAACAGTCTCTCAATGACCGGCCAGCACTAGCGGGCAGCGCGGCCGTGGGAGCTGAGTCGAAACCGTCAGGCGTCAATGGCGCAACGCAACCTTTCAAATACCTGCAGCCAGCGATCAACCTTGATAGCACGATGGCGCGACTGGGACGGGTTGCAGGCGTTGAGGGCGATCAACGCGATGCGTTGCGGGTGTCGTTGGAGAAAATGGCCGCCGAGCGCAAAGTGGCAGCCGGCGGTACCACGGTGCTGGATCTGGCAGGCGTGATGTATGCCGGTGTCAAGGGTGGAGTTGGCAGCGAACAGAAGAATGAAGCCGCTCGGCAAAAAGACCTCAGTGATTTCACTCGAGACACTGGCATCACGGCCACAGCCTTTGAGATGAAGGCGCCGGATGTTGCGGATCTGCTGATCGGCTGGCGCACCTCAATGGGGCTCGACCGAGCCAAGACCCTCGACCTCGCCGATGCCACCAGCGTGCTGGGAAGCCGATTGAGTGCCACGGTGGCTGACATTGGTTCGATCCTCAGCAACTACGGCGCTTCGGCAAAAGGTGCGGGGCTGAGTCCCGAACAGACTGCGGCTTTTGCTGCGGCAATGCTCAATGTCAACGTCAACAGGGCTGACGCCGGAGTGGCACTGGAGAGGATCACCACGACGCTGGCGTTGGGCGACAACGCATCAGTTAGTCAGAAAGCGGTGATCGCTCAACTTGACCTCGATCCAAAGGCCCTCGCTGCGCAGATGCAAGGGGGCGCCCCCGGCGCGATTCTCAAGGTGCTTGAGGCGCTGAAGACAAAATCCCCCGAGCAGCAAGCCAGCCTGGCGATGACGCTTTTTTCGATCGACCAGCCGGTTGTGAAAATGCTCGAGCGCAGCGCTGATGTGCGAGGTGCATTTGATCTCGTCAAAGATAAACAGCAGTACGCATCCTCGGCGCGAGGCGAGGAGGGCGGAGCAGTCAATCAGGCTGCGCTGAAGCTGTCGGATACGTCGCAAACGGGCTGGAACATTTTCACCGCTCAGAAAGATCGTCTCCTTAGCTCCGCTGGCGCTGCTGTGCTGCCTGATTTTGACAGGCTCACGGGGGTGATGGCGTGGGCGACCGATGGCTTGAGCAGCATGGCTGAAGAGTCACCGGAGCTCGCGCGGACGTTGATTTTGAGTATTGCCGGTATCAAGGGCGTGCAGGTCGCTGGATCGATGCTGGCCAAGGGCATTAGAGGAACGACATCCACTATCGACAACCTCAAGTTCGTCGGCACAACTGCCATATCCTGGGGTTCCGCAGCGCTTAACGGTGCGAAGGCTTGGGGGGGCGTTGCGCTGAACAATGCCAAGACTTGGGGTTCCGCTGGGCTTAGCAATGCCAAGACTCTGGGATCCGTTGCGCTTGACCGAGCTAAATACCTGACATCCGGTCCAGGCCGAAGTCTGGTCAGTCAAGGTGCCCGTATCGGTCGTGTAGCTGGCCCTCTGAGTATGCCGTTGATGATGCTCGACTCCGGTATGGACGTGGTCAACGGCTTGCTCGATGCCGATGGCAAACAAACAGCCAGAGGAGCGGGCGGCCTGGTGGGTGGGGTTGCTGGAAATTACCTGGGGGCGCGCGTTGGTGCCTTCCTGGGGGCTTTCGCCGGTCCTGCCGGGGCACTTGTCGGTGGAGGGGTTGGCGGAGCAGCTGGCACCTACTATGGCAATCAGTGGGGAAGCGCATTGGGTGAAAAACTCGCGACGCCTGCACCGAACCAACTCGCCCCGCCGGTAGAGGTTGCCAAAGAACTGCCGAGCGCGCAGACGCAAAACCAGCAAGTCACCTTCTCCCCACTGATCCAGGTCACCTGTCCGGCGCCAGATACTGCCGAGCAGATTCGCACGATTATCGGGCAACAACTGAGCGGGCAATTCCACGGCCAGTTCCTGCCGTTGCTGACAAACAACCCCCTCGCCACCCGCCGTGACGCAGCCCTCACCGATGGAGTCGCCTGATGAAACAACAAATGGCGCTGGGCAGTTTCATCTTCGGCCTGTCGCGCAACTTCGCCTACAGCACGCTGGCGCGAAAGTCCGACGGAGGCTGGAGCGACATCCAGATCCTGACCAGCAAACCCAAGTCCAGTCAGACCGGGCAGAAAGCGGAATCGCTGACCATCAGCGGCACCTCGATGTATGCCGTGGCCATGGATCGACTCGATGAATTACGCGCACTTCAGGCACAGCGGGTGCCGCTGCCGTTGATTGACGGTATCGGGCGCAACTGGGGCCTGTGGCGGATCAACAGCATCGACGAGAACCAGAGCGAGGTCATCGATGACGGCACCGCGATGGTGATCAAGTGGGTGGTTGGGTTAACGGAGTTCAACAATGCGTAAGGTACGAAGCGTGGCCGGTGATTCAGTGAATCTGCTGCTCTACCGCGAAACCGGGCGCAGTGATGACGCCGCCGAAGAAGCTCTGTGGACACTCAACCCGACCCTGGCCGAACACGGCCCGATCCTGCCTGCGGGCGTCTGGGTCACGTTGCCGGAACTCGACTCGAAACCGGCCACGATCAAACCGCTCACGGCCTGGGATTAAGGAGGTTGCATGGCACTGGGTTTCACTCCGGCGGTAAGACTCTACGGGGCCCATTCGGCCCTGCTCAATCAACGCCTGATCAGTTGGGAACACATCGATGCAGCCGGTTTCGAGTCCGATCAACTGACGTTGACCATCGATCTTGAAGGCCTCGAAGGGCTGCCGAATCTGGGCGGAAAAATCGGCCTTGAGGTCGGTTATCTAGAGTCGGGAATGGTCGACAAGGGCCAGTTCAAAGTGACGCGCCTGACGCCGACGCTGTTCCCGTTTCGCCTGACGCTGGTGGCTACGGCGGCACCGTTCAGCAAGGATGACGAAACGGGCTTCAAGCAACGTCGCACGGCCAGTCATGGCCCGACCACCTTGGGTGCGCTGTTTCGCAAACTGGTGTCGAGCCATGGCTTTTCACCGCGCGTTGCGCCCGAGGTGGCGATGATCAGGATCGAGCACGTCGACCAGTCCAACGAAACCGATATGAGCTTTCTGACGCGCCTGGCGAAAAAGTACAACGCGGTGACCAAACCCTACAACGACGTGTACGTGCTGGCCCGTCCCGGCCAGACCAAATCGTTGTCGGGCCAGGTGCTGGCGGACGTGACCTTGTCGGTGACCAGCAACAACCGTCCCGGCGATCACGCGTTCGTCAGCGCCACGCTGGAGGAGTCTGCCCGCGAGCAGACCAAGGGTTGCAAGACCTGTTTCTGGGATGGCGCTGCAGGTGTGTTGCGCTGGGTTGAAACGGGGCTTGCGCCGTTCAAGACCCTCCGCCAGAAACAACCCAGCGAAGCGGATGCGATCGCCGTCGGCGAGGGCGAAGTGCGCAAGATGCTCCGGCAGAAGTACAAGGTGAAAATCACTTGTCCCGGCAATCCACTGCTGGCGGCCGAAGGGCTGGTGCTGCTCGATGAGACCTGGCCCGACTTCATGCGTGGGCGCTGGTCGATCGAAAAAGTCACTGCCAGCGGCAATCGCGAGAACAGCTATCGCTGCGTGATCGATGCCAGCGGCCTTGATCCCAAGGCGGGCGCCAAAGACTGATTCACTCTTTCTCAGAGCGACACAAACCCCTGTGGGAGCGAGCCTGCTCGCGAAAGCGGTGGATCAATCAACACTGTTTTTGAATGTAAGTCCGCCTTCGCGAGCAGGCTCGCTCCCACATTGGTCCTGCGGTAACTCCCCCACACTCTGGAACACCACCATGAAGATCACCCCGATCCTCACGCAGCTGCGTGGGCAATGCCCAAGCCTTGCCAACCACATTGCGGTGGGTGTCGATTTGGCCTTGCTGCAAGGCAACGCTGATCTGCCGACACCCTCGGCCCATGTGCTGCCGCTGGCCGATGTAGCCAGCAACAGCACCGCACAAAACCTCACCGCGCAACCGATCCGCGACCGCCTCGAAATCGTCTTGGCGCTCGACGCCAGCGACAGCACAAAAGCGCTGGATCTGTTGCACGACCTGCGCGCCGAACTGTGGCGCGCGCTGGTGGGATTCAAACCGGGCAATGACTACAGCGCCATCGTCTACGACGGCGGCGAGATGGTCTCGATCAACAGCAGCCGGGCCTTCTATCGGCTGCGCTTTTTTACCGAGTTCCAGCTCGGCCGCAATCTGCCGAGTCAGCCTGCGGAGAGTTGGCACGAACGTGAACTGGACGGTTTGTCGTCCTTTACCGGGGTCACCGTGCGGGTCGATGCGATCGACCCGGCCGACCCCAATCTGAAACACCCGGGCCCTGACGGGCGCGTGGAACTGACTTTCTCTGGAGACGTAACCCCATGAGCAATCGCATCACCGTACTGCCGGCCGCTGGCCGTGCCGTGCCTGACCCGGAAGCGGGCGATCTGCTGCCCAAAGAAGGCCGTGAAGTGCTGGACAGCGCCTGGTGGCGCCGACGTCTGGCCGACGGCGATATCACTCTCAAAACCGTAAAAGTCAAAGCACAGGGAGCCAAATAATGGCGATCGGATTCAGCAACATCCCTGCGGACATTCGTGTACCGCTGTTCTATGCCGAAATGGACAACTCGGCCGCCAATAGCGCGACTTCGGCCATGCGCCGTCTGATCGTCGCTCAGGTCAACGACAACATCGCCCCGACTGAAGTCGGCAAACTGGTGCTGGTCTCCAGCGTCGCTCTGGCAAAAAGCATCGGCGGTCAGGGCTCGATGCTCGCCTCGATGTACGAGATCTTCCGCAAGGCCGACCCGATCGGCGAGATCTGGTGCCTGCCGCTGCACAACACTGAAGGCGCCATCGCCAAAGGCGTGCTGACCCTGACTGGCACTGCGACTCAGGCTGGCGTGCTCAACCTGTACGTCGCTGGTGTGCGTGTGCAGGCCACCGTGGTCAACGGTGCCACCGCTGCTCAAGCGGCTACCGCACTGGCACAGAAAATCAACGCCACCGCCGATCTGCCGGTGAGCGCGGCGGCTGCTGAAGGTGTGGTCACCCTGACCGCCAAATGGACCGGCGACAGCGGTAACGACATCAGCCTGCAGTTCAATCGCCTGGGCAAGAGCAACGGCGAAGAAACCCCGGCCGGCCTGACCACTGCGATCACCGCCATGACTGGCGGCGCCGGTGTGCCGGATCAGGTCGCAGCCGTGGCTGCACTGGGTGACGAGCCGTTCGAGTTCATCGCTCTGCCGTGGTCGGATCTGTCGACCCTCAATACCTGGCAAGCAGTGATGGATGACAGCACCGGTCGCTGGTCCTGGGCCAAGCAACTGTTCGGTCACGTCTACAGCGCCAAGCGCGGTACCGTCGGCACCCTGGTTGCTGCTGGCCAGGCACGTAACGATCAGCACATGACCATTCAGGCGCTGGAGCCGGGCGTACCGCAACCGTTCTGGGTACAAGCTGCCGCATTGGCTGCGCGCACCGCGGTGTTCATCTCCGCCGATGCCAGCCGTCCGACCCAAAGCGGCAGCCTGCCGGGTGTTGATCCGGCGCCGGCCAGCGAGCGATTCACCCTGACCGAGCGTCAGTCGCTGCTCAACTACGGCATTGCCACCGCGTACTACGAAGGCGGTTACGTGCGCATTCAGCGTTCGATCACCACCTACCAGAAGAACGCTTACGGTCAGGCCGACAACTCCTATCTGGACAGCGAAACCATGCACCAGTCGGCGTTCATCGTGCGTCGTCTGCAAAGCGTGATCACCAGCAAATACGGGCGCCACAAACTGGCTTCCGACGGCACCCGTTTCGGCGCCGGCCAGCCGATCGTCACTCCGGCGACCATTCGCGGCGAGCTGATCGCGCAGTACGCCAAGCTGGAACTGGAAGGCCACGTGGAGAACGCCGAGCTGTTCGCCGAGCACCTGATCGTCGAGCGCGACGTACAGGATCCGAGCCGCGTGAACGTGCTGTTCCCGCCGGATTACATCAACGGTCTGCGCGTGTTCGCACTGCTCAACCAATTCCGTCTGCAATACGACGACGCGGCCTGATCGCCGCGTTTGGCCGTAAGCATTCAGCCCACTCCGGTGGGCTTTTTTATTTGAAGGGAGTAACACCATGGGTCAAGTGATTGCAGGCACCTGCTACGTCAAAGTCGACGGTGCACAACTGACTATCAACGGCGGCTGCGAAGCCCCGCTGATGGCCGTCAAACGCGAAACCGTCGTACCGGGTTTCTACAAGGAAACCGACGTCGCGCCGTCGTTCAAAGTGACCGCGCTGCACACCGCCGACTTCCCGCTGAAGAAGCTGATCGAAGGCACCGACATCACCGTCACCTGCGAATTCAGCAACGGCAAAGTCTACGTGCTGGCCGGTGCCTATCTGGTCGAAGAGCCGGTTTCCAAGGGCGATGACGCCACCATCGAACTGAAATTCGAAGGCATCAAGGGGACCTGGCAATGAGCGGCGCCGTGAAGCTTCAGGTTGCGATCGAAGCTCACGGCGAGCCCCTGACCGAACTCGTCCTGCGCCGTCCGACGGTGCAGGAAGTGCGAGCGATCAAGGCGCTGCCGTACAAGATCGACAAAAGCGAAGAAGTCAGCCTCGACATGGACGTGGCGGCCAAATACATCGCCGTGTGCGCCGGCATCCCGCCGTCGTCGGTCAACCAGCTCGATCTGGCTGACCTCAACGCGCTGAGCTGGGCCGTTGCGAGTTTTTTCATGAGTGCGGCGTCGGAGCCATCACCGACCTGATCGCAGTCGCCTATGACCTGGCCTGGTTCTGGAAGGTTGACCCCGAACAGATGATGGCCAGGCCACTGGATGTGCTCCGCGAATCGCTGGAGCACGCGCAACGGATCAATGCGATGCAGCAGGTGCAGTGATGGCAGACGAAGAAAAGAAAGTGCAAACACCGGTGCTGATCACGGGCATCGATGAACTGTCGCCCAAACTCGGCGCCCTGCGAGTAAAGGTCGAGAGCTTCAAGAAAAATCTCGAACAGACCGGCCTCGGCAAACTGGATATCAGCGGTCTGTTCAAGGGCGGCAGCGTGATCACGCCGTTCGTGGACGGGATCAAATCGGCGGCAGCGTTTCAGGGCAAATTGACTGAAGTCAGCGAGACGGCGAAAACCGTGGATCTGCCCGCCGCACCGAAAGCCGCTGCGCAGAACATGAACGTGTTCAGTGCGTCGATGGAAAAGGTTTCCTCCGCTGTCGACGCGGCGCTGGTACCGGCAGTCGGTGCGTTAGTCGTCGGGCTTGAGCCAATGCTGACTCAGTTCGGCAGCCTGCTTGCCGACAACCCGAAACTGGTGGAAGGCCTGGCTGCGGGGGCCATTGCCTTCTCGGCGATGCAAACCGCGGTCACCGGCGCCACACAAGTGTTCGATGTCATGAGCATGGTCCTCAAGACCAATCCGATCATGCTCATCGCCATGGGCATCGCGGCGGCGGCCGGTTTGATCTATGCCAACTGGACGCCGATCAGCGCGTTCTTCAAAGGCATGTGGGAAGGCGTGAAAAACATCGGTGCGAATGCGATGGCGACGTTGCGCTCGATTCTTGACTGGCGACCACTGGATGCACTGGCGGCGCTGTGGTCACCGGTCGCGGGATTCTTCTCGGGCATCTGGGACGAGGTCAAAGCCGTCACTGCGCCGGTCATCGACTTCTTCAAATCGGTGTTCTCGTGGACGCCCGCCGGCATGATCCTGGAAAACTGGGCGCCGCTGACGGGGCTGTTTTCGGCGATCTGGGAACTGCTCAAGGCCTTGAGTGTGCCGGTGATGGCGTTCCTCCGAAACCTGTTCGATTTCTCGCCGATGCAGATGATCAACAGTGCGTGGGGCGGTGTTGTCAGGTTCTTCGAACCGATGTTCGATGGCCTGCGAAAAGTCGCGCAGCCGGCTAAAGAGTTCCTGATGTCGTTGTTCGATTTCTCGCCCATGCAGATGATCACCAGCGCCTGGGGCGGTGTTGTTGCGTACTTCCAGCCGCTGTGGACGACTCTGCAATCGGCGGTGCAAAGCACCCGGGATACATTGCGGGCACTGTTCGATTATTTCACGATGGAAATGATCACCAGCGCCTGGGGTGGTGTCGTCGGGTACTTCGAACCGATCTGGACGGCACTGCAAACCTCAGTGCAGCGGGTCAAAGGCTTTTTTAGCAGCCTGTTCGAGTGGTCGCCGCTGGAGCAGATTGCGCAGTACTGGCAGCCGGTCGGCGACGTCTTTTCGGCGCTGTGGGATGTTGTGCTGGCGGCGTCTGCGCCGGTCGTGGACTTCCTGCACACCCTGTTCGAATGGAAACCTCTGGATCAGATCATCGAGAGCTGGGGGCCGATTGTCGGGTGGTTCGGCGAGTTGTGGCAAAAGCTGCAAACCGTCATCGCGCCGATCAAGGAGCTGTTCGACGGTGGTTTCGCCGGGTTGATCGCCAAGGTCACCGGCAAGGTCGAAACGCTGACTGAGGCGCAACGCCAGACCAATGCCGAAGGCAAGGGTGAGCTGGCGCCGGCGTTCTTTGGCAAGAGTCCCGTGCCTGCTGGAAACGGAGCGCTGCAAAGCGGATCGCTGCCACAAATCTCCAGCGCCCTGATCCAGCAAAGCGCGGCCAACAACCGTACGCAACTTGAAGGCGGCCTGACCGTGCGCTTCGAAAATGCACCGGCGGGGCTGCGCACCGATCAACCACAAAGCAATCAACCGGGCCTGGCGCTGTCTTCTCGCATCGGCTATCGCTCGCTGTCGGCAGGAGGTTCCAATGAACTGGCGTGACCGTTTGTTGCCGGCATCGTTTCGCGGTGTCGGGTTCTGGATCGATCAGGCGAAAACCCCGGTCGGTCGCAAAGGTCAGTTACACGAATATCCGCAACGCGACCTGCCGTATTTCGAGGATCTCGGCCAACAGGCCAGGACCCACGACATCACGGCGTTCATCATCGGCGCCGATTGCCTGGAGCAGCGCGACAAGCTGCTCAAGGCCTTGGAGGCGGGGAGTGGTGAACTGGTGCATCCGTGGCTCGGACGCTTGCAGGTCAAGGTCGGCGAATGCGACATGACCCACACCCGCCAGGACGGCGGGCTGGTGACGTTCAGTCTGAAGTTTTATCCCGACCGGCCGTTGCCGTTTCCGACCGCCACGGTCAGTACGCAAAAAGTTCTGTTGGCCAAGGCTGACACTTTGCTGGGTTCTGCGGTGGCGCGCTTCGAGCAGGCGATGACGTTGATCAAGGCTGCGCGGATCGGCATTGCCAATCTGCGCAACAGCCTGACCGGGGTCTATGAGGTGATCAAGGAGCAGCTCAAACCGCTGATCGAGCAGTACAAGCAGATCACTGAACTGGTCAAAGCCGTCAAGGAGTTGCCCAAGGAAGTGGCAGCGGAGTTCAAGGGCTTGCTCGGCGATATCAAGGAGCTCAAGGCATTCGCGAAGGAGGGCTACCGTGGCGTGATTGCCGACGTGTCCCAACAACTCGAAGCCATTCGCAAGGCTGATGCGCCGAAGATCACCACCGGCAAGGACACCAACGCGGCGGCACAAACCATGGCCGATCTGGTGCAGGACACCATGCTGGTGAAAGTGGCGCAGTGGGTAGCGTCGATGCCGGTGGCGACTCCGGCGGTGAAGCTGTCGTCGACACCTTCGGTGGCGCATCAGGCGGATCAACCGGTGACTCGTCAGGAAGTGCCGGTGACCGAAGAAATGAAAGCACTGCAGAAGGCGGTCGGGGTGGCAATTGACCCGATGCTGGACAAGGCCGATCCCAAACATCACCAGGCAATTAACGATGTGAAGGAAGCGCTGATTGCGCATCTCAAGGCAGTGGCGTCATCCGGTGTGCGCCAGGTCACCAAATCGTTTCAGGAAAGCCTGCCGGCGCTGGTGGTGGCCTACAAGCAATTTGCCGATGCCACACGGGTGACTCAAGTGACGCAGAGCAACGCGATGAACCATCCGGGCTTTTCTCCCAACGACGTAAAAGTGTCCAGGGAGTGAGCCATGAGCGAGATGGATAACCATGTCACGCTGACCGTCAACAACATGGAATACGGCGGCTGGAAAAGCGTGGAAATCACCGCCGATCTTGAGCGCCAGTTCCGCACCTTCAAACTCGATATCACCTGGCAGTGGCCGGGGCAGACGGTGGATCAACGGATCAAACCGGGTGACCCGTGCGAAGTGAAAATCGGCCAGGATCTGGTGCTCACCGGCTACGTGTTCAAGGCCCCGATCAGTTACGACGGACGCCAGATCAGCCTGAGCATCGAAGGTAGCTCCAAGACTCAGGATCTGGTCGATTGCGCAGCCACCAACCGGCCGAACCAATGGCAGGAGCAACCGCTGCTGAGCATCGTCCAGGCTCTGGCGGCGGAATACTCGCTGTACGTGGTCAACGAAATTCCCGAGACCGCGCGGCTCGCCAAACACACCATCGTGCCGGGCGAAACGGTGTTCCAGTCGATCGACCGATTGCTCTCGCTGTTCCGGGTGTTTTCCACCGATGACGAGCAGGGCCGGCTGGTGCTGGCCAAGCCCGGTAGTGGTGGTCGGGCCAGTGACGCGCTGGAGTTGGGCAAGAACATTTTGTCGGCGAACGCGCCGATGGATCAGAGCCAGGTGTTTTCTGAATACCGAGTGATCGGTCAGCAGAAAGGCTCGGACAATAAGAGCGGGGCGGCCGTCAGCGAGGTTCAATCCAGCGCGGCTGATCTGAGCTTCAAGCGCCGCCGCACCACGATCATCAACGAGGGCACCGCGCTGACGTTCGAGTTGGCCCAGCAACGCGCCCAATGGGAAAGCGCCACCCGCATGGGCCGGGCACAGACCACCACCTATCAGGTGCAGGGCTGGCGTCAGGCCAATGGCGATCTGTGGCGCCACAACACGCTGGTGAAGGTCACGGATCCGGTACTCGGCTTTGACGGCGACATGCTGATCTCCAAAGTCACGTATTCGCTCTCGGCGCAGGGCTCGGTGACCACGCTGCAAGTGGCGCCACCGCATACCTTCGATCCCGACCCCATCCCACCGAAAAAAACCCAGGCCTGACACCCATTCCCTGTGGGAGCGGGCTTGCTCGCGAAAGCGTCGGCAGGTCCAACATCCCATTGACTGACCCACCGCTTTCGCGAGCAAGCCCGCTCCCACATTTTGTCCGTGTCGGGTCTGCTCCCTGAGGACAATTCATGAGCCTACTGACACGCCTACTGGCGCGCGGCACTGTCGTGCTCGCCCATTCGGCACCCAAGCTGCAATCGCTGCAAATGCGCCTCACCGCCGGCGAGGTGAACGACGACATGGAGCATTTCGAACCCTACGGTTTCACCAGCAACCCGCTGGCCGGCGCCGAAGGCATCGTCACGTTTCTCGGCGGTGACCGGTCTCACGCCATCGCCCTGGTGGTCGCCGACCGCCGCTATCGCTTGCAGTCGCTGGCCTCTGGCGAAGTGGCGATCTACACCGACGAGGGCGACAAAATTCACTTCAAGCGCGGGCGGATCATCGACATCGAAACCGCCACCCTGAACATCCGCGCCAGCAGCGCGGTGAACTTCGACACGCCGGTGATCAACCAGACCGGCAAGATCGTTTCCACCGGCGACCAACTCGCCGGCGGCATCAGCCAGATCAAACACGTGCACGTTGGCGTGCAGGCCGGTAGCGGCCAGACCGGTGCGCCGGCAGGAGGCAAATAATGCTTGTCAGCCAGAACCTCCACGCCGCACTGACCCGCGCCGTGCTCATCAGCCTGTTCACCTGGCGCCGCGCCGCCGATGACGACGCCCTCGACGACGAGGAGCGCTTCGGCTGGTGGGGCGACAGCTTTCCCACCGTCGCCGACGATCGCATCGGTTCGCGGCTGTGGCTGTTGCGTCGGGTCAAGCTGACCCGACAGACCCAGATGGACGCCGAGTTCTATGCCCGCGAAGCCTTGCAATGGCTGATGGACGACGGCCACTGCAGCGCCATCGACATCATCAGCGAACGCCTCGACGCCCAGCGCCTGAACCTGCGCACGGTCCTGACCCTGGCCGATGGCGAACGTCTGGACATCAACCCCGATAACAGTTGGCAGGTGATCTATGCCGTTTGAAACCCCTTCGCTGCCGGTGCTGATCAAGCGCACCCAAAGCGACCTGGCCGGCGATTCGCTGCGCCAGTCCGATGCGCAAGTGCTGGCCCGCACACTTGGTGGCGCGGCTTATGGTCTGTACGGTTATCTCGACTGGATTGCCGAGCAGATCCTGCCGGACAAAGCCGACGAATCGACCCTGGAACGCATCGCCGCGCTGCGCCTGAACCAGCCACGCAAACCGGCGCAAGTCGCCACCGGCAGCGTCAGTTTTACCGCGACCGCCGGTGCGGTGCTGGATGTCGACACGCTGCTGCAAGCGAGCGATGGCCGTACCTATAAAGTCACCACCGCGCGCACCACCGTCAATGGCAGCAACACCACCACGATTGCTGCGCTCGACGCTGGCAGCCTCGGTAATGCCGGCGCCGGTCTGGCGCTGAACCCGGTGCAGCCGATCGCCGGTGTAGTCGGCAACAGTTTTGTGGTGCTCGCGCCCGGCCTCAGTGGTGGCGTGGCGCGAGAAAGCCTGGAGTCGTTGCGCTCGCGGGTGATCCGTTCTTATCGGGTCATTCCGCACGGCGGTTCCGCCAGCGACTACGAGACCTGGGCGCTGGAAGTGCCGGGTGTGACGCGGGCCTGGTGTCGTGGCGGCCTGCTCGGGCCAGGCACAGTGACGGTGTTCATCATGCGTGATGAAGACCCGCAACCGGTGCCCAACGATGAGCAATTGGCGGAGGTTCAGGAGTACATCGAACCGCTGCGCCCGGTGACGGCGGAAGTGCACGTGCAGCGGCCGATTCAGGTGCCGGTGGTGTACCGCTTCAAGAACGTCAATCCAGACACCACTGCGGTGCGCGCCGCCGTTGAAGCGCAATTGCGCGACCTGCACAACCGCGAGGCCGACCTCGGTGTACCGCTGCTGATCAGCCATATCCGCGAAGCCATCAGCAGCGCCGGCGGTGAGTACGACCACACGCTGACCGCACCGGCCGCTGACGTGCCTGCCGGGCAAAGCGAACTGCTGACCTTCGGAGGCTGCGTATGGGGGGCATAAGAACCGCCGCGCAATATCAGGCGCAGCTGCGCGCCTTGCTGCCGAGCGGCCCGGCGTGGGACCCGGAACGCGTTCCGGAACTCGAGGAAGTGCTGCAAGGCGTCGCCGTCGAACTGGCGCGCCTCGATGCCCGCGCCGCCGACCTGCTCAACGAGATGGACCCGGCGGGCGTCAGCGAACTGGTGCCGGACTGGGAGCGGGTGATGGAGCTGCCCGACCCGTGTCTGGGCACCACACCGCTGTTCGACGACCGCCGCCTCGCCGTACGCCGGCGCTTGCTTGCGGTCGGCAGCCAGGCTGTCGGTTACTACCTCGACATCGCCAAAAGCCAGGGCTACCCCAACGCCAGCATCACCGAACACGAAGCCCCCCGTATGGGCCGCGCGCGTTTCGGCGCCGCGCACTGGGGCACCTGGGAAGCGCAATTCATGTGGACGCTCAACACCGGTGGCCGCCTTTTGCTTGGTCGGCGCTACGGCGCGAGCTACTGGGGCGAGCGCTTTGGCGTGAACCCGGGCTCGGCGCTGGAGTGTCTGATCCACCGCAGTGCGCCGGCGCATACCAAAGTGCACATCAATTATGACTAGGGAGGAATGACGGGATGGATTATCCGAAAAGTGTGCCCAGCGCCGGTCTGGTGAATGGGAAATTTGTCGATGAAAACCCGCTGACCGGGACGCCGGGGTCGTTGATCCCGGCAGACTGGGGCAACGGGGTGACGCAGGAAATTCTCAACGTGATCAAGGCTGGGGAGCTGACTCCGGACGAGAAGAAATACGATCAGTTGTTGCAGGCGATTCAGAGCGTTTCGGCCAAGGGCTGGAATCTGGATTCGGCGTTGCCGATCGGGTCGTTGCCAACCGCGACGGTGGCGACGCCGGACGGTCGTCTGGCGATCACTCCGGCAGCGGTTGCCACCAGTGGCGGACGGATCTCGATTCCGGCGGGTGTGCTGATCAGCCTCGGTCAGGAAGTGCTGACTGGTCAGTTGGCTCGTCCGCGCACATTTACGACACAAGCCTGGAGCAGTGTTGATCTGTTGCCTAACTCTAATTACTTTTTGCGTGCGCAAGTGGTTGCCGGCGTGCTGACCTTTTACACGCAGCGCGGCATCATCTATGACGCTACGCCCGAAGGCTTGAAGGGCACGATCAATGGTGCGGCGGGAGGCGGTTTTCAGTCGACGCCGCTGGATATTTGTCTGGCATGGGTGGTGACAGCAGGCCCTGGCTCGGTGCCGATTGTCCGACCGATTTATAACCGCGGTCGTTTGTCGTGGACGCAAACAATCAGCGGTAATGGCGTGGTGTACCTGCCACTTGACCCGCATGCCCGTGCCGCGCGGCTGGTGGTGGGCAATGCGACGCCGCATCCGACGCTCGTCACAGCCGTGAATTTTGCTACACCCGGATGGCTGGGTGCCAACTACTGTTTTCTCAATCCAAAGGCTGCCGCGTCGAGCAATTGGGATGGTTGGGCCATTGCGGGTGAGACGGTACGGGTTATTACCAACAACGAGGTGAGTGACACAACCGTGTCGACACTGACCGCCAGCTTCGACCACAGCATGTTGCGTTCCTTGTGGCAGACCTATCAAGCCGAACACGCTTTTGGTGCCGATAACGGTTCAAGTGACGAATTGCTGTTCAGCATGGGCATCAAAAATCTCCTCCCAAGCGACTACGCCAACGGTGTTGCGATCAATTTTTCAGCGGCGGTGAATATCAATCTTTCCTGGGAGCTGATCCGATGATCATCATTCAAGAGCTGCATCAGTTCGAGGAAGGCTTGCGCCCGGCCCAGCCGTCCAGTGCCCATGATTGGGATGGAGAAAAATGGCAGCTGAATCCGTCCAGAGTTGCCGAGCTGGAACTTCAGGTAGCCGAACAGCTGTGTTCCAAGGTCGACGCGGCCGCCGACAGTGCCCGCACCGTTTTGGCCGGCGACCCGCTCAAAGCCATGGAGTACGCCCAGGCTGCTGCCGACGCTCAGGTTTATCAAGACGCCGGCTATCCGAAAAAAGAGGTGCCATTGTCGGTCGCTGCGTGGGTAGTCAAAGGTCGAACTGCCAAACAGGCAGCCGAGCAGATCCTGAGCAAGGCCGACCAACTCACCGATCATCTGCTGACCCTGCGCACCTTGCGCCTGAAGGCCAAAAGCCAGATCCGCGCGCATGCGGCCAAAGGCAATCTCGATCTGGCGCGAAGTGCGAGCGATGACGCGTTGGCGGCGATTCGCGAACTGCTCAGCAGCCAGAATCTCTAGTCGTAACGCTTTCGTTCTGCTTCACCCAAGCCCACTTCACCGTGGGCTTTTTATTTTCAGAAAACAGACCGCCGCTGGCTCGTACTCGCGATCGCCACGACGCGGTTCATTTGTTATTTCAGAGGAACGAGAAACCTATGGATTATCCAAAAAGCGTCCCCAGCGTTGGCCTGGTCGATGGCCGCTTCGTAGATGAAAACCCGGTCGCCGGCACACCGGGGTCGTTGATTCCGGCGGTGTGGGGCAACAGCGTGACTCAGGAGATCCTGAGTGTGATTTACGGTGGCGGGTTGGTGCCGTCCGAGGCGGATACCGGGCAGCTGTTCAAGGCAATTCAGTCGATTATCGGCAAGGCCAGCCCCATGCGTTCGTCCATCACACGGGTCAACTCATCCCGGTTGTTGACCAGCGAAGAGCTAGGCCTGGTCCTCATTGATGCCGGTGCTGGCGCACTCAGTGTCAGCCTGCCGTCAGCCAATGCGGGTCTGGGGGTGCGAGACGTTATTGTCCGGCGGCTGGATAACAGCGGTAGTCGTCTGGTTGTTCAAGTTTCAAGTGGTGACTCAATCAAATTCCATACCCACCTGAACACCTCGGGGTATCCATTTCTGGTGTTGATGGGCGCAGGTGACTGGTGGCATCTGCGCAGTGATGGCGCGGGTAACTGGTGGCCGGTCGGTCGTTTCGACGGCTCTTCACTGGGGCACATTGTCTTTGAAACTGCGCTGGCAGTATTACCGGGTGGCTATGCCGCTTTGAACGGTTCGTTACTCAGTCGCGCAGAGTGGCCGTGGCTTTGGGATCACGCGCAACAGTCCGGAATGCTGCGTTCCGAAGCTGATCGTGGTGGTGCGTGGACGCCTGGAGATGGTGCCACGAACTTCCGTTTACCAGAGGCTCGCGGTGAATTTTTACGGGTACTCGCTGAAGGCGGATTGATCGACCCGGGACGTGCACCTGGCTCTTGGCAAAAAGGCTCTTTAGTTCAGGGCGACAATGGAATGGGCGACAACATTTTGTTCGCAACACATATCAACTCCCAAAAACCTCAGTTGGGCTTTGATATGGGTAACTACACCGATTACGTGGGCTCCACTGTTAAATACATCACACCTGCAGCGCCGGTTACGCCAATCTCGGACGCTGATTTGCTGAACCATGGCGGTATCACGCGCCCTCGAAATATTGCCTATCCGGGTCGGATCAAACTTATCTGAGGTGCCCATGTTTAATTATCTGATTGATCACTTGGGCTGTTTGACAGGCCCTGTCGAGTTCGATGTCACACCGGGTCTTGGTGTTCAACTGCCGAGTAATGCGATTCAACTTTCTTTCCAGTTGCCGGCGCCTGAGAGCGGCCGAGTGTGGACCTTGGTTAACAGTGTTCCCCGTGAGTTGATAGACCGCCGTGGCATGGTTTATCGCAAGGACGGTGGCGCGCAACAGATATGGACCGAGCTGGGTGAGTTGCCTGACACCCTGACCGCGCAACCATGGCCAGGTGAATTCCACCTCTGGCGCGACAACGCCTGGGTGCTGGATGAGCAGGCTCGTTTGGCGAGCATCAGACAGCAATGTCTCGGCAAGCGCGACGCACTGCTGCGCGACGCCGTCCTGCGCATCGCCCCGCTGCAATACGCCGAGGATATTGGCGATGCCAGCCACGACGAACAACTGCTGCTGATCGAATGGAAGCTCTACAGCGTCGAGCTGAACCGGATCGAAAAACAGGCTGGTTTTCCTGACGAAATTACCTGGCCGGTTGCGCCCGAATCAGCAGTAAACACCTGACTCACACATAAGGAGAAGTACCGTGGACTACCCAAACAGTGTCCCGAGTGCCGGTCTGGTCAACGGCCGGTTTGTCGATGAAGACCCGCTGACCGGCAAGCCGGGGTCGTTGATTCCGGCGAAATGGGGCAACAGCGTTACCCAAGAGTTGTTGAATATCATCAATGCTGGCGGCACCGCTCCGACGGAAGCGAAAGATGATCAGGTGTTAACCGCATTACGCAGCAACAAGTTGTTTTTGACTTCACCGCAGTTCTCCAATGATCAGTCGATGGCCACCACTGAGTTTGTTACGCGGGCGGGATTACAGTTCTCCGGTTTTGCTTCTTACGCCGCCAGCACGGTATTGAACGCTGCGAATATTGGCGGTGTCGCGAGTTTCTCCAGTGCCAGCGCGCTGACTGCGACGCTGCCGTCTACCAATGGTGTGGCCCATGCGAGCACCATTCACGTAATCAACGCAGGTACCGGCGTGTTGACCGTCAATCCTTCCGGTAACGATGGGCTTCTCACCTGTAATGGCACATCCGGCCCGCTCAAGTTGGGTATTGGTGACACTGCCTACCTGATCAAACTCACGGGACAGTGGCGCCTCTATGGCGGCTCGGTGAGTGATCGATATGCGTCGGCGCACTCCGGTGTGTACGGCAACATTGGCTACCAGCGTTATGCCAGCGGCAATATCGATCAATGGGGTGTTGGCACGACGGATGCCAATGGCGATGTCAACGTCGTCTTTCCGATCTCTTTCCCTACCGCGTTTTCTTCGATCATCGCTATGCACGTAGGAGGCGATGGAGCGATGGTCGTCATGTACGCGAACTCTGCGTCGAAGCAGGGGTGCCGTCTGAAAGTTCGAAGCTACAGCGGCGAAGTGTCTGCAGGCTGGGGTATCAACTTCTTCGCAAAGGGTTATTAAATGAATCCGTTCAATGTCTTGTTCAGCGCCAGCACCCGTGGGGTTTATGTTCCCGCTATCAACTCATCGGATATTCCGGATGACGTCATTGAAATTCCCCAGACCTATTGGATCTCACTGCTGCAGCAACTGGCGGTGAGTGCAAAAGTGGTCGGTGTGCACGCGGATAACGGTTATCCGACTCTGGTTGATCCACCACCTTATTCGGCAGAAGAAGCGGCAGATGCTGAACGTAGCTGGCGTACAGCACAACTGGCTGCCACCGATGGTCTGGTTGCACGTGATCGTGATGAGCTTGAAGACGGTGGTGGCACGACGCTGACCAGCGAGCAATATGCCGAGCTGCAAACCTATCGCCGCGAATTGCGCGATTGGCCGCAGGGTTCTTTTTTTCCTTTCAGTGAGCATCGGCCTGTAGCGCCGCGTTGGTTGGCAAATGCGGTTTGAGCCGTAGAGGAAACATACATGGATTATCCAAAAAGTGTTCCCAGCGTCGGGCTGGTGAACGGCAAGTTCGTCAATGAAGATGTTGTCGCGGGATTACCCGGATCGTTGATCCCGGCGACCTGGGGCAACAGCGTCACCGATGAGTTGTTGAACGTCGTCAAATCCGCCGGCCTTGAGCCAAGCGAAGCCGATGCAACCCAATTGTTGCAAGCGGTGCAAAAACTCAGTCAGGCAGGTGAAGACAAACATGCCACTGACATCGGCGCCGCCAATCTATACATGGCCAATTATGTGCCTCCCGTCACCGCATTGAAGGACGGCTTGGCGCTGCGCTTTACCGCCGGTAATGCCAATACCGGAGCGAGTACCTTTGCACCGAACGGGTTGATGCCCAAGCCGCTGGTAAATCTTGCATCGAGTGCATTGCGGCCTGCCGAGATTGTCGGCGGCAGTGTTTGTTCGGTGGTGTACAGCGCGGCGTTGGAAAGTTGGGTGCTGGTGTATGCCGGCGGTGGCAGTGGTGCCAGTGGGCGGTTGTTGAGTGTGAGGACGTTCACCTCGTCTGGCACTTATGTGCCGACGGTGGGGATGAAGAATGTGTTGGTGAAAGTTGTCGGCGGAGGGGGCGGGAGTGCAGGCATTGTTGGGACAACTGCTTCCCAGTATTCGCTTGCAGGTGGAGGGGCCTCTGGTAGTTACGCGGAAGCCTGGCTTTCGGCCGCAACGGTTGGAGCCAGTCAGATCGTCACGGTGGGCGTTGGTGGCGCCGCAGGTTTGATCGCATCCGACGCTGGAACGGGCGGAACCAGCTCCTTGGGATCGTTGGTTTCAGCGCCTGGCGGTGCTGGTTCGACCTCGTTGGGTTACACCAGCTTCCCAGGGATCGGTCTGTATGTTGGTGGGTATCCCGGCCAAGCTGCGAAAGGCGGGAACATCGTCAGCATGGCGGGTTCTGCCGGTTCGACAGGTATTTCCATCAATGCGTCGACCCTGGCCGGACATGGTGCCAACTCGCCCTTGGGCAATGGTGGTGTTGCCAGCAGTGCGCAGGGAGCAATCGCGGCCCCTGGTTCCGGGTTCGGTTCCGGGGCGGGCGGCATTGCCAACGCCCCCAGTCAATCTGGCAGACCGGGGGCTTCCGGTGCCCCTGGTGCAGTGATTATCTACGAGTACGCCTGATGAAAACCTACGCACGCATCGTCAACAACACTGTGGCCGAACTGATCTCGACTGACGGCAACATGGCCGATATGTTCCATCCGGATCTGCTGTGGGTCGACATCACCGACGTGACACCGACACCGCAAATCGACTGGAACGCCAACTTCGGCACCCTCGGCTGGGTGTTCACAGCCCCCGAAGTCGCGGCACCGAACAACACCCTGACAACTCTGGCAAAAAAATGGCTGGGGGGCGTTGTCCGTCAACCATGATTCAATCGGAGCATCCAGGGAGGATTACGCATCATGCAAATCACTGAAGACAACCTTAAAACCATCATGCCCAACGCCCGCTCCCAAGCGGGCGTTTTTGTTTCTGCACTCAACAATGCAATGACTCGCCGCCATATCGACTCGCCAAAACGTATCGCTGCGTTTCTCGCACAAATCGGTCACGAGTCGGGCCAGTTGCAATACGTGCGCGAACTGGGCAACAACCAATACCTGAGCAAATACGACACTGGCACGCTGGCGTTACGTCTGGGCAACACGCCCGAGGCCGACGGCGATGGGCAGAAATACCGCGGTCGCGGGCTGATCCAGATCACCGGGCGCAGCAACTATCGGCAGTGCAGCCTCGGCCTGTTCGGCGATGAGCGCTTGCTGTCCTTGCCGGAATTGCTTGAGCAACCGCAATGGGCAGCGGAATCGGCGGCATGGTTCTGGGAACAGAACGGCCTGAACGATCTGGCCGACCGCGATCAGTTCAACAGCATCACCCGCCGAATCAACGGCGGGTTGAATGGCCTGCAGGATCGGCTCGACATCTGGACGCGGGCGAGGGCGGTGCTATGTCCGTCTCCTGGCGTTTAACCGGCTTTTTGTTACTGACCTTGGGAGGCGCTGCGCTGGCCTGGCAGTTTCAGGACTGGCGTTACGGGCGACAACTCGCGGAGCAGGCGCGGTTAAACGCCGACACTCTCAATCAGCTGAATGTGGCCGCCGCCAGCGCGCAGCAGGTCGAGCAGGATAAACGTCTGGCCCTTGAGCAACGCCTCGCGGCCAGTGAACAAACCCACTATCGAGCACTCAGTGATGCCCAACGTGATCAGGATCGCCTGCGCGATCGTCTTGCCACTGCTGATCTGCGCCTGTCAGTCCTCATCGACGCCGGCGATGCTGCCCCAGGCTGCGGGATGCCAGCCGCCACCGGCGCCGGCGGCGTGGATCATGCAGCCGTACGCGCCCGACTTGACCCGGCGCATGCTCAACGAATTATCGCCATCACCGACACCGGCGACCGCGGACTGATTGCCTTGCAGGCCTGTCAGGCCTATGTCAGAGCGCTGGCGCCCGAACATTTTGAATGAGTCTGTGTATTGAAAGCGCAACCGGGTCGTGTACGGTGGTAGTCATTCCACCCGATCCGGAGCGCACCGTGAAAGAGATCACTCAACTGGCTGCCGAGCTTGGCCGACGTTTGCAGTTGCTCAACGCCCACGTCACCACGGCCGAGTCGTGTACCGGTGGCGGGATTGCTGAAGCGATCACGCGGATTCCCGGGAGCTCGGCGTGGTTCGAGGCCGGTTACGTGACCTACTCCAACCGGCAGAAGACCCGGCAACTGAATGTCCCCGTCGAATTGTTCGGCACGGTGGGCGCAGTCAGTCGCGAAGTGGTCGAGGCGATGGTGCGTGGTGCGCAGAAGCACAGTCTGGCGCGGTTTGCCGTGGCGGTCAGCGGCGTGGCGGGGCCCGATGGCGGTACACCGAACAAACCGGTGGGCACGGTGTGGCTGGCCTGGGGCGTGGGCGATGCGGTTTCCAGTGAGGTTCAGCACTTCTCCGGCAACCGCGATGAAGTCCGCCGACAAACGGTGAAGGCCGCGCTAGAGGGGCTGTTGCGACTAGCGGCACGAGAAATCGAAAATCAGGGGTAGGCGATCCGCGAACGCTGTGGAATAATACTGGCTACTTATACAGGTGTTGGCCGTCAGGCCTTATTGATTACGTGAGGACTTTAATGGACGACAACAAGAAGAAAGCCTTGGCTGCGGCCCTGGGTCAGATCGAACGTCAATTCGGCAAGGGTGCCGTAATGCGTATGGGCGATCAGGACCGTCAGGCGATCCCGGCTATCTCCACCGGCTCTCTGGGTCTGGACATCGCACTCGGCATCGGCGGTCTGCCAAAAGGCCGTATCGTTGAAATCTACGGTCCTGAATCTTCCGGTAAAACCACACTGACACTGTCCGTGATCGCCCAGGCTCAAAAAGCCGGCGCGACCTGCGCTTTCGTCGACGCCGAACACGCTCTCGATCCTGAATACGCCGGCAAGCTGGGCGTCAACGTCGACGACCTGCTGGTGTCCCAGCCGGACACCGGCGAACAGGCACTGGAAATCACCGACATGTTGGTGCGCTCCAACGCAGTAGACGTGATCATCGTCGACTCGGTGGCGGCACTGGTACCGAAGGCTGAAATCGAAGGCGAAATGGGTGACATGCACGTGGGCCTGCAAGCCCGTCTGATGTCCCAGGCGCTGCGTAAAATCACCGGTAACATCAAGAACGCCAACTGCCTGGTGATCTTCATCAACCAGATCCGCATGAAGATCGGCGTGATGTTCGGCAGCCCGGAAACCACCACCGGTGGTAACGCGCTGAAGTTCTACGCCTCGGTCCGTCTCGACATCCGCCGTACCGGCGCGGTGAAGGAAGGCGACGAAGTGGTTGGCAGCGAAACCCGCGTCAAGGTTGTGAAGAACAAGGTGGCGTCGCCGTTCCGTCAGGCCGAGTTCCAGATCCTTTACGGCAAGGGCATCTACCTCAATGGCGAGATGATCGACCTGGGCGTGCTGCACGGTTTCGTCGAGAAATCCGGCGCCTGGTATGCCTATGAAGGCACCAAGATCGGTCAGGGCAAGGCCAACTCGGCCAAGTTCCTGGCAGACAACCCGGAAGTCGCTGCCAAGCTCGAGAAGCAGCTGCGTGACAAACTGCTGTCGCCAGCGGTGATCGCCGATTCCAAGGCTTCTGCGGTCAAAGAGACCGAAGACGACCTGGCTGACGCTGATATCTGATCGCAGCGATGACCACCGCCGTACTCGATACCCTCGTCGCGGTGCGGCGAACCGCCATGGACCTGCTCGCTCGACGCGAGCACGGTCGAGTCGAACTGACGCGCAAACTGCGTCAGCGCGGCGCTGAGGCGGAAATGATCGAAACAGCCCTCGACCGATTGACGGAAGAGGGGCTGCTTTCCGAAGCCCGTTACCTTGAAAGCTTTGTTTCCTACCGTGCCCGCTCCGGCTATGGCCCCTTGCGCATTCGCGAAGAGCTGGGTCAGCGTGGTTTGCAACGCGCCGATATCGAACTCGCCCTGCGTGAAAGCGGTATCGACTGGCAGGAGCAGCTTCGCGAGACGTGGCAACGCAAGTTCTCCGGACACTTGCCGATTGACGCCAAGGAGCGCGCCAAACAAGGCCGCTTCCTCGCCTATCGGGGTTTTTCGATGGAGATGATCAACCGCTTGTTCAGCGGCAGAGGGATGGACGATTAAATCGGTTTAAATAGAAACGGCCCGCTATGAAAATAGCGGGCCGTTTTTTTTTGCCTTCAAATTACCTTTGATGGCTCACGTGCACGTTGGGCGGTCTGGGGTTGGGTGTGAGCCCAGTTTTCGGGGAGGTTGATGTAATCCACCAGTTCCCTGAGACGGCCATGATTTCGGGCATTGAACGCGAAAGCCAACCGCACCAGGTGGCTGTACTGCGCTTCGTCATGTTCCTCGCCGCTGTAAGCGTGTTGATGGAACTGGTCACTCAGGCACAGATCGGCGAAAGCCTCCTGCATATGCGCCATCGCCACGTCACTGAGCTTGTGATGCATACGAATCACGAACTGACGCTTGAGCCAGCGACTGGAGTGGAAGTTGCTGTAGAACTGGTTGATCTGCTCCACCGCCTCATCGACGTTATAGACCAGACGCATCAATTTCAGGTCGGTGGGCAGGATGTAGTGGTTTTCTTCGAGTTGCTGGCGAATGAAATCCAGGGCGCCTTGCCAGAATGTTCCGCCCGGCACATCGAGCAGCACCACTGGCACCAAGGGGCTTTTGCCGGTCTGGATCAGCGTCAGTACTTCCAGTGCCTCGTCCAGGGTGCCGAACCCGCCAGGGCACAGCACCAGCGCATCGGCTTCCTTGACGAAGAACAGTTTGCGGGTGAAGAAAAAATGGAACGGCAGCAGATTGCCGGTGCCGTCCACAGTCGGGTTGGCATGCTGCTCGAAGGGCAGGGTGATGTTGAACCCGAGGCTGTGGTCACGCCCGGCGCCTTCGTGCGCGGCGGCCATGATCCCGCCACCCGCACCGGTGATGACCATCATGTCTGATCGCGTCAGGGCCGCGCCGAGTTCCCGGGCCATTGCATACAGGGGGTGCTCGACCGGCGTGCGCGCCGAGCCGAATACCGTGACTTTGCGTCGTCCCTTGAATTGTTCCAGCACCCGGAACGCCTGCTCCAGTTCACGCAGGGCCTGCAGGGTGATCTTGGCGTTCCAGCGGTTGTGATCCTCTTGGGCCATGCGCAGCACGGTCAGGATCATGTCGCGATAAATCGGCAGGTTCGGGCTGTCGGGGGAAATCTGTTTGAGCTGTTCTTCGACCTTGCTGATGAGGTCGGGGCCGCTTTCCTGAAAATGCCGGCTGAGCAGGTCATTCGGTTGGTAAGGCATTCAACGTCTCCTTCTGCACAGAGCGGGTGGCCCTGACGTGCGGCGTCAGTGCCGCGCTGCAAAAAAACACACACTCGGCAGCTCCTTTTTCTGCCGTGAACAGGTGATCGGGAATACTTTGAATCTAGACCCTTGCGAGCCATTGCGCTGAGTTGATCTTTACGCCGCGCAGGCTTTCCTGGCAACCGTTGCGGGCTGGCTGGCAATGAATATTCACCACTCGTCCGAACGTACGCCGTAGAGCAATCACTCTGATTTACTAACCTACAGGCACTGTACGACAGCTTTGAGTCGGCAACCGTACGCAGGGTGCGCGCTTTTCAAGGATTCGCGGGTAGCAGGCATGGAGGCGGGAGAGATGGCCAGAGTGGTTCTGGAAATCGATACGCAGTTGTATCGGATGCTGAAAGCATCAGCCGAGACCAATCAAGTGAGTCTCGAAGAGGAGTGCTGCCGTCGGTTGGCAGGTGGAGAACGACGTTCTCGCTACTTGCAGGCCCTGGTGGCCGAATTGCGCGCCGAGGATGAACAACGGCGCGCCAATACCCGATGATTACTTCTTCTTCGCCGGGGCAGCTTTCGGGCAATCGGAATCCTGGTAGCTGGCCGAGCCGATGGCCTTGTTGGTTTTATATTCACTGAAGTCGTAACGCATGATCGCACCCTTGGCCATCAGCTTGCGGTACGACGGGTTATTGCACACCGAAGCACCCAACTGGAAATACACGGCTTTTGGGTCAGCGCGCATCTTTTCGGCGTGGCTGGCCTGGACGCTCAGGTGGTTGATCAGAGTAACGCCCTCAACGGTGTAGCCCTGATCGAGAATGTCTTCATTGATCGCCCGCGGCGTGCCGACGCTGCTTTGCTCGGCGATGTTGCGCAGTTCTTTGTTCAGATTCTGCTCTTTCAAGGACGCCGCTTGTGCGCTGAAGGACAACGCCAGTGCGATGGCCGCGGTAGGAACGATAAGGCGCAGCATGAAACTCTCCTGATTCAGTGACTGGTGGTTCGACCAGCCCCGTGGCTGTGCGTTCAGTGGCGCCGGATTATAGGGGAGCCGGTCGGGACGGTACAGGTTTGCGCTCGTCGCTCTGGTAAACTGCCGGCCTTTATTGCCTTGCCGAGTGCTGTGTGTGTCGAGTTTTCCTGCCATAAGGCGTTGCCCGTGATCCATCATGCCCCCAACGCCGTAGCCCGCTTGCGTGACCAGCGCGAGGACGAAGGTATCAAGCCGATTCAGGCCCGTGGTTTTCGCTCCGAGCGTTGCCGCGACTGCCGGGTGATCATCAGCCACTGCCTGTGCGCTTGGCGGCCGACCGTCGAAACCCGTTCCGGTGTGTGTCTGATCATGACCGGCAAGGAAGTGTTCAAGCCGAGCAACACCGGCTGGTTGATCGCCGATGTGGTGCGCGACAACCACGCGTTCATCTGGTCGCGCACCGAACCCGACCCGCGGATGCTGGCGCTGCTCAACGACCCGCAATGGCAGCCGTACCTTGTATTTCCCGGCGAATATGTAGAACCGTCGCGGGTGACCAACACCGTCGTGCCCGATAGCAGCAAGCGTCCGTTGTTCATCCTGCTGGATGCGACCTGGACCGAGGCGCGCAAGATTTTCCGCAAGAGTCCGTACTTCGACCGTTTGCCGATTCTCAGCCTGCTGCCCGACAGACTCTCGCGTTATCGCCTGCGCCGCTCGACCCGCAGCGAGCACCTGTGCACCGCCGAAGTCGCGGCTTTGTGCCTGGAACTGGCCGGGGACAGCGATGCAGCGTCGGCGCTGGACGCTTACTTCGATGTGTTCAGCCAGCACTATCTGGGCGCCAAACAACAGTTGCCGCTCAACGAGTCGACTCCGGCCCACGCCGAGCTCTTGCCTTATATACGAAAGCCGCAAGCGGTGTTGGCCCCATAGTGGCCCATACTTCACCCAGCGGCGGCCGTGCTGCTTGACCACCCCGGCTACGCTGGGCATGCTTGGCGCCGATTGGGGTGCGGCCAAGGTTTGAAACGCCGTGTTTGCTCGTGATTGGCGTTGAACGTGCCCCTGTGGATAGCGCTGTGCGGCGGTATCTCGAGTTGCTTTGGCGAGGCCCGAATGCGTCGGGTCTGCCATCAAAAAACAGGATCATTTGAAAAATGGCCACATACGACATCCTGATTGCCGATGATCACCCTCTGTTTCGTAGCGCGCTGCATCAAGCGGTGACACTGGGCCTTGGCCCGGATGTGCGACTGGTGGAGGTGGCGAGCATCGCCGAGCTGGAAGCGCGCCTGACCGAAAAGTCCGACTGGGATCTGGTCCTGCTGGACCTGAACATGCCCGGCGCGTTCGGGTTTTCCGGTCTGGTCATGCTGCGCGGGCAGTACCCGCAGATTCCGGTGGTGATGGTCTCGGCCCAGGAAGAAGCTTCGGTCATGGTCAAGTCCCGGGAGTTCGGCGCCAGTGGCTTTATTCCCAAGTCCAGCGACCTGAATGTGATTCAGCAAGCCGTGCGCAAGGTCCTCGATGGCGACGTGTTCTGGCCCCCGCAGGCGTTCGAAGCCGTCAGTGTCTCCGATGAAGCCAAAGCCGCCAGCGACGGCCTGGCCAGTCTCACCCCGCAGCAGTTCCGCGTACTGACTATGGTCTGTGAAGGCCTGCTGAACAAGCAGATTGCCTACGAGTTGAGCGTGTCCGAAGCGACCATCAAGGCCCACGTCACGGCGATCTTTCGCAAGTTGAATGTGCGCACCCGGACTCAGGCGGCATTACTTCTGCAACAACTTGAGTCAATTCCGAGCCAATAAAGGCTGGCGTCTTCACGCTTTTTTGACTTTTGTTGCTCTAGCTTTCCCACTCCTTTCTGGTTGGTTTTTACGTTATGTCACCTTTCAAGGGCCAGACCGGCCTGAAACGCATCCTCAACGCATCCGGCTACTCGCTGGACGGCCTGCGCGCAGCCTTCACCGGCGAAGCCGCATTCCGCCAACTGGTGCTGCTCAATGTGGTGCTGATTCCGCTGACGTTCTTCCTGAATGTCAGTCGCGTCGAACAGGCACTGCTGATCGCTGTGTGCCTGCTGGCGCTGATCGTCGAGTTGCTAAATTCGGCGGTGGAAGCGGCGATTGACCGCATTTCCCTGGAACTGCACCCGCTGTCGAAGAACGCCAAGGACATGGGCAGCGCCGCGCAATTCGTGGCCCTGAGCATGATTGCCCTGGTGTGGGCGGTGATTCTGCTTTAAGCGATACTCGGCAAGACGATCTCGTCGCTGCGCTGCACCCCGGCGGTGAAGGCGCGGCACAGCTCGAGAAACTCGCGCATGGCCGAAGTCTGGTATTTCTGCTTGTGCCAGATGAAGTAGAACTGCCGGGCCAGATCCAGATCCGGGGTTTCCACCGCCACCAGGCTGCCGCGCCGAAACGCATCACGCAGCGCCAGCCGCGAAATACAGCCAATCCCCAACCCTGATTCCACCGCGCGTTTGATGGCTTCGGTGTGCTCCAGCTCCAGGCGGATATTCAGCGCACTGCGATGGTGCCGCATGGCCTGATCAAAGGTCAGGCGCGTGCCGGAACCCTGTTCACGCAGAATCCACGCTTCGTGCGTCAACTCTTCCATGGTCGCGCTGCCGCGTTTGGCCAGCGGATGTTGTGGCGCGCAGAACACCACCAGCTCATCTTCGACCCAGCTCTGCACTTCGATGTCCGGGTGGCTGCAGTCGCCTTCGATTAGACCCAGATCAATTTCGTAATGAGCGACTTGATGCACGATATTGGCAGTGTTCTGTACATGCAGCTTCACCTGGCTTTCCGGATGGCGCTGCATGAAGCCGCCGATCAGCAGGGTCGCGAGGTAATTGCCGATGGTCAGGGTGGCGCCCACCGAGAGTGAGCCGAAACCGGATTTGCCGTTGAGCAGGTCTTCGATTTCCTTGGACTGGTCGAGCAGTGCCACCGCTTGCGGCAACAGCTGTTTGCCGAGGGCGTTGAGGCTCAGGCGTTTGCCGGCGCGATCGAACAGTTGGCAGCTGGACTGGCGCTCCAGTTCGGTGATCGAGGTGCTCGCCGCCGACTGCGAGAGGTTGAGCAGACCCGCAGCACGGGATACGCTCTCCTGCTGGGCGACGGCGACGAAGACTTGCAGTTGACGAAGAGTAAATCGCATATCGATATAACCGATAACCCTTATCTTAATAATCCAGTTAACAGATATTGTCGTCGCTATTAGAATGCGATGCAATTGCGCACTGTTGGCCGCAAAGGCGAGCGCAGACCCAATATCCAGGAGTCCCACGTACATGAGCAACATGAACCACGAGCGTGTCCTCAGTGTTCATCACTGGAACGACACTCTGTTCAGCTTCAAGTGCACCCGTGATCCGGGCCTGCGCTTCGAGAACGGTCAGTTCGTGATGATCGGCCTGCAACAGCCAAACGGCCGCCCGCTTATGCGCGCTTACTCGATCGCCAGCCCGAACTGGGAAGAGCATCTCGAGTTCTTCAGCATCAAGGTGCAGGATGGTCCGCTGACCTCGCAGCTGCAGCACCTGAAGGAAGGCGACGAGATCATCATCTCGAAGAAGCCTACCGGCACTCTGGTGCTTGACGACCTGAACCCGGGCAAGCATCTTTACCTGCTGAGCACCGGCACCGGTCTGGCGCCATTCATGAGCGTGATCCAGGACCCGGAAACCTACGAGCGCTTTGAAAAAGTGATCCTGGTGCACGGCGTGCGTTACGTCAACGAAGTCGCCTACCGCGAATTCATCACCGAGCACCTGCCGCAGAACGAGTTCTTCGGTGAAGCGCTGCGTGACAAGCTGATCTACTACCCGACCGTGACCCGCGAGCCGTTCGAGAACCAGGGCCGTCTGACCGACCTGATGCGCAGCGGCAAGCTGTTCAGCGACATCGGTCTGCCACCGATCAACCCGCAGGACGACCGCGCAATGATCTGCGGCAGCCCGAGCATGCTCGACGAGACCAGCGAAGTGCTCGACAGCTTCGGCCTGAAGATCTCGGCGCGTATGCGCGAGCCGGGTGACTACCTGATCGAGCGTGCATTCGTCGAGAAGTAACCCGCAATACCTGTGGGAGCGGGCTTGCTCGCGAAGGGGGGCTGTCAGTCGACGTCAATGTTGAATGGCGCACCGCTTTCGCGAGCAAGCCCGCTCCCACAATGGTTTCGTGCTACACAGAAAAGCCCGCGTTGCCTGAGAAGGCAGCGCGGGCTTTTGCGTTTCCGGGGTTCAGGTGTTGGCGGGGATGACTTCCAGTACCCGGATCTGCTCCGGCGTCGGGTAATGCCAGCGCACGTCCAGATCCCAGAACTGCGCACCGTATTCGCGCTCTGGTGTCGGCGTCTGGTACGCCGGACGCGGATCCTGCGCCAGACACTGCTCAATCAACTCGACCAGCGGCTCGCCAAGGCGCTGAGCATGGCCGTGCGCCTGTTGCAGCGCGGCGTCCGTCCACTGCACATCAATCAGCTGTGGCGCGGCGCTGGCGATGCTGTTGGAGGCGTCAGCGATGATATCGGCGTAAGGCACGTAGGGTTTGATATCGAGAATCGGCGTGCCGTCGAGCAAGTCGATCCCCGAGATGAACAGCCGATTGGCCTCGACTTTGTCCAGCTTCACCACAGACTGCCCGATGCCATTGGGCCGGTGCGTCGCACGGGTGGCGAACACGCCCATGGACTTGTTGCCGCCCAGGCGCGGTGGCCGCACTTTCAGACGCGGCTTTTCTTCCAGCGCCTGATGAAACAGGAACAGCAGCCAGACATGGCTGACCTGCTCCAGCCCTTGCACGGCGTCTCCCTGATCGAACGGCGCCACCAGTTCCAGCACGCCACGGGCGGCGGGGGCCAGTTGCGGCTGCCGCGGGATGGCGAACTTCTCCTTGAAACAGGAGCGCACGAAGCCGATGGGGGAGACGTTGTAAGTCATGGTCTGGAGTCGAGGTGGGAGCGGGGTGGGGATGATAACCCGAGGTGGCCGGGCCGACGCCTTCGCGAGCAAGCCCGCTCCCACAGGGATCTCGAGTGGAGTCCGGTTTTGTGTCAGCCACAAAACCTGTGGGAGCGGGCTTGCTCGCGAAGGCCGCGCCGCCGATTCAGAGCTTGTGGCGCAGATCAGCCACGAACGCGCAGGGTCAGGCCCTTGAGGAAGTTGCGCAGCAACTGGTCGCCGCACGCGCGGTAATTGGTGTGGCCGACCTTGCGGAACAGTGCGCTCAGCTCAGGCTTGGACACCGGGAACTCGGCAGCCTTGAGGATCGCGTGCATGTCGTCTTCCTTGAGTTCGAAGGCCACGCGCAGCTTCTTCAGGATGATGTTGTTGGTCACCGGCACTTCGATCGGCTGCGGCGGACGGCTTTCGTCCTTGCCGCGCTTGAACACCACCAGACCGTCGAGGAAGTGCGCCATGACTTCGTCCGGGCAGCGCACGAAGCCTTCTTCGTCTTCTTCTTTCTTGTCGAGGTACGCGACGACGTCTTTGAGCTCCACGTCCAGGCCGCCGAGCTTGATGATCTCGATGACTTTCTTGTCGCTGATGTCGAGCATGTAGCGCACGCTGCGCAATACGTCGTTATGAATCATGTGGGTAATCCTGATAATCGTTGTGGGCAGCACGCAGGCGCGCTGCCGGAATGTGTGGCGGCAGTGGAAGCTTTAGAACTTCTCTTTGCCGGACAGGTAGCGCCATTGGCCCACCGGAACCTTGCCAATCGACACGCCGCCGATGCGGATGCGGCGGATGCCGACGACCTTCAGGCCAACCGCTTCGCAGAACTGCGCGATGATCCCCGGCTGCGGGTTCTTCATGGCGAAGCGCAGGCGGTTTTCGTTCTGCCAGCTGGCCTTGACCGGCGGCAGCTCCTTGCCCTTGTGGGTGAGACCGTGCTGCAGGCGATTGAGGCCGTGGGCAACCATGTCGCCTTCGACCTCGACCACGTATTCCTGCTCGATCTTGGCCGCGTCGGCAGTCAGTTTGCGCAGCACTTTCCAGTCCTGAGTGAACACCAGCAGGCCGCTGGCCTTGGGCTGCAAATCGGCGCTGGCCGTCAGGCGCAGGAAGTGCCCACGCAGCGGGCGTTTGCCGTAGCGATGCTCGTCGCTGAGGGTGTCGGCGCTGAGCGACTGCATGGCGGTGTCGACATCCATGCCGGCCGGCACGTTGAGCAGAATCGTGACCGGCTCCGGCGCGGTGGCCTGAGCGTCCTTGTCGAGCTCGACCTTTTGGTCGCCGACCTTGAATTGCGGTTCGTCGATCACTTCGCCGTCCACGGTGACCCAGCCGCCCTCAATGAACAGCTCGGCCTCCCGGCGGGAGCAACCGACCAGTTCGATGAGGCGTTTGGAGAGGCGAATCGGGTCAGTCATGACAGGGCCGTAACAAAAAAGGGGTGGGCATTGTACCTGCCTGGCGCCGGTTAAGCCCGGTTCCATTTGCAGGGGTTCGCAATTCCTGTGGGAGCTGGCTTGCCAGCGATGGCATCACCTCGGTGCATCTGTCAGACCGAGTCGCCTGCATCGCTGGCAAGCCAGCTCCCACAGGGTTCTACGATGTGTCAGCCGTTACTTGAGCGCTGCTGGGGCTGCCGCAGGCGCATATGCAGCAACGGGTACGGCTGGCCCATGCCATCCAGCTCCGAGCGGCCGATCACTTCAAAACCCTGCTTGAAGTAAAACCCCAGTGCCTGCGGGTTCTGTTCGTTGACGTCGAGTTCATCGGCATTCAGATGTTGCATGGCGTAGTTGAGCAGTTTCTTGCCCAAGCCTTGGCCACGATACTCGGGATCGATGAACAGCATTTCGATCTTGCCCGCCGCCACCCCGGCGAATCCGGTGATGCGTTGCTGATGATCCCTGGTGCAAATCAGCATCACCGCGTCCAGATAACGGGTGAGCACCAGATTACGCAGCAACTCGATGTAGCTGTCCGGCAGAAAATCATGGGTCGCGCGGACCGAGGCCTCCCAGACCCGGGTCAGTTCCTGATAATCGCTGAGTTTCGGCGTGTGAATGACCGAATGCTGACGCATGCCCGGCTGCCTCTTTTCAAATGGATGAGCGGGATTCCTTCCCACTGCAAACGATAGACGCAAAAAAGCCCCGCATCTCGTAAAAAGAGCGGGGCTTTTTGTATTTATTTCGGTGTCTGGCTGGCTGTTAATGTTGCCTGCAAGAGCTTCCCCCTCACCCCAACCCTCTCCCCCAAGGGGGGCGAGGGGGGAAGGGAGCTGATCTTCATGCTGTTCAAAATCTGAGGTCGACTCGATATTTCAAGTCGCCGTCATTCGAAAGAGCAACTCAATCAGTCCCCTCTCCCTCAGGGAGAGGGTTAGGGTGAGGGGCTTTTGATCTTCAGATCAGATCTGCTCAGCCCACAGGTCGTATTCGTCAGCGTCAGTCACCTTGCACCAGACCTTGTCGCCCGGCTTGAGGTTGCTGCCGTTGTCGATGAATACGTTACCGTCGATTTCCGGGGCATCGAAGAAGCAGCGGCCGACGGCGCCTTGTTCGTCGACTTCGTCCACCAGCACTTCGATCTCGCGGCCGATGCGCATTTGCAAACGGGCCGAGCTGATCGCCTGCTGGTGCGCCATGAAACGCTCCCAACGGTCTTGCTTGACGTCGTCCGGCACTACTTCCAGGTCCAGATCATTGGCGGGCGCACCATCGACCGGCGAGTACTGGAAGCAGCCGACGCGGTCGAGCTGGGCTTCGGTCAGCCAGTTCAGCAGGTACTGGAAATCTTCTTCGGTTTCGCCCGGGAAGCCGACGATGAAGGTCGAACGGATGATCAGGTCCGGGCAGATCTCGCGCCAGTTCTTGATCCGCGCCAGAGTCTTGTCTTCGAGCGCCGGGCGTTTCATCGCCTTCAGCACTTTCGGGCTGGCGTGCTGGAACGGGATGTCCAGATACGGCAGGATCTTGCCGGCGGCCATCAGCGGGATCAGCTCGTCAACGTGCGGGTACGGGTAAACGTAGTGCAGACGCACCCACACGCCCAAGGTGCTCAGCGCCTCGCAGAGTTCGGTCATGCGGGTTTTCACCGGCGCGCCGTTCCAGAAGCCGGTGCGGTATTTCACGTCGACGCCGTAGGCGCTGGTGTCTTGCGAGATCACCAGCAGCTCTTTGACGCCGGATTTGACCAGACGCTGGGCTTCGTCGAGCACATCACCCACCGGACGGCTGACCAGTTTGCCGCGCATCGACGGAATGATGCAGAAGCTGCAGCTGTGGTTGCAGCCTTCGGAAATCTTCAGGTAGGCGTAATGACGCGGAGTCAGCTTGATGCCTTGCGGCGGTACCAGGTCGATCAGCGGGTTGTGATCCTGACGCGGCGGCACCACTTCGTGCACGGCGTTGACCACTTGCTCGTACTGCTGCGGGCCGGTCACGGCCAGCACGCTCGGGTGTACGTCGCGGATATTGCCTTCTTCCACGCCCATGCAACCGGTGACGATCACCTTGCCGTTTTCCTTGATCGCTTCACCGATCACTTCCAGCGACTCAGCCTTGGCCGAGTCGATGAAACCGCAGGTGTTGACCACCACCACGTCGGCGTCCTGATAGGTGGACACCACGTCATAGCCTTCCATACGCAGCTGGGTCAGGATGCGCTCGGAGTCGACCAGTGCTTTCGGGCAACCCAGAGATACGAAGCCAACCTTTGGATTGGCCGGCGCAGGAGTGGTGGACATGTCTAACCTCGGTGTTTTGTGACGTCGCTTGCCGTGTGGGAAAGCCGACGGATGGGCGCTTAGGGTGCGCCTCTGATCAAAAAGTGCGCAATTCTAGCGATGAGCAACGCACTTGACCAGCTTTATGCAGGGAAATACGACGAGTGCTGCGCTATGCTTCGCGCCGTTGAGCTTTACCAATTTTTTACAGTCAACAAAACGTCTGTAACAACAGGTAAAACAGCGCATGCTGCACCACAAAGCATAGTGCTTCATTCAAAGAAGCCGGTTCGAGAATCAGGAGTGTTGGATGGGTCAGGCAAGTAGTCAGGCGGCGGGCGCCGAGCATTCGGCTGCAAAACCGCTGAGCATGCTGGTCGCGGCAGTCGGGGTAGTTTACGGCGACATCGGCACGAGCCCGTTGTACACCCTCAAAGAAGTGTTTTCCGGCGCGTATGGCGTGCCCGTCAATCACGATGGGGTGCTGGGCATTCTGTCGTTGATCTTCTGGTCGCTGATCTGGGTCGTTTCGATCAAATACATGATGTTCGTCCTGCGCGCCGACAACCAGGGCGAGGGTGGCATCATGGCGCTCACCGCACTGGCACGTCGTGCGGCGGGCAAGCGCAAGAGGTTGCGTTCGTTGCTGGTGGTTTGCGGACTGATCGGCGCGGCGCTGTTTTACGGCGACAGCATGATCACCCCAGCGATTTCCGTGTTGTCGGCGATCGAAGGCCTGGGCCTGGCGTTCGACGGCATCGACCACTGGGTGGTGCCGCTGTCGCTGGTGGTGCTGGTCGGCTTGTTTCTGATCCAGAGCCACGGTACGGCGCGGATCGGCATTCTGTTCGGGCCGATCATGGTCACCTGGTTCCTGGTGCTCGGCGCCCTCGGGGTGTATGGCATCAGCCATTACCCGGAAGTGCTGCATGCGTTGAATCCGGTCTGGGCGGTGCGTTTCTTCATGGTGCACGCCGGCATGGGCGTGGCGATCCTCGGCGCGGTGGTACTGGCGCTGACCGGTGCCGAAGCGCTGTACGCCGACATGGGCCACTTCGGTCGCAAGCCGATTGCCCGTGCATGGTTCCTGCTGGTGCTGCCGGCGCTGGTGCTGAACTACTTCGGTCAGGGCGCACTGCTGCTGGAAAACCCGGAAGCGGCGCGTAACCCGTTCTACCTGCTGGCGCCGAGCTGGGCGCTGATTCCGCTGGTGGGACTGTCGACGCTGGCCACGGTGATCGCCTCGCAAGCGGTGATTTCCGGCGCGTTCTCCCTGACTCGTCAGGCGATCCAGCTCGGTTACATCCCGCGCATGTACATTCAGCACACCTCCAGCGATGAACAAGGACAGATCTACATCGGCGCGGTGAACTGGTCGCTGATGGTCGGCGTAGTGCTGCTCGTACTCGGCTTTGAATCCTCTGGCGCCCTGGCTTCGGCCTACGGCGTGGCAGTGACCGGTACGATGCTGATGACCACCATTCTGGTGTCGGCCGTCATGCTGCTGCTGTGGAAATGGCCGCCGGTCCTCGCGGTGCCGGTGCTGATCGGTTTCCTGCTGGTGGACGGCCTGTATTTCGCCGCCAACGTGCCGAAGATCGTGCAGGGCGGTGCATTTCCGGTGATCGCCGGTATTGCGCTGTTCGTGCTGATGACCACCTGGAAGCGCGGCAAGCAATTGCTGGTCGAACGCCTCGACGAAGGCGCGTTGCCGCTGCCGATCTTCATCAGCAGCATCCGCGTGCAACCGCCGCACCGCGTGCAGGGCACGGCGGTGTTCCTCACCGCACGCTCCGACGCGGTGCCGCATGCGCTGTTGCACAACCTGCTGCACAACCAGGTACTGCATGAGCAAGTGGTGCTCCTGACCGTGGTCTACGAAGACATCCCGCGCGTGCCGCCATCGCGCCGCTTCGAAGTCGAGGCCCACGGCGAAGGCTTCTTCCGGGTGATCCTGCACTTCGGCTTCACCGACGAGCCGGACGTGCCGCAGGCGCTGAAACTGTGCCACCTCGAAGACCTCGACTTCAGCCCGATGCGCACCACCTACTTCCTCAGCCGCGAAACGGTCATCGCCTCGAAACTCGAAGGCATGGCCCGCTGGCGCGAGGCGCTGTTTGCGTTCATGTTGAAGAATGCCAACGGCAACTTGCGGTTCTTCAATCTGCCGCTGAACCGGGTGATTGAACTGGGGACTCAGGTGGAGATGTAGCTGCGCCCTAACTGGAAAGCCCCCGTCAGCCTTGTGGCTGGCGGGGGCTTTTTTGTGGGCGGCAACTTCAGATCAAAAGATCGCAGCCTTCGGCAGCTCCTACAGGTTTCGCATTCCATGTAGGAGCTGCCGAAGGCTGCGATCTTTTGATCTTCAAACCTCTACGAGCATTCAGGTATCTCTGCTTCAGACTCGGTCTTCGTGCGCGCAGTTCGCGGCATCAGTGTCTGTATTACGTCATCAATCAAGGCTTTGCCCATCACCGTCAGGTAATGCGCAGCCCAGGCGTGGCGGTCAGTGTCTCTGGTGAAGACAGCGTCTTCGGTGAAGGATTTGGCGAGGGATAACAGGTCGGAAGATTGGGACAATGCATCGAGAATCGGGATGCCAGAGCGGACATTGAAGAGCGCTTGATCCGAGTGGTAGAGGAAGGGGGTGCAGCCAATGGTTTTAACGTTTGCGGGTCCGTGCAGATCAGTTTCGGTCATCGTGTTACTCCTTGGTTCGAAGTGCCGCGACTTTCGTTACCACACGAAAGGGAGGCAACTGTACGCAGGGTGGTAAACCGGGAACCAAGGAAACCGGCACGCTCGAAAGCGTCCCACGCACAGCCGCCATTACTCGATGAGCGGGCTCTTGCGCTGGGTTCTCCGGGTTACCACACCCGATCGCTGAATGGGTCAGCGACGTCCGGAGAGTATCTCGTCAAAAAACAGCGCAATAGAGCCGCAAAGCGCCCGAACACGAGTTTCGGAGTTTGCCTACAAGGTCTGTGGGCGTCATTTGATATTGCGAAACTGGAAGTAAACGAAACTAAACATCTGGCACAAGATTCCCTGTGGGAGCGAGCCTGCTCGCGAAGGCGTAGTGTCAGTCGACGAGTCTGTTAAATGACTCACCGCTTCGCGAGCAGGCTCGCTCCCACAGGGGATTTTGGTGGCGGCTGGAATGTAAAAAGCCCCCGCAAGCGTAAGGCTGCGGGGGCTTTTTGTTTGGCCGGCTCAGATCACTCTGCCGGCTGATCCTTGCTCTGACGCTTCTCGATCAAGTCCACTAGGCGCTTGGCCAGCGCCGGGTAGTTCTCGTCGAAGTGGTGGCCGCCAGGCAGTTTCACCGCTTCGCCGACTGCCGTCTTGTCGGTGCAGCCGCTTTCGTCGGTTTCTTCGGCGCCGTAGATGCACACCACTTTGGCCGCTGGCAGCTTGGCCATTTCCGGGCCGGTGGCGGCTTCCTTGCCGGCGTTGCCGAGCCAGCCTTCGACTTCGATTTCGAAGCTGCCGGTGCGGGCGAAAGCCAGCAGGATGATGGCGTCGACGCGTTGCTGCTCGGTGTCCGGCAGGCGGTTGTAGATCGCCGGCAGGACATCGGCACCGAACGAGTATCCGGTCAGGATGAAGCGTTTGGTGCCCCATTTCTGCCGGTAGTGCTGCATCAGTTCGGTCAGGTCCAGCGCGCTTTGCTCGGGGCTCTTGTGCTGCCAGTAGTAGCGCAGGGTGTCGATGCCGACCACCGGGTAGCCAATCTTGGCCATCTCGCCCGCTACGTCGCGGTCGAGGTCGCGCCAGCCGCCGTCACCGGAGAGGAACAGGGTCACGGTGTCCTTGGCTTGACCGGCCGGCACTTCCACCACCGGGATCGCCAGACCGCCGTTGGCCTTGTCGCCGCCGACGAGGATTTTGCGCAGCTCGTTGTTCAGCACTTGCGGCAGGTTGATGTCGTAGTCGCTGATGCTGGTTTCGGCGTTCGGTTGATCGCGCACGAAACCGGCGCTGGTGTCGTCCGGGTTGTCGTTCCATGCCACCAGCCAATGGCCATGAGCCGCGGACTTCGGCAGCAGGTGGGTGCAACCGGGTTTTTCCAGCGCCAGGTCAACCGAGATCGCCTGGGCCTTGTCGTCCTTCTGCTCGGACAACCAGCGCCAGGCCAGCACGGCGCCAGGGCCGATACCGCTGACCAGCGTAGCCGGGCCGTTCAGTTCGCGCAGGCCGGTCTGCAGGGCGCGGCTCTGTTGCAGGCAGTCCTTGGGCAGAATCACTTGAACGATCTGCGCCGAGGCGCTGCGGCTCAGGGTGCTCAGTTGGTTGTCGGTCAGCTTCTGGTCGTCATTGACCGCGACCAGCACCTGAGCCTTGGGCTGGGTGCCGGGAATGACGCGGGTCATTACCGTGCCGTCGGCGGCCGTCAGTGGTTGCAGAGTCGGTTGCGGTGCCGGGCGTTTGAGGTACCAGTAACCGCCGCCGGCAATCACGGCCAGCACGATCAGTGCGGCCAGGATGTACTTCAGGGAGCGTTGAATCATCAGCGTTTCACCAATCCAGTCAAGCCGCCCGCGATCAGGGCAGCAGTATCGGCCAGCGCCACCAGCGGATCGAGTCCGGCGGGCACTGCCATATAACGGGGTTCCCAGTCAGGCTGGAACTTGTCTTTGAAGCGGCGCAAGCCTTGGAAGTTGTACAGCTGCTCACCACGGCGGAAGACCATCGAACCCAGACGCTGGGTCAGCGGTGCACCACGCCGGGGTTGCAACCCCGACAACGGCACCATGCCCAGGCTGAAGCGCGCGTATCCGTGACTCTTATAGTGTTGAATCAGGCCGACCATCAGGAATTCCATGGTCAGCTTGGGGGCGTCCGGGTGCGAGCGCATCAGGTCCAGACTGGCCAGGTCATGGCTGAAAGTCTCGAGCAGGTTGGCGAACGCCACCGGGCGACCTTCGAAGCGAATCACCGCAATGCGGAAATGCTTCAGGTAATCGTCGCTGAACCGACCGAGGGAGAAACCTTTCTCGCGCACGTTCTTGCCGGTCAGCCACGCATCGGAAATCACTTTCAACTCGTCCATCGGCGCCTGGCCCGGTTCATGGATTTCCAGCGACAGACCATCGCGGGTACCACGGTTCCAGGTGTAGCGCAGGTCCTTCATCTCTTTGCCCTTGGCTTCCAGGTCAAAGCGCTGCAGATCGACCCGGGCTTCTTCGCCGAGCTTGATCGCGGTCAGGCCGATGTCCATGTAGTACGGCAGGTTTTCCGCACGTACCTGATAGAACACCGGGCGAGCGTGATGGATGTCGCACAGGTCGCGGAACTGCCAGATCATCTCGGCGCGTTGCTGGCCGGGGCCGATCGGGTCGTACAGCGCCACCAGGCTGCGGCCACGGCGGGCGTACATCAGGAAGGCTTCGTCGTTCTGGTGAAACAGCAACGCCTTGTCACCGGTCAGCGCGAGGCCGCCATCGGGTTGCGACGAAGCCATCAGGATTTTCGCGGCGCGATCCAGTTCGTCCGGGGTCGGCAGGTGGATCACCGGGCGCGCGGTGCGCAGCAGCCAGGTCAGGGCGATCACCAGCAACAGCACGGCGGCGCCGAGCAACGAACGCAAGCCGCGTGGGGCGTCTGCGTCGAGGGTGAACTGCCACCACAGTTGATGGCTGTAAGGCACGTCCTGATAGGCGAACAGCAGCAACCAGGTCGAGGCGCCCAGGACGCAAAGGCTGGCCACCAGATACAGCGGCGAGAAGGGCAGTTCAGTCAGGCGGCTCGGGCGATAGAACGAACGACGGAACACTCCCAGCAACGCGGCGGTAAGTGTCATCAGCGTGGCTTCTTCCCAGTCGAAGCCTTTGAGCAGCGAGAGCAGGGCGCCGACCAGCAACAGGATGGTGGTCAGCATCCACGCCGCCGACAGGCGCCGGCGCAGGCCCTGCGCCAGCATCAGGCACAGTACGCCGATCAGGCTGGCGCCGAAGTGCGAGGCGTCGACCAGGCGATGCGGGATCAGGAAGCCGATGTGTTCCAGACGAGTGTCGATCTCCGGGGTGGCGCCGGAAAACAGCAGCACCACGCCGGACAGAAACACCAGCACCGCCAGAATCGGCGCGGCCAGACCGGATGCGGCGCGCATGGTCTGGGTCTGAAACAGGCGCTGGCCTTCGTTGATCAGCAAGAACAGGCAGGCTACCAGCAGCGGCAGCACGACGTAGATCAGACGGTAGAGCAGCAGGGCGGCGGCCAGCGGTGCGGCACCGAGAGTGTCTGCAAACGCGGCGAGCAGGATCGCTTCGAAGACCCCGACACCCCCCGGTACGTGGCTGAGGACGCCGGCGGCCAGGGCCAGCAGGTACACCAGCAGGAAGGCGCCGAACGGCGGGGCTTCCGGCAGCAGCAGATAAAGCACGGTGGCTGCTGCGGCGACGTCGAGGGCGGTGATGATCAGTTGCAGGAAGGTCAGGCGGCGGCCTGGTAGGCGCAGCGTCCGGCGACCGGCCCTGACCAGCAGATTGTCGCGGTACGGTTGCTCCGGCAGACGGCGGCGATAGATGCCGATCGCCAGAATCGCGCCCAGACCCAGCACCACCATGGCGATCGTGCCGAGCAGGCCTTCTGACAGGCCCAGTGCGGCGGAGGCGGCGGGCAGGTCGCTCAGGGTCGCGAGAGCCGCCAGCGGTGGCAGGGCGCAACCCAGCGACAGGCTGGCGAACAGCGTCATGTGCGCGACTTCGGAGGCGCCCAGCCCATGGCGTGCATATAAACGGTAGCGCACCGAGCCGCCGGACAGCAGCGACAGGCCGATGGCGTTGCCAATCGCAAATGCGGTGAAGCCGCCCAGCGCCAGAGTGCGCGGCGGCAGTGTCACGCCGGCATAGCGGCTGGCCGACCATTCATAGCCCAGCAATATGATAAAGCCGGCCACCGTTGCACCCAACGCGCCGAGCAGAGCCGGTTTCGGCACCGCCAGGATCGAGTCGTGCAATGCGTAGAGATCGAGCTCGCTCAGCAGGTGGCGACAGGCAATCAGCGCAATGGCAAACAGCAGCAACGTGACCGCCAGACCGATCGGCTGGCGATATTTGCTCAACCGATCCAGCAAGCGCAGGCGCTCGGGTTTGATCGGATGTTCTGCTGTGACGGTGTCTTGTGAATCAGACGAGTTGGCGCGCATCAATCACCTCTTGGATTGTGCGCGACAGGATGGAGGTATCCAGCCAAGTTACCAATCCCTGTAGAAAAAAATAATCACAAAATACTACGCCTCTCATCCGGGATCGGCGAGGGCGGGTCATGGATTGCAGACGTCTTGCCTGCGACTCAAGCATAGTCGCAACTGGGCGGGTCTGATGATCCTGAGCGTTTCACTGCAGCGTGACAGATCATTGTTGCGAAAGGACTTTTTCCACAGATACAAAAAAGGCCACTCTTTCGAGCAGCCTTTTTTGATGTTTGGTTGCGGGAGCCGGATTTGAACCGACGACCTTCGGGTTATGAGCCCGACGAGCTACCAGACTGCTCCATCCCGCGTCTGTGTGGCGGCATTCTACAGGCGAACGGCGAGGTGTCAACCGCTAATCCCGTAAAGGGTCAAATAAGTGTGAATTTGCGTCAAACGGTCGCAGCGGCGCGGTAAGTTTCGGAAATGCAACGAATTCCTGTTCGCCCGGATGTGCGTGATGCAGAGGCTGGTCTGAAAAACAGACAGACACAAAAAAGGCCACTCTTTCGAGTAGCCTTTTTTGATGTTTGGTTGCGGGAGCCGGATTTGAACCGACGACCTTCGGGTTATGAGCCCGACGAGCTACCAGACTGCTCCATCCCGCGTCTGTGTGGCGGCATTCTACAGAGGATCGCCGGGGTGTCAACCTTGAATCTGGATAAATCTGTTCCTGTTCAATCGGTTAGCGCTATTTTCAGTGCGGATGAAGAGGGCGCAGGGCAGGCGGGGCAAGGCTTTCAGCTCTATCGGTCGGTGATTCTCGATTGAGAAAATAAATTCATCGTTGTTTTCCTACAGTCTGAAAAGAACCTTCAGACCACTGGTGCTATATACAGGTGTCAGTGAGATACTGCGTTTCCGGCTCGCCATGTTTCCTTTTCTGTCATGACCCAGCGAAAAATCATCCACGTCGACTGTGACTGTTTCTACGCCGCCATCGAGATGCGCGACGACCCGAACCTGGCCGGCAAACCGCTGGCGGTGGGCGGGTCGGCGGATCGGCGTGGGGTGATTGCGACCTGCAACTACGAAGCGCGGGCGTACGGCGTGCGTTCGGCGATGTCATCCGGGCATGCCTTGAAGCTGTGTCCGGACCTGACCATCGTCAAGCCGCGCATGGAGGCCTATCGCGAAGCCTCGAAGGAAATCCATACGATCTTTCGCGATTACACCGACCTGATCGAGCCGCTGTCGCTGGACGAGGCCTATCTTGACGTTTCCGACAGCGCGCATTTTGGCGGCAGTGCCACGCGCATCGCGCAGGATATCCGCCGGCGGGTGTCCAATCAGTTGCACATCACCGTCTCTGCTGGCGTGGCCCCGAACAAGTTTCTGGCCAAGATCGCCAGCGACTGGAAGAAGCCCAATGGGTTGTTCGTGATTACTCCGGACCAGGTCGAGGATTTCGTTAGTGGCTTGCCGGTGAGCAAGTTGCACGGCGTCGGCAAAGTTACCGCCGACAAGCTGGGCAAGCTCGGCATCGTCGATTGCCTGCAACTGCGCGAGTGGGACAAGTTGGCGCTGGTGCGCGAATTCGGCAGTTTCGGTGAGCGACTCTGGAGTCTGGCCCGTGGGATCGATGACCGGTTGGTGCACAACGACAGCCGCCGTCAGTCAATCAGTGTGGAAAACACCTACGACGTCGATCTGCCGGATCTGCGCAGTTGCCTCGACAAGCTGCCGGAGCTGCTGGAAACCCTGAAAACCCGCATGGAGCGGATCGACAGCAGTTATCGCCCGGGCAAGCCGTTCGTCAAAGTGAAGTTCCATGACTTTACCCAGACCACACTGGAGCAAGCCGGGGCAGGGCGCGATCTGGGCAGTTATCAGTTGATGCTGACGCAGGCGTTCAACCGGGGTGGGAAACCGGTGCGGTTGTTGGGTGTGGGGGTGAGGCTGGAGGATTTGCGCGGCGGGTTTGAGCAGATGGAGTTGTTCGAGCGCTGAACTCATCAGTGATTTCAAGGGCGCCTTCGCGAGCAAGCCCGCTCTCACATTTGACTGCATTCCCTCTGAAGGAACTCGATCAAATGTGGGAGCGGGCTTGCTCGCGAAGCTTTTCAGGCTTAATTCGGTCCCGGATCCGCCACCAGACGCCCCGCATCCTTGGTCAGCGACTTGAGAAATTCCGCCTGCAACTCAGGATCGTTACGCGTCAGTTCGATCAGGCTTTGCTCCAGCTCGCTGGCTTCTTCTTCCAGACCCAGTTCCGACAGACGTTTGACCCGGTGAACCCACTGGCTCACTTCGTCGTCTTCCAGATCGTCGTAAATCAACCCGTGCGCTTCGAGCAACTTGCTGCGCAAATGGCTGCTGATCGCCAGGGATGAGTCGCTGTGCACGTCATCCTTGCCGTCTTCGACGCTGATCTGCAGCTTGCCGATATGGTTCAGGTCATTTTCGGCGAACGGACTGTCCAGCAGGTTCAGGCGCAGCACGCCGTTGCGGTCAGTGGTCATGTCGAAGGTCTGCTTGCCGGCCTTGACCTGCACCGGACGCTCGCTCCACGGCAGGCTCGAATACTCCGTGCGCTTGTCGCGCTGGACTTCATCGATACCGGCCAGGTTCTGTTGCGCACGACCGTGGGACTGCACGTTCATGAACGGGTTGACCCCGGCGATGCCGTAGTTCAGCCAGTCCTTGGTCACGCTGTCCGGCAGATTGCCCAGGGCGAACACGTTGACCACATTGGCGCCGATACCGGCGACCACGGCCACCGCGCCCAGCGGAATCTCGTAGATTTCGCGCCAGGGTTGGTAAGGCGTGTAGCGATCGTAACGGCGGGTGACCTCAAACTCGGTGACTTCGAAGGTCTTCTGTTCGTTGATTTTCACGCGACGCTGCGGCAGTTCGAGCACCTTAGGCTCACCGACATCGATCTGCAGGCTGTGATCGAGCAGTTTGCGCTCGACCCGCTCTTCGTGCTCGCTGCGCTGTGACATCTGATTGGCACAGCCGCTGACCAGCAGGGCGCCGCACAAGGCGGCGCCACCGAGGCCCAAGGTGTTTCGCTTGAACATGAGGTCTCTATCTGGATTCAGCGGCGGATACGGGCCTGAAGGAAGGGCACCACGTCGGCGACCGGCAGCGCTTGCGCTTCGGCTTCGGTGCGGCTCTTGTATTCCAGGTTGCCTTCGGCGAGGCCGCGGTCGCTGACCACGATCCGGTGAGGAATGCCGATCAGCTCCATGTCCGCGAACTTGATGCCCGGGCTGGTTTTCTTGTCGCGATCGTCCAGCAACACTTCGAAACCGGCCGCCGTCAGTTCTGCATACAGCTTGTCAGTGGCTTCGCGCACCTGCTCGGTTTCATAACGCAGCGGCACCAGGGCGATCTGGAATGGCGCCAGGGTGTCGCTCCAGATGATGCCTTTTTCGTCGTTGTTCTGCTCGATGGCGGCAGCGACCACGCGGGATACGCCGATACCGTAGCAACCCATTTCCAGGGTGACCGGCTTGCCGTTCTCGCCCAGCACTTCGCACTTCATCGCTTTGCTGTACTTGTTGCCCAACTGGAAGATGTGCCCGACTTCGATGCCGCGCTTGATTTCCAGAGTGCCCTTGCCGTCCGGGCTTGGGTCGCCGGCCACAACGTTACGCAGGTCGGCCACGGTCGGAACCGGCAGGTCACGCTCCCAGTTCACGCCGAAGTAGTGCTTGTCGTCGATGTTGGCACCGATGCCGAAGTCGCTCATCAGTTCGACCGAACGGTCGATGATGATCGGCAGTGGCAGGTTCAGCGGGCCGAGGGAACCGGCGCCGGCGCCAATGGCGTCACGCAGTTCGGCGTCGGAGGCCATGACCAGCGGGCTGGCAACGCTTGGCTGGTTGGCAGCCTTGATTTCGTTGAGCTCGTGGTCGCCACGGATGATCAGCGCAATCAGCTTGCCTGGCTCTTCGGCGTGGACGATCAGGGTCTTGATGGTCTTTTCAATCGGCAGATTGAATTTTTCCACCAGCGCGGCAATGGTTTTGGTGTCCGGAGTGTCGACCAGGCGCAGCTCTTCGGTCGGCGCGGCGCGCGAAGTTTCGCGTGGCACGGCTTCGGCTTTCTCGATGTTCGCGGCGTAGTCGGACCCGTTGCTGAAAACGATATCGTCTTCGCCGGATTCGGCCAGTACGTGGAATTCGTGGGAGCCGGCGCCACCGATCGAACCGTTGTCGGCTTCAACCGGACGGAATTTCAGGCCCAGACGGGTGAACACGTTGCAGTACGCCTGATGCATGCGGTCGTAGGTGACCTGCAGCGAAGCCTGATCGGCGTGGAACGAGTAGGCGTCTTTCATGATGAATTCGCGGCCGCGCATCAAACCGAAGCGTGGGCGGATTTCGTCACGGAATTTGGTCTGGATCTGGTACAGGTTGATTGGCAGCTGTTTGTAGCTGCTCAACTCGTTGCGCATCAGATCGGTGATCACTTCTTCGTGGGTCGGGCCCGCGCAGAAGTCGCGACCGTGGCGGTCTTTGATGCGCAGCAGCTCAGGGCCGTATTCTTCCCAGCGCCCCGATTCCTGCCACAGCTCGGCCGGTTGGGTGCTCGGCATCAACACTTCAAGAGAACCGGCAGCGTTCATTTCTTCGCGAACGATGGCTTCAACCTTGCGCATTACCCGCAAGCCCATCGGCAGCCAGGTGTACAGGCCCGAAGCGAGTTTGCGGATCATGCCGGCGCGCAGCATCAGCTGGTGGCTGACGACGACCGCATCGGAAGGCGTTTCTTTCTGTGTGGCGAGCAAAAATTGACTGGTGCGCATGGTTGGCCGTTGTCGGTTGCTATGACTGGAAATGACGGAGCAGTGTACCGGCGAGATTTGCCGACGTACAGGATTGCGCTCGGCGGTGAGGCTCAACGGCGGGAATCCTCCCGCCGTTGCTGAAATGTCCTACGACTCCTCGACGACGGAGGTCGGTGCAGGCTCGGGTGTCGGCGTCGGGCCCGCACGGCGATTTTCCTGGAACCAGTGCAGGGCGATCAACAGGAGGGTCGGCACGCCGAGCAGTGCGGTGATCATGAAGAAGCTGTGGTAACCGAACTTCTCGACCATTACCCCGGAATAGCCGCCCATCAGCCGCGGCAGCAACAGCATGATCGAACTGAGCAGGGCGTACTGGGTGGCCGAAAACTTGAGGTTGGTCAGGCTCGACAGATAGGCGACGAACGCCGAGGTCGCAAGCCCGGAACTGAAGTTGTCGAGCGAAATGGTGACCACCAGCATCTTCAGGTTCGGCCCCATATCGGCAAGCATCACGAACAGCAAGTTGGTCGCCGCCGACGCCGCGCCACCGATGAACAGGATCGGCAGGATGCCGAAGCGCACGATTAGCAGGCCGCCCATGCCGGCGCCGACCAGGGTCATGATCAGGCCAAAGATCTTGCTGACGCTGGCGATCTGGTCCTTGGTGAAGCCCTGATCGATATAGAACACGTTGGCCATTACGCCCATCACCGTGTCGGACATCCGGTAGGTGGCGATCAGTCCGAGCAGCAGCAACGCCTGCCAGCGGTAGCGCAGGATGAAGTCGTTGACCGGGGTCAGCACCGGCGCCAGGCCGCGACGACCCATGGTCGACAGGCACAGGCCGGTGAGCAGGGTATAGAGGATCGCGCGCAGGAAAGCGCGGTCTTCGAGCAGCAGGTCGAGCGGACTCATCTGGCCGAACAATACGGTGGCGAAATCGGTGTTGTAGAGCTGGGTGAACATCGCCGGAACCGACACCAGCAACACGATCAGTACGAATACCGAGGCCAGTTGATGCGCGAAGCTGTAGCGGCCGGCCTGCAGCTGCGTGCGCAGTGGCACTGGCGGCTCGCGCATCAGCAGCGAAGTCAGCAGGGCAGGCACCATCAACACGCCGAACAGCGCGTAGGTGCCGGTCCAGGCCGAATGTTGATAGTTGAAGCCGGTGGAGCCGAAGCCTTCGGCGAAGAACAGTGCGCCCGCGGTGGCCAGCAGGGCGGCGACGCGATAGCCGGACATGTAACTGGCAGCCAGCGCGGCCTGGCGGCTGTCGTCGGCGATTTCCAGGCGATAGGCGTCTACCGCAATGTCCTGGGTGGCGGAAGCGAAAGCGACGATAACGGCAATGGCGATCAGCCAGGACAGGTGTTTCTGTGGATCACAGAAGCCCATGCCGATCAGGCCCAGAATCACCAGCGTCTGCGAGAGCACCAGCCACGAACGGCGGCGGCCCAGCTTGCCCAATAAAGGCAGGCGCCATTGGTCGAGCAGCGGTGACCAGACCCATTTGAAGGCGTACGCCAGACCGATCAGGCTGGCGTAGCCGATGGTTTCACGGGCAACGCCGGCCTCACGCAGCCAGACGGAAAGCGTCGAAAACACCAGCATGTACGGCAGGCCGGCAGCAAAACCGAGCAACAACAGCACGAGCGTCGAGGGACTGGCATAGGCGGCGAGCGCGGCGCGCCAGGTTTTACGGGGCATGGGCTGAAGTCTGCCTCAAGATTGCGAAAACAAAGCGCGCACTCTAACCGCTGTGCTCTACCGGACGCCAGCCATGGCGCCGAATATCCACACGATTGTTCAGGACGGTGACGCCTTCAGAACGCAATCGTGCCCGTTGTTCGTCCCCCGAAGGGCTGCCCGGCGGCAGGCTGATCCGACCGCCGGCACCCAATACCCGGTGCCACGGCAGTTTGGTATCGCCGGGTAATTGGCTCAGGGTCCGGCCGACCCAGCGGGCGGCGCGCCCCAACCCTGCGAGTTCAGCTAACTGACCATAGCTGACCACCTTGCCCTCAGGCACTTGGGCAAGGGTGGAATAAAGCGCCGTGCGTCGGATTTGCGCTTCGCTTTCCTCGGGATGATTCGGCTCTTTCACCTGCGCGGTTCCTGAACAATAGTCGTATCGATGGGCTCAAGCGTAATCGCTCGTTGGCCAGATGAGAAATGAACTCAATGGAAATCGCTCGGTCAGTCCTTGTCAGGGTCTTATTCCTACGGATAATGCCGACCTTTTTCGCAAACTTGAGCCCTCGATCCGCTTATGTTGTCCAGAACCTTGCTGTGCCTTGCTGTCTTCAGTGCCTCCACGCCGCTGCTTGCCGATACCGTCTGGTTAAAGAACGGTGACAAGCTGAGCGGCAAGATTTCCGTTTTCGATGGCGGCAAATTGCTGATTCAGACCCAGTATGCGGGTGCGGTCAGCATCGACTGGAAAGAGGTCAAGACCCTGCAAAGCGATCAGGAACTGCTGGTCAAACAGGACGCCTACAACGGTGAAAAAGCCAAGTCGCTGACCGCTGCCGATGACGGCAAGGTCACCCTGGCCAACGGCGAGGCACCGAAGACCGTCGAGCTGGCGAGCATTCAGCAGATTCTCAAACCCAAACCGGTGGTCGAGGATCTGGTATGGAAAGGCAATATAGGCCTGGCGATGGATTATCAACGGGCGGAAAAGGACACCGACGATTACGACATCGACTTCAAGACCACCGCGCGTCATGGCCGCTGGCGGCACACCGCCGAGGGCGAATACAACCGCGAAGTGCAGGACGAGCAGGTCACCACCAATAACTGGCGCGCCGAATACGCACTTGACCGCTTCCTCACCGACAAATGGTTCTGGCAGGGGCGCCTGAACTACAAGCGCGACTACGTTGAAGAGCTGTCGCGTCAGCGTGTGGTCGGTACCGGTCCGGGTTACCAGTTCTGGGACGACGAGCTGGGCGCGTTCTCGCTCGGTTCGCTGCTCAACCGCACCGATTACGAGTACAGCGATGGCGGCAAGGACAACTTCTATTCGGTCGCCATGAAGTGGGATTACAACCGTTACCTGATCGGCAAAAAAGTCGAGTTCTTCACCAATGGCGAACTGGGCAAGCCGCTGTCTGACGTAGCCAACTATGCGCTCGATGCCGAGATGGGCTTGCGCTACAAGGTCACCGACTGGGCCTCGCTCAACCTCAAGGCCGAACGCGACATCATCAGTGGTACCAAGGATGCGGATTTGAACAAGACCCGCTACACCGCAGGGTTTGGCGTGGCCTGGTAAGGCAAGTCGAAAAAAAAGCAGCCGTGAGGGCTGCTTTTTTGTGGCCGTTAAAAAACACACGCCCACAAAAAAGCCCCGCTTTGAGGGCGGGGCTCTTTTCTAAAGAAGCTACAAGTTAGATAACTTGTACTTCTTCAGCTTGCATGCCTTTCTGACCGCGGGTAGCGATGAAAGAAACCTGTTGGCCTTCTTTCAGGCTTTTGAAGCCGTCGGATTGGATAGCTTTGAAGTGAACGAACAGGTCGTCACCGGATTGTGGAGTGATGAAGCCGAAGCCTTTTTCATCGTTGAACCACTTAACGGTACCGGTTTGGCGATTAGACATGGTGTAACTCCTTGAACAAAGATAACTGCGACTCAGGAAGAACCCTGGCCGAGACTGAGTGCAAAGAGCAGGAAAAATTCTTGTAGATGGTTGGATCGAAATTCAACATATCGTGTAGAGATTCTCAGTGACACAAGCAACACAGTGGCGCCACCTTAACCCTTTTTCCGGAACGTGCCAATGTTTCTTGCGAAGGTTTCTCTGTTTTAGGGATCGACGGTGTGACGGTTCGTCGCCAGGGCCTGTATTTCCAGGGTGTTCGGCGAGAATTGCAGCGCGGACTTTGAACCCGGCGGCGCGCCCGGTAAGATGCCGGACAGATTTTTTCCACCTCGCTATTCAGGACACCCGCCATGAGCATCAAATCGGACAAGTGGATTCGCCGCATGGCGCAGGAACACGGCATGATCGAGCCCTTCGTCGAGCGCCAGGTGCGCGGCAGCGACGACAGCCGTGTGATCTCCTACGGTGTGTCGAGCTACGGCTACGATGTGCGCTGCACCAATCATTTCAAGGTGTTCACCAACATCAATTCGGCGATCGTCGATCCGAAAAACTTCGACGCCGGCAGCTTTGTCGACATCCACAGCGACGTCTGCATCATCCCGCCGAACTCCTTCGCCCTGGCCAGCACCGTCGAATACTTCCGCATTCCGCGCAACGTATTGACCATCTGCCTGGGTAAAAGCACCTACGCGCGCTGCGGTATCATCGTTAACGTCACCCCGCTCGAGCCTGAGTGGGAAGGCCACGTGACCCTGGAATTCTCCAACACCACCAACCTGCCGGCGAAAATCTACGCTAACGAGGGCGTGGCGCAGATGCTGTTCCTCGAATCCGACGAGCAATGCGAAGTTTCGTACAAGGATCGCGGCGGCAAATATCAGGGCCAGCGTGGCGTGACCCTGCCGCGTACCTGATCCATCCGGCAGTTCGCGGGAATTCTTTGGCGGGCAGACACTCTATGGGGTGTACTGCCCGTTTTTGCTTCTGGCAAAGCGGGCCTTCGCCGAGGAGGTTGCATGAAGATCGATCCGCATATCACCGCCCAACTGGCAAGGCTTGAGCCCAATCAGGTTGGCGTTTTGGCCTGGTCATTGTTGGCACACCCGGCTTTCCATATGGCAGGCGGCATTCCCGGTCAGCCTGATCCCGACACCCCTAACGAACAACCGACCGAACCCGGCGAGCCGACGCTGCCGGACGAGCCGCCACCCGCGCCAGTGGCCTGAGTCGCTACTCCATGAATGGCCAGTCAGTTGAGGTTTGCCCAAGACCTCAACTGACGGGCCATATTTCGTTGTCGCCGATGACGAAAATCCTGCACTGAGCGTCTTTCTCGACCTGATAACCACCGGTAAAGGCACCAAAGGCCGGCAGCAGGCTCAATCGCTCACCCAGTCGAAAACATGCCAGGCGCAAACGCTGCCGCCCCTTGCCGTTGAGCCGATAGACCGGATGCACATGCCCGGCCAGCACGTGTCGTTCGGAATGTGGGGCGGGTTCGTGTTGCAGGGCAAACGGCCCGAGCAGCAGGGGCTCCGGAACCACGCGGATATTCAGCGCCGCCGGTGGATCTCCGGCACGTTTGTCGTGGTTGCCGCGAATCAGCGTCATCGGCAGATCCGCGTGCCGTGCACGCCATTCGGCCAGTGCATTCAGCGTGCCCGCCGCATGCGAACCGGGGCCGTGCAGAAAATCACCGAGGAAAATCAGTTGCCGACAGGGCAGTCTGGCCAGCAAGCGGTCGAGCACTTCGATGTTCGCCGTCGTGGTGCCTTGTGGCACCGGCTGGCCGAGGCTGCGATAGGCCGCGGCCTTGCCGAAATGCACATCGGCGATCAGCAGTGCTTGCTGCGCCGGCCAGTACAGGGCCTTTTCCGGCAGCAGCCAGAGTTCTTCACCGGCCAGGCGCACTGGATACGCTGCGCTCATGAGGCTTGACCCTTGTCGGCGGATTTCTCCAGATCGCCGACCATGCGCCGGATGCGGTCAGCGAGTTTTTCCGAACTCATGCTTTCGCGCATGCGCTCCACCAGCAACGGAAAGCCTAGCGGTGTAGGACGTTTGATCAGGTGCATGTCCAGTTTCATCCGGTTGATCCGCTCCAATGTCTGTTCCAGACGACGAATATCCAGTTCTTCCCGTAAGACTTCTTCCCCGGCTTGAGCCAGCAGCAGGTTGTCAGCGTCGTATTGTTTGAACACTTCGAAGAACAATCCGCTGGAAGCCTGTACCTGGCGGGTACTTTTCGGCGCGCCGGGATAGCCGGCGAACACCAGCCCGGCGATCCGCGCGATCTCGCGAAAACGCCGCAACGCCAACTCCCCGGCATTGAGGCTGGCCAGCACGTCGCGCAGCAGATGCTCGGGGCTGAGCAGCGCCGCATCGAATTGCTCGAACCAATCGACCGGCGTGGCGCTGAGCAACTCCAGCCCGTAATCATTCACCGCAATCGAGAACGTCAGCGGCTGGCGCTGACTCACGCGCCACGCCAACAGGCTGGCGAGCCCCAGATGCACCTGGCGCCCGGCAAACGGATAAAGGAAAAGGTGCCAGCCTTCACGGGATTTCAGCGCTTCGGCCAACAGACTGTCGGAGGTGGGCAGACCCGACCAACGCGCCTGGGTTTGCAGCAACGGTTGCAGCGCCTGCATTTCCGGGCCGGCGAACTCACCGCGCGCTGCCGCCGTGAAGCGGCTGACGACAGCGGCGGCCAATTCGTTGGAAAGCGGCATCCGCCCGCCATTCCAGCGCGGCACGGCGGCTTTTTTCGCGGTGCTGCGTTTGACGTACGCGGTCATGTTCTCCACCCGCACCAACTCCAGCAGGCGCCCGGCAAAGAGAAAGCCGTCACCCGGTTTCAGCCGCGCGATAAAACCTTCCTCGACGCTGCCCAACTGCTTGCCGCCGCCACCCTTGCTCCAGAATTTCAGATTAATGCTCGCGTCGCTGACGATGGTGCCGATGCTCATGCGATGACGGCGCGCCAATCGCGCATCGGGCACGCGCCAGACGCCGTGTTCATCCGGTTCGACCCGGCGGTAATCCGGATAGGCCGTCAGAGAAAGCCCGCCGTGACGTACGAAAGCCAGCGCCCAGGCCCAATCTGCCAGTGTCAGATCACGATAAGCCCAGGCACCACGCACTTCTTCATACAGCTCTTCGGGAATAAAGCCACCGCCCAGCGCCATGCTGACCAGATGCTGCACCAGCACATCCAGCGGTTTGTGCGGCGACAGACGCGGTTCGATGAGTCGTTGCGCCACGGCGTCGCCTGCGGCAGCGGCTTCGATCAGTTCCAGGCTGTGGGTCGGCACCAGTGTCACTCGCGAGGTGCGCCCGGGCGCGTGACCGGAGCGCCCGGCGCGTTGCATCAGTCGCGCTACGCCTTTGGCCGAGCCGATTTGCAGGACCCGTTCCACCGGTAAAAAGTCCACGCCCAGATCCAGGCTCGAAGTGCAGACCACGGCTTTCAGCTTGCCGTCCTTCAACGCTTGCTCGACCCAGTCGCGGGTCTCGCGGGACAGTGAACTGTGGTGCAGCGCGATCAGCCCGGCCCAGTCCGGCCGCGCTTCGAGCAACGCCTGATACCAGATTTCCGACTGCGCGCGGGTGTTGGTGAACACCAGGCTGCTGGCGCAGGCGTCCAGTTCGGCAACAACCTGCGGCAGCATCTTCAGACCGATGTGCCCGGCCCAGGGAAAACGCTCGATGGCCGGTGGGATCAAGGTGTCGACCTTGAGTGATTTTTCGCTCTGGCCCTGCACGCTGATCCCGCCGCCCTGTGGGATCAGCACCTGTTCGGCGTGGGCTTGATTACCGAGGGTGGCAGAAACGCCCCAGACGATCAGCTCGGGTTGCCAATGGCGCAGACGGGCGAGGGCCAGTTGCAGCTGCACGCCGCGTTTGTTGCCGAGCAGTTCGTGCCATTCATCGACAACGATCATCCGCAGGCTCGACAACGCAGTCCTGGCGTCGGCTCGGGCAAGCAGCAGGGTCAGGCTTTCCGGGGTGGTGATCAGCGTGGTCGGCAGGCGCCGGCCCTGACGCGCACGTTCGGCGCTGCTGGTGTCGCCGGTGCGCAGACCGATGCTCCACGGAATCTGCAAATCGCTGACCGGCGCTTGCAAGGCGCGCGCGGTGTCGGCCGCGAGAGCGCGCATCGGCGTGATCCACAGCACGGTCAGTGGTTCGGCTGGCGTTTTGCGTTTTTTGCTGTCTGCAACGCTGGGTTTGATGCGGGCGAAGCGGTTGAGCGCGGCGAACCACACCGCATAGGTTTTACCGGCGCCGGTGCTGGCATGGAGCAACCCCGACTGACCTTGTTTGACGGCGGCCCACACCTGCTTTTGAAAGGCGAACGGCTTCCAGTTGCGTGCGCTGAACCAGAGTTTTGCGAAGTCGGTGGAGGTGGGCATACCGGCGGCGTGCGCTCTGAAAGTGTTCCTTCAGTGACCGCGCCGTTGCGGGACAAGTTTAATTTTGTGCGATTACCTACACCATTGTGGGAGCGGGCTTGCTCGCGAAAGCGGTGTGCCAGTTAGAACAGTTTTGACTGACACACCGCTTTCGCGAGCAAGCCCGCTCCCACAGGTTATTATCTGCGTCTGTTACTTGAGGTTCCCGCTGAGGAACTGCTTCAGCCGTTCGCTGCGCGGATTGCCCAGCACGTCTTCCGGCGCGCCTTCTTCTTCCACCAGCCCTTGATGCAAAAACAACACCTGGCTGGAGACTTTGCGGGCGAAGCTCATTTCATGGGTCACCATGATCATCGTCCGACCTTCTTCAGCCAGACCCTGAATCACCCGCAACACCTCACCCACCAGCTCCGGGTCGAGTGCCGAGGTCGGTTCGTCGAACAGCATCACTTCCGGCTCCATCGCCAGCGCCCGGGCAATCGCCACCCGCTGTTGCTGGCCGCCAGAGAGAAACGCCGGGTACTGATCGGCAACACGCGCCGGCAGGCCGACCTTGTCCAGGTAGCGGCGGGCGCGGTCTTCAGCTTCCTGCTTGCTGCAACCCAGCACCCGGCGCGGGGCCATGGTGATGTTTTCCAGCACGGTCATGTGGCTCCACAGGTTGAAATGCTGGAACACCATGGCCAGTCGCGTGCGCAGGCGTTGCAGTTCATTCGGGTCGGCGACGTGCATGCCGTGGCGGTCGGTGACCATGCGGATCGCCTGGCCATCGAGGCTCATGGCGCCGTCGTTGGGTTGTTCGAGGAAGTTGATGCAGCGCAAAAAGGTGCTTTTACCCGAGCCGCTGGCGCCGATCAGGCTGATCACGTCGCCGGTCTTGGCCTTGAGCGAAACGCCTTTGAGTACCTGATGGTCGCCATAGCTTTTGTGCAGACCTTCAACAGTCAATTTGTACATGGGACAGACATCCTCAAGGCGAAAGTAGATAGCCGCTGCGATAGGCTTCGGCGCCCGCCACGTGGGCGATCACCATACCGGCAGTAGCCATGCGCCGCAGCGAGCGGGCGTACAGCAGGCCGGCGGCAGTGCAATGAATGGGGGTGACCCGGTCGTGGATCGGGTCGATGATTTCGGCAATCTGTTGCCCGGCTTGCAGGTATTGCCCGGCCGTGGCGGTGTACACCAGCAAGCCGCCCACCGGCGTGGTCACCGGTTCGACGCCGGCCAGCGGCGTGGCGGGGAACGGCAGGGGCGGCTGCGGCTTGGTCTCGCCGACGATCGCGTCGAACTGGATCAGGTAATCGATCAAGGCCTGGCAGTCACGACTGGCCATTGGGTGATTGACGTCACCCTGGCCGCGCAATTCCACGGTCACCGAAAAGCTGCCCAGCGGAATCTCGAAGTGTTCGCCAAAGCGCTCCTGCAGTTGCCACCACAACAGGGTGAAGCATTCGTCGAATGACTGGCCGCCGGAATCGGTGGCCAGCAGACTGGCCTGAGCTTCGATGTAACGCGCCAGCGGCTCGACCTGCGGCCACGCTTCGGGCGTGGTGTAGAGATGAACCACGGATTCGAAATCGCAGTGCAGATCCAGCACCATGTCGGCATCGCACGCTAGCCGTTGCAAGGTCAGGCGCTGGGATTGCAGTTGTGTGCCGGGCGTTTGACGGGCGAGGGCGTTGCGCAGGCTGGCGCGGATCAGCTCAAGGTTGCGCTGCGGGTCGTCGCCCAGTTTGCCCTCGATGTCGTTGCCGATTTCTTCGCTGAGGTCGACGAACCAGCGATTGAAATTCTGCCCGCTCTCCATCTCGTACCGGCCCAGCGGCACGTCCATCAGCACTTGTTCGAGGCCGACCGGATTGGCCACCGGCACTAGCACGATCTGGCTGCGCAGGCGCCCGGCGGCTTCCAGCTCCGCCAGTCGCTGCTTGAGGTGCCAGGCCACGAGCATGCCGGGCATTTCGTCGGCATGCAGCGAGGACTGGATGTAGATCTTGCCTTGGGCCTGCTCCGGGCCGAAGTGGAAGCTGTGGATCTGTCGTGCGGTCCCCGGCACCGGGGCCAACAGGTCATGGATCTGGTGTCGCATTACAGGTTTTCCTAGTGGGTCGGCCCGAGGAATGCCAGCCATCGGCGTTCGGCGAGGCGGAACAGGCCGACCAGCGCGAAGGTGATGGTCAGGTAGATCAGCGCGGCGATGCCGAACGACTGGAAGGTCAGGTAGGTCGCCGAGTTGGCGTCCCGCGCAACTTTCAGGATGTCGGGGATGGTCGCGGTGAAGGCCACGGTGGTCGAGTGCAGCATCAGGATCACTTCGTTGCTGTAATACGGCAACGACCGGCGCAGCGCCGAGGGCATGATCACGTAGGCGTACAGCTTCCAGCCGGTCAGGCCGTAGGCCTTGGCCGCTTCGACTTCGCCATGGTTCATGCTGCGGATCGCCCCGGCGAAAATCTCCGTGGTGTAGGCGCAGGTGTTGAGGGCGAACGCGAGGATCGTGCAATTCATCGCATCGCGAAAGAAACTGTCGAGCAACGGCTGCGCGCGCACGGCGGCCAGGCTGTAGATCCCGGTGTAGCAGATCAGCAACTGGATGTAGAGCGGCGTGCCACGGAACAGGTAGGTGTAGAACTGCACCGGCCAGCGCACATAGAAATGCGAAGACACACGGGCGATCGACAACGGGATCGATACCAGAAAACCGATGAAAATCGAGGCGCTGAGCAGCCACAGGGTCATCGCCAGACCGGTGATGTTGGTGCCGTCGGTATAAAGGAAGGGTTTCCAGTATTCCTGCAGGAGTTCGATCATCGTACGGCCTCCCGGGCACCGGCGGCGTAGCGACGCTCAAGCCAGCGCAGGATGACGTTGGATGCACTGGTGATCAGCAGATAGATCAAGGCGGCGAGTACCAGGAAGTAGAACAGTTGATAGGTGCTTTTACCGGCGTCCTGCGCGGCTTTGACCAGATCGGCCAAGCCGATGATCGACACCAGCGCGGTGGCCTTGAGCATCACCATCCAGTTGTTGCCGATGCCCGGCAGGGCGAAGCGCATCATTTGCGGGAACACCACGAAGCGAAAACGCTGGCCGCGCTTGAGGCCATAAGCGGTGGCCGCTTCGACCTGACCGCGTGGTACGGCGAGGATTGCCCCACGGAAGGTTTCGGTGAAATACGCGCCATAGATGAAGCCCAGAGTGATCACCCCGGCGGTGAAAGAGTCGATTTCGATGTAGTCCCACTCCATGACGTCGGTCAGGGCGGTCAGCCAGGTTTGCAGGCTGTAGAAAATCAGCAGCATCAGCACCAGATCCGGCACCCCGCGAATCAGCGTGGTGTAGAGCTGGGCAGGCAGGCGCAGCAGTTTGGATTTCGACAGTTTGGCACTGGCGCCCAAGAGCCCGAGCAACACGGCCACCAGCAGCGATAACGCGGACAATTTGATGGTCATCCAGGTGCCTTCCAACAGCAACGGGCCAAAGCCCTTGAGGCTGAAGGCGGAGAGCCCCAGATTTTGTAAGAGGTTTTCGAACATAAATCAGCAACCTGAGCGGATGGAAAAGGCGCCCATCGACTGATGGGCGCCAGGGCATTATTTACCGCTGTACAGATTCAGATCGCCAAAGTGTTTCTTTTGAATCTCGGCGTATTTGCCGTCATCGTGTAACGCTTTGATACCTTTATCTAAAAGCGCCTTCAGCTCTTTGTTACCTTTCTTAATACCGACAGCGGTTTTGGCTGGCAGCAATTCGCTGTCGACCGGCTTGCTGACTTCGTAGTTGGCGCCATCCGGCGACTTCAAAAAGCCCAGTTCGGCTTGCAGCATGTCCTGGATCGAGGCGTCGAGACGGCCGTTTTTCAGGTCGGCGTAGACCTGATCCTGGTTGGCGTACGCCTGGATTTTTACCCCGGCCTTCTCCAATACGGCCTTGGCGTAGGCTTCCTGGATGGTGCCTTGCTCGTAACCGACGGACTTGCCCTTGAGGGAAGCGACGTCATCGCTCAGGCCGGAGCCCTTCTTGAACACGTAGGAAGTCGGGCCGGAGAACAGCTCGCTGGAGAAGTCGATCGCCTTTTCACGGGCCGGGGTCACGGTCATCGACGAGATCACACCGTCGAATTTGTTGGCGTTGAGGCCCGGAATCATGCCGTCGAAGTCGCTTTCAACCCATTTGCACTTGACCTTCAGCTCGGCGCAGATCGCGTTGCCCAGGTCGATGTCGAAGCCCACCAGGCTGCCGTCGGCCGCTTTCGACTCGAACGGTGCGTAGGAAGGATCAACGCCAAAACGCAGCTCTTTGTATTCCTTGGCCAGCGCGGAGCCGGCAGCCATGCACAACGCCAGTGCAGAAAGGGTCAGCAATGCTTTTTTCATTATTCAATCCCTAAGAACCAATATGAGCGCTTGTGGCGCAGAATTATTGTTACTGGAACGCGTACGACCTATAGAAAGTAGCAATTTCCGAACCAGAGTCCCGAACAAGTGTTTTAAAAGGTTGGGGGAGGGAGGAGGGAGAGGGATTGGTGCACGGGAATGGGCGGCTGTTGAAGGCTGCACCAAGTTGGGTCGATGCACGCATTTTTAAGTGATTCAGAATACTTGTAGAGAGGGGATTTATCCCCGATCGGCTGCGCAGCAGTCGCAAATCCGGTACACGCGGTTTACTGAAAGAATGATGGGGGGCCGCTTCGCGGCCCATCGGGGATAAATCCCCTCACCACAAGATCTCCTCACCAGAAAATCCACTCACTACAGGATGTTCATTCAGGATGATTGGAGGTTTGTCCCGGAAAACCCGGTCAGGCCAGCAAATCCTGCAACGTTGCCAGGCTATCGGCCTCATCCACCGTCTTGTCCTGCCGCCAGCGCAGCATCCTTGGAAAACGCACGGCGATCCCGCTCTTGTGCCGCCGCGACAGGGCGATGCCTTCGAAACCCAGTTCGAACACCAGACTCGGCTTGACGCTGCTGACCGGGCCGAACTTTTCCACGGTGGTCTTGCGCACGATGCTGTCGACCTGGCGCATTTCCTCGTCGGTCAGCCCCGAATAGGCCTTGGCGAACGGCACCAGCGCCCGTTGGCTGGACTCGGGCGGGCCGTCCCACACGGCGAAGGTGTAATCGCTGTACAGGCTGGCGCGCCGGCCATGTCCGCGCTGGGCATAGATCAACACCGCATCGACGCTGAACGGATCGACCTTCCACTTCCACCACACGCCCATGTCCTTGGTCCGGCCCACGCCGTACAGGGCGTCGCGGGCCTTGAGCATCATGCCCTCGACACCGAGGCGCCGTGAGGCTTCACGCTGGCGGGCGAGATCGAACCAGTCGCTGCCGGTCAGAATCGGCGAGGCCAGTAACACCGGGTTGTTACCGTGAGCGATGACCTGCTCCAGTTGCGCGCGTCGTTCGGCCTGCGGACGGTTGCGCCAGTCTTCGCCTTGCCACTCCAGCAAATCGTAGGCAAGCACCACCACCGGCACTTCTTCGAGGATTTTCTTGTCGAGGGTTTTGCGCCCGATGCGTTGCTGCAGCAGCGCGAACGGTTGCACCGCCGGCGGTGCGCTCGATTGCGGGTCGAAGGCGTCTGCGGTGCTCGGATGGGTGCTTTTCCAGACCACGATTTCGCCGTCGATTACCGTGCCGTCGGGTAACGCGTGGACCAGTGTGTCGAACTCGGGGAAACGCTCGGTCACCAGTTCTTCACCCCGCGACCAGACCCACAGCCGACCCTCGCGCTTGACCACCTGCGCGCGGATGCCATCCCACTTCCATTCCACTTGCCAGTTGCTCGCCGGCCCTAGCAGCGCTTCAAACTCCTCCACCGGTTGTGACAAGCCATGCGCAAGGAAGAACGGGTAGGGTTGGCCGCCACGTTGCGCATGTTCATCGGCGGATTCCGGCGCGATCAGTTTCAGGTAGCTGGTCGCGTTCGGCCGGTTCGACAGGTCGGTGTAACCCACCAGGCGCTGCGCCACGCGTTTGCTGTCGAGGCCGGCCATCGACGCCAGAGCGCGGGTGACCAGCAGTTTCGACACGCCGACGCGGAAACTGCCGGTGATCAGCTTGATGCACAGCATCAGGCTCGGCCGATCCAGTTGCGCCCACAGCGCGGGCAGGTGACGGGCGAGGTACTCCGGGGTTTCACCGCGCAGCGGCAGCAGCTTGTCTTCAATCCATTCGGCAAGACCGGCCTCGGAGCTGTGCGAATTTTCCGGGAGCACCAGGGAAATGGTTTCCGCCAGATCGCCAACGGATTGATAACTTTCCTCGAACAGCCACGGTTGCAATCCCGAGACTTCCACCGCCAGTTCGCGCAGGATGCGCACCGGCACCAGTTGCCGCGGGCGTCCACCGGACAGAAAGTACACCGCCCATGCCGCGTCCTGTGGTGCTGCTTGAGCGAAGTAGGTTTGCATCGCCGCCAGTTTGGCATTGCTTGACGTGGTGGCGTCGAGTTCGGCGTACAGCTCGGCGAAAGCTTTCATGCTTGCACCTCGGCGATAACCGGCTCGGCGCCAATGTTCTCCTCTTCGTCGTCGCCGTATTCGGTGTTGAAACCCTGCGCGTCCAGGCCTTGTTCGCGCAGATGCCGGACCAGCACGCCGATCGAGCCGTGTGTGACCATCACCCGTTCGGCGCCGGTCTGTTCGATGGCCCAGAGCAGGCCCGGCCAGTCGGCGTGATCCGACAGCACGAAACCGCGATCCACACCGCGCCGCCGGCGGGTGCCGCGCAGGCGCATCCAGCCGCTGGCAAAGGCGTCGCTGAAGTCGCCGAAACGGCGCATCCAAGTGCTGCCACCGGCCGAGGGCGGGGCGATGACCAGCGCCTGACGCATGATCGGGTCGGATTTTTTGATGTCGCCGGCGTAGATCGTCGGCGGCAGGTACACGCCGGCCTCGCGGTAGACCCGGTTCAGCGGTTCGACGGCACCGTGACTGAGGATCGGGCCGAGGCTGGCGTCGATGCCGTGCAGAATCCGCTGAGCCTTGCCGAATGAATAACAGAACAACACGCTGGCCTTGCCCGCCGCGATGTTCGCCTGCCACCACTGGTTGATCTCGCTGAACACCTGCGCCTGTGGTTGCCAGCGGTAGATCGGCAGGCCGAAAGTCGACTCGGTGATGAAGGTGTGGCAGCGCACCGGTTCGAACGGCGCACAGGTGCCGTCGGGTTCGATCTTGTAATCTCCCGATGCGACCCAGACTTCGCCGCCGTATTCCAGACGCACCTGTGCCGAACCGAGCACATGCCCGGCGGGATGGAAACTCAAGGTCACGCCGTGATGGGTCAGCCGCTGGCCGTAGGCGAGGGTTTGCAGGTTGATGTCCTGACCCAGACGCGCACGCAAAATCCCTTCGCTGGCGCTGCTGGCAAGGTAGTGCTGATTGCCGTTACGGGCGTGATCGCCGTGGGCATGGGTGATCACCGAGCGCTCGACCGGGCGCCACGGATCAATGTAGAAATCCCCGGCAGGGCAATACAAACCTTCGGGGCGGGCGATAACAAGGTCCATGTCGTTACCAGAATGGGGGGCTTGTTAGCTATGAGGTTGGCGCGAGTCTGGAAGTTCTATCGATTATTTTCGAGTCGCTACAAAACCAATGTGGGAGCGAGCCTGCTCGCGAAAGCGGTTTAACTGACACATCTATTCTGACTGTGTCTCCGTCTTCGCGAGCAGGCTCGCTCCCACAAGGGAACTGCGTTTATTTGCCGGGGGTCAGGGTCAAGCGCGTCTTGCCATACACCCGGTCAAAGTTCTGCGGCTGCATCGGCAAGCCGATGTACTGACCCTTGAGCCAAGCGTCGATGCCGTTGAGGTAGTTCGGGCTGGCCGGGTTGCCGGACTGGCCGGTGCCGTTCTGCCCCATCAGCGGCTCAGCCTGGCTGAAATCGACGATGAAACGCATCGACGGCGCCCGCGTGGTGTTGAAGTCCTTGCCCCAGGCAAACGCCGCGGTATTGAGCGTGGTGTGATCGCCACCGGCTGCCAGCGGGCCGCGAACGGTCTGGTCGTTGGCGTTTTTCCACGTGTAGCTGTGCAGTTTGCCCCACTGCCAGGCCTTGCGATCGCCACCCAACTGACTGTCGCCAGCGTTGATCGCGGCGGCCAGACTGCGCGCCAGAATCACGGCTTTGTCTTCTTTCTGCGGGGTACGCAAGTCATCCCAGAACGGGCTGTCTTCGCGCCCGAGCAGGTGATCGGCCTGCGCCGCGTAGGACAAGTCGCCATTGGCAACAAAGGCTTTCCACGCCGGACTCGACTCCGGGCCGAGCTCATCGAGGAAGATCTGCTTCATGCTTTCTTGCAGGAACAGTTCATAGATCGCCGCATCCGCCGAGGTCGGGCTGAGCTTGCCGTCAAACGTCATCAACCGCGTGAAGGCTTCGCGCGCCTTGTTGCGATCGGCTTCCGGCAGGGCGTCGATCGCCTGTTTCAGCGGCTGCTTCATGCCCGGCGCTTCAAACATTTTCTTCAGTTTGGCGGCAAACGTCGTGGTCTGGTCGTACTGCATGGCGATCACGCTGCGACCGTCCTGTTTGCCGCTGTTGGCCAGTTCCGCCAAGCGCTCACCGCGCTCCGGCGCCGCCCACGAGTTGGACAACTGCATGCCGTAGCCGTGAGGAATGACCCGCTGGTTGGCGGTGCCGAGCCAGCCCTGGGTCGGGTCCTGATCGTACGGGTGCAACATCGGGTCGGCGTAACCGTCCCAGTCGTAACGACCCTCCCAGCCCGGCGATGGCAGCAGGCCTTCGCCTTCGCGACGGTTGGGGAAACGTCCGGTGACCTGCCAGCCGATGTTGCTGGCGTCGGCGAATACCATGTTCAGGGCGATGGCGCGGATCTCGCGGCTGGCGTCTGACGCACGTTCAACGTTCTGCGCGCGGGTCAGGTCGAAAAATGCGTCCAGCGATTTGTCGTCGGTGAAGCTCGGGGTCTGCAGGGCCAGGCCGAAACCGTTGCCCTGTACGGCCTGAGCACTGTTGAGCAGCGCGCCGTGGCGGGTTTCGTACACCGCTTCGCGAATTGGTCGCTGGCCTTTGACGAAATAGGTTTCGTTGCGCACGCCCAGCGGCTGCCATTTGCCATTGACCTCATAGGTCAGGCTGTTGCCCTGACGGCGGATTTTTTCCAGGAACAGGTCCTGATTGTCGCCGAGCACGCTGGTGGCGCTCCACGCCACTTTGCCGTTGAAACCACCGAGGACCATCGGCAAACCGGCGACGGTGACACCGGCGGCCTGATATTTCGGCGCGCGGATCTGCACGAAAGTCCACAGCGACGGCGCTGCCAGTGGGCCATGGGCATCGCTGGCGAGAATGCTCTTGCCGCTGCGGCTGCGTTGCGGGGCGATGGCCCAGTTGTTCGAGGTGCTGGCGCCGAGCAGATTCACCGCCGCCAGTTGTTGGCTGGCGTTGCTCAGCTCCGTCAGGCCGGGAATCTGCCCGTTGAGCTTGAGGCCTTGCAGCTTGTCAGCCTCGGCCAGTGGCAGGTTTTCATCCGGTGCGGACGGGGTCAGCCAGGCGAGTTTGTCGCTGCTCACGGTTTGCGCCAGCACCAGCGAGGCAATCTCTTCCGGCAGGTTGGCCGACTGGCTGAAGTTCAGCAACGCGAACATCAGTGCCGAATCTTCCGGTTTCCAGTATTCCGGCTTGTAGCCGCTGGACGCGAGGTCGCCCGGCAGTTTGTCGGCGTAGCGGAACAGGTAGGCGTTGACGCCCCGCGCATAGACTTCGAAGAAACGCTTGAGGCGTGGCGACGAGGCCTTGTACAGCTCGTCGGCGCTTTTCTTCAGGTTGACCGCGCGCATGTAGCGGTCGGCGTCGAGCATCGAGGCGCCGGACATTTCCGCCAGTCGGCCCTGGGCCAGCAGGCGCAGGGTGACCATTTGGTTGATGCGGTCGCTGGCATGCACGTAACCGAGGGTGAACAGCGCGTCGTGGAAGCTGTTGCTTTCGATCAACGGCATGCCCATGGCATTGCGTCGTACCGAGACGTTCTGTGCCAGACCCTTGAGCGGTTGCACGCCGGAGGTGGGAGGAACGGTGTCCTGCGCGTTCCAGGTCTGGCAACCGGACAGGCTCAAGACACCGGTCACTGCTGCGGCAACGCCGAACCGGGGTAGAAAATGTGTAAGGGCTGGCGAGGCCATGGCAAAGCTCCTGCGGGGGTGTAGAGGCTGGGGGCGCAATAAAGCCGCTACGTTAGTGAGCAGGAGATGGCCGCGCAAGCGGGGCGAGTGGTTATTTCTTGCCATTGATCGATGATTGTCTGATGGCTTGCTTATTTGCAGGGGTGGGTGATGAAGTGCGGGAATCAAATGACTCTCGTGAGAAGACGCCATGGAGCTCAAGGCCAACGCTGCACTGATCATCATCGACCAGCAACAAGGCATTCTGCAGCCGCGACTGGGGCGGCGGAATAATCCGCAGGCCGAAGAACGCATGCTCGATTTACTGAGGGCGTGGCGCAGTAGCGGGCGGCCGGTGATTCATGTGCAGCATCTGTCGCGTGAACCGGATTCGGTGTTCTGGCCCGGGCAGTCAGGGGTGGAATTTCAGCAGCGATTCATGCCGCAGGACGGTGAATGGCTGATCCAGAAACAGGTACCGGATGCGTTTTGTGCCACGGGGCTGGAAGAGCAGCTGCGTGAGGCGGGGATCGGGCAATTGATCATTGTTGGTGTAACGACCAACAACTCGGTGGAATCCACAGCGCGCACGGCGAGCAATCTGGGGTTTGAGGCGTGGGTGGCGGAGGATGCGTGTTTCACCTTCGACAAGGCCGATTATTTCGGCACACCGCGTTCAGCCGAAGAAGTGCACGGGATGTCGCTGGGGAATGTGCACGGGGAGTATGCGACGGTGGTCAGCGCTGCGCAGATTCTGGCAGTCGCCTGAAAAACCTGTGGGAGCTGGCTTGCCAGCGATAGCGGAGCGTCAGGCTACATCAATGCTGTATGTGCCGGCCTCATCGCTGGCAAGCCAGCTCCCACAGTGATTGCATTCCAGCTGGAGTAATGCGCTCGAAGGTAGGAGTGAGCCTGCTCGCGATGGCGTTCTTTCAGGCGAAGAGTATCTTCACCCGAAACATCAAGCGCCGTGGCACTTCTTGAATTTCTTGCCGTTGCCGCATGGGCAAGGGTCGTTGCGGCCGACGTCTTTCAGGGCGTTGCGCACCGGTTCCTGGTGGGCGTGGCCGCAGTTCGGGCCGTGGACATGGCCATGGTCGTGATGATGGTCATGATCGTGGTTGCAGTCAGGGCCATGGACATGAGGTTGCTGAGTCATCGGTTGTGCTCCGGAATTAAATCGGCGGGGATTATCACGCCATTGCGCTCCAGGTGCACGTAGTGGGCGATGAATAAACCGGTTTCCATCTCACCCTGCAATCGATAGGGCACCTGCTGGTGCTGACTTTTCAGCATTTTCACCACGTCCTTGACCCGCGGCCACAGGTTGGTGCGGATCGGTATCCGATAGAACGCGCTGCTTTTCGGCCCTACCGTGATCCAGTGTTCATGCTCGCCTTCGGCCAGCAACAGGTCTGCCAGATGAATGCGATATTCCATGCCGCGCACGGTCAGGTCGCTGTCGTTGGGGTTGTCGATGCGAAAGTGCAGGATGAATTTCTGTTCGAGTAGCTTGGCCCGCACCACCTCGACTTTTACCAGGTGCACGGCGGGGTCGACGCTGTCGTCGCTGAACCATGAGGCGCAACCGCCGAGGTTCAGGATCAGCATCAATAACAAGCCATGCAGTGTGCGACAGTGACCGAGCATCGAAAAAACTCCCTTTGTGCCCCAGTCTAGTCGGCACTTCCCTTTATGCGCCGAAATACCCCGCACAGCACTTCTTGAACTTCTGTCCGCTCGCACACGGGCACGCGTCATTGCGCCCCAGCTTCAACTGCACGGTCGGGTCGATGAAGTACCAGCGCCCGGCGTTCTGCACGAACGAGGAGCGCTCGCGGTGGCTGTGTTCGCCCTGGCTGTCGTGCCAGCGTGCGGTAAAGGTGACGAAGGCATGTTCGGGCTGGCCGCCGAGCACTTCCGAGCTTTCGACCTCAAGGCCGAGCCAGGTGCTCTGCGCGCTCCAGGCGCTGATCGACTGGCGATCCAGACCGGCCTGCTGGGCGGGCAGGGTGGTGGCCACCAGATAATCGATCAGCCCCAGCACGTAGGCGCTGTAGCGCGAACGCATCAGCGCTTCGGCGCAAGGCGCCGGGTGGCCTTCGTGATAGTGGCCGCAGCAGGCCTCCAGCAGGTTGCCGCTGCCGCACGGGCAAATGGCTGTACTCATTGCATTACCACCAGTATTTGCCGAAGTTTTCCGGATTGGCCCAGAATCGCGAGTTGAGCCAGTCGGGGACTTGTTTGTAGTCAAGCAGATCATAGGTGAACAGGGTCAGTACCTGATCGTCACGCTGGAAGCGTTCACTGGCCTGCAGCGCCAGCGAGTAGAAATCGGTTTCCTGCCAGCCGCTGGCCGGCAGATCCGCCAGCACTGCAATGCGACTGGCGTTGAGGTTGCGAATCCCGCCCAGCAGATTCAAGCCGTCACGCTTGGGCAGGTGCTCCAGGCAATCGACCACCAGCGCCAGGTCGAAGCGCCGCGCCGCCAGTTCGGCGGGCAATGCACCGGGTGCGGCGTGGGCCACGCAGGTGTCCGGATGTGCCTGCTTGAAAGCGGCGAGCGCCGGAAATTCGCTGGCGCCGATCAACAGCAGACGCGCCGGGGCATAGCGATCCAGTAAAGCAGCCAGCGCCTGTTGCGGCGTGCGCGGAGAAATGGCGACGTTCATCGAAGCTCCTCAATCAGATCGCCAAGACTAGCGCGCCAGACGGATCCGGCCTAGACCCCGATTTGTCGCGCGTGGCAAAAGTGCCAAATCCCTGTGAACACGCTCCCAAATGCCAGTGGCCTATTGCTGGCGGAGATTAAAACTCCGGTCTTTACTCCGTGAATCGGTTCTAAGCCGATCCCTCAGGAGAAAACCAGATGAGCATAGTTCGGACAGCATTACCTTTGATTCTGCTAACCAGTGTGTTGACTGGTTGCGCAGGTTTGCAGAAAACCGACTGGCCGACCTGTGCGGCGGTCGGTGGTGTAGTCGGTGCCGGTCTCGGCGCGACGGAAAGTTCGGCGTGGGCCGGTTATGGCGCGCTGGTGGTCGGTGGTACGGCAGCCGCCTATTGCTGGGTGCACGGTGATGGCGACGAAGACGGCGATGGTGTGCCGGACAGTCGCGACAAGTGCCCGCACACGCCTAAAGGCGTGCAGGTCGATGCTGACGGCTGCCCACCACCTGCCCCTGCGCCAGTGGTAGAAGAGGCGGTTGTGGTCAAGGAAGAAACTATCGTCATTCGCGATGTGCACTTCCAGTTCGACAAAGCCACCCTGACCGGCTCCGACAAACAGGTGCTGGATAAAGTCGCCACACGCCTGAAACAAGAGTCGTCCACGGCGCAACTGACCGTGACCGGCCACACCGACAGCGTCGGCAGCGATGCCTACAACAAGAAACTGTCGGATCGCCGTGCGCACTCGGTGGTGGAATACCTGATTCAGCAGGGTGTGCCGCGTGCCAGCTTCGTTTCGGTCTCGGGCATGGGTGAAAGCCAGCCAGTGGCGGATAACAAAACCGCTGACGGTCGCGCACAGAACCGTCGTACCGAAATCAAAATCGTCCGCTAGCCCCTCTCGCATCTGCGGCTTGTGCAGTCGCGGATGCGGGTCTTTACTCCTGTGTAACCGGTATGGGCCGGTGACACAGGAGCTTTCACAATGACTGTTTTCTCAAGGTCCGTCTTGCCGGTGCTGCTGCTGGGCAGCCTGCTCACCGGTTGCGCCACTCATAGCGATGGCGATGCCCCCCTCAATCAACGTACGTGGCCGATCTGCAGCCTGATCGGCGGGCTGGTCGGTGGCGGTCTTGGCGCCATTGAAAGTGGCGGCTGGGCCGGCGGCGGTGCGGCGCTGGGGATTCTGACTGGCGGGCTGATCTGTTATGCCCAGGATGGCGATGAAGACGGCGATGGCGTGTTCGACCGCCGCGACCGTTGCCCTGACACCCCGGCCAATACCCCGGTCGATCATCGCGGCTGTCCGCTGCCGCAATATCCGGTCACTGCAAAAGCTCCCGAACCTGCGCCGCAATCGGAAGTCATCACCCTCAGCGATGCCGGTAATGTGTTGTTCGATTTCGACAAGTCGGATCTGACCCCGGCCGCCAAGGCCCAGCTCGATACGCTGATGGACAAATTGCGCAACGCCGACGTGGTCAGCATCAAGGTTATCGGCCATACCGACAGCAAAGGTTCGGACGCCTACAACCAGGCACTGTCGGAACGACGCGCCAGCAGCGTGGCGGCGTACCTGCTGAGTCAGGGCCTGGCGCCGGACAAACTGACCAGTGAAGGGCGCGGCGAGAGCGAGCCGGTGGCTGACAACGCAATGGACGAGGGACGGGCAAAAAACCGTCGGGTGGAGTTGCATATCAATCGCTAGGACTTGTCTGTAGTCCGCAGGCTAGAGCTGCCGGTCGACGATCGTCGTCGAACCGGCGGCGATCCGACGACTGACAAATGTTTTTTCTTTTGCCCCTCTGGCTTATCCCCCGCGTAAGCCGTTACTGTGCGCCCAAAGAATAATTCCGACACGGGGGAGCGTATGAAGGTTTTCTGGGGGCTGGGGCGTTTGCTGACCCTGCTGTTCTGGTGCGTGGTGGTGGTCAATCTGCTGCTGCCGTTTGTGCATCCGCTGCATGCGCTGGTCAATCTGGCCGGTGCCTCGCTGCTGGCGCTGCATGTGCTGGAGTTGCTTTTCTCGCGCGTCAAAGGGCGTCCCAACCCGTGGCGCGACCGTCTGCGCATCCTGCTGTTCGGCGTTTTTCACCTGCAAACCATCCCGGCCCCGGCCGCTCCGGAGGCTTCTTCCCATGCGTAAACTTTGCCTGCTCGCTGCACTCATCAGTCCTCTGGCCTGCGCCCAGGTGGTCAGCGTCGAAACCAACTCCCTGATGCGTTTGCCCAACACCGCCAGCACCTTGCAGCTGGAACGCCTGGAAGTGGCGGACTACGGCACCTTGCTGATTCCTGCCAATGTGACCGAGCTGACCGTCGGTGAATTGCGTCTGGGCCATGAAGCGCGCATCGCGATCGTCCCGAGTGAACAGGCGCTGGACATGAAAGTCATTCGTGCCGAACTGTCCGAAGGCAGCCTAATCACCGCACGCGGCGCGCCGGGCACCTATGAAAAAGCTGCCCGTGCCGGGCGCAATCTGAATTTGCAGTTCAAGGCACTGAACGCGCCAAAACTGTTTGTCGATGCCCGTGGCGGCACCGGCGCACCGGGTTTCGTCGGCCTGGATGGCGGCAACGGCGAAGATCCGGGCTGCACCTGGGGCGCGGCCGGTCATGGTTTTGACGGCAGCAATGGTAGTGACGGCCAGCCGGGTGCACCGGGTGCGTTGGTGCGTCTGGAAGTGCCGCGCGAGTTTCCGGCCGAGCTGATCAAGGTCAACGTTGCGGGCGGCGCCGGTGGTCCAGCGGGTGTTGGCGGCAAGGCGGGCAAGGGCGGCCAGTCCAAGGGCTGCCTGGTGTATCGCGCCGATGGCGGCAAGAACGGCAAGGCCGGGGCGGATGGTCAGCCTGGACCGGTGGGTGCGGCGGGGGCGGTGACCGTACAGCGCCTCTGAATAACAGCACTGTTCACTATTTGAGGTGAGGGGATAAATCCCCTCACCTCAAATAGTGCTTTTAGTGCTTGCCGTCAGCGGGTCAGAACATCGGCCGCGCCGCCGCAATCGCCACCAGCACCAACCCGACAATCAGGTTGATCCCCACCACTCGGCGAATCCGCCCCAGCACCGCCGCACCCACTGGCCATTCCTTGGCTTCAACGGCTTTACGCAACTCTGGCAGCATCAAACCCTGAATCCGGATAAACAGCGCCGTCATCACCACGTACAGCCCGATCATCACCTGCACGTACTTCGGCGCGGTCTCGAAACCGACCTGCTGTAAATGCAACATGCCCACGCCGCTGATCGGCAACAGGATCACCGCGACCCAGACCCAACGAAAAAAACCTTGAAACACTTCCACCCACAAGGTCAGGCGAGCAGGGCCGTCGAGAGCCTTGACCGCCGCCGGACGCAGGACCATCCAGGCGAAAAACATGCCGCCGACCCAGACCAGGGCGGACAGGACATGCAGCGGATAAACGAGGCTAAAAGGTGTCATTGGGGCACTCCGTTCTGCGCAGGATTAATTAGCGGGGTATGATAGCCGCCATCCGAAACCACTGAAAATTTATCCAGCGTTTTTAGCGCCCGACAATCAATGATCAGCACTGAACTCAAAACCACGATCCAGGGCGCCTATTCGCGTTTTCTTGAAGCCAAGAGCCTCAAGCCGCGTTACGGCCAGCGCCTGATGATCGCTGAAATCGCCAAAGTCCTCGGGGATATCGACACCGACGACGAAGGCCGGCGCAGTGGCGACCCCGCGATTGTCGCGGTGGAAGCCGGCACCGGTACCGGCAAGACCGTGGCCTACAGCCTGGCGGCGATCCCGACGGCGAAGCTGGCCGGCAAGCGCTTGGTGATCGCCACCGCGACCGTGGCCCTGCAAGAGCAGATCGTCTACAAGGACTTGCCCGACCTGATGCGCAACAGCGGGCTGAACTTCAGCTTCGCGCTGGCCAAGGGCCGTGGCCGCTACATGTGCCTGTCCAAGCTCGACATGCTGCTGCAGGAAGGCCACGCGCAAACTGCCACCGCCCAGCTGTTCGAAGAGGAAGGTTTCAAGATCGAGGTCGACGAGGCCAGTCAGAAGCTGTTCACCAGCATGATCGAGAAGCTCGCCGGCAATAAATGGGACGGCGACCGCGACAGCTGGCCCAACGCGCTGGAAGACGCCGACTGGGCGCGCCTGACCACCGATCACAGCCAGTGCACCAATCGCCACTGCCCGAACTTCGGCCAATGCGCTTTCTACAAGGCGCGCGAAGGCATGGGCAAGGTCGACGTGATCGTCACCAACCACGACATGGTGCTGGCTGACCTCGCTTTGGGCGGCGGCGCGGTGCTGCCCGACCCGCGCGACACCATTTACGTATTCGACGAGGGTCACCACCTGCCGGACAAGGCCATCGGCCACTTCGCCCACTACACGCGTCTGCGTTCCACCGCCGACTGGCTGGAAACCACCGCGAAGAACCTCACCAAACTGTTGGCCCAGCATCCGCTGCCGGGCGATCTCGGCAAGCTGATCGAGCAAGTGCCCGAGCTGGCGCGCGAGATCAAGACCCAGCAGCAGTTCATGTTCACCGCGTGCGAGCAGATTGCCGATTTCAAACCCGGCGAAGACGTCGAAGGTCGCGAACGACCACGCCATCGTTTCGTCGGCGGGGTGATTCCCGAGCACATGCGCGAAATGGGCATCGAGCTGAAAAAGGGTTATTCGCGGCTCAACGATCTGTTCACCCGCCTGACCGACCTGCTCAAGGAAGGCATGGACGGCGAGGTCAACATCGGCATCGCCAGCAATCAGGCCGAGGAGTGGTATCCGCTGTTCGGCAGCCTGTTGTCGCGGGCGTCGGGCAACTGGGAGTTGTGGACCGCGTTCACCGCCGAAGACCCGGAAGACAGCCCGCCGATGGCGCGCTGGCTGACGCTGGCCGAAAGCGGTTCGCTGTTCGACATCGAGGTCAACGCCAGCCCGATTCTTGCCGCCGAAACCCTGCGCCGCAGCCTTTGGAACGTGGCCTACGGCTGCCTGGTGACGTCGGCAACGCTGACCGCGCTGGGCACTTTCGACCGTTTCCGCATGCGCGCCGGTCTGCCGAAAAAAGCCGTCACCGCCGTGGTGCCGAGCCCGTTCCATCACGCCGACGCCGGTGTGCTGCGGGTGCCGGATCTGAAGGCCGACCCACGCGACGCCGCGGCTCACACCGCGGCGATCATCCGCGAGTTGCCGGATCTGGTCGAAGGCTCGCGCGGCACGCTGGTGCTGTTCTCTTCGCGCAAACAGATGCAGGACGTGTTCGACGGCCTCGACCGCGACTGGCGCAAGCAAGTGTTCATTCAAGGCAACCTGTCGAAACAGGAAACCCTGAACAAGCACAAGGCGCGGGTCGATGGCGGCGATTCCAGCGTGTTGTTCGGCCTCGCCAGTTTCGCCGAAGGCGTGGACTTGCCGGGCGCCTACTGCGAGCACGTGGTGATCGCCAAGATCCCGTTCTCGGTGCCGGACGACCCGGTCGAGGCGGCGCTGTCGGAGTGGATCGAGGCCCGGGGCGGCAATCCGTTCATGGAAATCTCGGTGCCCGATGCCTCGCTGAAACTGGTTCAGGCCTGCGGGCGTCTGCTGCGTACCGAAGAGGATCGCGGCACCATCACCTTGCTCGATCGGCGCCTGGTCACCCAGCGCTACGGCAAGGCGATCCTCAATGCGTTGCCGCCATTCCGTCGTGAAATATCCTGAGACAACGGTGGGCAGTTTTGCCCGCCGCGCTGTCTATCTCTCTGCCATGCTTTTCCATTGGCCTTAGTTGGTCGTTAGGGAGAACTCCGTTCTTATGATTCGCCGTTCGTTGCCTGCCGTATTCGCCTTGATTTTCGCTGCCCCGTTACTGGCGGCGCCTGCGGGTCAGCAGACCCTGTTCAACTTCGTCCGTCCTGCCGACGTGGTGAAAGTCGTCACCGAAAACACTGACCTGCCACAAGCCAACGCCGAGCAAACCCCCGAAGGTGAAGTGCTGCGCCGGGTGACGTTCAACCCGGTGGCTCGCCCGACCCTGCGTCTGACTCCGCAAACCGGCGCCTGGGACTGGTCGCAGTCGGGCATGATGAGCCTGCGTCTGCAAAGCGCAATGAACTGGGCCGTGACGGTCTATGTGCAAATCCAGAGTAACAACGGCCAGACCCTGACCAGCCGCGTCGACCTGCCGGCCGGACCCGCGCAAACCCTTTTGGTGCCGCTGGTGGCGACTTCGCCACTGAGCCAGGGCATGAAGGCCGGGCCGCCGATGCCGATGACTGTCGATGGCCAGCGAATTCTGCTGGCCAGCAGCAGCGGTGAACTGGATCGCAGCCAGGTGGTGTCGGTGAGTCTGTGGATGGATCAGCCGAAAGCCGCGCAGAGCCTGCTGCTCGAGCGATTCGGCGTGCAGGACGGCGATGCTGTGACCCAGGCCGTCTACGGCAATCTGGTGGACGCTTACGGTCAATCGACCCGCAGCAAATGGCCGGAAAAAATCAGCAACGACGAACAACTGAAATCCGCCACCGCCAAGGAACAGCAACAGCTGAAAACCTGGCTGGCCGAGCGCGAAAAGTCCTCGCTGGACAAGTTCGGTGGCTGGAATAAAGGCCCGGCGTTCAAGGCCAGCGGTTTTTTCCGCACCGAAAAGCGTGACGGTCGCTGGTATCTGGTGACCCCTGAAGGGCATCCGTTCTATTCGCTGGGGGTCAACACCGTCAGCCCGCAGGTCAACCAGACTTACGTGGCCGGGCGTGAGTGGATGTTCGAATCCCTGCCCAAGGCCGACGAGCCGCTCGCCAGCCATTTCGGCGAGGGCGACAACCGTGGCGGCAACGGTGCCGATCAGGGCCGTGGCTATGGCAACGGGCGCTGGTACGATTTCTACGGCGCCAACCTGCAGCGGGTTTACGGCGAGCCCTGCAAACCGGACAGCGATACCAAGGCCGGAATTGCTGAAGCGGCCAAGGCTGGTGCGGTTGAAGAAACCGCAGTAAAAGCTGCCGAGCCTGTGCCAAAGTCAAACGAGGCGAAGGCCGGTGTCGCCGCAGCGGCGAAAACAGACGCCGTAGCGACGACTGCTGAAAAGGCTGCCGATCAACCCGTCGCTGCGCCGTGCAAGGCCACGGTCGATCAGCAGAAGTGGGCCACGCACACCCTCGATCGCCTGCAGGCCTGGGGTTTCAACACCGTCGGCAACTGGAGTGCCGACTCGCTCGCCGACGCCGAACGGGTGCCGTACACCTTGCCGCTGTCGATCGTCGGCGACTACACCAGCATCAGCACCGGCAGCGATTGGTGGGGCGGCATGCCTGACCCGTTCGACCCGCGTTTCGCCATGGCCACCGAGCGTGCCGTGGCCATTGCTGCCCGCGATCATCGTGATGATCCGTGGCTGATCGGCTACTACGCCGACAACGAACTGGCCTGGGCCGGCCCCGGCGACGACCCGCAGTCGCGCTACGCCCTGGCCTACGGCACATTGAAAATGACCACCGACGTGCCGGCCAAGCGCGCATTCCTCAAGCAACTGCGCGACAAGTACCGCAACCAGGCGGGCCTGTCGAAAGCGTGGGGCATTGATCTGCCGGCGTGGGAATTGATGGAAGACCCGGGTTTCGTGCCACCAATGCCGAATCCGGAGCACCCGGAAATCGAAAACGACTTCAAATACTTCCAGAAAGTGTTCGCCGACACCTACTTCAAGACCATCTCCGATTCGCTGAAGTGGCACGCGCCGAATCAGTTGCTGCTCGGTGGCCGTTTCGCCACCAGCACTCCGGAAGCGGTGGCGTCCTGCGCGCAGTATTGCGACGTGTTGAGTTTCAATATGTACACGCTGAAACCGCAGGACGGCTATGACTTCGCCGCTCTGCGCGCCCTCGACAAACCGGTACTGATCACCGAATTCAACTTCGGCTCCAGTGATCGTGGCCCGTTCTGGGGGGGCGTGACGCAGCTGGCGCGGGAAGAAGATCGCGGCCCGGCGTACGCCAATTTCCTCAAACAGGCATTGAGTGAACCGTCGATTGTCGGGGTGCACTGGTTCCAGTATCTGGATCAACCGGTGACCGGCCGTCTGCTCGATGGCGAGAACGGGCACTTCGGGCTGGTGGGGATTACCGATCTGCCGTATCAGGGCTTTGTCGAGGCGGTGCGCAAGAGCAACCTGCAGGCAGTTGATCAGTTGGGCAAAGAGGCTGAGAAGGCCGCCGCTGCCGGTCATGAAGCGGAGGGCGGGCGCAAGGGTGAAGCTGGCAAAGGCCCGGGGGGCGGGCATGCCGGTGGGCATTCGGGCAATGGTCATTAAGGTTTAGACCGCGTCATCGTTCTTCGCGAGCAAGCCCGCTCCCACACTGATCTCCAGTGCCGCAGAGATCAAATGTGGGAGCGGGCTTGCTCGCGAAGGCGGCAGCCGTCTCAGCAAACATCTGGAAGTAACCGTCCGGCCCGCAGCTGTTCCCAAATCCGTCAAGGGCTGGAACAATGCGGGCCACTTTGTAGAGCGTTTTCGCGGGGGAGTTGCGGGTGCAGATTCAGGGACATTACGAGCTTCAATTCGAAGCGGTGCGCGAGGCTTTCGCGGCACTGTTCGACGATCCCCAGGAACGCGGCGCAGCCCTGTGCATCAAGGTCGGCGGAGAAACCGTCCTCGACCTCTGGTCCGGTACTGCCGACAAGGACGGAACCGAGGCCTGGCACAGCGACACCATCGCCAACCTGTTTTCCTGCACCAAGACCTTTACCGCGGTCACCGCATTGCAATTGGTGGCCGAAGGCAAACTGCAACTGGATGCACCGGTTGCTCGCTACTGGCCGGAATTCGCGGCTGCCGGCAAAGAATCCGTCACTTTGCGCCAATTGCTCTGCCATCAGGCCGGTCTGCCGGCCCTGCGCGAGTTGCTGGCGCCCGCCGCCCTCTACGAATGGCAGACCATGGTCGACGCCCTCGCGGCCGAAGCGCCGTGGTGGACGCCGGGCACCGGCCACGGCTATGCCGCCATCACCTATGGCTGGCTGGTCGGGGAGTTGCTGCGTCGCGCTGACGGTCGCGGGCCGGGCGAGTCGATCGTCGCCCGCGTCGCCAAGCCGCTGGGGCTGGATTTCCACGTCGGCCTGGCTGACGAAGAGTTCCACCGCGTGGCGCATATTGCACGGGGCAAGGGCAACGTCGGCGATGCCGCGGCCCAGCGCCTGTTGCAAGTGACCATGCGCGAACCGACCGCCATGACCACTCGCGCCTTCACCAATCCGCCGTCGGTGCTCACCAGCACCAACAAACCGGAATGGCGCCGCATGCAGCAGCCGGCCGCCAACGGTCACGGCAACGCGCGCAGCCTGGCCGGTTTCTACGCCGGTTTGCTCGACGGCAGCCTGCTTGAAAGCGAAATGCTCGAAGAGCTGACCCGCGAACACAGCTACGGCGAGGACAAGACCCTGCTGACCCGCACCCGCTTCGGTCTGGGCTGCATGCTCGATCAACCGGACATGGCGAACGCCACCTACGGCCTCGGCCCGCGGGCGTTTGGTCATCCGGGGGCGGGCGGTTCAGTGGGTTTTGCTGATCCCGAGCACGATGTCGCGTTCGGTTTTGTGACAAATACCCTTGGGCCTTACGTCTTGATGGATCCGCGCGCGCAGCAACTGGCGCGGGTACTTGCCACTTGTCTGTAAAGCTTTACATGAGGTTCCAGGGTTGGAACCAGATCCGGTTTTTCGATTCAAAGCGTCAGTTTATCCGGGCAAAAGAGCTCTGATTTTTCATTACTTCACTTTGTGGATTTTCAATGTCATCCAAAAAAACTCTCGCCCTGGCCCTGTGTGTTGCGATCACCGGTTGTGCACAGACTCCTAAAAACGATGCGGACGGCGGTAGCTGGTGGCCGTTCGGGTCCTCCGACAAAGTGGCGGCCAAAGAGCCGGCCCCGGCTCCGGCTCCTGCCGTAGCCCCGGCGCCGCTCAAACCTGCCGCGACCGCACCGGTGGCCAAGACTGAAAGCAGCAGCCACTGGTACTGGCCGTTCGGCGGTTCCGATGATGCGGCGGCCAAAGCCGAGGTGAAACCCGAAGTCAAACCAGAAGCCAAACCGGCGGTAGTGGCCAAGGCCGATGCCGACACCGGCACGAAGTGGTGGTGGCCGTTCGGCGGCAAGGATCAATCGACTGCCAAAGTGGTGCCGATGCCTGACCCGAAAGTCACCCAGGCCTGGCTGGATGACTACGAACCGCGCCTGCGTGCGGCGATCAAGGACAGCAACCTGCAACTCGAGCGCCGTGACAACGTGCTGGTGGTGATCGCGCCGGTTGAAGGCTCGTTCAACCCGAAGCGTCCGGCCATGCTGCTGCCGGTGACCCTCAGCCCGTTCACCAACGTCGCGAAAATCCTCGAAGCTGACCCGAAAACCGCAGTTCTGGTACTCGGTCACAGCGACAACACCGGCGCCGCGCCGGCCAACGTCAAACTCAGCCAGGAGCGCGCCCAGTCCGTGGCGGCGATCTTCCGCCTGAGCGGCTTGCAGCGTGATCGCCTGATGCTGCGCGGCATGGGCGGCGATGCCCCGCGTGCGGCCAACGACAGCGCCGAAGGCCGTGCCCTGAACCGTCGCGTCGAACTGCTGGTGACCCCGCAGAACACCATGGTTGCGCTGTTGAGCAAGTACAACATGCCGGCGCCGGCACCGACCACGATGCTTGCCGCACAGGACGTCAAGCCTGCAGCCAAACCGGTCACCCCGGCGCCGGCTGCTTCGAAGGCCGCCGTACCTGCAACCAAAAAGGCTCCAGCGAAGAAAGCCGCCGCCAAGGCACCTGCGAAGAAAGCAGCGACCAAGGCACCGGCAAAAACGCCGGCCAAGAAAACCGCTCCGGCCAAAGCGGCGACCACAGACAAGAAAGTCGCCGCCAGCGATACTTCCAAGCAGTGATCCGCTAACGAAAAGGAATGCGCCATGACCCAGGCTCTGGCAGATATGCGTCGTGATTACACCCGGGACGGTCTGACCGAGGCGCAAGCCCCGGCCGAACCCTTTGCGCTGTTCCACCAGTGGTTTGCCGACGCGGTGAAAACCGAACAGGCGCCAGTGGAAGCCAACGCCATGACCCTGGCCACGGTGGATTCGGACGGTCGACCGCATTGCCGCATTCTGCTGCTCAAGGGCCTGGACGCGCAGGGCTTCACCTTTTTCACCAACTACGACAGCGCCAAGGGCCAGCATCTGGCGGCGAATCCTTTCGCGGCCATGACGTTTTTCTGGCCAACCCTGGAACGCCAGGTGCGCGTCGAAGGGCGAGTGGTGAAGGTCACGCCGCAAGAGTCCGACGCGTATTATCAGGTGCGACCGCTGGGCAGCCGGCTCGGCGCCTGGGCCTCACCGCAGAGTAGGGTGATCAACGGGCGCGGCGAGCTGGAGGATCTGCTCAAGGCCACCGAACAGCGCTTCAGCGATACTCAGCCCGACTGCCCGGAACATTGGGGCGGTTACCGCCTGCTGCCTGAGCGCATCGAGTTCTGGCAGGGCCGTCCAAGTCGTCTGCACGATCGCCTGAACTACCGTCAGCAGGGCGCCAACTGGATTCTTGAACGTCTGGCGCCCTGAGCAGTCTACCGAGCGGGATAGCCTGCCGCAGCGGCCTCAAGCCACTTCGGCAGGTCCCGACGCTTGATCCTCTGCACGCGGGCATCGGCCAGTCGTTCCAGCATGAAGGCGCGTTTGTCTTCATCCTTGCCCGCCAGCGACAGGGCCAGATCACGATCCATCCAGCGTTTGATCCGCACGTACAGCCACCAATGGAAGTACAGACCGGCGACGGTGGTGACGAAAATGATCAGGTAATCCATGAAAATCCTTGGGTCGGCAGGGCGGATTGAGCGATTTGGCGCTACTGTTGGGTGAGTTTGCAGGTGCCTGTACCGGGCCTGAATAAAATCAAGTTTATCCGGGCTGCGTCGTGACAGGCGTCAAGCAGCGGGGTTTAATGAACACATGTTCTTTTGGAGTTGATGCTATGCGTAAGTCTGTTCTGCTGGTTGCTTCCTTTTCCACGATGGCGATGTTGCTGACCGGCTGCCAGTCGAGCCTGACCGGTGACTCCTACTCCCGTGACGAAGCGCGTCGTGTGCAGACGATTCGCATGGGCACCATCGAATCCCTGCGTCCGGTGAAAATCGAAGGCACCAAGACCCCGATCGGCGGCGCTGCAGGCGCAGTGGTCGGCGGTGTCGGCGGCAGCGCCATCGGTGGCGGCAAAGGCAGCATCGTCGCGGCGGTCATCGGTGCTGTGGCCGGTGGTCTGATCGGTTCCGCGACTGAAGAAGGCCTGACCCGCACCCAGGGCGTGGAAATCACCGTGCGCGAAGACGACGGCAGCATGCGCGCCTACGTGCAACAGGTTCAGGAAAACGAAGTGTTCCGTGTCGGTGAGCGCGTGCGCATCTCCACCGTCGGTGGCACCAGCCGCGTTTCGCACTAAGCGACAACGAGCGGTAAAGAAAAACCCCGATCAGGTGACTGGTCGGGGTTTTTTATGATCTGAGGTGCCGCTTACCAGACGTCGCTGTAGTCGAACGAAATTTGATAGTCGTAAGTCGTTAGGGAAATATTATTTTGAAAGTAAGGTTGAAGGACAGGTTTCCAACTTTCGAGTACGTTGAAGCCGCCATTATTAATGTTGTTTTCCACCGGTATACCCAAGGCATTCAAAACGGTTTCATCGTCGCCTAAATCCTCGGAATATTCTTCGCCCTCGCATAGATGGGTTTGCTTGTCGTACCACTCCAGCCTTAGTTTTAATCCCATCATCACCCTCACAAGTATTTTTTTCTGATGCTTCTTTCATCTTTCGGGTCTTCTCGTCGCTCTCCTGTAAAAGGGTCAAAAGCGCCTAGGTGAGTTCCGTCACTTGCACGGTAAACTTCCAACTCGCCGTGCATCGAGTCCCACTCATAAATTCTCCTGCCTTTTGCATCCTTCCATCGCTCCCGAAGTCCGCCACCTCCTTGTACGGGATTCATTTTCTGTGCCTTTTTCAGGCCGGGAAACGCGGTAATTTCCTCTGCTTTCGGAGGTTTATGATAGCTGTGTCCTGCTGGTGGTAAGCCTTTGCGCGAGGTGTTGACCACGATGTATAGAGGCCGAACCCCCGAATCCGCCGGAAACACCAGAATGAAATCCCGATACTCCGGCGGATAAACCGGATTCACCAGAATCCCGTCCGCCGCTTTCGTCGGCGGATACACCCAGATGTGCGGTGCTTGCGGTGCAGCCTCCAGCGCCGGAATACCGAGAACGTCCGAGCCATTCACCGCCGGCGTCCAGAGCAGTTCGACCCCTTCACCCAGGTCGGCGACGAACCGGTTGCCGCGCGCGGTGAACTGCACGACATCGACCATTTCCCAATCGCGATTCCTGCCGGTGTAGAAGCCGTAGCCCCGCAGGCTGCCGTCGGCCTGTTGTTCGACGTGCAGGCGCACGCGGGTGCGTGCCTGTCTGAGGGCGAGCAACTGGTCTTCGGTGTAGAGGGCGCTGTCGCCCAGGTTCGATGGCATGAGCAACGCCACCAGCCCGACCAAAGGTGTCACAACGGCGGCGGAAGCGATGGCGGGCAATGCCTTGAACGCCTCACCCGCAAAGGCGAAGGTGCCCAGACCTGCCGGGATGGCAGTGCCGCTGATTTTCTTGAGTGGAACGCCGCCGCTGTCATCGGCTTCACGGCCGCCGAGCAGGACCAGATCTCCGTAATCTTTCAGGCTGTCGGTGGGTACCATCCCCGAAGGATTCGAGTAATCGATGATCGCGTCCGGCAACTTGCAGGACTTGGCGAACACGCACCCGGCGCGTACGGGATCAGGCTTTTTCGCCGCAACCTCTCGACTGCGCTCGAAAGCCTCCTGCCGCGCCAGCATGGCGTCGTATGCATTTTGTCGGGCGTCGCGCTCGGCCAGTTCAGTGGCCGTCATGTAGCGCCAGGTGACGTGATGACCGTCGCCCGCCGGCGGGTTGGGAACCCGGGGAATGTCCTTGTTGCGAGCCACTGAGCGTCCTTTCGTTCATCCATCGACAACCCTTCGAAAGGGCTGCACGACGTTAACGAAGCGGACAATTGCTGGCTGTAGGACGGATCTTTGATTAAGTGCGGATTGTTCGCTATTTGTCTGGCAGGGGGGCGAGCAGGCCGCTTCAGTTCAAAGAACGGGGAGATGGGTTCTGCGCAATTACTGCAAAAGCCTGATACCCATTTGCCCAGAACCTGGCAGTTGGTGGATGAATTGAGCCTCAGCTGTATCTGTGAGCCTTGCCGGTTTTTTCCTATGCTGGGGGACTGAGCCTGTGACAAGGCTACTCCTGCCCGACTCAACGAGAGCATGACCATGAGCGACAACCGCCAGTGGGCCCGCGAAGCCATCCGCATCATCGAAGCGGACTTCCAGCGCAGCGCCGACACCCATCTGATCCCCTTGCCGCTGCCGGGGTTTGCAGGCATCGAGTTGTATTTCAAGGACGAGTCGAGCCATCCCACCGGCAGCCTCAAACATCGTCTGGCACGTTCGCTGTTCCTGTATGCATTGTGTAACGGCTGGCTCAAACCCGGCGCGCCGGTGATCGAGGCGTCCAGCGGTTCGACGGCGATTTCCGAAGCGTATTTCGCGCGCATGCTCGGTTTGCCGTTCATTGCGGTGATGCCGGCGACCACCTCGAAAGAGAAGATCGCGCAGATCGCCTTCTACGGTGGCCAGAGCCATCTGGTGAAGGATCCGACGCAGATTTACGCCGAATCCGAACGTCTGGCCCGCGAGCATGGCGGCCACTTCATTGACCAGTTCACCTACGCCGAGCGGGCCACCGACTGGCGGGCGAACAACAACATCGCCGAGTCGATCTTCCAGCAGATGCGTTTCGAGAAACACCCGGAACCGAGCTGGCTGATTTCCAGCCCCGGCACCGGCGGCACCACCGCTACCCTCGGTCGTTACGTGCGTTATCGCCAGCATTGCACCCGGGTGTTGTGCGCCGACGCCGAGCGCTCGGTGTTCTTCGATTACTACCAGACTGGCGACGCCAGTCTGCGTCTGGACTGCGGTTCACGAATTGAAGGCATCGGCCGGCCACGGGTCGAGGCGTCGTTCCTGCCGAAGGTCATCGATGCGATGGTCAAGGTGCCGGACGCCTTGTCGCTGGCGGCCATGCATTATCTGGCGCAGCGTCTGGGACGGCATGTCGGCGGGTCGAGCGGCACCAACCTGATCGGCGCGCTGATGGCGGCGCAGCAGATGAAAGCGGCGGGGGAGTCGGGGTCGATCGTGGCGATTCTGTGCGATGGCGGCGAGCGTTATGCCGACACCTATTACGATCAGACGTGGCTCAAGGCGCAGGGCTATGAGCTGGAGGGATTGATTGCGGCGGTGGCGGCGAGTGCCGAACGGGGTGAGCCGCTGCCTGACTCAGTCCAGCGCGCGAATATCTAAAGCCGAATACAGAGACCAATGTGGGAGCGAGCCTGCTCGCGAAGGCGTCATCTCATTCAACATCATTGTTGTCTGAAATACCGCTTTCGCGAGCAGGCTCGCTCCCACAGGGTTTTATGTTGAGTCAGCTCATGCTGATCAGGCTTCCAGACCAAGAATGTCCCGCGCCACAGCTTCCGCAATCCGAATCCCGTCCACACCCGCCGACAGAATGCCACCGGCATAACCCGCACCTTCACCCGCCGGGAACAGACCTTTGACGTTCATGCTCTGCAGCGATTCGTTACGCGTGATGCGCAGCGGCGACGAGGTACGGGTTTCGATCCCGGTCAACACCGCGTCGTGCAGCGAGTAGCCGCGAATCTGTTTCTCGAACGCCGGCAACGCTTCACGAATCGCTTCGATGGCAAAGTCCGGCAGCGCCAAGGCCAGGTCGCCCAGGGCCACGCCCGGTTTGTACGACGGCTCGACTTCGCCCAGTTCGGTGGACGGGGTGCCGTTGATGAAGTCGCCGACCAGTTGCGCCGGGGCCTTGTAGTCGCTGCCGCCGAGGATGAACGCGTGGGATTCCAGACGCTCCTGCAACTCGATCCCGGCCAGCGGGCCGCCCGGGTAATCGACTTCCGGGGTGATGCCGACGACGATCCCGGAGTTGGCGTTGCGCTCGTTACGCGAGTACTGGCTCATGCCGTTGGTGACCACGCGATTCGGCTCGGAAGTCGCCGCCACCACGGTGCCGCCCGGGCACATGCAGAAGCTGTAGACCGAACGGCCGTTCTTGGCGTGGTGCACCAGTTTGTAGTCGGCGGCACCGAGTTTCGGGTGGCCGGCATATTTGCCCAGCCGCGCACGGTCGATCAGCGATTGCGGGTGCTCGATGCGGAAACCCACCGAGAACGGCTTGGCTTCCATGAACACGCCACGGCTGTGGAGCATGCGGAAGGTGTCGCGGGCACTGTGGCCGAGGGCCAGAACCACGTGTTTCGAATGCAGGGTTTCGCCGCTCGCCAGCTCGACGCCGACCAGATGGCCGTCTTCGATCAGCACGTCAGTGACGCGCTCCTGGAAGCGTACTTCACCGCCCAGGGCGCGGATCTCTTCACGCATGGTCTCGACCATGCCGGTCAGACGGAACGTACCGATGTGCGGTTTGCTGACGTAGAGGATTTCTTCCGGCGCACCGGCTTTGACGAATTCGTGCAGGACTTTGCGACCGAGGAACTTCGGATCCTTGATCTGGCTGTACAGCTTGCCGTCGGAGAACGTGCCCGCGCCGCCTTCGCCAAACTGCACGTTGGACTCGGGGTTGAGCACGCTTTTACGCCACAGGCCCCAGGTGTCCTTGGTGCGCTGACGAACTTCGGTGCCGCGTTCAAGGATGATCGGCTTGAAGCCCATCTGCGCCAGCAGCAGGCCGGCGAAAATCCCGCACGGGCCGAAACCGACCACGATCGGGCGCTGGCTCAGGTCGCTCGGCGCCTGACCGACGAATTTGTAGCTGACATCCGGCGCCACGTTGACGTTACGGTCGTCGGCGAACTTGCCCAGCACCTTGGCCTCGTCGCGTACGGTGAGGTCGATGGTGTAGATGAAGCACAGTTCGGAGGACTTTTTGCGCGCGTCGTAGCTGCGCTTGAACAAGGTGAAATCGAGCAAATCATCGCTGGCGATGCCCAGGCGCTGCACGATGGCGGCACGCAGGTCTTCTTCGGGATGGTCGATTGGCAGCTTGAGTTCGGTGATTCGTAACATGGCGAGGATCCGGATTCGCGGGGCGCACAACTGCGCCAGGGCGTTTGAAGGCCGCGATTATAAGCCGCAAAGGCCGGATCCGGTGAGGCTAAAACGCTCAGTCGTTACGCGATCCGCCGAAATACCCGCAACCACGCTCGACCTTGCCGTCGATGCGCAGCTCGGCGCTCATGTGCTGCACGCTGCCGGTGCTGCTGTCGACGCAGCGCTGCGGCGCGACCCACAACTCGATGCGCTGGTTGTTGGCTTCGCTGCTCAGGTTGAAGCGGCCGTCGCCCAATTGCTCTTCGACATAAGGCACCGCCAGCGCCGGCTGGCCTTCACGGTCGATGACCATGCCCTTGCCGCTGACTTTGACGTTCCACTCGGGCCCGTGGCCGGCGGCACGCAGGATCAACAGTTTGAAGTTCGGGTCATCGCACGCGGTGCCGGAGCGCTCGACGCGATACAACTGACCGAGATCGAGGCGGTCGCCGGCGATCTTCCCGCGCACATCGGCAAACAGCTTGCCCTGCTGATCGGCGAGGGTCGCGGCCTCTTGCAGCACGCTGGTGCCGCCGATGTCGTTGACCGCGTACTGACGCTGTTCGCCACACGGCTGGAACACCAGTTTGCCGTCGGCTGCGGTCAACTGCCCCTGCATCCGGGTTTGTCCGATGTGGGACGCGCTTTCCCGCGGGCCATCGAGCAATTGGCAGGCGGCGAACAATGGCAGCAGGGCAACAACGATCAACGAACGGGCAACACGCATCTTCGGCTCTCCAGACAAGTGCCGCCACGTTACGCAGGCTGACCGTTGATCACAAGGGGTTAGCCCACGTGAAAGGTCTGACCGGTTTGCAGGCCTTCGACACTTTTCGCGTAGGCCAATGCCACATCGGCTGCCGGAACCGGCTTGTAGCCACGGAAGTACGGGGCATAGCTGCCCATCGCTTCCAGCAGCACGGTCGGGCTGATCGAGTTGACGCGCAGGCCTCGCGGCAACTCGATGGCGGCGGCTTTGACGAAGCTGTCCAGCGCACCGTTGACCAGTGCCGCCGAGGCGCCGGTACGGATCGGGTCGTGGCTGAGCACGCCGGTGGTGAAGGTGAACGAGGCACCGTCGTTGGCGTATTCGCGGCCGATCAGCAGCAGGTTGACCTGGCCCATCAGCTTGTCTTTCAGGCCCAAAGCGAAACTGTCAGCGTTCATCTCGCCGAGCGGAGCAAAGGTCACGTTGCCGGCGGCGCAGATCAGCGCGTCGAACTTGCCGGTCTGCTCGAACAGTTTGCGAATCGAGGCGCTGTCGCTGATGTCGACCTGGAAGTCGCCGCTGCTGCGACCGATGCGAATCACTTCGTGACGCTGGCTCAGCTCTTTATCCACGGCCGAACCGATGGTGCCGGCGGCACCGATCAACAGAATCTTCATGGGACTGTTCCTCAATGGGTTGAACGAGGTTTCAGTCTAGAGTGGTTTTTTCTGCGGATAAGCGCACTAATAGGCAACCTTTGGTTTTCAAATGGAAACAATCCATGAGCGAAATGGATGATCTGGCGGCGTTTGCGGTATTGATCGAGGCCGGCAGTTTTACCCTGGCGGCGCAGCAACTGGGTTGCAGCAAGGGCCAGTTGTCCAAACGCATCAGTCAGCTGGAAGCACAGTTTTCCGTGGTGTTGCTGCAACGCACGACGCGCCGTCTGAGCCTGACTGCCGCCGGCGCCGCTTTGCTGCCGCAGGCGCAAGCGCTGGTCGTTCAGGTGGAGCGGGCACGTCAGGCGCTGGCGCGTTTGAAGGACGACATGGCCGGGCCGGTGCGGATGACGGTGCCGGTGTCGCTGGGGGAAACGTTTTTCGATGGCCTGCTGCTGGAGTTCTCGCAGAAATACCCCGAGGTGCTGATCGAGCTGGAGCTGAACAACCACTATCGCGACCTGTCCCGGGATGGCTTCGATCTGGCGATTCGCTCCGAGGTGGCCAATGACGAGCGGCTGGTGGCCAAGCCGCTGCTGGCGTGGCAGGAAATGACCTGCGCCAGCCCGGCTTATCTGGCGCAGTTCGGCGAACCGCTGACCCCGCAGGAGCTGGCCGAACACCGTTGCCTGCTCAACAGCCACTACAGTGGCCGCGAGGAATGGCTGTATCACCAACAGCACGAATTGCTGCGGGTGCGGGTGTCGGGGCCGTTCGCCAGCAACCATTACAACCTGCTGAAGAAAGCCGCACTGGCCGGCGCCGGTATCGCTCGGTTGCCGTCGTACCTGCTGCAAACGGAGTTGGCTGATGGCCGGTTGCGCTGGCTGCTGCGCGATTTTCAGACGCGGCGGATGCCGATGTATCTGGTGCACCCATACCAGGGCGGCTTGCCCAAACGCACGCAGGTGCTGGCGGATTATCTGATTGGCTGGTTCAAGCGCAGTGGTGAGGCACTGGATCGACTTCAGCGCTAACTCACTCCTACAGTTTGTGGTCAGCTGGCAAAACGTCGTGCGATCAGGTGATCGATCGACAATTTCCCCGGCCCGGTCGCCATCAGGTACAGCAACACTGCCGCCCAGGTGCCATGGGTCGGGTAGGCATCGGGGTAGACGAACACCTCGATGACCAGCGTCATGCCCAGTAGCGCTAGCGCCGAAAACCTCGTGGCGAAGCCGATCAATATCAGCACCGGAAAGAAGTGTTCGGCAAACGCCGCCATGTGCGCGGCGATTTCCGGTGACAGCAGCGGTACGTGGTATTCGCTCTGGAACAACGGAATCGTCGAGTCCGCCAAATGTGGCCAGCCGAGTTGCAAGGTGCCATCGATCAAGTCGATGGCCAGCCCCTCGACCTTGGTCTGCCCGGACTTCCAGAACACCGCGGCAATCGAGAACCGCGCGATGAAGGCGATCAGGCTGTGGGGGATTTTTTCCATGAGTCCGATGGCGCGAGTGATGAGGTTGTTCATGGCGATACCTTGGTGTTCAGGTCGGTGATGGCGTTGTGGCCGATCAGCAGGGCGAGGGTCTGCGGCAGATCAAAGGGCGGACTGTCTTGCGCCGCTTGCAGCAGCGGTCGGTGATGGAGCAGATGGCGGATGAATACGCTGGCGCCGTGATCGAGGGCAAAGACCTCGACCTCCAGACCGTTGCGCAGCACCAGTGCGTGTTGCCCCTGATGGATGTCGATGCCCGCGAGCGTCGCGTCTCCTTGATGTGCCGCCCAGATCGAAACCACCGCGTAAGCCGAATCGAGCAGGTGCAGCGAGGGATGCAGGGGGATGTCCAGTTCGGCGAGTGTTTGCGGATCGGCCAGTGCAGCGCTGATCTGTTGCGCACTGACCGTCGCGGCATCGGCGGCGTGATAAGCGCGGGTGCGTAAGCGTTCGAGCCGTGCGACATCGGCCAGATACGGCACCTCGGCCGCCGGTTCGAATGCGTCAATGAAGTCCGCCAGACCGTCGCCGTAACGGCTCATCAACGGACTGTGCGGTGGCTGTTGCTGGATGAATATGCCGGCCATGGCGCGGAAGAATTCCTCGCCGACCAACTGCTGCACCACCGGATAACTGTCGGCCAGCGCGTTGATCAACGAACCTTGCACGTTATTGCGATACACCGAGAATCGGCTGGCAGGATCGGCACCGTTGGTGCTGCACAGGCCGGCGGGGCAGGGCAGGCGAGTGTCGAGCAGAGCGGCGCTGAAGTCGGCTTGAGTGCTCATGGCCGACTCCCAGCGTGCAGCAACAACGCTTCGGCCTGCTGCGCCTCGCCCAGCAGCACATTGAACGCCGGGACCTGATTGTCCCGCTCGATCAAGGTTGCCACCGGGCCAACGCGTTCGAGCGCCTGTCGGTACAGCGCCCAGACCGCGTCGTCAATCGGCGCGCCGTGATCATCGATCAGCAAGCGGTCGCCGAGGTTGTCGGCGTCTTCGGCGAACCCGGCCAGATGAATCTCGCCAACCGCGTGCAACGGCAGCGCGTCGAGGTAGGTCAGTGGATCGCGTTGATGATTGATGCACGAGACGTAGACGTTGTTGACGTCGAGCAGCAGACCGCAGCCGCTGCGGCGGATCACCTCGGTAATGAACTCCGGCTCATCAATGGTCGAGCGTTTGAACCCGAGATAGGTCGCTGGATTCTCCAGCAGCATCGGCCGCTTGAGGCTGTTCTGCACTTGATCGATGTGTTCGCAGACGCGGTTCAGCGTCGGCGTGTCATACGCCAGCGGCAGCAGGTCATTGAGAAACACCGGGCCGTGGCTCGACCAGGCCAGATGTTCGGAAAAGGATTGTGGTTGATAGCGCTCGATCAGCGTTCTCAGACGTTGCAGGTGCTGAAGATCCAGTGGCTCTTCGGCCCCGATGGACAGCCCGACACCGTGCAGCGACAGCGGATACTGCTCGCGGATCAAGCCGAGGTAATGATGAAACGGGCCGCCGTCGACCATGTAGTTTTCGGCGTGGACCTCGAAGAAACCGATGTCCGGTCGGGTGCCGAGCACTTCACGCAAGTGCCCGGTCTTGAGCCCCAGCCCCGCACGGGGCGGGAGCCCGCCAAGGGCTACCCGAGTGCGCGGTGGGACAGGTTCGCTGGTGGTGAACATGAGCGTCACTCGGGCAGGCTGTGGATCAGGACTTGGCTTTGAAGGCTTCCATCTGACCGAAACCGGTCGGCGAGGTCTTGCTCTCGGTGGTGGTGCAGGTGCCTTTTGGCACGAACTTCCACGAGTTGGCCTGGTAGTCCATCTTCGCTGTGCCGGCACAGGTAGTGCCTGCGCCTGCGGCGCAATCGTTGTGACCCTTCATGGCCACACCGAAGCATTTTTCCATGTTGCTGTTGTCGGCGGCATTGGCGCTGGAAACGGCGGTCATGCTCAGGGCGGAACCAAGAGCCAGAACCAGTGCAGCGGCGGACAGGGTGCGAGTGGTAGCAGTCATGATGTTTCTCCAGATTTGAGCTTGGGTTTTACAAGCGAAGTGCGCTTGCTTGTCCCACTAGAGAAGGCTCATGGCGATGCGTTACAGCGCAGTCGAAAATTTTCAGAAAAAAATGCAAATCCCTGTAGGAGCTGCCGCAGGCTGCGATCTTTTGATCTTGAAAATCAAAAGATCGCAGCCTGCGGCAGCTCCTACAGGGATTTCTGTGGCTCCGCGTCTATAGTCATTTGCAACGGCCTCTGTCACAGGCCGATTTACCAGGACGGTATCTCATGACGAAGGATCGCTCGGCCCGCGCTGCACTATTGCGCAGGACTTCCTCTTTTGCGCTCGCCTGCATGCTGCCCTTGCTGTTCGGCACGGTTTGCGCCCAGACGCAAGTTGATCCGCTGGACACGCTCAAGCGCATCAACAGCAACTACAACACCCTCAAGGACGCTTGCCAGGAACCCGATACCGGTGCTGCGCGCGGGCTGTATTACTGCAGCGGCGTGACCTTGCGCATGGTCAATGACGGGCCGTTCAATCCGTGGGATTACAGCCCCTACGCAATCAAGATCGGCGCCACTTCCTATTCGTGGATTCGCAAGGATCTGAGCACGCGGATTCTGATTCATCCGGCCGGTTTCATTCTGCGCACACCCACCGATGCGGCAGCGTTGAAGCTGCCGGTCAAAGAGCAGGGTTTCACCTGCATCTATGCGTTTGATGGCGGCACCGGGCCGGAGCGCAAATGGTATGGCTGCGGTTTCTTCGACAGCCGCGAACCGCCGCGCGCGGCGCAAGGCACGCTGAACAATCGCAATGCCGCGCTGGCTTATGGCACCTGTGCCGAGGCCGGTGTCACCACCGCCGAGCAGTGGACGCAGAAATACACCGGGCTGATGAAGGGGCCGATCCAGTACAGCCAATGTTCGTGGAACGCGGAAAAAACCAGCGACTGGCACGCGATGATCCGCGTGCACGAGTCGCGCCCGAACACCACTAATAAAGACCCCTTTGCCTTCAGTGCCCAGGTCAACGAGTTCATGTTGAAGAACGCCACCGCCACCAACGACGGCAGCGAAAACATGAAGTACATCGACGCCTTCATCTACAACGTCAACAGCACGCAGAATTTCGCCACCCGCGGTGATCAGGCACCGCCGAAACCGGAGAACGGTCTGAACAGCGCGCGCAATTTCCAGAAAAAACTCCAGGCCCAGGGCTACAGCGTGCCGATCCTGCGCCTGGACTTCACCAAGCCAGCCGAACAGCGTTTCAGCTATGTCGCTGCCGATCAGGCGATCGCTGAAATGGTGGTGGGTGGCGCCCCGGCGCCGCAGTACATCGCTTCAGCCAACTGGATCAAACGTTACGACCCCGGCACCCGCAAGGATGAATGGAGCCTGAGCATCGTGCCCACCGCGGCGGGGCGCGCCTTGCCCGGTGAGCAGGTCGGCGCTCTGTACGATCAGTTGTTCGCCCTCAAGGGGCCGGACAGCAACTGGCGCGACAACGAAAAGTCCGCTGGCAGCATGCGTCAGCAACTGCGCTGCGTGCTGGTCAATTACCGCAACAAGACGCCATGGAATCTGGAACCGTTCAGGCCGGCGTTGTCGGACAGCGAGACTCGCGCCGCGGGTTGCAACCCGGTCCCGCGTTGAGTGTGTTGGCTAATCAAGGAGATGCAAGCCATGAAGAAACGTCTGAACAGGATCGCCCCGTTGCTCGTGTTGCCGCTGTTGGTGCATGCGGCATGGGCCAGCGCCGAGTCATGTGACGAGACGCTGAGGAAGGTTGAAAAGCTCTACAACAATACCGTCGACAGTTGCGGTCAGGACCCCGCGTCGGACTGCTCAGGGCTGCTGGTGCGCGGCACGCACCGGGCCGATCCGGCCAAGGGGCAAAAGTGGGACGTCTGGAACCCCAGCCCGAAAGCCGTGGAGCTGGGCACGTTTGCCGCCTCGTTCATGCGCGCCGACGGCATCAGTTATGAAGACCCTGGCATGAGCACGCAGAACGGCTACCTGATTACGCCCCGGGATCTGGTGAAAGACCCCGAGACGCCGGTGCATGTCTATTGCGCGTTTCCCAACGATGCCTGGACCGACTTTCGCAACGATCGTGGCTGTGGCGACAACAAGAACACCGCCCCGACCGAGGCAGTCTGCCAGGCCATGAAGCCACCTATCACGAGTCCGAATGCCTGGGTGGCGCACTTCACTCAGTACAACAACAATCGCCAGCAGGACCAGTTGCAGTGCGGTTTCAACATGCGCAATCCGATGAGCAGCAAGGAGCGGGTCGACGCCTTCCGCAATTTCATGGGCGCGCGCAAAGTCATCAACAGCCGTGAGTTTCAGACTCAGACGGAGCTGCGCCTGGGCAATCCGAAAACCGATGAACTGCCGATTCTGGCGTTTTTCTACAGCGATCAGCGCGGCTTGAATGATGCCTTGGCCAATCAAAAGGATTACAAGGCCAAGACCGGCAAGGATCGCAACATCATCAAGATCGACTTCCCGAGAACGCCGGTGGCCAAGGCCTCTTTCTCGTGCATCCAGACCTCGACCCCGACAGAACCGAAATTTTGCGACAAGTACATCGAGTCCAGCACCTGGGTACAACGTCCCGATCCGAAACTGGGGCCGAAGACCTGGTCGCTCTCGGTAGTACCGACCGCGTGTGGTCGGGCGATCAAGGACGACCAGACCGACCGGATGTTTGCCGAGCTGTACAACAAGCACAAGGACGATGCGCAATGGCGTGAGTACAGCGTCAATGGCGGGTCATTGCGGCGGCAGATGGTTTGCCATCTGGCGGCGGTCTACGACGGCAAGCCTGTGAGGAACAAGCCTGAGTGGAACCTTGAGCCGGCACGGCCTTATGTCGATCAGGCGAAGGCGGTGGCGCAGTACTGCAACCCCTACTGACGGCTTTTGATTGTGTGGGAGCGGGCTTGCTCGCGAAGGCGTAGTGTCAGACACCATTGATGTCGGATGACACAGCGCTTTCGCGAGCAAGCCCGCTCCCACAGGGGATCTGTGTTGGATTCAATCTATCTGCCAGGCACAAAAAAACGGCCCGAGGGCCGTTTTTCTGTTCAGCGAAAAGGATCAACCGCCGAGGTACGCCTCGCGCACTTTCGGGTCGGTCAGCAGCGCTTCACCGGTGCCTTGCATGACTACGCGGCCGTTCTCCAGAACGTACGCACGGTCAGCGATTTTCAGCGCCTGGTTGGCGTTCTGCTCGACCAGGAACACCGTTACACCGTCCTTGCGCAGCTGTTCGATGATGTCGAAGATCTGCTGGATGATGATCGGTGCCAGGCCCAGCGACGGCTCGTCGAGCAGCAGCAGTTTCGGCTTGCTCATCAGCGCGCGGCCGATGGCGAGCATCTGCTGTTCGCCGCCGGACATGGTGCCGCCGCGCTGGTTGAAGCGTTCTTTCAGGCGCGGGAACAGGCCGAGGACCTTGTCCATCTGCTCCTGATAGTCGCCCTTGTCGGTGAAGAAACCGCCCATCGACAGGTTCTCTTCGACGGTCAGCCGGGCGAATACCCGACGACCTTCCGGCACCACGGCGATGCTCTTGCGCATGATCTGCGACGAGTCCTGGCCGACCAGCTCCTCACCCATGTAGCGGATGCTGCCGCTGTGCGCCTGCGGCGAACCGCAGAGCGTCATCAGCAGCGTGGACTTGCCGGCACCGTTGGCACCGATCAGGGTCACGATCTCGCCCTGGCGGACTTCGACGTTGACGCTGTGCAGGGCCTGGATCTTGCCGTAGAAGGTGGAAACGTTTTCGAACTGCAGCATTTACGCTTCCCCCAGGTAGGCTTTGATCACTTCAGGATTGTCGCGGATCTGTTCCGGCGTACCGTCAGCCAGAGGTGTGCCCTGGTTGATCACGACGATGTGGTCGGAAATGCTCATGACCAGTTTCATGTCGTGTTCGATCAGCAGCACGGTGACGTTGTGCTCTTCACGCAGCACGCTGATCAGCGCCTTGAGGTCTTCGGTTTCCTTCGGGTTCAGACCGGCGGCCGGTTCGTCGAGCATGAGGATCCGCGGACGGGTCATCATGCAGCGGGCGATTTCCAGACGTCGTTGCTGACCGTAGGCCAGGGTACCGGCGGTACGGTTGGCGAACTCTTTCAGGTTGACCTTTTCCAGCCAGTATTCGGCGTATTCCATGGCCTCGCGTTCGCTCTTGCGGAACGCCGGGGTCTTGAACAGGCCGGACAGGAAATTGGTGTTCAGGTGACGGTGCTGGGCGATCAACAGGTTCTCGACCGCCGTCATGTCCTTGAACAACCGCACGTTCTGGAAGGTGCGCACCACGCCCTTGAGGGCGATCTTGTGCCCCGGCAGGCCCTGGATCGGCTCGCCGTCCAGCAGGATGCTGCCGCCCGAGGGCTGGTAGAAACCGGTCAGGCAGTTGAACACGGTGGTCTTGCCCGCGCCGTTCGGCCCGATCAGCGCCACCACTTGTTTTTCCTTGACGGTCAGGGCCACGCCATTGACCGCCAGCAAGCCGCCGAAGCGCATGCTCAGGTTTTCGACTTTAAGGATCTCGCGGCTCATTTTCGCAACTCCATGTGTGGGCGTTGCATCGGCAGCAGACCTTGTGGACGCCAGATCATCATCAATACCATCAGCGCACCGAACATCAACATCCGGTATTCGCTGAACTCACGCATCATTTCCGGCAATAGGATCATCACCACGGCCGCGAGAATCACGCCCAGTTGCGAGCCCATGCCACCCAGCACGACGATGGCGAGGATGATCGCCGACTCGATGAAGGTGAACGATTCCGGCGTCACCAGACCCTGACGGGCAGCGAAGAAGCTACCGGCGAAACCGGCGAAGCTCGCACCCAGGGTGAACGCCGACAGCTTGATGATCGTCGGATTCAGACCCAGTGCACGGCAGGCGATTTCATCTTCACGCAGCGCTTCCCACGCACGGCCGATCGGCATGCGCAGCAGGCGGTTGATGATGAACAGCGCTGCCAGCGCCAGCAACAGGGCAACCAGGTAGAGGAAGATCACCTTGTTGATCGAGTTGTATTCGAGGCCGAAATATTCGTGGAAGGTTTGCATGCCTTCCGCCGCTTTACGTTCGAAGGTCAGGCCGAAGAACGTCGGTTTCTCGATGTTGCTGATGCCGTTCGGGCCACCGGTGATGTCGGTCAGGTTACGCACGAACAGACGAATGATTTCGCCGAAACCGAGGGTCACGATCGCCAGATAGTCACCGCGCAGACGCAACACCGGGAAGCCCAGCAGGAAGCCGAACGTCGCCGCCATCAGGCCGGCAATCGGCAGGCAGATCCAGAAGCTCAGGCCGTAGTAGTGCGACAGCAGCGCGTAGCTGTAGGCGCCGACGGCGTAGAAGCCGACGTAACCCAGGTCAAGCAGACCGGCCAGACCGACGACGATGTTCAGACCGAGGCCGAGCATCACGTAGATCAGGATCAGCGTGGCGATGTCCACCGCACCACGGGAGCCGAAGAACGGCCACACCAGTGCACCGAGGATCAGCGCAATGATGATGTAGCGTTGCGTGGTCGGCAGGGTCAGGAAGTTGCTGGCTTTGGCCGGGATCAACGGCAGGCCCGGCGAGGATTTCCACGCCTTGCTGATCTGCTGGTTGAACAGCACGCGCAGGAACATCAGCACCGAGCACACGGCGATGGTCGCCAGAATGGCCGGGCTGGTGCCGTGCACTTCGAGGTTGATGCCGACGATGGTCAGTTTCAGACCGAGTACCGGATACGCAACCGCCCAAACCAAGAGCGCACTGAAGAGTGCTTGCTTAAGATTTTTAGTCATACCTTCTCAACCTCCGGACGGCCCAGAATGCCGGTCGGACGGAACAACAGCACCAGAACCAACAAGCCGAAAGCCACGACGTCCTTGTACTGGTCGCCGAAGATATCGGCGCCAAAGGCTTCCGCCACCCCAAGCACCAGCCCGCCGAGCATGGCGCCGGGGATGCTGCCGATCCCGCCGAGTACCGCAGCGGTGAAGGCCTTGAGGCCGACGAGGAAACCGGCGTTGGGGTTGATCACGCCGTACTGCATGCTCAGCAGCACAGCGGCGACGGCTGCCAGCGCAGCACCGATGACGAAGGTCAGGGCGATGATGTTGTTGGTGTTGATGCCCAGCAGGTTGGCCATCTTGATGTCTTCGGCGCAGGCGCGGCAGGCGCGCCCCAGGCGAGAGCGGGAGATGAACAGCGTGAGGCCGAGCATGGCGATCAGGGTCACCACGAACACCACGATTTGCATGTAGGAAATCAGCACTTCATGTGCACCACCTGGCCCGATGGAGAAGTTGCCGGGGATCAGGTTGGGGATGGATTTGTCCTTGGAGTCTTGCGCGAGCAGAACTGTGTTCTGCAGGAAGATCGACATACCGATTGCGGAAATCAGCGGGATCAGACGGTTGCTGCCGCGCAGGGGGCGGTAGGCGATCCGTTCGATGCTGTAACCGTAGGAACTGGTGACGACGATGCTCGCGATGAACGCGGCGGTCATCAACAGCGGGACGTTGTCGATTCCCATCATGGCCAGCCCGGCGATAGCGATGAACGCCACGTAGGAACCGATCATGTACACCTCGCCGTGGGCGAAGTTGATCATTCCAATGATGCCGTAAACCATCGTATAGCCGATGGCGATCAGGGCATACGTGCTGCCAATGGTCAGGCCATTAACCAGCTGTTGGAAGAAGTGATAGATGTCAGGCATTACAACGCTCCTAAAAACCTGATACGCATTTCACTGGTGGAGTCATTTTCCCGCCCGGCCCCGTGGATCTTTATCCACTTCGAATCCGGGTTTTGCCAGCGAACCGCTGATGACGGTTTTGAGATTTTCAGGTGGGGAGACTGGCGGATCACGCCAGCGCGGCCCATACATTCGTAAAACAAAGCCCACGGCACGCCGTGGGCTTTATTGGCAGTCAGTCAGGGCGCGCCTTACTGAGGCGAAACTTCAGTTTTCGGTTTGCCGAAGTGCCACTCGTAAACCACAAATTTGAAGTCCTTCAGGTCGCCCTTGGCGTCGAAGCTCAGGTCGCCGGTAGGGGTCTTGAAGGTGCCGGCGTGGATGGCTTCGGCCACTTTGGCAGGGTCTTCGGATTTGGCTGCGGTGATACCGCCGGCAATCACTTCAACCGCCGAGTAGGAAGGGAACACGAACGGGCCGCTCGGATCTTCTTTCTTCGCCTTGAAGGCATCTGCCAGGGCGACGTTGGCCGGATCCTGGTCGAAGGATTTCGGCAGGGTCACCAGCAGGCCTTCGGAGGACTCTTTGGCGATCTGCGAAATGGAGTCGTTACCCACGCCTTCCGGACCCATGAACTTGGCTTTCAGGCCCTTTTCCTGGGATTGACGCAGGATCAGACCCAGCTCCGGGTGGTAGCCGCCGTAGTAGACGAAGTCGACGTTGGCTTGCTTGAGCTTGGCGATCATCGAAGAGAAGTCCTTGTCGCCGGCGTTGACGCCTTCGAACACGGCGACTTTCACGCCTTTCTTCTCCAGGGTCGCTTTGACTGCGGTAGCGATGCCTTCACCGTATTGCTGCTTGTCGTGCAGTACGGCGACGATTTTCGGCTTCACGTGGTCGGCTATGTAGTTACCGGCGGCAGGGCCCTGGGCGCTGTCCAGACCGATGGTGCGGAAGACCATTTTGTAACCACGGGCGGTGATGTCCGGGCTGGTGGCAGCCGGGGTGATCATCACGACGCCTTCGTCTTCGTAGATGTCCGAAGCAGGCTGAGTGGAGCTGGAGCACAGGTGACCGACCACGAACTTGACGCCGTCGTTGACGACCTTGTTCGCGACCGCTACCGCTTGTTTCGGATCGCACGCGTCATCGTATTCAACGGCTTCGAGTTTCTTGCCGTCGACGCCGCCCTTGGCGTTGATCTGCTCGATGGCCATTTTCGCGCCACTGAACTGCATGTCGCCGTATTGGGCTACAGGACCGGTTTTAGGGCCGGCGATACCGATCTTGATGGTGTCAGCGGCGAACGAATGGCTGGCAACCCCGGCCAGAACCATAGCGGCAAACAGTTTGGAAATCTGCTTAGTAGCCTTAGTCATAGTGCTCCACTCTTACTGTTGTAATTTTTTTGAGTTCTGGCGCCGTAGCAGCAGAACCGGGTCAGATATCTTTGCGATACCCTCCGGAAATGCCCCCGGCAACTGTACCGGTACAGTGTAGAGCGCCGGTTGTTGGCCTGGGAAGCAGGCGCCGAGGGGCAAAACTTGGGGGTGTCGCATTTTTGAATGAAAAAGACAGAATTGCGGCGGGGCTTTCGTGGGCATATATCCCAAACACCAGCATTCCTTGGCGTTCCTGCTCTTTTCGTTCGGTGAAGCCATTTGCAACCGGGTTTTTCTGCCGGACCACCGACGTTATCATTCGCGTCGATTTCTTTTCCGGACAGTCCCATGAATCAAGAACCTAGCACCCTCTATGCCAAGCTGCTTGGTGAAACCGCATCTATTACCTGGAAAGAGCTGGAGCCGTTCTTCGCCAAGGGTGCCCTATTGTGGGTCGACCCAGCCCTGGATTTGATCGCCGCCGCCGAGGCCGTGGCATCGGATGATGGCGAGAAAGTCGCCGCCTGGCTGGCCGAGGACAAGGTCGCCAAGCTCTCTGAAACGCGGGCGCTGGATATTTTCGAGCGTGATCCGCAGCTATGGGCGGTGGTGGTGAGTCCATGGATTCTGATCCAGGAAAGGGCGGCCGTCTGAGCTTGTGCACCTTTGTAGTGCGCCTGGCCAGCAGCGAAAAGTGTGTAGCCGAGTAGCGTGATGGCACGTTGCCGTAGAGAAAGGCCACAAGCGTGGGTGGCCTCACGGTGACGTAAACGTAACGGGAACAGTTTATTGAGCAGCCGAAGGGCTGCTTAATTGTTTCTGGATATTGGCAATCAAGGTTTTGCGGTGTTTGGAGCGGCCTCTTCGCGAGCAGGCTCGCTCCCACATTTGGAATGCATTTCCCTGTGGGAGCGAGCCTGCTCGCGAATAGGGCAACTCGGTCTGGATCAGACCGAGTAAGTCTTGCCCGTATGGTTATTCAGGGAAATAACCTTGGTCTTGCCGATCCGGTGACGGTAGATCTCGCGCAGGTACTTGATCGACTTCTTCACGCAATCGCGCGACAGGCGAATGTCGTTGATCGAGACGAACTTGTCCTTGTCGTTGATCAGCTCGCGGTACTTCTTCTCGTACATCGGCTTGATCGCGTACCAGTTGGTGTCGAGGATCTTCGCCGGGTTCTCGAACTCGTTGAGCAGATCGTCGATGCGGTCTTCGTCGAACTCTTCATTAATGATGAAGTCGAGGATCGAGTTGTCCAAAGTCTCGTCAAAACGGTACGGCGTCTTGGCGAAGCAGCGCTTGATGAACGCCACGATCAACGTCAGGAAGTCGTCCGACAGGCACGGGCTCTTGGCGATCAGGGTGGTCAGCGACAGGTTGGCCGAAGCGCCGATCACCAGCGCATAACGCTTGAGCGTGGTGTTGGGGAACAGGCTGTTGAGGTGGGTCTTCAACCGGTTCAGATCCATGTACGACAGCTTGTAGTCTTTGGGCAACGAGACGATCGACACCACCGACGAGCAGTTCTTGAAGAAGTGCAGGTCGTGCAGCGCCGCGGCGTCGTAGCCGGAATTCTTGTACTGCTCCAGCGAGGCGCGATAGCGCTTGGATTCGATCGGCAGCAGGCTGATGCCTTCGATGGCCTGGGTGACCTTGTTGAAGTGCGGCAGGTCGATCGAGCGGAAGAACAGGTCATCGATGTTCAGACGCTGCGGCTCTTTGTCGAAGACCTTGAACTTGTCGCTGCTCGGCGGCGGGGTTTCCGGCACCACCGATTCGGCGTAGGCAATCGCCACCGGGCCGGCCAGACTCATGAACAGGTCGTTGGCATCCAGGCGAATGGTTTCGCCGATGTCGATGCCGGCGCGGCGGAAGTAGTTCTGGTCGTAGTCGGTGGTCACCGCCTGCGCCGTCAGAATGTTGAAGATCTGCTGCGAGATGTACTGGTTGGCGTGCTTCTCCATCGCATTGACATCAATGTTCTGGATGTTGCCGTCATCGCTCTCTTCGGCGTAACGCATGATGTCGTTGGAGATCAGCATCATCGCGTTCCATGGGCGGATACGGCCCATGACGCTGGCTTCGCTGCTGTCTTCATTGGCGAAGTTGTAGGAGAAATCCCATTCCTCCGACAGGTATTTGCACAGCAGGCGTCCGGCGTTGATGTGCAGCGCCTCGGACATTTCACTGCGGTGATCGGAAATGTTCGGCAGCACGCAGATGCCGCTGGTGAAGATCGGCTCGAACACGAACGAATGTCCGCTCTTGCCGTCGTGTTCGTCCATCGGCTTGGTGTCGAACGTCTTGTTCATGTACGAGTGCTGCTGGGCCAGGCCGAATTCCGAGGCCATGCCCGAACCGGTACCGCCGCCGGCACTGAAGATCGAGAAGTACAGGCGCGACTGGTTGGCCTTGATGCCGCAGCTGTCGATCAGGTACGAGTGGATCATTTTCCAGTCAGGGCTGGAGAAGCGCTGGGTGTCCTTGTTGAGGATGATCTTCGCCAGATACTGGCCGAGGATCGGCGCGTTACCGGCGCCACCGGCGTGGACTTCGGACAAGTCCATGATCTTCATTTTGCTGTAATCGCGCAGGAAGCCGCTTTTCTCGCCCTTGCGCGAGAAGCGGATGCGCCCGGCGATGTCCTTGTCGAGGTCGCCGAGCATCACCAGCGGTTCGACGAGGAACACTGGTTTGCTCGACTTGTTGGTGCCGATCCGCAGGTTGTTTTTGATCCACTGCGCCGGGCTGTAGCCCTTGTCGGCCAGACGGCGGTCAGCAGCGCGGTCTTCGTTGTTGAATTCGTTGAGGTAGAACTTGCGCGCGTTGTACACCAGCTCCGCGACGTCGAGTGCGATGTTCGAGCCGCAGCGACCGAGGCCGATCAGGCACACCGACGGAAACTCCTGATCGTTGTGCTGTTCGTTGTCGCCTTCCAGGTGCGGTGGACGCGGGAACACCAGATCACGCAGGCCATCGAGGTTGTCGAGGATGCGGTCGGTGTTGGTTTCGGTGTAGTACAGATATTGCTGAGTGCCCAGCGGGCGCGAGGGAGGCAATGGCTTCGATGATGACGGGCTGTTTGCGGCAGGGCTCAGGGTCAGATCGGATACCGCAGTGGCGGGATTGTTTTTAGAAGTCATTGTGCGCCATATACCTGGACTGGTTGGTCCGCTGACCAGTGTCAGCGAGCCTCACGGAATAAGATCTCGCGTCTTTTATTGCGCGAATTTGGCCCGGGCGTCAGGGGCTTGGCCTGATCGTCGCACGGGGGAATCCTTTCCTGATCGCTCATGAATCGGCCATTATTCAGTGATCTTTAATCAAAAAGAGGCGAAATGATGTCAACGCTCCCTTCGTTGGGTTTTGCCGGAATCGGCCTGATGGGCCTGCCGATGTGCCGCCGTTTGCTGGCTGCCGGCTACCCGTTGACCGTGTGGAATCGCAACCCGGCCAAGTGCGCGCCACTGGTCGAAGCCGGCGCCCGGCAGGTGGCAAGCCCCGCTGAACTGTGCGAACACGCGGACGTGGTGATGCTCTGTCTGGCCGACACGGCGGTGGTGCGCGAGGTGGTGTTTGGCGCCGGGGGTGTCGCTGAAGGTGCGAAAAGCGGCCAGTTGCTGGTGGACTTTTCCAGCCTCGAACCGACCGCTACCCGCGAGATGGCAACCGAGTTGGCCGACAAGACCGGGATGAGCTGGCTCGACTCACCGGTGTCCGGCGGCGTGGTGGGGGCCGAGGCCGGCAGTCTGGCGATCATGGTCGGCGGCGCGGTGGCGGATCTGGAGCGGGTGCACCCGGTGCTGCTCAACCTTGGTCAACGGGTCACGCACATGGGTGGCATCGGCGCCGGGCAGGTCACCAAGGCTTGCAACCAGATGATCGTCGCCTGTAATGCGCTGGTGATCGCCGAAGTAGTGGCGCTGGCCGAACAGGCCGGGGTCGATGCGAGCCTGATTGCCGAAGCGCTGGCCGGTGGTTTTGCCGATTCGAAACCGTTGCAGATCCTCGCCCCGCAAATGGCCGAGAGCCGTTTTGAACCGGTGAAATGGCACGTGCGCACGCTGCTCAAGGACCTCGATACCGCAGTGAAATTCTCCCGCGAACAAGGCTCGGCCACGCCGATCAGCGGATTGGCCGCACAATTGATGCGCCTGCATGGGGCGCAGGGCTTTTTGCAGAAGGATCCAGCGACACTGGTACAAATGTACCGCGCGCCAGACTCAACGGATTGACTGCATGCGAGTGTTTGCGCTGATTGATTTCTTCCAGCACCGGGCGTAACTCGTCCAGCGGCACCGGGCGGCTGAGCAGGTAGCCCTGAATGAAATCGCAGCCTGAGCGCTCGAGGAATTCGTACTGTTCCAGGCTCTCCACGCCTTCGGTCACCACCTGCAAATGCAGGGTGTGGGCCATGACGATGATCGCCTGGACGATCTCCATGTCGGCGGTCGCCGTGGGAATGTCGAGGATGAACGAGCGGTCGATTTTCAGCGTATTGAGCGGCAGGCGCTTGAGGTAGGCCAGCGACGAATAGCCAGTGCCGAAGTCGTCGATCGACAGCGAGACGCCGAGAGCGCGGATCTGCCGCAGTAGCACCAGGGTGTTGGCGATGTTGCCCATCAGCGCGTTTTCGGTGACTTCCAGTTCCAGCCGTTCCGGCGCAACGCCAGCGCTGCGCAGTGCGCTTTCGATCTCATCGGCCAGCTCTTCCCGGGCAAGGTTGAGCGGCGAGCAGTTCCAGGCGATTTTCAGGTCGTTGCAGCCATGCCGCGTCAGTTCGCCAAGGTCAGTGCAGGCCCGGCGCAACACCCAGTTATCCAGTTCGGCGATCAGGCCATTGGTTTCGGCGATCGCGATGAAGCGATCCGGGGCCAGCAAGCCATGCACCGGATGCTGCCAGCGGATCAGCGCTTCGAGTTTGGTCACTCGACCGGTTTTCAGTTCGAAGATCGGTTGGTAATACAGCGTCAGCCCGTTTTCTTCGCGCAGGGCCTGGCGCAGTTCTTCTTCCAGTTGCAGTTCGAGGCTGGCGCGGGTCTTCATGTTGGCACTGAAAAAATGCAGGCCGTTACGCCCGGCGCCCTTGGATTGATACAGCGCCAGATCCGCGTGCTTGAGCAGTTCTTCGCAGGTGGTGCCGTCGTCGGGGAACAGGCTGATGCCGATGCTGGTGGTCATCACCATACGGCGGCCGGCCAGTTCGATCGGCTCCTTCATTTTCAGCATGATCCGTTGCGCCATGTTGCGCGCTTCCTCACGTTCACGCAGGCTGATCAGGATGCAGAACTCGTCACCGCCGAAGCGGGCGACCACGTCTTCATGGCTGCGCACCGAGCCTTTGATGTGATTGGCGATGACTTTGAGCAGGGCGTCGCCGGCGTCATGGCCGAGGCTGTCGTTGATTCGCTTGAAGTGGTCGATGTCGAGAAACATCACCGCGAGCATGCCGCCTTCGCTGGTTTTCTGGTTGAGTTTCTCGGCGAAAAGCTGGTTGAAACCGCGGCGGTTGATCAGGTTGGTCAGCGCGTCGTAATTGGCCACTTGCTGCAATGACATCCGCGCCTGATCGAGCTGGCCGAGCAGGGCGTTGACCCGGCGCAGATCGTGTTCCTTGCTTTGCAGTTTCTTGTCGGCGAGTGCCGCGCTGATCGCGCTGCCGAGAATCAGCAGGATGATCAATGCGACGGTCAGGCCCAGTTGCAGGTAATTGGTTTCGCCGCTCAGGGTCGGTGCTGCGCCCTCGGGCACCACCAGATGCAACGCGGCCATGCCGGTGAAGTGCATGCTGATGATGCCGGCGCCGAGGATCACTGCGGCGGTGTATTTGAGCAACTGATGAAAACGGCCGCTGCCTTCACGCAGATAACCGGCGACCCACAGCGCGGCGAAGCTGGCGCCGATGGCAATCACGATCGACAGGCAGAACAGCAGCGGCTGGTAATACGCAGTGGCCACCGAGTGCATCGCCGCCATGCCGACGTAATGCATGCCGGCGATGCCCAGGCCAATAACGATGGCGGTTTTCAGGTATTGCATCAGCGAGGGTTGAGGCAAGCTCAGGGTGTGCATCGCCAGCCATGAGGCGAGCAGGGCGATCACCAGGGAAAACAGAGTGGTGGCCAGTTCGTAATGGATTTCCAGCGGCGCCTGGAATGCCAGCATGGCGATGAAGTGCATGGCCCAGATGCCGCCAGCCAGGCAGGTGGCGCCGATCCAGCGCCAGACCCGTTGCGAACCCGGATCTTCGGCGTGGCCAACCCGCTCGGCCATGTCGAGGGTGGCAAAACTCGCGGCGCAGGCGACCAGATAGGCCACCAGCACCAGCAAGGGATTGTGTGTGCAATCGAGAATGACCTGCCCGCTCTGCGGCAGCTCGGTAACAAACTGCAAACCAAGCCACTCCATAGCATCCCCGTCTGTGAAGTCGTCCCTGCTGCGTCAGCAACGCAGGCGAATGAGAGGAGTATACAGGCGGTTTTTGCCATGCAAGCGGTAGTGGCACATTGGCGCCAACCATTTCGGCATGAGACTTATAGCGATTGGCGCTAAACCATCAGGCGGTTTGGTCGTAAGGGATCTGATTCCATTTCGGTTCGAGCGGCGGCAAGCCGAAGCGGGCGCGCGCCTTGTCGCAATCGACATTCTGTTCGCCGTATTCCCAGGAAGCATCGAATTCGCGGCAGGGACTGGAGCGTTGCTCGTAAATCGAGCACTGCACGTTACTGCCCACTTCACCGATCAACGCCGTACACCGCGGCGATTTGCAGTCGGTGCCGTTCATCGCTACCCGACTGGGACTGATCTGCGTCACCAGTTCATCGGGCACCGTACCGCCGGAGGAGGCGCATTCACCCCAGAAAAAAGACACGCGAAAATGGGAACAGCAGGCACCGCAATTCAGACACGGACTGACTTCGGACATGGGGAGGGTATCAAAGGGGTTGATCGGCGAATCCGGACGGATCCGGCGGCTATTCTAGGCTTCGCCATGAACTTGGGAAGGGGGGCGCGAAAGTATTTTTTTGTAGCCGGGTTTTGCCGCGAAACCCCCGGTTTATGGGGGATTTCAGTGTTATCAAGGGCTTACGTTTCGTTACAGTGCCATGGCCCGTTATCAGGCTGACGAATGATCACAGACAGCCCCGGCAGGCCTGTCTAGATTGCAGGTTCCGGGCTCGGATGCGTCGGCAGTGAAGCCCACATAACAATAAAGAGACGGACCCATGCAGAACTCGACCCAAGCGGCGAATGCCTGGCGCATTCTGTTCCTGTTATTCCTTGCCAACCTGTTCAATTTCTTCGACCGCACCATTCCGGCGATCATCATCGAGCCGATCCGCATGGAATGGCACCTCAGCGATTTTCAACTGGGAATCGTCGGCACCGCGTTCACCCTGGTTTATGCGATCGCCGGCCTGCCGCTGGGGCGCATGGCCGATACCGGTTCGCGCAGCAAACTGATGGGCTGGGGCCTGGCGACCTGGAGCGCGCTGACGGCGGTCAACGGGCTGGTCGGCAGTTTCTGGAGTTTTCTGCTGGTGCGCATGGGCATCGGCATTGGCGAGGCCAGTTACGCGCCGGCCGCCAACTCGTTGATCGGTGACCTGTTCCCGGCGCACCGTCGGGCGCGGGCCATGGGTATTTTCATGCTCGGCCTGCCGTTGGGCCTGTTGCTGGCATTCTTCACCATCGGCGCGATGGTCAAGGCATTCGACAGCTGGCGCGCGCCGTTCTTTATCGCGGCGGTGCCGGGGCTGATCCTCGCGGTGTTCATGTTCTTCATCAAGGAACCCAAACGCGGCGCGGCGGAAACCGTGCAGGTGTCCCAAGAGAGAGTCGACAAGCCTATCCGCCGGGTGCTGGCGGTGCCGACATTCCTGTGGCTGGTGATGGCCGGTTTGTGCTTCAACTTCGCCACCTATGCCTGCAACTCGTTTCTGGTGCCGATGCTGCAGCGCTACTTCCTGATGCCGTTGCAGGAGGCGGCGGTGGCGACCGGCGTGATCGTCGGCGTCACCGGGTTGATCGGTCTGACCCTCGGCGGCTGGATCGCTGACAAGATTCATCAACGAGTCGCCAACGGCCGGCTGCTGTTTGCCGGCTTCAGCCTGATCATCTCGACCCTGTGCACCGCGTGGGCGCTGCATGCCGGACGGGTCGAGATCGGCGTGTTCGTCGCGGTGTTCAGCGTCGGCTGGCTGTTTGCCTATAACTTCTACACCTGCGTGTACACGGCGATTCAGGACGTGGTCGAACCACGCCTGCGGGCCACGGCGATGGCGCTGTTCTTTGCCGGGCTGTACCTGCTCGGCGGCGGCTTGGGGCCAGTGGTGGTGGGGGCCTTGTCCGACCATTTCGCCAAATCGGCGATGCTCTCGGCGGGGGCCGAGCAGATGACTGAGGCGTTCAAGGCTGTCGGGCTGCATGATGCGATGTACCTGATTCCGGTGGCGCTGTTCTTCACCATGGTGTTTCTGTTTCTGGCGGCGCGGTGTTTTGTACGCGATGCGCAGCGGATGAGGGAGGGGTTGGTGGCTGTGGTTGAGCCTGATGTTTCTGTGGCGACTGCATAACCGCCTTCGCGAGCAGGCTCGCTCCCACATTGGATCTCCAGCGTGAACACAATCCCTGTGGGAGCGAGCCTGCTCGCGAAAGGGCCAGTAGCATCACCGGATAAATAACAGACAAACAAAAAGGCCCGCATCACTGCGGGCCTTGTTGTTTTCAACGCTGGAGCAGGGCGGCTTAACCCGCCACCAACACCCGTATCGCTTCCAGACGCAATGCCGCTTTATCCAGCATCGCCAGACCCAGTTCACGCTGCTTGCGCAACGCATCCAGTTCGCTGTCGCGTACAGTCGGGTTGACCGCTTGCAACGCGGTCAGGCGCGCCAGTTCTTCGTCGGTGTCCGCCGCCAGACGACGACGGGCCTCGGCCACGCGCTCGGCGTGACGCGGGGTGATCTTGTCTTCACCGGCGTTGATCCGTGGCGTCAGCTGATCGCGCTGGGCCTGGATGAACTTGTTGGCGCTGGCGCGTGGCACGCTTTCCAGTTGATCGTTCAAGGTTTCGAACGAGACGCGGGCCGACAGATCGTTGCCGTTGGCGTCGAGCAGGCAGCGCAGGGCGGCCGGCGGCAGGTAGCGGCCCAGTTGCAGCGAGCGCGGTGCAACCACTTCGCTGACGTAGAGCAGTTCCAGCAACACCGTGCCCGGTTTCAGTGCCTTGTTCTTGATAAGCGCGACGGCGGTGTTGCCCATCGAACCGGACAGCACCAGGTCCATGCCGCCCTGCACCATCGGGTGTTCCCAGGTGATGAACTGCATGTCTTCGCGCGACAGCGCCTGGTTGCGGTCGTAGGTGATGGTCACGCCTTCGTCATCGCCCAGCGGGAAGCTGGCGTCGAGCATCTTCTCGCTCGGCTTGAGGATCAGGGCGTTTTCCGAATGGTCTTCGCTGTCGATGCCGAACGCGTCGAACAGGGTTTCCATATAGATCGGCAGGGCGAACTGATCGTCTTGCTCAAGGATGTCCTCGACCAACTGATCGCCTTCGCCCGAACCGCCGGAGTTCAGCTCCAGCAGACGGTCGCGGCCGGTGTGCAGCTCGGCTTCCAGACGCTCGCGCTCGGTGCGCGCTTCGTCAATCAGCGCTTGCCACTCACCGTCGTCGGCTTCTTCAAGCAGCGGCAGCAGGCGCGGGCCGAACTGATGCTGCAAGGCGTTGCCGGTCGGGCAGGTGTTGAGGAACGCGTTCAGGGCTTCGTGGTACCACTGGAACAGGCGCTCTTGCGGGCTGGTTTCCAGGTACGGCACGTGCAGTTCGATGATGTGCTTCTGGCCGATCCGGTCGAGACGACCGATACGCTGCTCAAGCAGGTCCGGGTGCGACGGCAGATCGAACAGCACCAAGTGATGGGCGAACTGGAAGTTGCGACCTTCACTGCCGATTTCCGAGCAGATCAGCACCTGCGCGCCGAACTCTTCGTCGGCAAAGTAGGCGGCGGCGCGGTCACGCTCAAGGATGTTCATGCCTTCGTGGAACACCGTGGCCGGGATGCCGGAGCGCACGCGCAGCGCGTCTTCCAGGTCCATCGCGGTTTCGGCGTGGGCGCAGATCACCAGCACTTTGGTGCGCTTGAGCATTTTCAGCTGATCGATCAGCCACTCGACGCGCGGGTCGAATTTCCACCAGCGCTCTTCTTCGCTGGCGTCCGGCTGGGCCTGGAAGCTGACTTCCGGGTACAGCTCGGCGTGATCACCCAGCGGCAGTTCGAGGTATTCGTCCGGGCATGGCAGCGGGTACGGGTGCAGTTTGCGCTCGGGGAAACCCTGCACCGCGGCGCGGGTGTTACGGAACAGCACGCGGCCGGTGCCGTGGCGGTCGAGCAGCTCGCGCACCAGACGCGCGCTGGCTTCGCTATCGCCATCGTTGACCGCGGTCAGCAAGGCTTCGCCTTCGTTGCCGAGGAAACCGTGGATGGTCTTGTGTGCTGCAGGCGACAGGCGCCCTTTGTCGAGCAGTTCCTGAACGGCTTCGGCCACCGGGCGATAGTTCTCGCTCTCGGCGCGGAACGCGGCCAGGTCATGGAAACGGTTCGGGTCGAGCAGGCGCAGACGGGCGAAGTGGCTGTCCTGACCGAGTTGTTCCGGGGTCGCGGTGAGCAGCAGCACGCCGGGAATCACTTCAGCCAATTGTTCGACCAGCGAGTACTCGGGGCTGGCCTTGTCTTCGTGCCACACCAGGTGGTGGGCTTCGTCGACCACCATCAGATCCCAGCCGGCGGCGAACAAGGCGTCCTGCGCCTTCTCGTCTTCGACCAGCCACTCCAGGGCAACCAATGCCAGCTGGGTGTCTTCGAACGGGTTGGTGGCATCGCTTTCGATGAAGCGTTCTTCGTCGAACAGCGCGACCTGCAGGTTGAAACGGCGGCGCATTTCCACCAGCCACTGGTGCTGCAGGTTTTCCGGCACCAGGATCAGCACACGGTTAGCGCGGCCCGAGAGCAGTTGGCGATGGATCACCAGACCGGCTTCGATGGTTTTCCCCAGACCCACTTCGTCCGCCAGCAGAACCCGTGGCGCAATGCGGTCGGCGACTTCACGGGCGATGTGCAGTTGGTGCGCGATCGGTTGCGCACGCACGCCGCCCAGGCCCCAGAGCGAGGACTGCAACTGGCGGCTGGTGTGTTCCAAGGTGTTGTAGCGCAGGGAGAACCACGACAGCGGGTCGATCTGCCCGGCGAACAGACGGTCGCTGGCCAGACGGAACTGAATGAAGTTCGACAGCTGGGTTTCCGGCAGGGTGACGGCTTCGTTCTGCCCGTTGAGGCCGTGATAGACCATCAGCCCGTCGACGTCGTCGACTTCGCGCACGGTCATCTTCCAGCCTTCGAAGTGAGTAATGGTGTCACCCGGCGAGAACCGCACGCGGGTGAGGGGCGCATTCCGTAGCGCGTACTGGCGGGTTTCGCCAGTGGCCGGGTAAAGCACGGTCAACAAGCGGCCGTCCTGTGCCAGAACGGTGCCTAAACCAAGCTCTGCTTCGCTGTCACTGATCCAGCGTTGCCCCGGTTGATACTGCTGCGCCATGCTGCCTGACTCCCACCTTGAAAAAGCGGGCTATCTTAACGGAATGCAGGCTTCAGGGCCAAAGATTACTGGGCAGGAGCTGCCGCAGACAGCGATCTTCTGATCTTTGGAAACACTTGAGATTTGTGGTGTCCGATTAAAAGATCGCAGCCTGCGGCAGCTCCTACAGGTGCCAAGTGCGTCACAGATTTGCGACGGATGGCTCAAGGCGCCTTTGCCGCAGCCGATAGCCTGCTGACAGGAGACCCTTTATATGCTGCCACCGATGCTCCCCCTGAGCGCTGTGCCGATCACTTCCCAGCAGGATCCGATTCGCCAGCGGCCGGACATTCCTCCGGTGGTGCCGGTGCAGGAAAGCTCCAACGAAAGCACGATTGATCTGCAAAAACGCGACCCGGAAGAGGATCGACTGCTGGCGCGCGAGGAACAGCGCCGTCAGCAGGAACGTGATCGTCGCCGTCGCGAAGCCGACGAAGACCCGGAAGAGCATCTGGCCGTGCCGGGCACCGAGCTGAATGCCGACAACACCGTGCCGGTGGTGCCGCTGATGGAAGATCAGCCGCGTCAGGGCTTGTGGGTCGATATCGAGATCTGAGTCTGCTTATTTACATCAATTGTTGTCGAGCGCTGGCGTCAGGCTGCATGATTGGCGCAGTCCTGCCTCTGATGCGGCAGTTGTGTTTTCTTCAAGTGATGCGCTGAACGTCATGAGCCAAGATGAAAAACTGATCGACCTCGGCACCGAGCGCGCCAAGCGTGTGCATGATCTCAACGAAAAGCGGCTGAACGAAGTGCGCAAGGCCTTCGAGCAAGCCATGCCGTTGGGAAAAGCCCAGAAAAAGCCGAAAAAGAAACCGAAAAAGCGTTGATCTTCCCCTGCATCCTTTGATGCAGGTCAGTTATTTTCCCGCCTTTGCCTTCTGTGTTGACCGGACTTGATCCTGGTCAATTTCTGCGCCTGCGCGATTGGTTAACTTAGCTCCATCGCAGCAAAGCAGGGGCCAGGAGGCCACAGTCATGTTTTTCGATAACGTGGTGTTTGCCGGGGTTCTGACCGTGGGGCTCATGGTTCTGTTTTTTGCAGGGTTTGGATTTTTTATCTGGAAGGATGCGAATAAGCGCAAGAAGTAGGTCTTTCCGGGTTTGATGAGCACGCAAGGCATTTTGGGGCGACTTCGGTTGCCCCTTTTTTTTGTGTCTTGGCGGCCTTTGGGCCGACCAGACTTTGGGTGTGCTTTGTGAATATCCGTTGCTGCGGTAACGGCGGCTTAGGGTTCCGCCCTTACGGCGGGTCACCTTTTCCAAACGCCGAAAAGGTAACCCAAAAGGCTTTACCCTGACGTTCGGCCCTCGCTTAGGCTCGGGTTCCTTCGCTGCGGGATTCATCCGGGGGCAGCGCCTACGGTTTGCTTCGCTGCACCTCCTCTCGCTGTGTTTGGCTGCGCCAAACGGTCGCTGCGCTCCCACCCCCGGATAAACCCCTCCACTCAGCCTGCCGACGGGCCCTCAGATCAAAAGCTTTACTCGAGCTAACGCTCATCGTGTTGAGTGGTGGAAAAGCGTGCGCTCGGCTTTTGCTTTTTTGTAGGAGCCAGCCTGCTGGCGATGGCGGCCTACGAGCCGACCGATCTCTGCTGAATGCACTCATCCAACTGTGGGAGCGAGCTTGCTCGCGAAGGCGGCCTGACAGCCGACCAAATCTCAAAACTGAATACACCCAATCCCCTGTAGGAACTGCCGAAGGCTGTGATCTTTTGATCTGCTTTGGCTTTGGCTTTGGCTTTGGCTTTGGCTTTGGCTTTGGCTTTGGCTTTGGCTCTTGATGTGGCTTTTGATCTTCAGCCCCTTCGGCAGGCCGAGCGAAGGTGTCCATCAGGGGTTAGGCGCGCAGCGCCATGCGGCGAAGCCGCATACATCGAGAGGAGGTGCAGCGAAGCAAACCGGAGGCGATGCCCCCTGATGGACACCGTAGCGAGGGAACACTGAGCCTAAGCGAAGTGCCGTACGCCGGGGGAAGCCTTTTTGGTTACTTTTTCGGCGTTTGGAAAAAGTGACCCGCCGTAAGGGCGGAACCATAGGAGGCCGTTACCGCAGCAACGGATATGCTCACAAAACCAAACCCAAAAAAAAGGCGCGATCCTCACGAATCACGCCTTTCTCATGTGCTGCGGTCTATCAGCTACCCAACGCTTTGGACGCCAACCAGAACAACCCAGCCGACAGCGCCACAGTCGCCGGCAAGGTCAAAACCCACGCCAGCAAGATGGTGCGAACAGTCCCACCCTGCAGGCCGCTCTTGTTGGCGACCATGGTGCCCGCCACGCCCGAGGACAGCACGTGAGTGGTCGATACCGGCAGACTGAAGATGTTGGCCATACCGATCAAACTGGCGGTAGTGATCTGCGCCGACATGCCCTGGGAATAGGTCATGCCCTGCTTGCCGATCTTCTCGCCGATGGTCAGTACCACGCGTTTCCAGCCGACCATGGTACCCAGGCCGAGGGCCAGGGCGACCGCGAGAATCACCCAGAACGGGGCGTATTCGGTGGTGGTGGTCAGGTCTTTGCGCAGTTTGTCCAGGTCAGCCTTCTCACGCGCTTCCAGGCCTGGCAGCTTGCCGACTTTCTTCGCGGTGTCGTCCAGGCACAGCAAGTAGCGACGGACTTCGATGCGGCTTTCCGAGGACAGCGAATGGTAGTCCGCTACACCTTTAAGGGTGCCAAGCAGGGCGTTGATGGTCGGTTCGGTCTGCTGCGGGTTGCAGCGGAATTTTTCCGGCAGATCGCCTTCAACACTTTTGCCCAGGGCCAGGAATTCGCCCAGGGAATCGGCGTTGCGCTTGTAGAACTGGCTCAGGTGCAGGGTCGCGTCGCGGGTGCGCTCGATCTGGTAGGTGGTGCTGCTCAGGTCGAGGACGAACTGCGCAGGCACGATACCGATCAGTACCAGCATGATCAGGCCGATGCCTTTCTGGCCATCGTTGGAACCGTGCACGAAGCTCACGGCCATGGCCGAAATCACCAGAACCAGACGGTTCCAGAACGGCGGGTGCTTTTTGTCGTCGATCTTGCGGCGCTGTTCCGGAGTCTTGTGCATCTTCGACAGCGGACGCCACCACTTCAGGCCGATCAGGATCAGCGCGGCGATCAGGAAGCCAGCCATTGGCGAAAACACCAGCGAGGCGCCGATGTCGATCGCTTTCTGCCAGTTCACGCCGTCGGCCAACGGGATGTTGTTGATCAGGGCGTTGGCCAGGCCGACACCGAGGATCGAGCCGATCAGGGTGTGGGAACTGGAGGCCGGGATACCGAAGTACCAGGTGCCCAGGTTCCAAGTGATCGCCGCGGCGAGCAACGAGAACACCATCGCCAGGCCATGGCCGGTGTTCACATTGATCAGCAGTTCCACCGGCAGCAGGTGAACAATGGCATACGCCACGCCAACGCCGCCCAGCAACACGCCGAGGAAGTTGAACACACCGGAGAAGAACACCGCCAGGTGAGGCGGCATGGCTTTGGTGTAGATAACAGTGGCTACCGCGTTAGCGGTGTCATGAAATCCATTGATGAACTCGAAGGCGAGGACAAACGTCAGGGCGAGCAAGAGGCTCACAAGCACCCAAGCATCCAGTCCGCTGAATAAATCGATCATGAAGGTTTTCTGACCCGGTCATAAGGGGGCGCGATTATGCCAGAAAAGACTGGAAATCGATCCCCTACCTGCTCATCGGTAGCAATCAATGTCGAATTAAATTGTTGCAAGGTGCAATGCCCGAGCATGTTGCAGGGTTTTTCAAGTGTTTGATTAGCTTGAAAAAACCTTCGGGCAGCAGGCATTTCGTTGAGCGCGCGCGAGCCTCAAACGCCTGTGTGAAATATCTCTGAAACGAGTCAGACACGCTCCTTTCCCGTGCAGGCCGGGGGGAGGTGGGCCGCTGCCCGCGGATAGCGGGCGCGCAAGGCATGGTCGGGTCACCGTGCTTTTAGCCGGTGGCGACGCAGACCCTCGAAAATCTCAGGATCGCCCGTTCAGGGCTCTTCGGTTTTGAGTTCTTCTTCCATCTTTTTCAGTTCTTGCTGGAAAACCTGATCCTGAACGGTGGGGCGTTTGCGCCATGCCTTGCGTTCCGGTTCGGGTTGCGCGGCGTAGGTGGTGACTTCCCCGCCGTAAACTTCCTTGTAACGTTGTTCCTGGCGCTCAAGTTCCGCGCGCAGTTCGTCTTTCGTCACAGTGCTACCTGTTTGAGTTGAGATAAATATCTGGTGAAACGCACGGCAACGAGTCGATTGAACACGTCCACCAACGGGCCATGCCGGTTCAGGCATTGGCGTTATCGGCAGGGCGATCAAGACTTCCATGTTGCAGGCGGCTACGGCACCAGATTAAAACTGACGCAGCATCAGTTTCCTGTTTCAGCAAGCGCGCTGGCGGTGCATGAATAATGAGCGTCAGGCGCTGGCCGGGCTGACGGCAATAGGCATCGGGTCAGCGGGCGGCACCCTCGGCCAGTGAAAACGTGGCGCCACTGAGGTGCATTATAGCGGTCGATTCGGGAATGACTATCTTTGCCAAGTTAAAAACGGTTCGGGATGTGTGATCGTTTTGTTACTGACAAGTTTTATCGCTAGTTGAAATTCGCCGAAACCTTTTAAGGACTCGCGTTCAGTTTCTGGCGCCATTAAGTCGATCAACTAATGAGGCATGCGAAGTTGGATGAACAGGCAGGTGAACGAATGAAGAAGCCGAGAAGGACAGCGGCTGATGGATTGCGATAATCGGTCGGCGGTTCGATAATCGCCCAATCTTGGCGTCTCGACTCTTGTGCATCTGCTGGCGAGCCGCTTGTATAGCCATTGATTCGTGCCGGAAACAAGGACAAGAAATGAACGATCAAATGCGCAACTCCTTCACCTCCGTGGCGCCGCCGATCGTCGCTTCGCCGGCCAAACGCATCCAGGCGCTGACCGGCGATCCGGATTTCATGACCTCGCTGGCCCGTGGCCTGGCGGTGGTGCAGGCATTTCAGGAGCGCAAGCGGCACCTGACCATCGCCCAGATCAGCCATCGCACGGAAATTCCCCGCGCTGCCGTGCGCCGTTGCCTGCACACTCTGATCAAACTGGGTTACGCCACCACCGATGGCCGCACGTACTCGTTGTTGCCCAAAGTGCTGACCCTCGGCCACGCGTATCTGTCGTCGACGCCGCTGGCGGTGTCGGCCCAGCCGTACCTCGACCGCATGAGCGAGCAACTGCACGAAGCCTGCAACATGGCCACGCTCGAAGGTGACGACATTTTGTACATCGCCCGCTCGGCGACCACGCAACGGCTGATCTCGGTGGACCTGTCGGTGGGCGGGCGTCTGCCGGCCTATTGCACATCGATGGGCCGCATCCTGCTGGCGGCGCTGGACGACACCTCGCTGCGCGAATACCTCGACCATGCCGAACTGGTGGCCAAGACCAGCCGCACGCTGCACACCCCCGAAAGTCTGCTCGAATGCCTGCAGGAAGTACGGCAGCAGGGATGGTGCATCGTCGATCAGGAACTCGAACAAGGCCTGCGTTCGATTGCCGTGCCGGTTTACGATGCGTCGGGCCAGGTGGTGGCGGCGCTTAATGTCAGCACCCACGCCGGCCGCGTCAGCCGTACCGAACTGGAACAACGCTTCCTGCCGGGCCTGCTCAGTGCCAGCCGCGACCTCAGCGCGCAGTTGTTCGCCTGATGAAGCTGTTCGATAAACGCACAGTGTTGCGTTTATCGAATTGACGCTAAAAGCCCCGGATCATTAATGTCGCGGCAGCGTCATCCGGCGCAGATTTGAATGAGCCTGCCGGATTGTCGACTCCCATAATAATGACAAGAGGCAACTCACCATGCGCATGCTCCCCGACTGTCTCAGCTCCATCCCCTGTTGCCGGGTTTCCCGCAACGCCTGATCCAGACCTTCTATTCTTGTGACCGTGCCGCTCTTCGGCCGGCCGCCGTTCGACTGCGTTTTTTGCGTGGAATAAAAATAATGAACCAGCCTCAGTCCGCTGTAGGTAACTGCCTCGACGTGCAGACCTTCATCAATGCCCAACCGATCTCGCGCTATCAGTGGCGGGTGGTGATCCTGTGTTTCTTGATTGTATTTCTCGATGGTCTCGACACCGCGGCGATGGGGTTTATCGCGCCGGCACTGTCCCAGGACTGGGGCATCGACCGCGCCAGCCTGGGCCCGGTAATGAGCGCCGCGTTGATCGGCATGGTCTTCGGCGCACTGGGTTCCGGCCCGCTGGCTGACCGCTTCGGACGCAAAGTGGTGCTGGTTGGCGCGGTGCTGTTGTTCGGCGCTTTCAGCCTGGCCTCGGCCTACAGCACCAACGTCGAGCAACTGCTGGTGTTGCGCTTCCTCACCGGCCTCGGTCTGGGCGCCGGCATGCCCAACGCCACCACGCTGCTCTCGGAATACACCCCGGAGCGCAAGAAATCCTTGCTGGTGACCAGCATGTTCTGCGGCTTCAACCTCGGCATGGCCGGTGGCGGTTTCATTTCGGCGAAGCTGATCCCGGCGTTCGGCTGGCACAGCCTGCTGCTGATCGGCGGGATCCTGCCGCTGATCCTCGCGGTGGTGCTGCTGTTCTGGCTGCCGGAGTCGGCGCGTTTTCTGGTGGTGCGCAATCGCGGCACCGACAAAGTACGCAAGACCCTGTCGCCGATCGATCCGGTCGCCGTTGCGCAAGCCTCGAGTTTCAGCGTACCGGAACAGAAAACCGTCAAGGCGCGCAACGTGTTCGCGGTGATTTTCTCCGGCACCTACAGCGTCGGTACCTTGCTGCTGTGGCTGACCTACTTCATGGGCCTGGTCATCGTTTATCTGCTGACCAGTTGGCTGCCGACCCTGATGCGTGACAGCGGCGCGAGCATGGAGCAGGCGGCGTTCATTGGCGCGTTGTTCCAGTTTGGCGGGGTGTTGAGTGCGGTCGCTGTGGGTTGGGCGATGGACCGCTTCAATCCGCACAAGGTCATCGGCACGTTCTACCTGCTGGCCGGGGTGTTTGCCTATGCGGTGGGGCAGAGCCTGGGCAACATCACGCTGCTCGCGACTTTGGTGTTGGTGGCGGGTATGTGCGTCAACGGCGCGCAATCGGCGATGCCTTCATTGGCGGCACGGTTTTATCCGACCCAGGGGCGCGCGACCGGGGTCTCGTGGATGCTCGGGATTGGCCGCTTTGGCGCGATTCTCGGGGCGTGGATGGGCGCGACGTTGCTGGGGTTGGGCTGGAACTTTGAGCAGGTGTTGACGGCGCTGGTGATTCCGGCGGCGTTGGCGACGACGGCGGTGGTGATCAAAGGCATGGTCAGTCATGCGGATGCGACTTGAGTTTAAGCGTCGGAATATTTGTTGAATGTTCCGGCCCTTTCGCGAGCAGGCTCGCTCCCACATTTTGAAATGCATTCCAATGTGGGAGCGAGCCTGCTCGCGAATGAGGAGATAGTTAGGGGAGTAACAATCCGTTCGATAAACGAACACTCAGTCGATTATCGGATTGTTTGGCGATTTTCAGCGGCTTAATCTGCAGTGACTCCGGCGCTGAACCTCGCGCCTTTTTATCACTGGCGATTCACTACAAAAACGGGAGCCTGCTCCATGGCTGAGATCCTTTCGCTGCACGACGCGGTGAAGCAATTCGTCAACGACGGCGACACCGTCGCGCTCGAAGGCTTCACTCACCTGATTCCGACAGCCGCAGGTCATGAAATCATTCGGCAGGGCAAGAAAGATCTGACCCTGGTGCGGATGACGCCTGACCTGATCTACGACCAACTGATCGGTGCCGGTTGTGCACGCAAGCTGATCTTTTCCTGGGGCGGCAATCCGGGTGTGGGTTCGCTGCACCGTCTGCGCGATGCGGTCGAGAAGCAGTGGCCGCATGCCCTGGAAATCGAAGAGCACAGCCACGCCGACCTGGCCAATGCCTACGTCGCCGGCGCTTCCGGCCTGCCGTTCGCCGTACTGCGGGCCTACGCCGGTTCCGACCTGCCGAAGGTCAACCCGCTGATCAAGTCCGTGACCTGCCCGTTCACCGGTGAAGTGCTGGCGGCGGTGCCGTCGGTACGTCCAGACGTCACCGTGATCCACGCACAGAAGGCCGACCGTCAGGGCAACGTGCTGCTGTGGGGCATTCTCGGGGTGCAGAAAGAAGCGGCACTGGCAGCCAAGCGCTGCATCGTCACCGTCGAGGAAATCGTCGACAACCTCAACGCCCCGATGAACGCTTGCGTGCTGCCGACCTGGGCCTTGAGCGCGGTCTGCCACGTACCCGGCGGCGCGCATCCATCCTACGCCCACGGTTACACCGAGCGTGACAATCGCTTCTATCAGGCGTGGGATCCGATCGCCCGCGACCGTGAGACGTTTACCGCGTGGATCAACGAATACATCCATGGCTGCGCTGACTTCAGCGAGTTTCAGGCCAAGTTGGCCGCTGCTTCGGAGGCCAAGTAATGACTTACACCACCAATGAAATGATGACCGTCGCGGCGGCCCGTCGCCTGAAGAACGGCTCGGTGTGCTTCGTCGGCATCGGCCTGCCGTCGAAAGCCGCCAACCTTGCGCGCCTGACTTCGTCGCCGGACGTGGTGCTGATCTACGAATCGGGTCCGATTGGCGCCAAGCCGAGCGTGCTGCCGCTGTCGATCGGTGATGGTGAACTGGCGGAAACCGCCGACACCGTCGTGCCGACCGGTGAGATTTTTCGCTACTGGCTGCAAGGCGGGCGCATCGACGTCGGTTTTCTCGGCGCGGCGCAGGTCGACCGTTTCGGCAACATCAACACCACTGTGGTCGGCGATTACCACGCGCCGAAAGTACGTTTGCCGGGTGCCGGTGGCGCGCCGGAAATCGCCGGTTCGGCGAAGAGCGTGTTGATCATCCTCAAGCAGTCGGCGCGTTCGTTCGTCGACAAGCTCGACTTCATTACCTCGGTCGGTCATGGCGAGGGCGGCGATTCGCGCAAGCGTCTGGGCCTGCCGGGTGCTGGCCCGGTCGGGATCATTACCGACCTGTGCATCATGGAACCGGAGCAGGGCACCCACGAATTCGTGGTCACCGCCCTGCATCCAGGCGTGACCCGCGAGCAAGTGGTCGCCGCCACCGGTTGGGCGATCCGCTTTGCCGACAACGTTGAAACCACGGCGGCACCGACCGAGGTCGAACTCACTGCACTGCGCGATCTCGAAGCGCGCACCGCCGCCGCCCACGGTCAGGCACCGGGAGAAGCATGATGCGTGACGTGTATATCTGCGACGCGATTCGTACCCCTATCGGCCGGTTCGGCGGTGGTCTGTCCGCCGTGCGCGCCGACGATCTGGCCGCCGTGCCGATCAAGGCGCTGATGGAACGCAATCCGTCGGTGGACTGGAACGCGATCGATGAAGTGTTCCTCGGCTGCGCCAACCAGGCTGGCGAAGACAACCGCAACGTGGCGCGCATGGCGCTGCTGCTGGCGGGCTTGCCGGAGAGCGTGCCGGGCGTGACCCTCAACCGTCTCTGCGCTTCGGGCATGGACGCGATCGGCACTGCTTTCCGTGCGATTGCCAGCGGCGAGATGGAGCTGGCGATTGCCGGCGGCGTCGAGTCGATGTCCCGCGCGCCGTTCGTGATGGGCAAGGCGGACGCAGCGTTCTCGCGCAACATGAAACTGGAAGACACCACCATTGGCTGGCGTTTCATCAACCCGCTGATGAAAGCCCAGTACGGCGTCGATGCGATGCCGCAGACCGCCGACAACGTCGCTGACGACTATAAGGTTTCGCGTGCCGATCAGGACGCTTTCGCGTTGCGCAGTCAGCAACGCACGGCCGCTGCACAAGCGGCGGGCTATTTCGCCGAGGAGATCGTCGAAGTACGGATCGCCCACAAGAAGGGCGAAACCGTGGTCAGCCAGGACGAACATCCACGCGCCGACACCACGCTCGAAGCGCTGACCAAACTCAAACCGGTCAACGGCCCGGACAAGACTGTCACCGCCGGCAATGCGTCCGGGGTCAACGACGGCGCCGCCGCGCTGATTCTCGCGTCGGCGGAAGCGGTGAAAAAACACGGCCTGACAGCACGGGCCAAAGTGCTGGGTATGGCCAGCGCCGGTGTTGCACCTAGGGTGATGGGCATCGGCCCGGTGCCGGCGGTGCGCAAACTGATTGAGCGTCTCGGCGTGGCGGTCAGCGATTTCGATGTGATCGAACTCAACGAAGCCTTCGCCAGCCAAGGCCTGGCAGTGCTGCGTGAATTGGGTCTGGCGGATGATGCGCCGCAGGTCAACCCGAACGGTGGCGCGATTGCCTTGGGCCACCCGTTGGGCATGAGCGGCGCGCGACTGGTGCTGACGGCGCTGCATCAGCTGGAAAAGACCGCCGGCAAGAAAGGTCTGGCGACCATGTGCGTCGGCGTCGGGCAGGGTCTGGCCCTGGCCATCGAACGCGTCTGACGCAGCGCGTCGACTGATAAGAACTGAGGAAAGCGAAATGACTGACAAGCCTGGCTACCGTCGTCCGCAGGAAGGCACCCAGCCTGAATACCTGCACCCGACGTATCAATCCACCAACCTGCGCTCGCCGTCCAAGCCGTTGGTGTTTCTGCCGCATTCGTTGTCGGAGATCACCGGCCCGACCATCGGTGCCGAACGCGTCGCCGAGAAAGACAACGACCTGACCGCGCAGCACGACGGCGAGCCGTTGGGCGAGCGCATCATCATTCACGGCCGTGTGCTCGACGAAAACGGTTTGCCGGTGCCGGGGATTCTGGTGGAGATCTGGCAGGCCAACGCCGCCGGTCGCTACAACCACAAGCGCGACCTGCACGACGCACCGCTGGACCCGAACTTCACCGGCACCGGCCGCACCGTGACCGACGCCGATGGCTGGTATCAGTTCCAGACCATCAAGCCCGGCGCCTATCCATGGGGTAACCACCACAACGCGTGGCGCCCGGCGCACATCCATTTCTCGCTGTTCGGGCCGAGCATCCTCACCCGTCTGGTGACGCAGATGTATTTCCCCGGCGACCCGCTGCTGGCCTACGACCCGATCTACAACTGCGTGCCGGACACCTCCGCCAAGGAACGTCTGATCGCCGCTTTCGATCTGGAAAAAACCATTCCGTCCTACGCCCTCGGCTATCGCTGGGACATCGTCTTGCGCGGCCGCGACGCCACGCCGATGGAGAAATAAGATGACGCTGACAGCCACCACGTCCCACACCGTCGGGCCGTACTACCACATCGGCCTGACCTGGCTGAATCGCGAAAACCTCGCGGTCGAACAAACCCTCGGCGAGCGCGTGGCGATCACCGGCCAAGTCGTTGACGGCAACGGCGATGTGGTCAACGACGCGATGCTCGAAGTCTGGCAGGCCAATGCCGCCGGCAAATACGCGCATCCGGAAGACGAGCAGGACAAACCGCTGGACCCGCATTTCGAAGGTTTTGGCCGGGTGCCGGTGGACGCCGAAGGGCGCTTCCGTTTCACCACGATCAAACCGGGCACGGTCGAAGGCCTGAAGGGCTCGACCCAGGCGCCGCATCTGGTGGTGCTGGTATTTGCCCGTGGTCTGGTCAAGCACTTGCTGACACGCATCTACTTTGAAGGCGATCCGGCGAACGTCGATGATCCGCTGCTGGAATGTGTGCCGGCGGAGCGCCGCGGGACGTTGCTGGCGAAGCCGGATGCGGCGGGTGTGTATCAGTGGAATGTGATTTTGCAGGGCACTGAGGCGGAGACGGTGTTCTTCGATTACTGAAGTTCGCCCCAATCCCCTGTGGGAGCGAGCCTGCTCGCGAAAGCGGTGGGTCAGCCAACGTAAATGTCGTCTGGCACTCCCTCTTCGCGAGCAGGCTCGCTCCCACAGCGGAGAACTGTGTTGCAGATGGAACTGTGGAACGGGACTGTTGCGAAGTGTGTCTAGACTCTCACCTGTCCCTTCAGAGTAAAAAACAATGACCACTACCACCGCTCATTACACCGGCGAGGAGCGCAGCAAGCGCATCTTCGCCATTGTCGGTGCCTCGTCCGGCAACCTGGTCGAATGGTTCGACTTCTACGTCTACGCCTTCTGCGCGATCTATTTCGCCCCGGCGTTTTTCCCCTCCGACAACCCTACGGTGCAACTGGTCAACACGGCCGGGGTGTTCGCTGCCGGGTTTCTGATGCGCCCGATTGGCGGCTGGATTTTCGGGCGGCTGGCGGACAAGAAGGGCCGCAAGACCTCGATGATGATTTCGGTGCTGATGATGTGTTTCGGCTCCCTGCTCATCGCCTGTCTGCCGACTTACGCCAGCATCGGCGTCTGGGCTCCGCTGCTGTTGCTGTTCGCGCGGCTGTTGCAAGGCCTGTCGGTGGGCGGCGAGTACGGCACCACCGCCACCTACATGAGTGAAGTCGCGCTCAAGGGCCAGCGCGGCTTTTTCGCCTCGTTCCAGTACGTGACGCTGATTGGCGGGCAACTGCTGGCGGTGTCGCTGGTGGTGATCCTGCAACAGTTCCTCAGTGAAGATGAACTGCGTGCTTACGGCTGGCGGATTCCGTTTGTGGTCGGTGCGGTGGCGGCGGTGATTTCGCTGTTCCTGCGTCGCTCCCTGAAAGAAACCACCAGCAAGGAAATGCGCGAGAACAAGGACGCCGGCAGCATCCGCGCGCTGTTCCGTGATCACAAAGCCGCGTTCATCACCGTGCTCGGTTACACCGCCGGTGGCTCGCTGATTTTCTACACCTTCACTACGTACATGCAGAAGTACCTGGTGAACACCGCCGGCATGCACGCCAAGACCGCCAGCTACATCATGACCGGCGCGCTGTTCCTGTACATGTGCATGCAGCCGCTGTTCGGCATGCTCGCCGACAAGATCGGCCGACGTAATTCGATGCTCTGGTTCGGCGCGCTCGGCACGCTGTTCACTGTGCCGATCCTGTTGAGCCTGAAAAGCATCAGCAGCCCGATTCTGGCCTTTGCGCTGATCACCGTGGCGCTGGCGATTGTCAGTTTCTACACCTCGATCAGCGGTCTGGTGAAAGCCGAAATGTTCCCGCCGGAAGTCCGCGCCCTCGGCGTCGGTCTGGCCTATGCGGTGGCCAACGCGATCTTCGGCGGTTCGGCGGAATACGTGGCCCTGAGCCTGAAAGCCGGGGGCATGGAAAACGCGTTCTACTGGTACGTCACGGTGATGATGGCGGTGGCGTTCCTGTTCAGCCTGCGCCTGCCGAAACAGGCGGCGTACTTGCACCACGATCTGTAAACCGATGTGCGCGGGCCGCATTGGCCCGCGCCGGCAAGGACTGTTTATGACTCAGCGACCGGGCAATCAATTGTTCGATGCCTACTTCACGGCCCGCGACATGCGCGAGGTGTTCTGCGATCAGGGCCGGGTGCAGGCCATGCTCGATTTCGAAGCGGCGCTGGCCCGGGCCGAAGCGCGGGTCGGGGTGATTCCGGCGTCCGCCGTCGCGCCGATTGCCGCCGCTTGCAATGCCGGTCTGTATGACTTCGCGGCGTTGGGCGAGGCGATTGCCACGGCCGGCAACTCGGCGATTCCACTGGTCAAGGCGTTGGGCAAACAGATCGCCGCGAGCAGTGCCGAGGCCGAGCGCTATGTGCATCTGGGCGCTACCAGTCAGGACGTGATGGATTCCGGGCTGGTCCTGCAATTGCGGCAGGCGCTGGAGCTGATTGAAAGCGATCTGGCAGCGCTGGCCGATTCGCTCGCCACCCAAGCCAAATGTTATGCGACGACGCCACTGGCCGGGCGCACTTGGCTGCAGCACGCTACGCCCGTCACCCTCGGGATGAAAATCGCCGGTTGGCTCGGCGCGGTGACCCGCAGCCGTCAGCGTCTGCGCGAACTCAAGCCACGGCTGCTGGTGCTGCAATTCGGCGGCGCTTCCGGCACCCTCGCGGCGCTCGGCGAGCAAGCGCTGCCGATCGCGCAGGCGTTGTCCGAAGAGCTGCAACTGACTTTGCCTGAGCAACCGTGGCACACCCAGCGGGATCGCATCGTCGAGTTCGGCGCGGTACTCGGTTTGATCGCCGGCAGCCTCGGCAAATTGGGGCGCGACGTCAGTCTGTTGATGCAGACCGAAGCGGCGGAAGTGTTCGAGCCGTCGGCACCGGGCAAGGGCGGTTCCTCGACCATGCCGCACAAGCGCAATCCGGTCGGCGCGGCGGTGTTGATCGGCGCGGCGACCCGGGTCCCGGGGCTGGTCTCGACGTTGTTCAGCGCCATGCCGCAGGAGCACGAACGCAGCCTCGGTCTGTGGCATGCCGAATGGGAAACCCTGCCGGAGATCTGCTGCCTGGTGTCCGGTGCGCTGCAACAGGCACGCTTGCTGGCCGATGGTCTGGAGGTCGATGCCGAGCGCATGGCGCGCAACCTCCAATTGACCCAAGGGCTGGTGCTGGCCGAAGCGGTGAGCATCGTCCTCGCGCAACGGGTTGGTCGCGACACCGCGCATCACTTGCTTGAACAATGCTGCAAACGCGCGGTGGCCGAACAGCGCCACCTGCGTGCGGTGCTCGGCGACGAGCCGCAAGTGACTGCCGAACTGAGCAGCACCGAACTCGATCATCTGCTCGACCCCGCGCATTACCTCGGCCAGGCAGAAACCTGGGTCGAGCGCGCGGTGGCCGAACACAACGCATTGTCTGTCTGAAAGGAGAGGGCTGTGGCTTTCGTTCAACTCGCCGATGGCGAACTGCATTACGTTATTGAAGGCCCGGTCGACGCACCGGTGCTGGTGCTGTCCAACTCGCTGGGCACCGACCTGCACATGTGGGACGCGCAGATGCCAGCATTCACCGAGCATTTCCGGGTGCTGCGTTTCGACACCCGTGGTCACGGCCAGTCGTTGGTGACACCGGGGCCATACAGCATCGAGCAGCTGGGCCGCGACGTGCTGAGTCTGCTGGATGCGCTGCACATCGAGCGTGCGCATTTCTGCGGATTGTCGATGGGTGGCTTGATCGGCCAGTGGCTGGGGATCAATGCCGGTCATCGTCTGCACAAACTGATCGTGTGCAACACCGCCGCGAAGATCGGCGATCCGTCGGTGTGGAACCCGCGTATTGAAACCGTGCTGCGCGACGGCCCGGCAGCGATGGTCGCACTGCGTGATGCGTCGATTGCGCGCTGGTTCACCCCGGACTTTTCCGCGGCCAATCCGGCTGCAGCGAAGAAGATCACCGACATGCTCGCGGCGACTTCGCCGGACGGTTATGCGGCCAATTGCGCGGCGGTGCGCGACGCCGATTTCCGCGAGCAGTTGGCGTCGATCAACCTGCCGCTGCTGGTGATTGCCGGTACTGAAGATGCGGTAACGCCACCGTCCGGCGGGCATTTCATTCAGGAGCATGTGCGCGGCGCCGAGTACGCCGAGTTCTATGCTGCGCACCTGTCCAACGTGCAGGCCGGTGCCGCTTTCAGTGATCGTGTGTTGGCGTTTCTGAACGCTCAGTGAGGGGAAGTTTGTGGACGAGAAACAACGTTACGACGAAGGCCTGCAAGTACGCCGTGCGGTATTGGGTGATGCCCACGTTGATCGCAGCCTGAATGCGCTGACCGAGTTCAACTCGGAATTCCAGGAGATGATCACCCGCCACGCCTGGGGCGACATCTGGACCCGTCCGGGCCTGCCACGGCACACGCGCAGCCTGATCACCATCGCCATGCTGATCGGGATGAATCGCGAGGCCGAGCTGAAATTGCATCTGCGTGCGGCGGCCAACAACGGTGTGAGCCGTGGCGAGATCAAGGAAGTGATCATGCAGAGCGCGATTTACTGCGGAATCCCGGCGGCGAATGCCACGTTCCACCTGGCGGAGTCGGTGTGGGATGAGCTGGGAGTCGAATCCCGGGAGTGATGGTGCCTGAACTGACGCCTTCGCGAGCAAGCCCGCTCCCACATTTGGAATGCATTTCCCTGTGGGAGCGGGCTTGCTCGCGAAAGCGGCAGACGCCGTGATGCATCAATCAGCACAGACACTCAGACCTTGGCAACAATGAAAATCCACTCCCACATTTGGAATGCATTTCCCTGTGGGAGCGGGCTTGCTCGCGAAAGCGGCAGACCTCGTGATGCATCAATCAGCACAGGCACTCAGACCCTGGCGACAATGAAAATCCGCTTGAACGGAAACAATGTCTGCCCATTTTTCTCCGGCGGGTAATGTTTATGCACCCGCATCAGGAAGTGATAGATAAACCGCGCCTGTTCCTGAGACGTCAGCGTCTGCATCACCGGCCGCAGCGCCGAGACCTTCACCCAGTCGTACACCGGCGATTTGCCGCCAACCACCTGCAATTGCTCGGTTTCCCAGATCTCCAGCGACGTGGTCAGCGGCGCCAGCAAACGGTAGTAATCCTCCAGCGACAATAGCGGTCGCGCCGCCATATGCTGGCGCAGTTGCGGCGTGCCGATGGGGGTGTGGCCCGGGCCGGCGTCTTCCAGGGTGTCGAGCATCAGTCGATACCACAAGGCATCGCGCCAGTCCGGCATGTGCGCCGCCAGACAGCCGCCGGGGTTCAGATGCCCCAACAGGCGCGGCAGCAGTTGTTGATGATCGCCAATGAAATGCAGCACCGCCGCGGCGAGCAGCAGGTCGGCGGGTTGTCTGGGTTGCCATTCGAGCAAGTCGCACTCTTGCCAGCGGGCGTTGATCGGCAGACATCGGGCCTGATCCAGCATCTGCCGCGAACTGTCGACGCCCAGCAACTGCGCACGCGGCCAACGTTCGGCCAGCAACTGCGTGGCAATGCCGGTGCCGCAGCCCAGGTCGTAAATACATTTGGGGTTATCCAGTTCGACGCGATCGAGCAATTCGTGGACCGGGCGCTGGCGTTGACGGGAAAACTGCTGGTACGCCTTGGCGTCCCAGTCGGGGGCTGCGTTGAGTGGGTTGATCATGAGGTGGTCCTCCGATGATCAGCAGTGTCTTCCGATGACAACCTGGCCAAATCTTGAGGACCAACAACTTTGGATAGCGGAAGCGGGGAGGGTGTGGCGCCTGAGTCCTTCAGGTGTTTCCTACTCTACCCGAGGCTTTGCTAAGTGCCACAGATCCTGACGGATGGCACAACACCCCTGTGGGCGCGGGCTTGCTCGCGAAGGCGGAGGGTCAGGCAGCATTGACGTGACTGGTAAACCGCTTTCGCGAGCAAGCCCGCTCCCACAGGGGCTTGGTGTTTACAGCAGGCTGATCGGATAGCTGATGATCAGGCGGTTCTCGTCGAACTCGTTGTTGCTGAAATCGCGGCGCATGGTCGAGTTGCGCCAGCGCACGTTGAGGTCGCGCAGGGCGCCGCTCTGTACGGTGTAGCCCAGTTCCGATTCGCGGCCCCATTCCTTGCCATCGGTGATGGTTCCGGTGTGCACGTTGTCGCCGCTGATGTAGCGGTTCATCAGGGTCAGGCCGGGGATGCCCAGGGCGGCGAAGTTGTAGTCGTGGCGCACCTGCCAGGAGCGTTCCTGAGCGTTGTCGTAGCTGGCGTTGTAACTGTCGTTGGCGAGGGTGCCGCCGCTGGTGCCGTTGACGCGCATCCAGGCGCTGTCGCCGGTGAGTTTTTGCAGGCCGACGTAGAAGGTGCTGCCGCCGTAGCGGGCCGAGAACATCCCCGACCAGGTCTTGTTGTCGAGTTCGCCGGCGCGGGCGCTGCCGTCGTCCTTGCCGTAGAAGAAGCCCAGGTTGGCGCCCAGCGTCCAGTCGCCGAGTGGCTGGCTGTGAATCAGGTTGACGTATTGCTGGCTGTAGATGTCCTTGAGTTCGGCGTTCCACAGGCCGATCTGCGTGCGTTTTTCGTTGAAAACGTACTCGCCGCCCTGAAAGTTGAAGCGATCAGAGGTGAACGCCGCTTTGCCGGTCATCGACATGTCGCTCATGCTGCTGTCGTCGCGCGGGCTGTTGGCGCGGAACTGCCCGCCATACAGGGTCAGCCCGTTGATTTCCTTCGAAGTGATCTGCCCGCCACGGAAGGTTTGCGGCAGCGAACGGCCGTCATCCGAGCGCAGGATCGGCAGCACCGGCATCCATTCGCCAACCTTGATTTCGGTCTGAGAGAGCTTGGCCTTGAACGCGACGTTGGTGCGACCGAAGTTGTCCGCCGGCCGTCCGTCGTGATCCAGCGGCAGCAGTTGCGTGCCACCGGTGCCTTTGCCGCCATCGAGTTTCACCGAGTACAGGCCGAGCACGTCCATGCCGAAGCCAACGGTGCCTTGTGTGAAGCCGGATTTGGCGTCGAGGATGAAGTTCTGCGTCCACTCTTCAGCCTTGCCCTGAGCCTTGGTCGGGTTGGTGAAGTTGCGGTTGATGTAGAAGTTGCGCAGGTTGAGGTTGACCTTGGCACCTTCGACGAAACCGGCTTCTTCGGCTGCGGCGGGGAGGGCGACGCCGGTCAGGGCCAGGGCGATCAGGCCGGGGAGTGCGTACGGCGCAGTTGGATGAGTCATCGCAGGGTCTCTTGTTATTTTTTTTAGGTCGAACGGAGCCCTTACCGCCATTTTCGGGGCGGGCACGAGCTTGCAGAATCAGGGATGAAGCGGCGGCGATCAGCCGGACGGGACAGGGCGCGGGAGCATGGTGTCGAACCTGTTGTTATTGGTTTTGTGGAGCGAATGGTGCGGGGGGCGATGGGCGGGATTCAATCGGGCAAAGCGGGTTTTGGGCGATTATCGAACGCAAGATACAGCTGGATTTTATAGTGTCTGTCAGGGCCTCTTCGCGAGCAGGCTCGCTCCCACATTTTGGAATGCGATCCCCTGTGGGAGCGAGCCTGCTCGCGAAGGGGCCAGCCCAAACCACACACTTTTCTGACAGGCAACAAAAAGCCCGCCAAATGGCGGGCTCCTTGTGTTCACCGGATGATCAGAACAGCTTCATCTTCGGTGCTTCTTCTTTCAGCGGTTCGTTCTGCGCGGTCTGCGCATTCCAGCCACCACCCAGGGCCTTGTACAGGTTGACCGCACTGGTCAGCTGCGCGAGGCGGTCGGTGATCAGTGCCTGTTGCGCACTGAACAGCTGACGCTGGGCGTCGAGGAAGGTCAGGTTGCTGTCGACACCGATGCGGTAACGACGCTCGGCCAGGCGGTAGTAATCCTGGTTGGCCGCGACGAAGTCACGCTGCGCCTGCAACTGCTCGGTGTAGGTCTGGCGCGCGGCCAGGCCGTCGGCGACTTCCTGGAAGGCGGTTTGAATCGACTTCTCGTAGTTCGCCACGCCAATGTCCTTCTGGATCTTGGCGTAGTCGAGGCTGGCGCGCAGGCTGCCGGCGTTGAAGATCGGTAGGTTGATCTGCGGCTGGAACAGCCAGGTACCCGAGCCGCCCTTGAACAGACCGGACAGGTCCGGGCTCAGGCTGCCCGCGTTGGCGGTCAGGCTGATGCTCGGGAAGAACGCTGCACGGGCGGCGCCGATGTTGGCGTTGGCCGCTTTCAGGTTGTACTCGGCCTGGAGGATGTCCGGACGACGCTGCAGCAGGTCCGAAGGCAGACCGGCCGGTACGTCGCTGAGCAGGTCATCCGACAGCGGTTTGGCCGCTTGCAGATTGGCCGGGATGCCGGTGCCGAGCAGCAGGGTCAGGCTGTTTTCGTCCTGAGCCACCTGACGGGTGTACTTGGCCAATTGCGCCCGGGCGTTTTCCACCGAGGTGCGCGACTGCGCCAGGTCCAGCGCCGAAGCCACACCGACTTCGTTGCTGCGGCTGGTCAGCTTGTAGCTTTCTTCAAAGGCACCGAGGGTGTCTTGCGTCAGCTTGAGCAGTTCCTTGTCGGCCTGCCAGGTCATGTACGCGTTGGCGACACTGGCCACCAGACTGATCTGCGTGCTGCGGCGCGCTTCTTCGGTAGCGAAGTATTGTTGCAGCGCTTGTTCGCTCAGGCTGCGCACCCGACCGAACAGGTCGAGTTCGTAGGCGCTGATGCCGACGGTCGCGGTGTAGGAACTGCTGATGTTCGCTTCACCGGTCTGCGAGGCACGGGCCGGAACCCGCTGACGGCTGCCGCTGGCATTGGCCGAAACCGCCGGGAACAGGTCAGCACGCTGGATGCGGTATTGAGCCGCATAAGCGTCGATGTTCAGCGCCGCGACGCGCAGGTCGCGGTTGTTTTCCAACGACACCTGGATCAGCTGTTGCAGGGCCGGGTCATGGAAAAACTGCTTCCAGCCCTGCTCGGCAGCGGCTTGCGCCGGAGCCTGGGCCGGCGAGTACGCCGGGCCCTGCGGGTACTGGCCCGCGACCGGTGCTTCAGGCTGCTGATAATCGGGGATCAGCGAGCAACCGCTCAGCACGAAGGCGGCGACTGCGATGGAGAGTAGCGACTTGCTCATTGGCCAGCCTCTTTAGGAGTTTCAGTCGTCTCGTCCGGGTCGGCGATTTTACGCTGGCCGATGGACGAAACCGTGACGAAGAACAGTGGGACCCAGAAAATCGCCAGGATCGTGGCCGTGAGCATACCGCCAATCACGCCAGTACCGATCGCGTGCTGGCTACCCGAACCGGCGCCGGTGGAGATCGCCAACGGTACTACACCGAGGACGAACGCCAGCGAGGTCATGATGATCGGTCGCAGACGCATGCGGCACGCTTCGATCGCCGCATCGCGCAGACTGCGCCCTTGTTCATGCAGCTCTTTGGCGAACTCGACGATCAGAATGGCGTTTTTAGCCGCAAGACCGATGGTCGTCAACAGGCCCACCTGGAAGTACACGTCGTTGGACAGCCCGCGCAGGCTGGTGGCCATCAGCGCACCGATGATCCCCAGCGGTACCACGAGCATGACCGCGATCGGAATCGACCAGCTTTCATACAGCGCCGCCAGACACAGGAACACCATCAGCAGCGACAGGGCGTACAGCGCTGGCGCTTGCGAGCCCGACAGACGTTCCTCGTAGGACAGACCGGTCCAGGAGATACCGACACCGGCCGGCAGCTTCTTGGCGATCGCTTCGACTTCGGCCATCGCTTCACCGGTGGAGTAACCCGGCGCCGGAGAACCGAGCACTTCCATCGCTTCGACGCCGTTGTAACGGGCCAGTTTCGGCGAACCGTAGATCCACTCGCCCTTGGCGAAGGCGGAGAACGGCACCATGGTCCCGGCGCTGTTGCGCACGTACCACTTTTTCAGGTCTTCAGGGCTCATGCGCGCACCGGCCTGACCTTGCACGTACACTTTCTTCACCCGACCACGGTCGATGAAGTCGTTGACGTAGCTACTACCGAAGGAGATCGACAGGGTGCTGTTGATGTCGGAGAGGCTCAGACCCAGGGCCTGGGCTTTCTCATCGTCGATTTCCAGATGATATTGCGGCTCGTCGTTCAGACCGTTCGGACGCACCTGGTAGAGCACCTTGCTCTGCGCGGCCATGCCGAGGAACTGGTTGCGGGCTTCCATCAGTTTTTCGTGACCGATACCGGCGCGGTCCTGCAGGAACACGTCGAAACCGGTGGCGTTACCCAATTCCAGTACCGCAGGCGGGGCGAACGCAAACACCATCGCATCGCGGAAACTGAAGAAGTGTTGCTGCGCACGCTGTGCCAAGGCAAACACGCTGTTGCCCGAATCTCGCTCGTGCCATGGCTTGAGCATGATGAACGCCAGACCCGAACTCTGACCACGACCGGCGAAGTTGAAGCCGTTCACGGTAAACACCGAGGACACCGCACCCGCTTCTTTATCCAGCAGGTAGGTACGCATCTCATCGATCACGACTTGAGTACGTTCCGCACTGGAGCCGGCCGGGGTTTGTACCTGGGCGAACAGTACGCCCTGGTCTTCTTCCGGCAGGAACGCGGTTGGAATGCGGGTGAACAGCCAGATCATGCCGACGACGATCAGCAGGTACGCCAGCAGATACGGGGCTTTGCGCGACAACATGTTGCCGACACCGCGCTCGTAACTCCTGACACCGCGATCGAAATTGCGGTTGAACCAGCCGAAGAAACCTTTTTTCGGCGTGCCGTGGTCACCCTTGGCGATCGGCTTGAGCATGGTTGCGCAGAGCGCCGGGGTGAAGATCAGTGCAACCATTACCGACAGGGCCATGGCCGAGACGATGGTGATCGAGAACTGCTTGTAGATCACACCGGTGGAGCCGCTGAAGAACGCCATCGGCAACAGTACCGCCGACAGCACCAGGGCGATACCGACCAGGGCACCCTGGATCTGGCCCATGGATTTCTTGGTCGCTTCCTTCGGTGACAGGCCTTCTTCGGCCATCACCCGCTCGACGTTTTCCACCACGACGATGGCGTCGTCCACCAGCAAGCCGATGGCCAGCACCATACCGAACATGGTCAGGGTGTTGATGCTGAAACCGGCGGCGGCGAGGATGCCGAACGTACCGAGCAATACCACCGGTACGGTCATCGTGGTGATGACGGTGGCGCGGAAGTTCTGCAGGAACAGGAACATCACCAGGAACACCAGCACGATCGCTTCGACCAGGGTTTCAACGACACCCTTGATCGACTCGGTCACGACCGGAGTGGTGTCATACGGGAACACCACTTCCATGCCTTGCGGGAAGAACGGCTTGAGGTCGTCAATCGTCTTGCGCAGCGCTTTGGCGGTGTCGAGGGCGTTGGCGCCGTTGGCCAGTTTTACCGCCAGACCGGACGCCGGGCTGCCGTTGAACTGCGCAGAAATACTCGAGTTTTCACCACCCAGACCGACGTCGGCCACGTCGCCGACACGGACCTGGGAGCCGTCCTGATTGACCTTCAGCAGGATCGCCTTGAACTGCTCGGCAGTCTGCAGACGGGTCTTGCCGATGATCGTAGCGTTCAGTTGCTGGCCAGGCAGCGCCGGCAAACCGCCGAGCTGACCGGAAGACACCTGGACGTTCTGCGCCGAGATCGCGGCGCTGACATCAGACGGCGTCAGGTTGTACTTGTTCAGCTTGGCCGGATCGAGCCAGATGCGCATCGCGTACTGGGCACCGAAGACCTGGAAGTCACCGACACCGGCGGTCCGCGAGATCGGGTCCTGCATGTTCGACACGATGTAGTTGGACAGGTCGTCCTTGGTCATGCTGCCGTCACGCGACACCACGCCGATCACCAACAGGAAGTTCTTCACTGCCTTGGTGACGCGGATACCCTGTTGCTGCACTTCCTGCGGCAGCAGCGGGGTGGCCAGGTTCAGCTTGTTCTGAACCTGAACCTGCGCGGTGTCGGAGTTGGTACCTTGCTCGAAGGTCGCGGTGATGGTCATGCTGCCGTCGGAGTTACTTTCCGAAGACACATAACGCAGGTTGTCGATACCGTTGAGCTGCTGCTCGATCACCTGAACCACGGTGTCCTGCACGGTTTGCGCCGAAGCGCCCGGGTAGGTCACGGAGATCGCGATGGCCGGCGGTGCAATGCTCGGGTACTGGTTGATTGGCAATTTCAGGATCGATAGTGCCCCGACCAACATGATCACCAGGGCAATTACCCAGGCGAAAATCGGACGGTCGATAAAAAATTTCGACATGAGTTACTCCCCTTTGCCGCCAGCGGCTTTGTCAGCTGCTTGAGCGGGGGCCGGGTTCTTGGCTACGTTGGTCGCTTCGGTCGGGTTGACCTGAGCACCTGGGCGAACGTATTGCAGGCCTTCGGTGATCAGACGATCGCCGGCTTTCAGGCCATCTTCGATCAGCCACTGGCTGCCAACGGTACGGCTGGCCTTGAGCTGACGCAGTTCAACCTTATTGTCCGGGCCGACGACCAGTGCGGTCGGGGTGCCCTTGAGATCACGGGTCACGCCTTGTTGCGGCGCCAGAATGGCCGCGGCGTTGACCCCGGCCTGCAACTGGGCGCGGACGAACATGCCTGGCAACAGGGTGTGATCCGGGTTCGGGAACACCGCACGCAGGGTCACGGAACCGGTAGTCGGATCAACCGATACTTCGGAGAATTCCAGCTTACCGTCGAGCTTGTACTGGCTGCCGTCCTCAAGGGTCAACTTGACCGCTGCCGAGTTGTCGCCGGCCTTCTGCAGGCGACCGCTTTCCAGCTCGCGGCGCAGTTCCAGCAGCTCAACCGAGGACTGGGTAACGTCGACGTAGATCGGGTCCAGTTGCTGGATCGTCGCCATCGCGTCGGCCTGACCATTGCTGACCAGTGCGCCTTCGGTCACCGAAGAACGGCCGATACGGCCGGAGATCGGCGCGTAGACCTTGGTGTATTTCACGTTGATCTGCGCACTCTGCAACGACGCTTCCGATTCCATGCGATTGGCCACGGCGGTGTCGTATTCCTGGCGGCTCACGGCCTGCTCGTCGACCAGTTGCTTGTAGCGGTCAGAGATCGACTTGGTCGAACGCAGGTTGGCTTCGGCGCTTTTCAGGGTCGCTTCATAGACTGCCGGATCGATCTGATACAGCTGCTGGCCGGCTTTGACGTCGCCGCCTTCCTTGAACAGACGTTTGAGAATGATGCCGTTGACCTGTGGTCGAACTTCAGCGATGCGGTACGCACTGGTGCGCCCCGGCAGTTCCGACGTGAGGGTGAACGCTTGTGGTTGCAGGGTGACGACGCCGACCTGAGGAGGCGGAGCGGCTGGGGCCGCTTCTTCCTTTTTACATCCGCTGAGCAGCGATGCCAGGGCGACGGCAGTGACCAGAGCGGTAACAGCTGGCTTGAATTGCATGAAGATCCTCGGGTCAGGCGCGCACATTGCGCACAAGAAGTGTGAAAGGGTAAAAAAATCGGGTCGAGTGGATAAGTAGCTTGCTAAGGAATATACTTACGTTCATGGTTGTTTGTAAATAGCTTGGCGTCGTACCCACCCTGTTACAAAATGCGTCGCAAGGTTTGAAATTGTAGGCCGGGGAGCCGATTCGTGAGAGATCAGCCCCCTCTTTATTCAGCGGATATTCAGCCATCCCTGAAACATCCTGTTTGAGGTTTTACTGCCATGGTCCGTCGTACCAAAGAGGAAGCTCAGGAAACGCGCAGCCAGATTCTCGAAGCGGCCGAGAAAGCGTTTTATGAAAGGGGTGTGGCCCGCACGACCCTGGCGGATATCGCGACGATGGCCGGCGTGACGCGCGGTGCCATCTATTGGCATTTCAGCAACAAGGCCGATCTGGTGCAGGCGATGCTCGACAGCCTGCATGAACCGCTGGATGAATTGGCCAAGGCCAGCGAGAGCGAGGACGAACTCGACCCGTTGGGGTGCATGCGCAAGCTGTTGATCCATCTGTTTCATCAGGTAGCCCTGGATCCGAAGACCCGTCGCATCAACGAGATTCTGTTTCATAAGTGCGAATTCACCGATGAAATGTGCGATCTGCGCCAGCAGCGCCGCACGGCCAGTCTCGATTGCAACCTGCGCATCGGTCTGACCCTGCGTAATGCGGTCAATCGCGGCCAGTTGCCGGAAGATCTCGACACTGCCCGGGCGGCCATCAGCATTCATGCGTATATCGATGGCCTCCTGTATGGATGGCTGTTGGCGCCGGACAGCTTTCAATTGCATGCCGAAGCCGAGCGCTGGGTCGATACAGGGCTTGATATGCTGCGCCTGAGCCCTAGCCTGCGCAAATGAAACAAAATGCGTAATTGAATCTGTCTGTGTCAAGACTTGAAGCGGGGAAATGTCCCTGCTTCAAGTCTTTTTGTAATGGAGTGCTTTTATATACGTACGTTGGCCAGGTTGATAGGTAGCGAGCTACGTATTTTGTAGGGGTTTTGTGTCGACTGTGTGAATGAATGTTAACGACTCGGGCTAAAAGGGCGCCGAGCAGCCGATACGCACCAACCGATCCGTTTCGTTTCTGAGTTCCCTTTGCCCGATCCTCACCACCAGGCTGCGTTACTTCCGATGGGCTTGAGCCACGGCCTTTAGTTTGCTCGCGCCTCTATAATGTCAGCGTTGTCCGTACCGTTACTGCATGAGCAGGTAACTCTCTATCAGGCCGATGGCGTCATGAATGCGATCATCTTATAGCTGTAAGGGTAAACCGGGTTTTCATTTTCCAATGCTGCGCCGCAGGTGATGGGTTCGGCACCAACAGAGAACGCGTTGGTATCCCAGAAAAGTTCGACTTTTGGAGCCCTGTGCCCCGCCATTTGTCGGTAGCAATAACTGAGCGTAGTGTCGAACCGTACTTTCTGCTTGTAGTTGGTGTAGCAGATGTAAGTGTTGAATAACTCTTTTTTGATATCGTAATCAATAACGATGTCCTGTTTCAGATGAGGATCTCCTTCAAACAGCATAAAAACGGTCTGGTAAGGGAGGATCTTGTCGATACGCGTCAAGGGTGGGTGCTTTGGAGAGGCGTCGTCAAGCCAGAAAGTAGAGTCCGTGGCATTGGTGATTTGCAGAAGGAATGTAAGTTTGTTTGGATCTATATCATTCATTTTTATATAACCTTGCTTGATTAAGTTGGTGGGTTGTAATTGATGAGTTGCTAGGCGGAGCTTAGGTTTATATTGTTCTGATGGCGAATCTTTAAATGTATGAAAATAAAAAAAGCCCCGCCTCTTTCGAGGTGGGGCTTACTTGTTAGTTGTTGTTGTTGTTTACAGCGTTGGATAATCGATATAACCGACCGGGCCTTTCGCGTAGAACAACTCGGGACGTGCGTCGTTCAGCGGTGCGTCGGCCTTCAGGCGTGCCGGCAGATCCGGGTTGGCAATGAACGGTACGCCGAACGCTACCGCGTCAGCCTTGCCTTCAGCCAGCCACGCATTGGCGCTGTCCTTGGTGAAGCGTTCGTTGGCGATGTACGCGCCGCCGAAAGCTTCTTTCAGCTGTGGGCCGAGGCTGTCGGCGCCTTCTTTCTCGCGGGAGCAGATGAAGGCGATACCGCGCTTGCCCAGCTCGCGAGCCACATAAGTGAAAGTCTCGGCCAGATTGTCGTCGCCCATGTCATGGGAATCGGCGCGGGGTGCCAAGTGCACGCCGACACGGCCGGCGCCCCAGACGTCGATCGCTGCGTCAGTCACTTCCAGCAGGAGACGCGCACGGTTTTCCAGGGAGCCACCGTAATTGTCGGTGCGCTGGTTGGTGCTGCTTTGCAGGAACTGGTCGAGCAGGTAGCCGTTGGCGCCGTGGATTTCCACGCCGTCGAAACCGGCGGCTTTGGCGTTTTCGGCACCGGTGCGGTAGGCCTCGACGATCTCGGCGATTTCAGCGGTTTCCAGAGCTCGCGGGGTCGGGTAGTCGGCCAATGGACGCACCAGGCTGACGTGACCTTTAGGCTGGATGGCGCTCGGCGCGACCGGGGTTTCGCCGTTGAGGTACGACGGATGCGAGATGCGGCCGACGTGCCACAGTTGCAGGACGATCTTGCCGCCGGCAGCGTGCACGGCTTTGGTCACGTTGGTCCAGCCGCGAACCTGGTCGTTGGACCAGATGCCTGGGGTGTCCGGGTAGCCGACGCCCATCGGCGTCACCGAAGTGGCTTCGGACAGGATCAGGCCAGCCGACGCGCGCTGTACGTAGTATTCAGCCATCAGCGCGTTCGGCACGCGGCCTTCGTCGGCGCGGCAGCGGGTCAGCGGAGCCATGATGATGCGGTTGGACAGCTCGAGGTCGCCCAGTTTGATCGGATCGAAAATAGTTGCCATGTGTACAACCCTCGTCAGTTAAGTGGTTAATCAGTGGGTAGCGGGGGCCAGACCGGCGTCGCCGTTCTGACGGAAAGTGATCAGGGTCACCAGCAGCGCGAGCACGGCCAGCGCGGCGGCGGCCAGGGGCACGCTGGTCAGGCCGAAACCGTGGGCGATGACGCTGCCACCGACCCAGGCGCCCAGGGCGTTGCCGATGTTGAAAGCGCCGATGTTCAGGGTCGACACCAGGTTCGGTGCGGCCTTGCCGAAGGTCACCACGTTGACTTGCAGCGCCGGGACGGCGGCAAACGAAGCGGTGGCCCAGAGGAACAGGGTGATCTCCGTCGGGATCAGCGCAACGCTGGTCCAGCTCAGCACAGTGGAGACCACCGCCATCGCCACGAACACGCCGATCAGGGTGGCGCCGAGACGCTTGTCCGCCAGTTTGCCGCCGATGATGTTGCCCACCGTCAGACCGAGGCCGATCAGCAGCAGGGTCCAGGTCACGCCTTTTGGCGAGACACCGGTGACATCACCGAGCAGCGGCGCGACATAGGTGAAGAGGGTGAACATCGACGCGGCGAACAGCGCGGTCATGCTCAGCGAGAGCCAGATGCCGGCGCCTTTGAGGGCGGCGAGTTCGGCGCGCATGTCGAGTTTTTCCTCGTCACGCTTGGCCGGCAGGAAGCGGATCAGACCGATCAGCGCCACTACACCAATCACGGTCACCGCCCAGAAGGTCGAGCGCCAGCCGGCTTCCTGGCCCAGCGCCGTGCCCAGCGGTACACCGAGGACGTTGGCCAGGGTCAGGCCGGTGAACATCAGCGCCACGGCCGACGCCCGTTTGTTCGGCGCCACCAGCCCGGCGGCTACTACAGAACCGATACCGAAGAACGCACCGTGGCACAGCGCCGTGACGACACGGGCAAACATCAGCACGTTGTAGTCACTGGCGATGGCACACAGCAGGTTACCGACGATGAAAATGCCCATCAGCGCTACCAGTGCGGCCTTGCGCGGCAGTCTGGCAGTGGCCAGTGCCATGAACGGCGCACCGATGGCCACGCCCAGGGCGTAACCGGTCACCAGCCAGCCGGCGCCGGGAATCGACACACCGAGGTCGGCCGCCACATCGGGCAGCAGGCCCATGATGACGAACTCGGTGGTGCCGATGGCGAAGGCGCTCAAGGCCAGGATGAGTAGCGAGAGGGGCATTTGAATCAATTCCTTGTGGGAGCGCTGAGCTCTTTGACGATGGCGTCGAGGAACGCCTGGATCACGTCCTCGTTGCGTTTGAAGAAGTGCCACTGGCCGGCTTTCTGGCTGCTGATCAGACCTGCGCGTTGCAGGGTCGCCAGGTGGGCGGAGACGGTCGACTGCGACAGGCCGCAGCGTTGATCGATCTGCCCGGCGCAGATGCCGTACTCGTGGTTGTGAATCTGCTCAGGAAACTGGGCTTTGGGGTCTTTCAGCCAGATGAGAATGTCTCGCCGTACTGGGTGTGCCAGGGCTTTTATTATTTCGTCGAGGTCGAGGTTCATGGCTTTATGCTCGTGATGTGTAGCGCTATATCGCGATGAGGCGAACTTTAAATCGGTATTTCGCGATATACCAATATGAATTTGATCTGACGACCGCATAAATCGGTATATCGGGTTATAACGATACGTGTGCTGTAACGATGAAAGCGCGCAGTGCTAAGCTGCGCCCATGAACTATCTCGCACATTTACACCTCGGAGGCCAGCACCCCGAGCAATTACTCGGCAGTCTGTATGGCGATTTCGTCAAAGGACGCCTGCAAGGGCAATTTGCACCCCAGATTGAAGCGGCGATTCAGTTGCATCGGCGGATTGATGTGTTCACCGATCGCCACCCGTTGGTGGACATCGCCCTCGGGCGTTTCACCGAGACCCGGCGGCGATATGCCGGGATTGTCCTCGATGTGTTTTTCGACCATTGCCTGGCGCGCGACTGGACGCTGTACGCCGATCAGCCGCTGGAACATTTCACCCGCGCTGTTTACCGGGTGCTGTCGAATGAACGGCAATTGCCAGAACGCCTGGCGAAAATCGCCCCGCACATGGTTGCCAATGATTGGCTGGGTTCGTATCAAGAGTTTGAAGTGTTGGAGCAGGTGCTGCGTGGGATCTCCCGCCGCCTGACCCGGCCTGAGGAGCTGGCGGGGGCGATGCAGGAATTACGGCGTTTGTATGAACCGCTGAGTGAGGATTTCCGCTTGTTCTATCCGCAGCTTCAAGAATTTGCACAAACGTCGGCAACGCAGTAACCCCCTGTGGGAGCGGGCTTGCTCGCGAATGCGGTAGGTCATTCAACATGTGCATTGGCTGAACCACCGCTTTCGCGAGCAAGCCCGCTCCCACAGGGGGGATCTGTGTTTCAGGCAGCGATCAATTCGCCGGTGCGACGCGGTTCGGCCGCTTTGGCGATATCACCAAACAACGCCTTCTGCACCGCCTGCTGCGCTTCGAACGCCAGCGCCGCACGTTCGCGGCCCTGACAGGCGATCGGCTTGAGCAGATGCACTTCGACATCGCCGCAGTCGTGGCTGAACAGACGCATCAGATGCGACAGCAGATCATCGTCACCAATGAACGGCGCCAGCGCGTCGATTTCGCCATTGCGCAGATAACGGATCGCCACCGGTTGCAGCATCACCTCCGAATCGATGGCCGCCGACAGCAGGCGACCATGAAAGGTGCGCAGCGAGCGGCCATCGGTGGTGGTACCTTCCGGGAACATCAGCAACGGATGTTGCGTTTGCAAGTGACGGGTCATCTGTTTGCGGATCAACTGGCTGTCGCCCGAGCCGCGACGGATGAACAGACTGCCGGCCTTCGCCGCCAGCCAGCCGGCCACCGGCCAGGTGCGTACTTCGGCCTTGGACAGAAACGACAGCGGCGTGAGCATGCCCAGCAGCGGAATGTCAGTCCATGACACATGATTGCTGACCCACAGCATCGGCTGCTTCGGCAGGTCGCCGTGCACGGTCACGCGAAAGGGCAGGGCATGGCTCAAACGCGCCATGAAAAACCGCGACCAGCGCTGCCGACGTTGCATCGAGTGCGCCAGGCCCAGACGTTCGAACACGCCGAAGACGCTGGCCATGGTCAGGCCCAGCGCCACCACCAGCAGCACTCGCGTGATCCGCGCGTACACGCGCAACCGGCTCATCACACGGCCGCCTTGAAGTGCTTGGCGTAGCGTGGGCAGAGTTCGTCGCGCTTGAGCAGGATGAACACGTCGGCGACCTGGAAATCTTCGTCCCAGCACGGCTCGCCGCAGATCTTCGCACCCAGGCGCATGTAGGCCTTGAGCAGCGGCGGCATTTCCGCGATTACGTTCGATGGAATATCCAGCGACGGCAGGGGATTCTTCGGTTCGGCGCGCAAGTGTTCGGTGCACAGATAACGCTCGCGCAGACGCTGCATGATCGCGTGGGCCTGCACGCCGCCATCCTGCATCGGAATGCTCGCGCAACCCATCAGATAGCTGTAGCCGCCCTGATTCAACACTTCGGCCAGTTCACCCCAGAGCACGGCGATGGTGCCGCCGTTGCGGTAGGCCGGGTCGACGCAGGTGCGGCCGATTTCGAGGATCGGGCCTTGCAGATGGGCGAGGCCATGCAGACTGAATTCTTCTTCGCTGTAGAACTTGCCCAGGCTGCTGGCGGCGGTGTGATCGAGCAAACGGGTGGTGGCGACCAGACGCCCGGTGTTCAGGTCACGCACGCCGATGTGGCTGCAGTGAACATCATAGTCATCCATGTCCAGACCCAGTTCCGCGCCTTTCAGCTTGGCGTTGAACTCGCCGCTGAATACGCTGAAGCGCAAGGCCTGGGCTTGCTGCAAGGCCTCGGCGCCGATCAGGCGTTCGGCTTGCAGGCGGCGTTCATTGCCGGTGTCGCTGATGCGGGCGATCTGAGTCATTTGAATCTCCGTACGGGCCTTGAACCCGTCGTGGGTTGCAGCCGATCGACTTTCTTTATGCAGCCATGTTGTGCAAAGTCAGGCTATGTAGCCCCGGTGTCATCACCGTGAACGTTTGGTGATGCTTGTATGACAGCCCTCAAGGAGCCTCTTATGCCCTGGCCCAGCCTGCTCGAAAGCCATGAACGCCTGCCCGCCGTGACTGATCTGGCGGAAGGTTTCGCTACCTTGCTGCATCAATTGGGCAACGTGACGCCGTTCGAACTGGCGGTGGCCGGAGGGCGGCGGATGGCGACGCCGGGGCTGGCATTTCTGGTGGGGTATCAGGCGGCGTTGCGCATGCTCTGGCCGAGCGCGCCGCCGAGTCTTGGCGCGTTGTGTGCGACCGAACAGCGCAGCCTGCGCCCGGCGGACATGCAGACGCGCATGACGGATTTGCGCCTCAACGGGCGCAAGGATTTCGTCACCGCCGGGGACGCGGCGGACTGGCTGCTCGTTGCCGCGCGCAGTGAAGAACCCGGCGAAACGCCGCGCCTGAGTCTGGCGGTGGTCTATCCCGGCGAGCCCGGCGTGCGCGTGGAAAAACTCCCGGCGCTGCCGCTGATGCCGGACATCAGTCACGGTCGGCTGCATCTGGACGGCGCGTTGTGCGAGTTGCTCGCGGGCGATGGCTGGGACGCTTATGTGAAGCCGTTTCGTAGCCTGGAAGATGTCTACGTGCTGAGCGCGATGACCGCGTGGCTGTACGGTGTCGGTCAGGACAGCGGCTGGTCGCAGCCGCTGCAACTGCGCTTGCTGGCTCTGTTGGCCGGGTGCGCGGAGGCGAGTCGCCAGCCGCCGAACAATCCGGCCGGGCATGTGCTGTTGGGCGGGTTGTTTGCGCAGTTTGATGCGCTGAAGGGCGAGATCGATCAGGCGTTGGCCGAGGGTAGTCCGGAGTGGGCGCAGATGTGGCAGCGTGATCAGGGAGTGATGCAGTTGGCGGCCGGCGCGCGGGCCAAACGCTTGGCCAAGGCTTTGGCGGTGGGCTGACTGGCCTCTTCGCGAGCAAGCCCGCTCCCACCCTTGGAATGCGTTTCAAATGTGGGAGCGGGCTTGCTCGCGAAGGCGGCAGCAGAAACACCACACATCTGTCATGTGGCAAGACTACCCTCAGCAGGTTCTCCCCAAGAGCCCTCACCATGTGCAAAAGCCTGTCCCTGTTTCTGCTGCTGATCAGCTTCACGGTCCAGGCCGAGCAATGGCCCGGTGAGCAATGGCCGACTGGCGCAAAAATCAGCGGCGCAGCGGTCGAGGCATTAGAGACCTACGCCTTCCCACCCCGCGACGACACTACCCGCCAGGGCATCCGCACGGACGCGCTGCTGATCATCCGCGACAGCCAGTTGATCTACGAACGCTACGCCGGCCCGACCCGTGCCGAGACCCCGCACCTGACCTGGTCGATCAGCAAAAGCCTGATGGCCACGGTACTCGGCGTGGCGTATGGCGAAGACCTGTTCAAACTGGATGATCCGGTTTCGAAGTTTTATCCGGCGCTGGAAAAACATCCGGCGATCACCGTGGCGGATCTGCTGCACTGGGCTTCCGGGCTGGACTGGCAGGAAGACTACGAATACGCGCCGCTGAAATCCTCGGTGGTGGCGATGCTCTACACCCGTGGGCATCGCGACATGCCCGCGTTCACTGCCAATCACGACGCTTATGCGCCGCCGGGGCAGACGTTCCGTTACTCCAGTGGCGACAGCAATCTGCTGGCGGCGGCGCTGAAGAACATGGTTGGCCCGCAGCGTTATCCCGACTATCCATGGACCGCGTTGTTCGAGCCGCTGGGCATCCGCCACGCCGTGTGGGAAACCGATGCCGGCGGTACGTTTGTCGCGTCCTCTTATGCCTATCTCACGGCGCGGGATCTGGCGCGGGTCGGTCTGCTGATGGCTCGCGACGGACGTTGGCACGACCGGCAATTGCTGCCCAAGGATTGGGTCGCTTTCAACCGCACTGCCTTTGCCGGCTACAAGGTGCATCAGGACGAAGCGGTGCCCGGTGGTCAGTGGTGGCTCAATCGCCCGGCGGATGGCGCCGCCGCGCCGTGGCCCGACGCGCCGCCCGACACCTTCGCCGCCCTCGGCCACTGGGGCCAGGCGCTGTATGTGATCCCCAGCGAGAAACTGGTGATCGTGCGTTACGCCGATGACCGCGACGGCAGCTATCGCCACAGCGAGCTGCTCAAACGCGTGCTCAAGGCGGTGCAGCCATGAAGCTGTTGAAGCGGGTGTTGCTGTTGGCGCTGATCGTGCTGCTCGGCTGGATCTGGCTCGAACGGGAAAACCTCTGGGCGTTCCCCGACATCATCAGCGCGTACACGGCCAAGGAATATTGTTCGTGTCGTTACGTGATGAACAACGATGCCGAATACTGCCGGGGTTATGTGAAACAGTGGCTGCCAACCAGCCACTTTAGCGATGACAGCGCGAGCAAAACCATCACCGTCAGCGGCATGGGCCGCAGCAATCGTGCCCAGTGGCTGGGCGAACGCCAGGGCTGCCGCCTCAATCCTCAAGTCAATAGATAACCCTGTGGGAGCGGGCTTGCTCGCGAATGTGGTGTGCCATTCAGTATTTGTGTTGACTGACTCACCGCCTTCGCGAGCAAGCCAGCTCCCACAGGAGGTTTCACCAATCGATAGATTTGCGGCGATCAGTTTGCAATAACGGCGTGGGCGGTTAAGGTTCGTGCAGGTTTATCGCCCCCACGAGTATTCAATGTTCAACCGCTCCCTCTATACAGCCTTCGCCAGTCTGCTGCTGACTGCCGCCGCGCTGCCGGCGCAGGCCAACTGGTATCTGGATGGCGAGTCGTCGCGGCTGTCGTTCGTCAGCACGAAAAACGCCCACATTTCTGAAGTGCAGCGCTTTCTGGTGCTGCACGGCAAGGTCGATCCGGATGGCCGCGCTGAAGTCGAAGTCGAGCTGGATTCGATCAACAGCGGCATCCCGCTGCGCGACGAGCGCATGCGCAAGGAGCTGTTCCAGATCGAGCAATTCCCCGAAGCGACCATCAGCACCCGGATCGACCTGCGCCCGATCAACGATCTGGCCCCCGGTGCGCAGCTGGAATTGCGTCTGCCGCTGACCGTCAACCTGCACGGCAAGCAACATGAATACCCGGCAGAGTTGCTGGCCACCCGTCTCGATGACCGACGTTTTCAAGTGGTGACCCTGGAACCGCTGGTGATCAACGCCGAGGATTTCGATCTGGCGCCGGGGCTGGAAACCCTGCGCAACCTGGCCGGCCTGTCGGCCATCAGTCTGTCGGTGCCGGTGGGTGCGGTGCTGATTTTCACGGCGCGCTGACATGCGCGGCGCGGTGTTTCCATGGCGTGACGGCAACCGGTTCGAACTGTTGATCGACGGCCCGCAATTCTTCCCGCGCATGCTGGTGGAAATTGCCCGCGCCGAGGAGCAGGTCGAACTGGAGTTGTATCTGGTGGAGGCGGGCGCTTGTGCCGAGGCCGTGGTTCAGGCGCTGGTCCAGGCCGCCGAGCGCGGCGTGCGGGTACGCTGCCTGTTCGATGACTACGGCAGCCTCGCGTTTACCCTGCACCTGCGTCAGCGCCTGACCAAAGCCGGGGTCGAACTGCGTTTCTACAATCGCCTGAACTGGCGGCGCTGGGTCGGCAACTTCTATCGTGATCACCGCAAATTGCTGCTGGTCGATCAGCGTCTGGCGGTGGTCGGCGGCACCGGTGTTACCGATGAATTCTGGACACCGGGGCAGGACAGCAGCGAGTGGCACGAAGTGATGGTGGAAATCAACGGCCCGCTGGTGCTCGACTGGCAAGTGCTGTTCGACCGGCAATGGATCGCCAACCGCCATCGCCGGGCCTGGAAACCGTCGGCGCATGTCGGCCTGCCACGCTTGCCCAAGGTTCCGGACATGGGCGAGGGCATGGGCCGTGTGGCCTATGCCGATGCGCGTCAGCATCGCGACATTCTGCAGTCGCTGTTCCGCGCCTTGAACAGCGGGCAGAAACGCATCTGGATGGCCACCCCGTATTTCCTGCCGACCTGGAAAATCCGCCGCTCGCTGCGCAAGGCTGCTGCTCGCGGTGTCGACGTCCGGCTACTGCTCACCGGGCCGCGCACCGATCACCCGTCGGTGCGTTACGCCGGCCATCGCTACTACCCGCGCCTGCTCAAGGCCGGGGTGCAGATCTTCGAATACCAGCCGTGCTTCCTGCATCTGAAAATGGTCCTGGTGGACGAGTGGGTGAGTATCGGTTCGTGCAACTTCGATCACTGGAACCTGCGCTTCAATCTGGAGGCGAATCTGGAGGCACTGGACCCGTCGTTGACGGCAGCGGTGGTGCAGAGTTTCGAGAAGGATTTCGGTCTGAGCCAGCAGGTCAGTCTGGAGGAGTGGCAGCGCCGGCCGTTGTGGCGGCGGGTGAAGCAGCGGATCTGGGGTTGGGTGGATCGGCTGGTGGTCAACATTCTCGACAGACGCGGTTAACGCCAATTTCGAAACCAGTGGATTCCAATGTGGGAGGGGGCTTGCTCCCGAAGGCGGCATGTCATTCAGCATTTATTTAGCTGATACAGCGCATTCGGGAGCAAGCCCCCTCCCACAAAGGCCCCTCTCACACGGGCATTGGTTACTGAATAATTACAGCAACTCAAAACTCTGCTGCGTCACATCCTGCGAATCCAGGCCGATCTGCACGTTGAACTTGCCAGGCTCGGCCGCGTACTTGAGCTGGGCGTTGTAGAACTTCAGGTCATCCTCGGTGATGGTGAAGTGCACGACTTTCTGTTCGCCGGCCTTGAGCATGACTTTCTGGAAGTTCTTCAGTTCTTTCACCGGGCGAATCATCGAACCGGCGACGTCCTGGATGTACAGCTGCACCACGGTTTCGCCGTCACGTTTGCCGGTATTTTTCAGGGTGACACTGGCATCGAGCTTGCCGGTCTTGTTCAGCGTGGTCGAGGACAGCGCCATGTCGCTCAGGGCGAACTGGGTGTAGCTCAAGCCGTAACCGAACGGGAACAGGGGACCGGTGGTGTCATCGAAATACTGCGAGGTGTAGTTGCCCGGTTTGCCCGGCGTGAACGGCCGGCCAATGCTCAGGTGGTTGTAGTAGGTCGGGATCTGGCCCACGGAACGCGGGAAGGTCACCGGCAGTTTGCCCGACGGGTTGTAGTCGCCGAACAGCACGTCGGCGATGGCGTTACCGCCCTCGGTGCCGCTGAACCAGGTTTCCAGAATCGCATCAGCCGACTGGTTCTCTTCGAGGATGGTCAGCGGACGGCCGTTCATCAGTACCAGTACCAGTGGTTTGCCGGTGGCTTTCAGGGCACGGATCAGCTCGCGCTGATTTTCCGGGATGTTCAGGTCGGTGCGGCTGGAGGATTCGTGGGACATGCCACGGGACTCGCCAACGGCGGCGACGATCACGTCAGCGTCCTTGGCTGCTTTCACCGCCTCGTCGATCAGCACGTTGGCCGGGCGCGGGTCATCGACCACTTCCGGAGCATCGAAATTGAGGAAGTTCAGGTAATCCAGCACCTTCTTGTCGCTGGTGATGTTCGCGCCACGGGCGTAGATCAGGTTGGCCTTGTCGCCAATCACCGAGCTCATGCCGTCGAACAGCGTCACCGATTGCGCCGGCTTACCGGCCGCCGCCCAACTGCCCATCATGTCGATCGGCGCCTTGGCCAATGGACCGACCAGCATGACTTTCGCGTCTTTCTTCAGCGGCAGGGTGTCGTTCTGGTTCTTCAGCAGCACCAGGCTGCGGCGTGCCACGTCACGGGCCTCGGCGCGGTGCAGACGGCTTTCGGCGTAGGTGTCGGCCGGATCATCCTCGGCCTTGCCGATGCGCAGGTACGGGTCCTTGAACAGGCCCATGTCGTACTTGGCGGCGAGCACTTCGCGCACGGCGTTGTCGATGTCTTTCTGCTCGATCTCGCCGGACTTGAGCAGCCCCGGCAGCTCTTTGCCGTACAGGGTGTCGTTCATGCTCATGTCGATGCCGGCCTTGATCGCCAGCTTCGCCGCTTCACGACCGTCGGCGGCCACGCCGTGCTTGATCAGCTCGAAGATCGCCCCGTGGTCGCTGACGGCCAGGCCCTTGAAGCCCCAGTCCTTGCGCAGCAGGTCGTTCATCAGCCAGGTGTTGGCGGTGGCCGGAATGCCGTTGATCGAGTTCAACGCCACCATTACCCCGCCGGCACCGGCGTCGATCGCCGCGCGGTACGGTGGCAGGTAGTCCTGGTACATCTTCACCGGGCTCATGTCGACGACGTTGTAGTCGCGCCCGCCCTCGACCGCGCCATACAGGGCGAAGTGCTTGACGCTGGCCATGATGCTGTCAGCCGCGCTCGGCGTGTCGCCCTGATAGGCCTTGACCATCACTTTGGCAATGCGCGAGGTCAGGTAGGTGTCTTCACCGAACCCTTCGGAGCTGCGGCCCCAGCGCGGATCGCGGGAGATGTCGACCATCGGCGCGAAGGTGATGTCGAGGCTGTCGGCCGCGGCTTCCTTGGCGGCAACGCGCCCGGACTGACCGATGGCGTCCATGTCCCAGCTCGATGCCAGGGCCAGCGGAATCGGGAAAATCGTACGGTGACCGTGGATCACGTCGTACGCAAAAAACATCGGAATCTTCAGGCGACTGCGCATCGCCGCGTCCTGCATCGGACGGTTTTCCGGGCGGGTGATCGAGTTGAACGTACCGCCGATGTTGCCGGCGGCGATCTCTTTGCGGATCAACTCACGGGGCATTTCCGGGCCGATGCTGATCAGGCGCAACTGGCCGATCTTTTCATCGAGGGTCATTTGTTTCATCAGATTGCTGATGAACGCGTCCTTGTTTTCCAGGGGTACCGGGGTCGTGGCGGCCAATACTTGATGACTGGCCAGGCTGACGAACAGGCCCAGCAAACACAGCTTCTTCATGAATATTTTTCTCAAGGGCCCAAGCGGCAATGCAATGCCGGCCAGCCAAAAGTTAGGGAGCGACTATTGTTGTTCGGGTGCAGGCTCAAAATGACCGAGCCAAAAACGTCCGCCGACACTCGGCTGCGTTTGCGCAGGGCCTCTTTTTAGCCCATCGGCCCGTTGCAATCCAGTGGCGCGGCCGATTATGCCCCAACCGCTGATGCAGAAGGTTTCACGGTCGGTTTTTTATGAAATATGCCAGGGAGCATCACTTTGATGAATGTCAGTCCAACCTACCGCTCGCGTCTGCAGGTCGCCACGTTACTGGTGCTTGCCACGTTGTTGACCGCATGCGGCATCAACAATATCCCGACCCTCGATGAACAGGCCAAGGCGGCCTGGGGCCAGGTCCAGAACCAGTACCAGCGCCGTGCCGACCTGATCCCCAACCTGGTGGAGACCGTCAGAGGCTACGCCAAGCATGAGGAGGCGACCCTGACCGCCGTGGTCGAGGCGCGGGCCAAGGCGACGTCGATCCAGGTCGATGCCAGCACCCTCGACAATCCGGAAAAACTCAAGCAGTTCCAGCAGGCTCAGGATCAGTTGAGTGGCGCGCTCAGCCGTTTGATGGTGGTCTCCGAGCGTTATCCGGACCTGAAGGCCAACCAGAACTTCCTTGCCCTGCAATCGCAGCTCGAAGGCACGGAAAACCGGATTGCCGTGGCGCGGCGCGATTTCATTCTGGCGGTGCAGAAATACAACACCGAGATCCGCACGTTTCCCGGGCGCCTCTGGCACAGCGTGATGTACAGCGACCTGCCGATTCGCGAAACCTTCGAAGCCACCACCCCCGGTGCGGAAAAGGCCCCGGAAGTGAAGTTCTGATTCGAGGTTATTCATGCGTGTGTTGAAGATAGGCCTGGTGCTGATGCTGTGGCTGTTCGCCCTCAGCGCCCGGGCCGAGTTGACGTTCCCGGCGCTGAGCGGGCGGGTGGTGGACGAGGCGCAGATGCTCGAGCCGTCGGTGCGCGCCCAGTTGAGCCAGCAATTGCAGGCTCACGAGCAAGCTACCGGCGAGCAACTGGTGGTGGTCACGGTGCCTGATCTGCAGGGCACCACCATCGAGGATTACGGTGTGCAACTGGGCCGGCACTGGGGCATCGGCCAGAAAGACAAGAACAACGGCGCGCTGCTGATCGTCGCCCGGGACGAGCGCAAACTGCGCATCGAAGTCGGTTACGGGCTGGAAGATCGGCTGACCGATGCGCAGAGTTCGGTGATCATTCATCAAGTGATCACCCCGGCGTTCAAGGCCGGCAATTTCAGCAAGGGCATCAGCGACGGCGTGGCGGCGATGCTGGTGGTGCTCGGCGGCAATCCGCTGGACGAACCGTCGACGGTGTACGAGTCGAGCGGCGATCCGCAGAGCGATTTTGTCTCGCGGCATCCGCTGTTGTTCGTTTTTCTGGTGGTGTTGTTCATCCTGACCGTGTTTGTCTGCCAGATGCTCGGTATCCTTCCCGCCGGCCGTGGCGGCTCCGGAGGCGGGGGCGGTTTCGGCGGTGGTGGATTTGGCGGTGGCGGTGGAGGCGGGGGCTTCAGCGGCGGCGGGGGCAGTTTCGGCGGCGGCGGTTCGTCCGGCGGCTGGTGAACACACAACAATAATGATCAGGCACTTTTCGACATGGCATTACTGACTGAACACGAACAACGCAAAGTCGCCGAGGCGATTGCCCGGGTCGAGCGCGACACCGACGCCGAACTGGTCACCGTGCTGGCGGCCCGCGCCGATGACTACGCGTACATACCGCTGCTGTGGGCCAGCCTGCTGGCGCTGCTGGTGCCGGGCATCGTCCATTACCTGACTGGCTGGCTGACCATGCACAGCCTGTTGCTGGTGCAATGGGGGCTGTTCATCGTCCTGTGCCTGCTGTTTCGCCTGCCGAAGATCACCACCCATCTGATCCCGCGCCGCGTGCGCCACTGGCGGGCATCGAATCTGGCTCGGCGGCAGTTCCTCGAACAGAACCTGCACCACACCGTCGGCAGCACCGGGATGCTGATCTTTGTCTGCGAGGCCGAGCGCTACGTGGAGATTCTGGTGGACGAGGGGATTTCCCGGCGGCTGGACAACAAGAGCTGGGACGCGATCGTCGCCGCGTTCACCGAGCAGGTGCGGCAGGGGCGCACGCTTGAGGGCTTTGTGACGTGCATCGAGGCCTGCGGTGAATTACTCAAGGTGCACGTGCCGGTGACGCAGGTGAGGAATGAATTGCCCAATCGGTTGATTGTGTTGGGCTGAGTCTGGGTGCGGTTCTTTCCGGTCCCGCTGAACAAGGCCTGTCTGATACATATGGCCGGATTACGCCAGTGTGGGAGCGGGCTTGCTCGCGAATACGGTCTGACATTCAACATCGATGTCGCCTGATACGCCGCTTTCGCGAGCAAGCCCGCTCCCACAGGGGCCAGGCAGTGCGCTGAGTTCTTGTGCCGTTGGGTAAATAAGAACGTGTCCCCAAGCGCCATCCCCCCTAAAATACCTGCCATTCCCGATTTCGCCCGTCCGAGGCCGCTTTTCCATGTCCGTTACCGCCCCCTCCCTCAAACCCGCGCCCGATCATCACGCCCAGTTCATCGAGCTGCTGCAAACCAGCCTCGAACACAACGGCTTCATCAAACTGGTGCTGGCCAAGTACGTGGGTGAAGAGGCGGATCTGCAGCGGATCATCATCAAAGCGGTGACGGTCAAGGCGCAGCCAAACCTGTCGTTTGTCTATCGCTACAAGACCCGCGACATCACCAAGAATCTGCCGCTGAGCGAAGGCGTGGCGGTGATTGCCGAGCTGTTGCCGGCCGCGTTCAAGAATGCGCATTTGCTGACCGTGACCGACGAAGCCCAGCTCGAATACAGCAAAAAGGGCAAGAGTTCACTGTTCAAGAGCAAACCTCAGCAATTGCGTGAAGCGCCGTCCGCCGAGCACAACCGTGAGAAGAACCGTTTTCTGGACTTGAGCCGGCCGTTCCTCAAGGACCTGGGCGTGACCAACGCGCAACACGAGCTGATCCCGGCGATGTCGCGCAAGTGGAAGCAGATCAACAAGTTCATCGAAGTCTTCAGCCACGCGCTGACCTCGTCACCGCTGGCGCTGGACAAACCGGTGCGGGTGGCGGACTTCGGTTCGGGCAAGGGCTATCTGACGTTCGCCATCCACGATTACCTGCGCAACACGCTCAAGGCCGAAGGCGAAGTCACCGGCGTCGAGCTGCGCGAAGAGATGGTCAACCTGTGCAACGCCGCCGCGGCCAAGTTGGAACACCCGGGCCTGGTGTTCAAGTGCGGTGACGTGCGCAGCGTGGCGCCGAGCGAACTGGACGTGATGATCGCCCTGCATGCCTGCGACATCGCCACCGACTACGCGATTCACACCGGCATTCGCTCGGGTGCGTCGATCATCATGTGCTCGCCGTGCTGCCACAAACAGATCCGCCTGCAGATCCAGAGTCCGGCGCTGCTCAAGCCGATGCTGCAATACGGTCTGCACCTGGGCCAACAGGCGGAGATGGTCACCGACAGCCTGCGCGCGCTGTTCCTCGAAGCCTGCGGTTACGAGACCAAAGTGTTCGAGTTCATCTCGCTGGAACACACCAACAAGAACAAGATGATTCTCGCGGTGAAACGCGCCGAGCCGGTGGACCCGGCTCAGTTGCTGGTGAAGATTCAGGAGCTCAAGGATTTCTACAACATCAGCGAGCACTGTCTGGAAACCCTGCTGCGCGCCGACGGCTTTCTCGCCTGACCTTGTGGGAGCGAGCCTGCTCGCGAAGGCAGACTGCCAGCCAAGGATGCTGCTGGCTGTTATGGCCCCTTCGCGAGCAGGCTCGCTCCCACATGGGGTTTGATGGCGGTCTTGCGCCCGAGCATCACAGTGGCAATCACCCCGCAGGCAAACACCCAGGTAATCGGCTCGACATGTTCACCAAAGAGCAGCGCCGAAAACGCGATGGTGAAAAAGATCTGCAGCAACTGGATCTGACTGACCCGCGCGATCCCGCCCATCGCCAGCCCGGCGTACCAGGCGAAGAAGCCGAGAAACTGCGAAAACAGTGCCACGTAGCCGAACGCCCACCAGGCCTTGGCTGACACTGCACCGTGATGCTGCAGCGCCAAGTACAACACCGGGCCGAGCAGCAGCGGCGTCGACAGCACCAGCGCCCAGCAGATTACCTGCCAGCCGCCCATTTCCCTGGCCAACCGGCCACCCTCGGCATAGCCCAGACCACCGACGGCAATTGCGCCGAGCATCAACAAGTCACCGGCCTGAATGCTCCCGTCGCCGGTGTACAACGCGTAGCCGAGCACCAGCGCACTGCCCAGTGCGGCGCAGGCCCAGAAGGCTTTCCACGGGCGTTCATGGGACAACCAGGCGGCATACAGCGCCACGCACAGCGGCTGCAAACCGTTGACCAGCGCGCCGTGGGACGCCGGCAAGGTCTGCATGGCCCACGCCGACAGCACCGGGAAGCCGAGAATCACCCCGGCGATTACCAGGCTCAGGCCTTTGATCTGCTGCCAGCTCGGCCACTTCTCGCGTCGCCATAACAACAACGCTGCCGCGGGAATCGCCGCGAACAGCGCGCGGCCGAGGCCGTTGAGCAACGGATGCAGTTCCTGCACCACAATCCGGGTGAAGGGCAGGGTCAAGCTGAAAATCACAACCCCGAGCAGGCCGAGGGCCATGCCGGTGTTTTCGCGCGAGGACATGTGAGTGACCAGAATTGAAGGTGACAGGGAGGTGGCTTCATCTAGCCATAAACCGGGCAGGTCGGGCTGTTACAGCTAGGCACAGACTTAGGCGTACAGTTTGAGGGCCTCTTCGCGAGCAGGCTCGCTCCCACAGTGGATGGCATTCCAGCGTGGGAGCGAGCCTGCTCGCGAAGAACGATAACGCGGTCTTCGAGGTAGTAGCCGGTTGTTACCCGCTCCAACGGATAAGGTCTACCTTGAATACTCCCGCAAGCCCATTCCCAGAGGAGTCCTCCCCATGGCCGCGAAAAAAATCCTGATGCTGGTCGGCGATTACGTCGAAGACTACGAAGTGATGGTGCCGTTCCAGGCCCTGCAAATGGTCGGTCACACTGTGCACGCCGTGTGCCCGGACAAGGTTGCGGGCAAGACTGTGCGCACCGCGATCCATGACTTCGAAGGCGACCAGACTTACAGCGAGAAACCGGGTCACCTGTTTGCCCTCAACTTTGATTTCGCCAAGGTCGCCGAGGCCGATTACGACGCGCTGCTGATCCCCGGGGGACGAGCGCCGGAATACCTGCGCCTGAACGAAAAAGTTCTGGAGCTGGTGCGCGCCTTCGACAAGGCCGGCAAGCCGATTGCTGCGGTCTGCCACGGTGCGCAATTGCTGGCAGCGGCCGGCGTTCTCGAAGGTCGCGAGTGCAGCGCCTATCCGGCCTGCGCCCCGGAAGTGCGCCTGGCCGGTGGCACGTTCATCGATATTCCGGTGACCGACGGCCACGTTCAAGGCAATCTGGCGACTGCGCCAGCGTGGCCGGCGCATCCGAACTGGCTGGCCGGTTTCCTCGGCCTGCTCGGCACCAAGATCACCCTGTAACGAGGATCCGCCGATGTGCGAGCTCTACGTCAAGGCCGACCCGATTCTCTACGAATCCCGCTCGCGCTCGCTGCGCATCTGCGGCGTGGTGACGACACTGCGCCTGGAAAACCAGTTCTGGGACATCCTCAGCGAAATCGCCGAAGTCGATGGCATGACCACCAATCAACTGATCGCCAAGCTGTATGAAGAGGTGATGGATTATCGCGGGGAGGTGGTGAATTTCGCTTCGTTCCTGCGGGTGAGTTGCACGCGGTATCTGAGTCAGCGACGGGTGAGTGCGCCGGAGTTGTCGGTGGTGCGGGCGGGGGTGAAATAGCCAACACCGGGGTGACGCCTTCGCGAGCAGGCTCGCTCCCACATTGATTGCCGAGTGCTCACCTATTTTTGTGATCACTGGAGATCTACTGTGGGAGCGGGCTTGCTCGCGAAGAGGCCACTACAGGCGACAGAAGTCTCGGGCTGGTCTTTACTTTGAAGCGCAAAACCTCTCAACCGCCAAGGAGAAACGCGCATGTCCGGATGGTACGAAGTGAGCAAAAGCAGCAACGGCCAGTTCAGGTTTGTGCTGAAGGCCGCCAACGCTGAAACCATTCTCACCAGCGAGCTCTACACCACCCGCGCGGCTGCCGACAACGGCATTGCTTCCGTGCAGACCAACAGCCCGCTGGATGAGCGCTACGAGAAAAAGACCACCAAGGATGGTCATCCTTACTTCAACCTCAAGGCTGCCAACCATCAGATCATCGGCAGCAGCGAGTCGTACTCCAACGATGCCGCGTGTGCCAAAGGCATCGCGAGCGTCAAGGCCAATGGGCCGAGCAAAGTGATCAAGGACAAGACCTTGCCGGTGCTCTGAAGAACACAGAAGAGCAAAAATGTGGGAGCGGGCTTGCTCGCGAAGGCGTCGTGTCAGTCGACATCTCCAGTGACTGATCCACCGCCTCGCGAGCAAGCCCGCTCCCACATGGGGTTGTGTGTGTTAGCGCAGGGTGTTGAGGATTGCTTTTAGCTGAGCTTGCCCAGCTTCGCTCAACGGAAACACCGGCAAGCGCGGATCACCAACCTCCAGCCCCGTCTCGCGCAATCCGGCCTTGATCGTCGCCGGCAAACCGCCCTTGAGGATGAAGTCCAGCAGCGGCAACTGGCGGTAGAACAACTCGCGTGCCTGCTGCAGATCACCGGCCAGAGCGGCCGCATACAAATCCAGGTTCAACTGCGGGATCAGGTTCGGCGCGGCGGTGCACCAACCCTTCGCCCCGGCGGCAAACGCTTCCAGTGCCAGCGGATTGCAGCCGTTGTAGAACGGCACCTGACCTTCACCAAGTAATTGCAGCTTGTGCATGCGCTGAATATCGCCAGTGCTCTCCTTGACCATGGTCACGTTTTCCACGCCATTGACGATGCGCAGAATCAGCTCGACCGACATGTCGGTGCCGCTGGTGGCCGGGTTGTTGTAGAGCATGATCGGCACGCCGATGCTGTCGCCGATGGCGCGGTAGTGCGCGAGGATTTCCGCTTCAGTGAGCTTCCAGTACGACGCCGGCAGCACCATCACCACGTCGGCGCCGTGGGCTTCAGCGAAGCGTGCGCGGCGTACGGCTTTGGCGGTGGTCAGGTCGGACACGCTGACGATGGTCGGCACCCGTTTGCCCACGTGCTTGATGCTGAACTCGGCGACCTGATCCCACTCGGCGTCGCTGAGGTAAGCGCCTTCGCCGGTGCTGCCCAGCGGGGCGATGGCATGGACGCCGCTGTCGATCAGACGATCGATCGATTGGCCGAGCGCCGGCAGATCGAGGCCTTCGCCGTGGGTGCCGAACGGGGTGATGGTGTAGCCGATGATGCCGTGAATATTGGACATGATGAGTCTCCGGAAAAAGCTGAAATCAGTTCAGGCAATCGGCGTGTTGGCGCAGGTTCTGCCGGGCGTAGTAGTTGAAGGCGGCGGCGTGGCGTTTGGGTTTCGACACCCAGTCATGGGCCTCGCGCCCCAGCGCCGGAATGATCGGTTTGATCGTACCGGCGGCCATTGCCAGCAGCTGCAGTCTGGCGGCGCGCTCGATCAGTTGGGCGATGACACAGGCTTCTTCGATCGTGCTGCCGGTCGACAGTTGGCCGTGGTGCGACAGTAGAATCGCGCGCTTGTCGCCCAGCGCTCCGGCGATCAGTTCGCCTTCTTCGTTGCCCACTGGCACGCCTGGCCAGCCTTCGAGAAATGCGCAGTCGTCGTACAGCGGGCACAGATCCATGTGGGAAATCTGCAGCGGCACTTCCAGCATCGACAGCGCGGCAATGTGCGTCGGGTGGGTATGGATGATGCAGTTCACGTCAGGCCGGGCGCGGTAGACCCAGCTGTGGAAACGGTTGGCCGGGTTGGCCATGCCGTGGCCTTCGAGCACTTCCAGGTCTTCGTTGACCAGCAGCAGATTACTCGCGGTGATTTCATCAAAACCCAGGCCCAGTTGCTGAGTGTAATAGGTCCCCGGTTGTGGGCCGCGAGCGGTGATTTGTCCGGCCAGACCGGAGTCGTGACCGCTCTCGAACAGGATCCGGCAGGTCAGCGCCAGCTTTTGCCGGTCAGTCCACGTATTATCCGCCAGGGTGTTTTGCATCTGGGTCAGCGCTTGCTTGACCAGTTGCTCTTTGGGTAGTGCTAATGTCTTGGCCATGTCGGTGTCCTTTGGGTGATTGCAAATGACACTAAAGAGCCTATATGACACAAAGTGTCATAAGCAAGCATCAATCGTCGTTTCCTTGATGGAATAACTGCTGCGCATGTCTATCCGTTTGAAATTGTTGAGAAAAAAACTTGGCGTGACACTTGAGGCGCTGGCGGAAAAATCCGGCATGACCAAGAGTTATCTGTCGAAGGTCGAGCGCGGGCTGAACACCCCGTCGATTGCGGCCGCGCTGAAACTGGCGAAGGCACTGAACGTGAAGGTCGAGGAATTGTTCTCCGAAGACAACGTCAGCCTCGACAGCTACAGCCTGGTGCGCAGCCACGAACGCCAGTCACTGGCGGCCAACGATCAGAGCCCGGGGTATGCGGTGCTGGCGCATCAGGTCAGCGAGCGCAACCTGCTGCCGTTCATCATCTACCCGCCGCGCGAGTTCACCGACAAGACCTTCAAGGAGCATTTGGGCGAGGAGTTTCTGTTCGTCCACGAAGGGCAGGTGGAAGTGGATTTCATGAACGAGCGGGTGCTGCTCGAACGTGGCGATGCGCTGCACTTCAACGCGCAGAAGCCGCACCGGATCAGGTCGGTGGGCGAGGTGCAGGCGCAGTTGCTGGTGGTGGTGCACAGCTCGGAAGAATGAGCCGCCAGAAAAATCTTCGCGAGCAAGCCCGCTCCCACATTTGGAATGCATTCCAAGGTGGGAGCGGGCTTGCTCGCGAAGGCGTCAGTACTGCTTACATCAAATCTCGACGGGAACCGAAAGCTTCGGACTCCCCAACGCATGCGTCTTCGCATCAAAAAACCGCAACGCAATCCCGGTGCCCTCGAACACCTTGGCGTAATGGCGTTTCTGATGCTGAATGAACGCCGCACTGCGCGGATAAATCGAGATCGCCACGCTCGCCGGTTTCGCCAGGCGCAGCGCCCTGACGATGTGAGTATCCTGCTCGCCCAAGGCATGACCGAAGATGCACAGGTTCTGCGCGTGGCCCAATAACTGCTCATAACAGAACGACAGATAATCCGAACTGCGAATGGTCTTCAGCTTGTCCGCACTCGGCCCTTCGTTGACGAACAGCGGCACGTCGTCGAGCGTCTTGATTGTATTGTTGATCGCGAAACTGCCGAGCAGGGTGCCCTCGGTCGAGGTCAGTTTGCGCGCGGTGCCGTCCTGATTGCGCACCAAGTGCAGACCGCCGTGCAGGTACAACAGACGCGGTTTGGCGCTGCTGCTTGCACTCAGATCGAAACTGGCGTCGGGGCCGTTGAACAGGTCGTCGATCGCCTCGCTGCGGTGCTGGATCGCCCAGTAGCTGAGCAGGTCGTAATTGGTGGTGAACACCGTGCGATAGCGCGCCAGTTCTTCATTGAGCGTGGCCAGAGTCGAGGCCTGCACCAGGCGCCAGGGAATGTGCACGGCGTGTACGGTGTTGATCAGCGCTTCCTTGATCGCGTAGTAGCGATTGCGCGGTGCCGCCGAACTGACGGCCAGGGCCTTGTTGACCCGGCTGGTGGTTTTCAGCGCGCCGAGTACCTGCTCGAAGCTGCGCGTCTGCATCGCGTCGAACACGCTCAGTTCCGACGGGCTCAGCGGTTTCTCCTCCACGGTGCGCGCGTTTTCGAACAGCGAGTCGTAGCCGAAATCGTCCCACACCGCGCGGCTGGCGCCATTGCCCACCAGCAGACCGTTGAAGTCGGCGGTGGCGCGCAGGGCGCTCCAGTCTTCGAGGGTGGCGTCGACGTCCAGAAAATCGGTCATTGCGTGGGCAGTCTCAAAACAAAGGGCGGATGGACGGCGACTTTATCACGAGCGGGCATTGAGCCAGATCAACATCGGTGGTGACCGATCGGTCGATCCTGTGCACATCCGCCGGATCGGAGCAGTCGATTCGGCCCCAGTCAGGAGACGCGCATGAGCAGCACCTTTTTCATTCCGGCCGTAAACATCATGGGCAACGGATGCCTCGACGAAGCCATGGTTGCGATCCGCAACTACGGTTTTCGCAAGGCGCTGATCGTCACCGACGCGGGGCTGGCCAAGGCTGGCGTGGCGACCATGCTTGCCGAAAAACTGGCGATGCAGGACATCGATTCGGTGATCTTCGACGGCGCCAAACCGAATCCGAGCATCGCCAACGTCGAGGCCGGGTTGGCGCTGCTCAAGGACAGTCGCTGCGATTTCGTGGTGTCGCTGGGCGGCGGTTCGCCCCATGACTGCGCCAAGGGCATTGCTCTGTGTGCGACCAACGGCGGGCAGATCCGCGACTACGAAGGCGTCGATCAATCGAGCAAGCCGCAATTACCGCTGATCGCCATCAACACCACCGCCGGCACCGCCAGCGAGATGACCCGTTTCTGCATCATCACCGACGAATCGCGCCACGTGAAAATGGCCATCGTCGACCGCAACGTCACGCCGCTGCTGTCGGTCAACGACCCGGCCCTGATGGTCGCGATGCCGAAAAGCCTGACTGCCGCCACCGGCATGGACGCGCTGACCCACGCCATCGAAGCCTACGTTTCGACTGCGGCCAACCCGATCACCGACGCCTGCGCGCTGAAGGCCATGACCCTGATCAGCAACAACCTGCGCCTGGCCGTGCGTGACGGCAGCGACCTCGCGGCGCGGGAAAACATGGCTTACGCGCAGTTCCTCGCCGGCATGGCGTTCAACAACGCATCGCTTGGCTACGTGCACGCCATGGCCCACCAGTTGGGCGGTTTCTACGACTTGCCCCATGGCGTGTGCAACGCCGTGCTGCTGCCGCATGTGCAGACTTTCAACGCGCTGGTCTGTGCCGAACGCCTGACCGATGTCGCCCATGCGATGGGGGCGGACATCCGTGGTTTCAGCCCGGAGGAGGGCGCTCAGGCGGCGATCAACGCGATCCGTTGTCTGGCCAGGGACGTCGATATTCCCGGCGGCCTGCGTGAACTCGGCGCCAAGCTCAGCGATATTCCAGTGCTCGCCACCAACGCGTTGAAAGACGCGTGCGGCCTGACCAACCCACGGGCGGCGGATCAGCGGCAGATCGAGGAGATTTTCCGTAACGCGTTTTGAGATGCGCCGTCCTGATATGTTCAGCAGAGCTCACTGGCCCCTTCGCGAGCAGGCTCGCTCCCACAGTTGAAATGCGATCACTGTGGGAGCGAGCCTGCTCGCGAAGACTGACTCGTCAACACCACAAAACCATGAGCTCTCAGATCAGCCAACCGCCGCCACATTCCGCTCAAACACCCCACCAAACTGAATCAACACCACCCCGCCAATCAGCAGCAACGCGCCCAACACCCGCGACGCCGTCAGCTGTTTCTCCACCAGCCCAAACAACCCGAAGTGATCCAGCAGCATCGACGCAATCACCTGCCCGGCCAACGCCAGCGCAACAAACCCCGACGCGCCGAGCTTCGGCAGCAACATCACCGCCAGCGCCACAAAGCACACGCCGAACGCACCGCCAGCCCACATCCACAACGGCGCCTTGCTGATAAAACCCAGCGACGGCAGCGGCAGGCGCAACGCCAGAATCACCGGCAACAGCACCAACACACTCACCAGCAACGAGGCCAAGGTTGCCCATAGCGGATGGCCGAGGCCCCGCGCCAGGTTGCTGTTGATCGCACTTTGAAACGGCACCACCGCCCCGGCAAACGCGGCCAGCAGCAACAAGCCAACCCACTGCAACGTACTCATGCTCACTCTCCAACAGGTTTTGCTGGACTCTAGGGTATTCGTCGCGCAGATTTAAATTCCGTTTTGTCATCCAGAACATGCACAAGATGAATGATCTACGCCGTATCGATCTCAACCTGCTGGTGGTCCTCGATGCTTTGCTCAGCGAGCAACATGTCACCCGCGCTGCCGAGCGGCTGCACCTGAGTCAACCGGCGGTCAGCCATGCGCTGGCGCGGCTGCGCGACTTGCTCGGCGATCCGCTGCTGGTGCGCGCCGGTTCGACGCTGGTGCCCACGGCGCGGGCGCTGGAACTGGTTGCGCCACTGGCCGAAGCGTTGGCCCAGGTGCAGTCGCTGCTGGCGCCGAACACTTTCGGTCCGGCCACTGCGCGGCGAACCTTTCGTGTGGCGATGTCCGACTACGGCGCGGCCATCATCCTGCCCGATCTGATCCGCACCTTGCGCCGAGAGGCCCCGGGCATCGACCTGCAAATCAGCCATGCCAGCCGCGAGGGCATGCTGGAGGGTGTGCTCAACGGTGACATCGATTTGGCCGCCGGGGTGTTCCCGGAAATGCCCAACGAGTTGCGCAGCAGCGTGCTGTTCGAAGAGCGCTACGTCTGCCTGCTGGATCGCCGCAGCTTGCCGGCCGACGGCGTACTTGATTTGCCGACCTACCTGTCGCGCCCGCATGTGTTACTGGAAATGCGCGGCAGCGGCACCCCGGAAATCGAACGGGCGCTGACCTCATTGCGCGAACGCCGCCGCGTCGCCATCAGCCTGCCGCACTGGAACGTCGCCCCCGAGTTGATCAGCGGTACGGATCTGATTCTCACGGTGTCGTCGCGCAGCGTGCGCGAGATTGATCAGCAGGAATTGATTGTGCTGCCGCCACCGTTCGAGATTGCGCCGTTCACGTTTGTGCTGGCGTGGCATAAGCGCCGGAGTGGGGATCAGGCGTTGAACTGGTTGAATCGCCGGATTGAGGAGGGGATAGTGCGCGGCTGAAAACGTTATCAAGGAGTGGGATGTGACAGTGAAGTCTGGATGGGTCGGGTGGGTGGCCCTGAGTGGGTGGTTGATGGCGGGGCAGGTGTTGGCTGGTTGCGTGCCAACACCGATGGCAGGAGATCTGGATCTTTCTGTCTGCAAGGAGTGGCCTGCCTATCCAGGATTAACCATCAACGCCACTGCACAGTTTAAGCGCGGATCCCCATCTGATGACCCAGAGGCGCTGAGTACCTACGATTTCGACTTGTCCGTTCTGGACACCGCTCAATCGAAGCCCATTGCGACTTATTACAAAGCGGCTGCATTTGTATTGGATGGCGTCAGTTTGCGAGAAATAACGCTCGATACGGCTCGCTACACACTGACTACCGATCTTCGTGCCTTTGGCGTACGTGCGTTATCCACTAATGGATCCCGGATCAATCCGATGGAAGAAAACCTGCTTTCGCTCTACGTGAAAGAGGGCGAAAAATTGCGCCCGGTATTGGATAAATTAGTGGTTTATCGGTATGGCGGCGAGTGGGATGGTGACTGCGAAGGCGAGCGATATGAGATTTCAAGAACGGTAGAAATCGCTAAAACGAGCTCTCACGGCTATGCAGATCTGATTGTCAAAACCTTGGAGAAAGACACAACAAGTGTGGGGACGGGAGACGCATGTAAAACTAAAACCACTGACAACAAACCCGTTTTGACAACATTGCACTACGACGGAAAATCCTACGTTTTGCCAAACGGTTTCCAAGGCCTGTAACCCGCCAGCCCAACACGACACTTATCAAGGAAGAACCATGCTTAACCCCACCAGACTCCTGATCGCCTTCGTTTTGCTGGCCATCACCACCCAAGCCCACGCCGCCTGCACCACCAAGCGTTTCGACGGCAAATCCATGTCACGCTGCAACGTCTGGCCGGCGTTCCCGAGTCAGGCGATTTCGGTCAAATCCACCTATCTGGCCGATTCTGGTGGTGACGATGCCGGGGCGTTCGATCTGGATCTGGCGCTGCTCAATGCGAGCAACGCCAAACCCATCGCCACCTACCGTAAACCGGGCGCTTACAACTCTGATGCCGTGCGCTTGGATGATGTGCGCATCGACACGGCGCGCTACCGTTTGACGCCGGATATCCGCGCTTTTGGGCTGCGAGCCAAGTTCGTCCACAGTTCCCATGCCATTCCCTACGAGAAAACCGATCTGGCGCTGTATGTGCGCGAGGGCGACAGCCTGCGTCCGGTGCTCGAAGGGCTGGTGGTCTTCAAGAACAACGGTGAGTTCGTGAATGACTGCGAGGGCTATAGCAAAAAAATCCGCCGGACCCTCGAGATCGCTCCAACGAGCCACAATGGTTTCGCCGATCTGATCGTCACCACCACCGGCAGCAAAATGAAAAACACCAAGTCCGGCAATCAGTGCGTTTCGACAAACACCGACCTGAAGAAAAAACAGATCACCCTGACGTACGATGGCCAGCAGTACAACGTTCCTGAAGACCTCAGAGGTTACTGACCCCATGCTTACCGGCCTCAACCACCTGACCCTCGCCGTCAGTGATTTGCCCCGCAGCCTGGCGTTCTATCGCGATGTATTGGGTCTGCGCGTCGAAGCCTCGTGGGACGCCGGTGCCTATCTGTCGCTGCCGGGGCTGTGGTTGTGTCTGTCGCTGGATGCGCAGCGCACCACCGAGCCGTCCGTCGACTACACCCATTACGCGTTCAGCCTCGCCGAGGCAGATTTTCCGTTGTTAGTGCAGACGCTAAAAGCGGCGAATGTGAAGGAATGGCGCGACAACCGCAGCGAAGGTGCGTCGTTCTACTTTCTTGACCCTGATGGCCACAAGCTTGAGGTTCACGTCGGTGATCTGGCTTCGCGACTGGCAGCCTGTCGGTTGAAACCGTACACGGGCATGCGTTTTTACGACGCGTCGTGATCAGACACATTGGGCTGATATAGACTGGCCATCATTTGTACTGGCGCCAGCAGGTTTTTCATGACTCCATCGCTGCTAATGGCCGTTCTGGCCTCGGGTTTCATTTACGGCATCACGCCCGGGCCGGGCGTTCTGGCAGTGTTCGGCATTGGCGCGGCGCATGGGCGACGGGCCGGGGCCGGGTTTCTTTGTGGGCATTTGCTTGGCGATGTGGTCTGGTGCAGCACCGCGCTGATCGCCATCGTCGGTGCCCGCGAGATCGGCAGCACCGCATTCGATGTGCTGGGTGTGCTCAGCGGCTTGTACCTGTTCTGGCTTGGCTGGCGCGCAGTGCGAGCCCAGCGGCGCAGCGCTGATCAGCCACAGGGCGCAGCGCGTCAGCCGTTCTGGCACGGCATCCTGTTCGGTTTGACCAATCCCAAGGCCTACCCGGTGGCGGTCGCGACCTTTACCGCGCTGCTGTCGAGCCGCGCCGAACTGCTCAACTGGTCGATGTTGCCGGCGCTGATCGCCCTGAGCTTTCTCGGCGGATTGCTGGCTTACGCTATCTTGATCGGCGTTGTCGGCGCCCGACGGGTGCGCACGCTGTATCAGCGCCACGAGCTGATGATCACGCGTTTGTGTGGCGTGATGTTCATCGGTTTTGCGATCAACGCACTGATGCACGCACTACCGGGATTGCTGCCGAACAAGGCTTGATGTTGTGTGCAGGGATGCGTGAACAAAGGGTCAGGGATGGTTGAACAGTGCTGCATTGTCCGGACACCCACGCTGAACCATGGAAAGCCGAAATTCCGCGCCGTTGGCGAGTTATATGGACCTGTTGCTGGATGCCGTCTGCGCGGTGGACAGGCAGGGCCGTTTCGTTTTTGTCAGTGCTGCCTGCGAGCGTATTTTTGGTTATACGCCTGACGAGTTGATCTGCCGGTCGATGATCGAACTGGTGCATCCCGCAGACCGCCAGCGCACCTTGGCCGCCGCCCACGACATCATGAGCGGCGAACCCAAGCACAATTTCGAAAACCGTTATGTGCGCAAGGATGGCCGCATTGTGAATATCCTCTGGTCGGCGCGCTGGTCGGAGGTCGATCAGTTGCGCATCGCCGTGGCCCGCGACATCACCGAGCGCAAGCAGGCGGAATCGCGTCAGGCTGCGCTGTATGCGATTTCCGAGGCGGCGCATGTCGCCGAAGACTTGCTGGCGCTGTTCAAACGCATCCACCTGATCATCGGCGAATGGCTGCCGGCGCTGAATTTCTCCGTGGCGCTGTACGACGAGCACTGTGCGCAGCTGAATTTTCCCTATCACGTCGACGATCACGAATTGCAGCCCGAGCAACCTGGCACCGTTACCGGGCGTTTGTGTGCGGAGGTCATCCGCAGCGGTCAGCCGATTCTGCTGACGCCGGACAGCCCCGACGCCTCGCCCGACTTCGCCGCGCTGGTGGCGGGGCAGGACTCACCGTGCTGGCTCGGTGTGCCGCTGAATTCGAAGAACGGCACCATCGGTGCGCTGATCGTCAAAAGCCTGCCGGGCGGTGAGCGTTATACCGAGCAGGACAAGGAACTGCTGCAATACGTCTGCGCCCAGGTCGCCACCGCCATCGAGCGCCAGCAGTTGCACGCGCGGCTCAAGCGCATGGCGCAATACGATCAACTGACCCAGTTGCCCAATCGCGGGTTGCTCAAAGACCGTCTCAAGGCTGCGCTGGCCGGTGCCCGGGAAACCTCGGGAAACATGGCGCTGCTGTACGTCGATCTGGATCGCTTCAAACAGGTCAACGACACCTTTGGCCATGCGGTCGGCGACATGCTGCTGCAAACGGTGGCGAGTCGGCTCAAGGGCTGCGTACGCGACACCGATACCGTGGCGCGCATCGGTGGCGACGAATTCGTGGTGCTGTTGCACAGCGTTCACGCCGCTGAAGACGCCGACATCGTGGCCGGAAAAATCCGCCAGGTGCTGGTGCAGCCGATGCGCCTGGACGGTCACAACCTGTATATCGAACCGAGCATCGGCGTGGCCCGTTATCCCGAACATGGCAGTGAGGAGCAACAATTGTTCCGGCATGCCGACCAAGCGATGTACGCCGCCAAACGCCTCAATCATCGGGCGGTGGATAGCTGAAACAATGCGCGCCGTTCGTCGCGGCGCGGGCAACTTTTCTAAACCTTTGGCAGTCCGGCAATTCTCAATCTAGGCGGGCATCTGCTCGCCAACGATCAACACCAAGAGGAAGAGAATCATGCCTAATTCAAGAAACTCGAACTCGGGAAACTTCGCCAACGATCGAACGAAGGCCTCTGAAGCCGGTCGCAAAGGTGGGAAAACCACCACCACGACAGTCGACAAAGAGCCTGCGAAAACCGAAATGGGCCGCAAGCCAGCTCAGAAGTCGAAGTAGTCGGTGAGGTAGTTTTGATTGAGAGGCGGGGGCGCAAGCCCCCGCTTGAATTTGCAGAGATAGGAGGGCGCGACCATGAGCCGGATGGCCACCCAGATACGTCGTTTCAGTTTTGCCACGCTGTTGGGTTTGTTCGCTGGCAGTGCATTCGCCCAGTCGCCTGCCGACTTCATCAACGATGCGTCCGCCAAAGGCATGGCCGACATTGAAGCCAGCCGGCTGGCGCACCAGAAATCCGAATCCAAAGAGGTCAAGGATTACACCATTGTCGTGATCAATGACCGCACCACGGCCAACCAGCATCTGGCGAAGATCGCGAAGAAACTCGATCTGCCGGTCGCTCCCCGTGAAGAAATTGCCGACAAGGCCAAGACCATGATCCCTCAGGTCAAGGACGGTGAAACCTTCGACCAGGCCTACGCCGCGAGCCAAGTGAAAGCGACCGAAGAGGCCATCCAGCAGATTCAGCAGGAAGCGCAGTCGACCGACGTGCCGGAAATCAAGGCATTTGCCGACGAGACGCTGCCAAAACTGCAAAGCCATCTGGAAATGGCCCGAGCTCTGCAAGCCAGTCGCTGACACCAACTGCCAATCAAAAGATCGCAGCCTGCGGCAGCTCCTACATAGAACGGTGTAGGAACTGCCGCAGGCTGCGATCTTTTGCTTTGTTCAACTTTACTTAGCAGTCATTCAAATCCTGCTTCGGCTTGCTCTTCTCCCCCAGCCCTTCAAGATCGAATACCTCGCTTTCCCCCAGGCTGCGGTAATGCTTGCGCAGCGCCTCGAGTTGTTTGAGATCCAGCGATTCCAGGCCGAGCATTGCGTTCTGCGCTTCCTTGTTCACCCGCAATAACTCATCGAGCTTCAGATGCAGGATGTCGGTATCACGGTTCTGCGTATTCTGGATCAGGAATACCATCAGAAAAGTGATGATCGTGGTCGAGGTGTTGATGATCAGTTGCCAGGTGTCATTGAAATCAAAAATCGGCCCACTCAAACCCCACAGAAAAATCAGGATCAATGCGCCCATGAAGGTTTTCGGGCTACCGGCCCAGAGGGCCAGGGTCTGGGAGATTTTCGCGAATTTCATTGCGATGTTCCTTATTGGGAGAGCTTGAAATTCAGACATCCGGGGCGCGATGAAAATTCTACTTACAAATGACTCCTGCCAATAATTGTGAAGGCGGAGACATCCCTTGCAATAAGCCTCTCTGGAACTGTCCGCAGCGCTGCCTGTATTGTGACGAACCGCAGGAATGTCCCGACTGGAGAACGCAATGAGTTGGTCCGCCAGACAATACGTCGCTTTCGAAGATGAACGCACCCGCCCGGCCCGTGATCTGCTGGCGGCGATTCCCACGGTTCAGGCGCGATCGGTGGTCGATATCGGTTGTGGCCCGGGTAATTCCACCGAATTGCTGGTGCAGCGTTTTGAGCAGGCCCAGGTCAGGGGGCTCGACAGTTCGCCGGACATGGTCAACGCCGCGCGCAAGCGCCTGCCGCAGTTGCAGTTCGAGGTCGCAGAAATCGATAGTTGGGCGGATCAAGGGCCGTTCGATGTGATCTTCGCCAATGCAGTGCTGCAATGGGTGCCGGATCACGCGACGTTGCTGCCGGCGTTGGCGGGTAAGCTTTCGGACGGTGGCAGTCTGGCGATCCAGATGCCGGACAACCTCAACGAGCCTTCTCATCGACTGATGCGTGAAGTTGCCGCCAACGGCCCATGGGCCGCGAAACTCGCCGACGCCGCCGGGCAGCGCACCGAGATGGCCAGTGCCAGCGATTACTTCTCGATGTTGCGTCCGCACTGTGCGCGGGTCGATGTGTGGCGTACCACCTATCACCATCAACTGCCGGGCGGGGCGGCGGGGGTGGTGGAGTGGTTCAAGGGCAGTGGTTTGATTCCGTTCCTGAATCCGCTGACTGAAGAGGAGCGGGCGCAATATCTGCAGCAGTATCTGGCTGCAGTTGCCGAGGCCTATCCGGCGTTGCCGGATGGTTCGGTGCTGTTGCCGTTTCCGCGGCTGTTCATCGTCGCGACTCGCTGAAGCCAGCCTTCAGCCACCTGTAGTGAGGGGATTTATCCCCGATGGACTGCGCAGCAGGCCCTTTAAGCGGTTGCTACGCAACCATCGGGGATAAATCCCCTCACCACATATTGTTTGCTCAGATCAGATTAGCGCTGCACCGCCACCAACAACATCATCGGCCGCTCCCGCTCTTCAGCCAGCGCTGGTTGCACCGCCACCTCCGCATCGCTCGGCCCCCATTCATTGACATGGCGAATGGCAAAACCCGCCGCGATCAACGAATTCAACAGCGTGCCCATCGTGCGATGCTGCTTGATCACCCCGTCGGCCAGCCAGTGGGTCACCCGCTCGCCCTCCATCTGATAGCTGTCCAGCGGCCAGCGCTTGTGGCCATCGCTGTCGACCAGCCAGCCTGGATTGCGCGGGGCCATGAAGATCGGGTGCTCGATGGAGAACACAAAATGCGAACCCGGTTTCAGCGCCGCGTACAGATGGGCGAACAGTCCGGCCAGATCCTTGATGTAGTGCAGCGCCAGCGAACTGTAGGCCAGATCGAAACTGCAGGCCGGCAAGTCGAGATGTTCGAGGTCGGCGCGTTCATAGCGGATGTTCGCCGCCGCTGTGGTTTCGCGCGCCCGCTCCAGCATCTTTTCCGAGACATCCAGCCCCAGCACATGGGCGGCGCCATGTTCACTGGCCCAACGGCTGAACCAGCCATAGCCGCAGCCGAGGTCGACCACATTCAAGTCGTGCATCGATGGCAGCAACGCCTTGAGCGCCGGCCACTCCGGCGCGGCATCGAGGCCGCCGATTGAACGGTTCATTTGGCTGTAACCGTGAAAAAATTCGGGGTCGTCGTAAATGTTTTGCGTCATGGGAAAGTGCTCTTTTGAGTTCGGTCATCAGCGGCGCAGGGGCCGCGCCATGGAGTCCCTCGAAAGTCAAAACGCGTATTCGTCGATGGCCGCGCAGGGGGGAGGGTTGGTGGGTGAAGTGGAAATGCTAGCGGGTCGTGGGGATGGTGAGAACCGTGGTTTGTTGTGGATCTGTAATGTCGGAAAAATCTTCAGGGTTTCAAAAAGTGTGATTTGCAAGGATATGCAGTCATCGCAACAACTTGATGTTGTGATCAATTCGGCTTTGAATGGTACGCAGGGTTTCCTGAGTGATCGCGCCAGGATAACGATCATTTGCCACAGTTGAGAATTGGCTGGATACGTCGCAAAAGCGCTCAATGATAACTCCTGCCTCATAGGCACTAACCTCCGCTTCTGCTGCCAGTCCAAGCATGGCCTTTCGGTCGATTTCCAGCGCTTCGCCCATCACATCCATCTGGTGATACCCACCCGGCCCCTCACAAAAGGTCACATCGTAGGCCGGGGCTAATTTCCAGTCGCCAGTTCGTGACATGGTGTAGGCAAAGTTTTTGGGGTGATCGTCTCGATTGTGGAACGCAACGTTGAATACAGCTCGCTCGAACGCTCGAGCTTTTTCTCGTACATCATTGGTGCATCTCTGCGTCGCGCGCAGGAAGTTGGCGTAGTCCAATGCTCCAGGGGATCGAAAATCTGCTCCGGTGAAAGCTGCGAGACTTTGCATGGGGACGCGCAGCCCGTCCTGTCGATCAAAGCGTTTGCTGGCGAAGGCAGTCATTCCGTCTGACAGACTGAAGTATTGCGTGTCTGGTGTTTGAATGCCGCAGAGGCGCAAGCACTCGGCATAGATCATTTCGATAGCGCACACTTCGGGGTGTTCGTGCTGGGCCGGGAACTTCACCAGCCATGCTTCAAAATCCGGAGTGGCGGCAGTGGTGAACGTCCCGGTATCAGGATCGCGATAGACCAGAGCTTTTGGTCTGGCACCTTGCGGAGATCCTCCCACCAGCAACAACTTCTGAAGAAGCTCACCCCCTTCACCTTTGAGCACTTGCTGCACTTCGGCTGCAAGCAATTCAATGGGAACATGCATCTGCGGTTCTAGTACGTCAGGCGCCACAGGCTTGAACGACATGGATCCCATGGCATTGTTGCCAATGTAGGCCAGTCGTTCCAAGGGGCCGATGCGTGCGGGATTCAGGCCGCGACGTTTGAATAGACGATCCATCAGCAGCATGCCCCAACCGTCGGGCAGCGAGTCATAGACGGGGCCTGGTAATCCCAACTGATGTTGCGGGAAATCCCGGCTTAATTTTGCGCCTTGTAAAGGAAGTTTCAGGGACGAAAGTTCGAGTCCTCTTTTTTTCGCTTCGTCGCTGTACTCAAACACCACCAGCGGCCGACCGGTCAGAGCTGTGGTGGAAGCCAGCGTGCCCCACTGCCAATGTTCACCCCAGCCTTCGTAGTAGACGTCCACTCGCTCAAGCATTTTCGGATTTCCTTTTGATGCGTTGACGCTTGGCGCTGTTTTCGTAGCGCAGGATGTCGTCCAGAGTTTCAAGCTTTGGCAGGAACAGATTTTCGAGTTCCTTGCTGCGTCCAAGTACCATGGCGACGCGCACCAGATTTTCGAAACCCACATTACGCCCGGCTTCCAGATTGGACACCGTGTTGGTTCCGATGCCGGCACGTGCAGCCACATCCGCTTGTGTCATTTCCAGAGCGAGCCGGTCAGTGCGCAGGCGTTCGCAGATCCGCTTGACGATCTCATTCGGTTTGCTAAGGATTAAATCCAACATAATGGGTTTTACACCTCAAAAACTACTTTAAAGCTGGTAATTCTGGATTAGTGAGAGGATCGGTATCAATACATTATTCCTGAGTATTGTGGCTTATCTCTCAGAAATCGCAATAAAACACAGAGAAGTGGAGTTATGCATATTCGATTAAGGGGGGCTTCCTGTGAGGAGGATTACTCCTTGCATTGCTTTTTCTCAAATCGCAGACACAAAAAAACCGGCCCTGTAGGCCGGTTTTTTCTGTTCCTGCATCTCCCGTCGTAACACGACGTGAGACCTGAATGAGTGGAGCGGGTAGAGGGAATCGAACCCTCAACTAAAGCTTGGGAAGCTTTCGTTTTGCCACTAAACTATACCCGCTCAGAGCGGCTGACTTTGTACCAGAGTCGGGCGCGGATTTGAAGTTTTTCTTTTGCCCGCAGCGCGTTACAGCATTGAAAACGGTCATTCGCGGGCAAATCTGCAGGACAATCAATGCTGGTCTTTCAGCCCCACAGACTCGCTCGCGACGACGCTTTTTCAAATGGCCAATGCATGGTGATCCTGAACGAACGCGTAACGCGTTCGGCTCGACTGCGGTGAGGGTTTCAGGAAACCGAGCAGGGCGTTCTGGCTATCGCGGCACGCAGCCTTGTGTTCCATGTCGAGGAAGTGGCCGGTGGCCTGCAGCGTGGTGAAGGTGCTGTGCGCCACATGGTTGCCGAATATCCGGGCGTCTTCGGCGGCGGTGTATTCATCCCATTCGCCGTTGAGAAACAGCACCGGCACGTTGATCTTTTTCGCCGCATTCAAATAGCACTGGCGATCGCTGTGCAGCACGTCACTGATGTGGAAGTGCATCTGCCCGTATTCGTGTTCGGCCAGGCTGCTGACGTGGCGATAGTTGAAGCGCTTGAACAGTGACGGCAGGTGTTTGCCGATAGTGCTGTTGACCAGGTGCCCGACGCGGTCGCCATCGCGCTGGCCGAGGTAATCGACACCGCGCTCCAGGTAATCAAGCATGTGTGCGTTGATCACCGGCGAGAACGAGCTGATCACGGCTTTCTCGATACGCCGCGGCTGATGGGCCAGGGCAACCAGGGTGGCTGCGCCGCCCCAGGAAAACGACAGCACGTGTTCGGCGCCGAAGTGGTCGATCAGCTCCAGCAGGATCTGCCCTTCGACTTCCTTGGTCAGATGTTTCTCGTGACGGTTGTGGATTTTCGACCGGCCCGCGTAGGGCTGGTCGTAGCAAACCACGTTGAATTGCGGGTGCAGGTTTTTCACAGTCTGTGCAAACGACGCAGTCGTGGCCATCGAGCCGTTGACCAGGATGATGGTCTTTTCTGCGGCGTCTGCGCGATAGAACTCCGTGTAAACCCGATACTGACCCTGTATATCCAGCACAGCGATTTCTGGCCTCATGTCATAAGACTCCTGGCAAGCAAGCGGGTATGCGCGCAAATAGAGATTGCACGAGCTTTGTGACAGGTAGGCATACGCCTGGAATTTGCTTGGCCCATGTCGATCCATGACTGCGGTCGACGGGTGTTGTTATTGGCGGGCAGTCTGCCGGCTGAGGCGCAACCCAAGGGGCTGACGACCGGCAAAAAGTTTCTTGGAAGTATGTGGTGACTCATCGGTCACAATTTGGCCGACGTCCTGATTCAAGCAGTGGGATGGGGATCGCGCAAGTGCCGTTGGTAAATTGTTCGACAACTTCTGCTGAGCGGTCACCGGCTTAGAACAAATGAATCTCTTCGGTGCGCAAAGCGCGGTACTCGCCCGGTTTTAGCGCGCTATCCAGCGACAGCGGGCCCATGGATTCGCGATGCAGGCGCAAGACTTTGTTGTTGAAGTGACCAAACATGCGCTTCACCTGATGGTAGCGACCCTCGACGATGCTCAGGCGCGCCACTCGCGGGCCGAGTACATCGAGTTGCGCCGGTTGCGTGGTCAGGTTTTCGAAGGCGAAGTAGATGCCATCGGCAAACGTCAGCGCGTATTGCGGCCCGATCTCCTGTTCGGTCTCGACGTAATAGACCTTCGGCAGTTTGGTCTGCGGTTGGGTCAGGCGTCGCGACCAGCTGCCATCATTGGTGATCAGCATCAACCCGGTGGTGTTGAAGTCCAGGCGACCGGCGATGTGCAGGTCGTCTTTGTCCGGTTCATCGATCAGATCAAGCACGGTCGGGTGCTGCGGATCGCGAGTGGCACTGACGCACCCCGGCGGCTTGTGCAGCATGAAGTAGCGTGCCGGTTTGCCGAGTTGCAGGACTTCTTCGTCGACTTCGACGCGGCTGAACTCCAGCACTTCGCTGTGCGGGTCGCTGACGACTTTTCCGTCGATCCGCACGCGCTTTTCCACCAGCAACAGGCGAACCTGCTGACGGTTATAGCGGGGCAGGTTGCTGAGGAAACGGTCGACGCGCATGGTCAGGAATCGGCGGATAAAGGGGCGCGTATCTTACGGGATCGGCCGCGCCGCTGCTTGCAGTTGCGCCTCGACCTGCGCGCAGCGCGGGCACAGACAGGATTGATTGCGCAGCGCTGCGGGCAAGGCTTCAAGTACTGCCGGATCGATGCTCACGGCATAGCACCAGCAGGCCTGGTCGGCGGTGCGCGGGTCAGCCAGGGTGCAGTCGTTGCGCGCGCCGCAGGCCGGGCAGAGGTCGGGTTTGATGTCGGAATCAGGCATAGGACGAGTAAGGCATTTCCACGCAATTGCGGTTACGGCCAGTTTGTCTGGCCTGCTACATCGCATGATCGGCCCGAGACAGCAGGGTATGCAAGGTGTCATCAGCATGTACGGTGGTGGCACCGATGTATGCCTGGACATTACGCAGGCCAACAGTGGGAGCGGGCTTGCTCGCGAAGGCGTCCTGTCAGTCAGTGATTCGTCACTGACCCACCGCTTTCGTGAGCAAGCCTGCTTCCACAGAGGATTTTCAGTGTGACTGACACCGCTGATCTGAAGCCTTTGCGCGCCCGGCACTTGCCCCGGACCTGACAGTCAAAACTGTGTCGGCTGCGCTGTCCTGCTGCGGCCGCAGGTCTTTCAGGAGGCCGTCATGGTTACTTCCAAACTGTTGCGCCGGGTGCTGCTGGGAGCGGTGCTCGGCTTGGGTCTGTCCGGGTGTTATTACTACGCCGGTCCTTACGATGCTTACCCTGCCACTTACTACTATCCAGGCTATTACTCACCGTATTACTACGGCGGTTATTACGGCCCGCGCTATTACGGTGGCGGGCACTATTACTACGGCGGTCACGGCTATCGCGGCGGTTACGGACGCGGCTATCACGGTGGGCACCACTGATCGGCGGCTGAATGACAGTGTTTTCCAAATGAACAGGATTTCATCAATCACATGTTTCAACTTGTTACGGAAGCGCACCAGATTCGGAAAACGCTGTCAGATGTTCCGTCAGTCACCGAATAAACGACTGATGCCTGCCAGCGTCGCTGGTGCGGCTACCCGCGGTCCAGGAGGCCGCCATGTATCGACGAATTCTTCTACTTGCTGCGATGATGTTTTCCGTTGCCGGTTGCGCTCCCTACTCCTACGCAGACAGTTATTACAGCTCGGAGGTCTACACCTCACCCGCTCCGGCCTACTACAACACTGGCGGCACCTATTACAGCGGTGGCAGCACCTATTACTCGGCCCCGCGCTACTATCAGGCGGCCCCGCGTTACTACCAACCGGCTCCGCGTTACTACTCGGCGCCCCGCTACTACCAACCAGCGCCGCGCTACTATAAGAGTCGTCGCTGGCACGACAATGATCGTGGCCGTTGGGACGGCCACCGCGGTGGGGGTTGGGATCGTGACCGGGGTGGGCGTGATCATCACGGTAACCGCGGTGACCACGGCGGGCGAGGCGGTCGCTGGTAATCATAATCATCCGCAAACAAAAAAGCGGCGCATTGAGCGCCGCTTTTTTGTGCCTGCGATTTGCCGGGCAATCAGTAAACCGTCAGATCCGCCAACGGATGCCGACCTTCCCAGACCTTGTGAAAATGCGCCTCGACCACCGCGTCCGGGACGTTATTGATGTCCGGCCAATGCCAGTGCGGTTTCTGATCCTTGTCGATCAGCCGCGCGCGAACCCCTTCGCTGAATTCCGGGTGCCGACAGCAATTGAGGCTCAGGGTGTATTCCATCTGAAACACTTCGGCCAGCGACAGATAGCGGGCGCGGAGGATCTGTTCCCAGACCAGATGCGCGGTCAGCGGCGAGCCTTCGCTCAGGGTTTTCGCGGCGCGGGCGATCAGCGGGTCGCTGCTGTCGCGTTGCAGGCTGATGGCTTTCCAGGCACAGGTGACGTCGCTGACGTCGAGCAGTTCGTCGATCCGCTGACGGCGGGGTAACCACTGCGCCTCGGGCATCTGCCCGACGGCTTCCTGTTGCAGGGCCTTGAACAGACTGTTGAGCTGCATGTCGGTCTGTTCCTGCCAGTTGAGTTGCAGCAGGCCTTCGATCAGCTGCGGTTGCTGCTCTTCAAGCAGGAAACGGTCGGCCAGATCCAGATCGATCGCATCGCGGCCATTCATATGTGCACCCGTCAGACCGAGGAACAAGCCGAGCTTGCCCGGCAACCGTGACAAAAACCAACTGGCCCCGACGTCCGGATACAGACCGATGGTGATCTCCGGCATCGCCAGGCGACTGCTCGGCGTGACGATCCGCGTGCTGGCGCCTTGCAACAGGCCCATGCCGCCGCCGAGCACGTAACCGTGGCCCCAGCAGATCAGCGGTTTGGGGTAGGTGTGCAGGCTGTAGTCCAGGCGATATTCGGCGGCGAAAAACTGCGCAGCGAGTGGCGGGACTTCGCCGGGATGGGCGCGACAGGCCTCCACCAGGCTGCGCACTTCGCCGCCGGCGCAGAACGCTTTGGCGCCGTTGCCGCGCAATAGCACGCAAACGATTTGTGGATCTTTGGCCCAGGCGTTCAGTTTGTCGCTCAGGGCGTTGATCATCGGCAAGGACAGCGCGTTGAGCGACTTTTCAGCATCCAGGCTGGCGATCCCGAGGCGGGCGCCGTCGGTGCCGGTGAGTTCTTCGAAGTGCAGATTCATCGTGACCTCGATCGGGAAATTGAGCGTTCAGTATGATCGCTGTGCGGGAAAGTGCCGGATCTGTGTCAGATCAATTGACAAGCGTGGTCGGCTTTCCTAGGGTTCGCCCCATTGTTTTTGCCGGGTATGACCATGACTGCTGACGACCGTATCAAACTCGAACCGAGCTGGAAGGAGGCACTGCGTGCTGAATTCGACCAGCCTTATATGGCAGAGTTGCGCACTTTTCTGCAGCAGGAGCGGGCGGCCGGCAAGGAAATCTATCCGCCGGGGCCGCTGATTTTCAACGCGCTGAATTCGACGCCGCTGGATAAAGTCAAAGTGGTGATCCTTGGCCAGGACCCTTACCACGGTCCGGGCCAGGCTCATGGCTTGTGCTTCTCGGTGCAACCGGGCGTGCCGGCGCCGCCGTCGCTGGTCAATATCTATAAAGAGTTGAAACGCGACCTGAACATCGACATTCCCAACCACGGCTACCTGCAGAGCTGGGCCGATCAGGGCGTGTTGATGCTCAACACCACCATGACCGTCGAGCGCGCCAATGCCAACGCGCATAAGGACAAGGGCTGGCAGTTCTTCACCGACCGGATTATTGAGGTGGTCAGCGAACGCCAGCCGCATCTGGTGTTCATGCTGTGGGGCGCGCATGCGCAGAGCAAGCAGAAGCTGATCGATGCGACCAAGCACCTGGTGCTGACCTCGGTGCATCCGTCGCCGCTATCGGCTTATCGGGGCTTCCTCGGTTGCGGGCATTTCAGCCGGACCAACAAGTTTCTCGAGCAAAATGGCGAAGCGCCAATTGAGTGGCGTCTGCCGCCGATTTGATGGGTTGAATGGGCGGGCCCCTTCGCGAGCAGGCTCGCTCCCACAGGTTCCTGTGGTTGCCACAGATTGTGTGAACACCTCAAAACCCTGTGGGAGCGAGCCTGCTCGCGAAAAGGGCGGCGCGGTATTACTCGGGATTACGGTTCCAGTATTTGAACAACGGCTCCGCCAGAAACAGTACAAACAGCAGCCGCATCACCTGCATCGCCGTCACCAGCGGCACCGACAGTTGCAGGGTCTCCGCCGTCAGACTCATCTCGGCAATCCCACCGGGCATCATGCCCAACGTCAGCGAACGCAGATCCAGATGGGTCAGCGCACTCAAGCCCAAAGCCGCCAATGTCGCGATCAACATGGTCAGCGCCGTGCCAATCAGCGTACGGCCCATGAATGACGGCGCGCGGCGGAAGAACTGTCGATTGAAGTGACAGCCCAGCCCGCTGCCGATCAGCCACTGGCCGATCTGGCTGCCGCCGTCCGGCAGGCCGATGTGCAAATCCCAGGCAATGCTCACCGTGGCACTGACCAGCAGCGGCCCGAACAGCCACGGATTGGGTTGACGCAAACGCTGCCAGAGCCAGGCGAGCAGGGCGCCCGTGGGAAACAGAATCGCCAGCCAGCGCCAATCGACATTGCCGGCGTGGGAAATCGGTGTGCCGTCGCCCAGCAGATACTTGAACGCGGCCGGCACGCACAGCACCACCACCAGCACCCGCAGACTCTGTCCCGCCGCGACATGGCTGAGCAGCGCGCCATTGCGCGCGCCGAGGTTGACCATCTCGCCGGAGCCGCCGGGCATGCTCGAGAAAAACGCCGTGGCGCGATCCTCGCCGGTACGGCGCATCAACCACACCCCGACCACCGCAGACAGGCTGGTGACCAGGGCACCGAAGAAGATCAATCCGAAATGACTCAGCACCTGCTCCATCACCAACGGGGTGAAGTGCAGGCCGATGCCGATGCCGACAATCCATTGGCCGCATTTGCGCCCGCCGGGGATTTCCGTGAGTTGCCACGGGGTCAGGCAGCGCACGAGGATGATCGCCAGTAACGAGCCGACCATCCACGGCAGTGGCCAGCCGATCTGGCTGGCGATAAAACCGCCAAGCAGACCGACCAGCGGGGTCGCCCACCAGCTTCTGAGGGAGGAGCGATCAGACATCGGCGATGGCGCGTTGCGCTGCCGCACGTTTGCGCCAGATGCGCAGCAGCGGCATCAGCAACATGATCGCGGTCAGGATCCACACGCCGAAAGTGATCGGGCTCGACCAGAGGATTTCCAGCGCACCGTTGGAGATCGACAGTGCACGACGCAGGTTCTGCTCCATCAGCCCACCGAGGATGAACCCGAGCAGCACGGGCGACAACGGGAAATCCAGCTTGCGCAGGATGTAGCCGAAGATACCGATGCCGACCATCAGGAACAGGTCGAAGGTGGTCGCATGCACGGCGTACACGCCGATCCCGGTGATGATCGCGATCACCGGCACCAGCGCCCAGTTCGGCACGGCGAGGATGCGGGTGAAGATGCGGATCATCGGGATATTCAGGATCACCAGCATGATGTTGGCGATGAACAACGACGCGATCAGGCCCCAGACGATGTCCGGTTGCTGTTGGAACAGCAGCGGCCCCGGGGTGATGTTGTACAGCGACAGTGCGCCGATCATCACGGCGGTGGTGCCCGAACCGGGTACACCGAGGGTCAGCATCGGCACCAGTGCGCCACAGGCCGAAGCGCCGATCGCGGTTTCCGGAGCGGCAAGGCCACGGGCGTCACCTTGACCGAATTTGCCACCGGCACCGGCGATGCGTTTTTCGGTCATGTAGGCCACGGCGCTGGCCAGCGTCGCACCTGCACCCGGCAACACGCCCATGATGAAACCCAGCAGGCCGCAACGGATGTTCACCACGAACACCGACGCCGCTTCCTTGAAGTTGAACATCATGCGCCCGGTGGCCTTCACCGCTTCCTGGCCGCGATGGGTTTTTTCCAGCAGCAGAAGGATTTCACTGACCGAGAACAGACCCAGTACCAGCACCACGAACTGGATGCCGTCGGTCAGGTGAATGTTGTCGCCGGTGAAACGGTATACGCCGCTGTTGGCGTCGATGCCCACGGTCGACAGAAACAGCCCGATCAGCGCCGCAATAAAAGTCTTCAGCGGTCGATCACCGGCCATGCCGCCAAGGCAGACGATCGCAAACACCATCAACACGAAGTATTCCGCCGGACCGAAGGCAATCGCCCATTTCGCCAGTAACGGGGCGAACAGCACCATGCCGCAGGTGGCGATGAACGCACCGATGAACGAACTCCATGCCGACAGCGACAGGGCGACACCGGCCAGACCCTGGCGCGCCATCGGATAACCGTCGAGGGTGGTCATCACGGTGGAGGCTTCGCCCGGAATGTTCAGCAGGATCGAGCTGATCCGCCCGCCGTATTCGCAGCCCAGATACACCGCCGCCAGCAGAATCAGCGCCGACTCCGGCGGCAGGCCGAGGGCGAAGGCGATCGGGATCAGCAGGGCCACGCCATTGATCGGACCCAGGCCCGGCAACAGCCCGACCACGGTGCCGATCAGCGTGCCGGTCAAGGCCGTGACCAGGTTGTACGGACTCAGCGCGACGCCGAAGCCCTGACCCAAATAACCGAGAGTATCCATATCAGTTCTCCAGAACGTCGAGCAGGCCCAGAGGCAGTGGAACGTCCATCAGACGGTCGAACAGCAGGTACAGACCGATGGCCATCAACGTTGTCACCACAATGCTCGGTAGCCAGCGACCGCCATACAGGCGCGCCATCGGGATGCCGATCAGGATGCTGCTGAGGATGAAGCCCAGCGGTTCGAACAGGCCGGCGAACACCAGCAGCAACAGCACGCAGAGGCCGATCTTGGTCAGGGTTTCGCGATCCAGCGGTGGCTCGTCTTCGCTGTGTTTGATCGGTGCCGGGCGGAACACCATGTACAGCAGCGCCACGCCCATCAGGCCGAGCATCAGCAGAGGAAAGGCGCGCGGGCCGACCGGTTCGTAAGAAAAAGCCGCTTGATACGGCCACGCCATCAGCGCCAGGCCGACGCAGGCCAGCAATAGCACCGAGGCGAAAATGCGTTGTAAGAGCATGGGAAACTCCTGTGCCGAGGCCTCGATGCGCGAGGCCGCAGCCGCTAGACAGAGACGATCACTGAATCAGGCCGAACTCTTTGGCCAGCACTTTGTAGTCCGCGACCTGCTTCTTCACGTAGGTGTCCAGCTCCGGGCCGGTCATGGCGAACGGAAACAGTTCACGCTGATCGCGCAGCTTGGCGAACTCATCGGAGGCCAGCAGTTTGTCGAAGGCGTCTTTCCACCAGGCGTAGTCTTCGTCGCTGACTTTTGGCCCAAGGTAGAAACCACGCACCACCGGCCAGACGATGTCGTAGCCCTGCTCGCGCGCGGTCGGGATGTCTTTCATTTCCGGTTCGTCGATGCGTTTATCGGCGAACACCGCGAGCAGCCGCATGTCACCGCTCTGGATATGCGGCATGGAGTCGGAGATGTCGGTACTACCCACCTGGATGTGACCGCCGAGCAGTGCAGTAGCGATTTCGCCGCCGCCTTCGAGGGCGACGTAACGCAGGTCACGCGGGTTGATCCCGGCAGCCTTGGCGATCAGTGCGGTCTGCATCCAGTCCTGGCTGCCGACGGTGCCGCCGGAACCGATCACCACGGAGCTCGGATCTTTCTTCAGGGCTTTGACCAGATCGTCGAGGGTCTTGTAAGGCGAATCGCTTTTCACCGCGATGGCACCGTAACTGGTGCCGACGGCGGCCAGCCAGCGCACGTTGGTCTCGTCGAAACGGCCGAACTTGCCTTGCGCCAGATTCAGCAGCGAACCGCTGGACCACGCCACCAGCGTGCCGGCGTCGGCCGGGCGCTGGGCGACGACCGCGTTGTACGCCACCGCGCCGACACCGCCGGGCATGTAGGTCACGCGCATCGGTTTGGTCAGCAGTTTTTCGTTGACCAGCGCGCTCTGCGCCAGTTTGCAGGTCAGGTCGAAACCGCCGCCGGGGGAGGCCGGGGCGATGCATTCCGGACGTTTCGGTTCGGCCATCAGTTGGCCGGCGAACAGCATGACGCCAGCGGCCAGAGCAACTTTACGCAGTGATAAGTTCATCTATGTCTCCTTGGGAGTTGTTGTTATGGACGTACTGAATTACCAAAGGGCAACGCTATAGCTCACCAGCAGACGCACTTCATCGGCATCGCGAGCGGAGTAGTTGGAACGGTAGGTGGCATTACGCAGGCGTACGGCAACGTCCTTCAGGGCGCCGCTTTGTACTACATATTTGATCTCGGTGTTGCGCTCCCACTCTTTGCCTTCTTCTCCGTTCTTGAGCTTGATGTTGTCACCGCTCAGGTAACGGCTCATGAACGACAGGCCAGGGATGCCGAGACGCGCAAAGTCGAAATCGTAACGCGCCTGCCAGGAGCGTTCTTCGGCGCCGGCAAAGTCGTTGATCTGCACGAAGTTGACCAGGTACGGGTCGCTGCCATCGACATACGGGAACGCGCTGTCGCCGGACATGTGCTGATAACCGGCGCTGAACTTGTGGCCGCTCAGGGCGTAGCTGACCAGACCGTTGAGCGAGCGGTTGTCGATCTCGCCACCACGGGCCGCGCCCTGATCGTCACTGACCGCAAAGCGCAGGTCGGTGGCGAAGGTGCCCGGGCCCATCGGCCGCGAGGCGACCAGACCGAAGAAGTGCTGGTTATAGACTTCGTCGAGCTGGGCGAAGTGGTAACTGCCGGTGATCTTGTCGGTGAACTTGTAGTCCATGCCGGCAAAATCGAAATGCTTGCCGGCCACGGTGCCCGCGAAGCGGCTGTTCTTGTTGTTGAGGGCGATGTCCTCGAAATCGGTGCTGTCGCGATCCTTGGCTTTCTCCAGACGCCCACCGGTGAAGGTCAGGTTCTTGATCTCTTTGGAGGTCAGCAAGCCGCCTTCAAAGGTCTGCGGCAGGATGCGCCCGTCATTCGGTTTGAGGATCGGCAGTTCGGGAATCAGGCTGCCGATTTTCAGTTCGGTGGCGGAGATTTTCACTTTGCCGGTCAGGCCGACTTTCGAGTATTCGTTCGCCGCGCGCCCGTCATCGTGGGTCGGCAACAGGCCTGTACCGGTACGATCCGGGCTCGAATCAAGTTTGACGCCCAACATGCCCAGCGCATCGACACCGAAGCCCACGGTGCCGTCGGTGTAACCCGATTGCAGGTTGAGCATGAAACCCTGCGCCCATTCATCACGCTTGCTTTGCTGGGCACTGGTGCCGTCGCGAAAGTCGCGGTTGAAGTACATGTTGCGGGTTTCGAAGGTGGCGGAACTGTCTTTGATGAAGTCGGCGTAGCTCAGCGGCGAAAAACCGGCGAGGGCAGCGGTGCTGGCGAGGGTGGCGTGGCGCAAACGAGAAGGACGAACAGGCGTAGAAGCCTTGGTCTGCAAGGACGGCATGCGGGTGTACTCCGTTTATTGTTCTTATTGGTCGAAAACGCTTCGAGGCGTTTTTCGTATCGCTGTGTGGCAGCAGCGACGGCAGTCGAAACTGTCCGTGACCGGACTCTAACGGGCTAACCTTTCACTAACCTTTCAGCTGGATTTCGCGGGTTTCGGGCTTCACAGCGGCGGTTGCGGCTGTAAACTCCGCGGCAAAGAGTGGCGTCGGCCATCCCTGAATGAGGTAGAGATCCATGCGTGTTCTGCTCGTCGAAGACCATTTGCAACTGGCCGAAAGCGTCGCCCAGGCGCTCAAGAGCACCGGTCTGACCGTGGACGTGTTGCACGATGGCGTGGCCGCCGACCTGGCGCTGGGCAGCGAGGAATACGCGATGGCGATCCTCGATGTCGGCCTGCCGCGCATGGACGGTTTCGAGGTGCTGGCACGCCTGCGCGCACGCGGTAAAAACCTGCCGGTGTTGATGCTGACAGCGCGCAGCGACGTGAAGGATCGAGTCCACGGCTTGAATCTCGGCGCTGACGATTACCTGGCCAAACCCTTCGAACTGACCGAGCTCGAAGCCCGGGTCAAAGCTCTGTTGCGGCGCAGTGTGCTCGGTGGCGAGCGTCAGCAGCGCTGCGGCGTGCTGGCCTACGATCTCGACACCCGGCGCTTCAGTCTCGGCGAAGAACTGCTGACTCTGACCTCCCGCGAACAAGCCGTGCTCGAAGCGTTGATCGCCCGCCCGGGACGGGTGATGAGCAAGGAGCAACTCGCCGCACAGGTGTTCGGTCTCGACGAAGAAGCCAGCCCCGATGCCATCGAAATCTACGTGCATCGTCTGCGCAAGAAACTCGACGGTCAACCGGTGGCGATCGTGACCTTCCGTGGCCTTGGTTACCTGCTGGAAAGCCGCGATGCATAAGCCCAGCAGCCTGCGCTGGCGGTTGCTGTGGAACCTCGCGTTGCTGCTGGTGGTGTTGATGCTCGCCAGTGGTCTGAGCGCTTACTGGAACGGGCGCGAAGCTGCCGACACGGCTTATGACCGAACCCTGCTGGCCTCGGCGCGAACCATTGCCGCCGGCCTGTCTCAGCGCGACGGCACGCTCAGCGCCGACGTGCCCTACGTGGCGCTGGACACCTTCGCTTACGACAGCGCCGGGCGGATTTACTACCAGGTCAACGACATCCATCAGAAGCTGATTTCCGGCTACGAAAACCTGCCCGGACCACCACCCGGTACGCCGAGAACCGACGATTATCCAGCGCTCGCGCGCTTCTATAACGCGACCTATCGCGGGCAGAACGTGCGCGTGGTCAGCCTGCTCAAAGCGGTCACCGAACCGAACATGAACGGTATGGCGGAAATCCGCGTCGCGGAAACCGATGAGGCGCGAGTCAGCATGGCCCGCAGTCTGGCGGCCGATACGCTGCTGCGTCTGGGCATGCTCGCGATCGGCGCCTTGTTGCTGGTGTGGTTTGCGGTGAGTGCCGCGCTGCGCCCGCTGGAGCGTTTGCGCACGGCGGTGGAGGAGCGTCAGCCCGATGATTTGCGGCCGCTGCCGCTGGTGGAAGTGCAACATGAATTGTGGCCGCTGGTGCGCGCGCTCAATCACTTCACTGAACGTTTGCGCGGGCAATTCGAGCGGCAGGCGCAGTTCATCGCCGATGCCGCCCACGAACTGCGCACGCCACTGGCGGCGTTGAAGGCGCGGCTGGAACTGGGGCTGCGTTCGTCTGAAGCGGAAACCTGGCGCACAACCCTGGAATCCTCTGCGCAAAGCACTGATCGCCTGACCCATCTGGCCAATCAACTGCTGTCGCTGGCGCGGGTGGAAAACGGTGCCCGGGCGATTGCCGAGGGCGGCGCGCAACTGCTCGATCTGAGTCAGTTGGCCCGCGAGCTGGGCATGGCCATGGCGCCGTTGGCTCATGCACGCGGGGTCGCGCTGGCTCTGGAGGCGGATGAGCCGGTGTGGCTGCGCGGTGAGCCGACGTTGCTCAATGAGCTGCTGAGCAATCTGGTGGACAACGCACTGGCGCATACGCCACCGGGCGGCAACGTGATTCTGCGGGTCGCGGCGCCGGCGGTGCTTGAAGTTGAAGATGACGGGCCGGGGATTCCGCTGGAAGAGCGGGATCGGGTGTTTGAACGTTTCTATCGGCGCAATCAGCAGGTTGCGGGCTCAGGGTTGGGGCTGGCGATTGTCGGAGAAATCTGCCGGGCGCATCTGGCGCAGATCACCTTACACGATGGTGAGCAGGCCGGTTTGAAGGTTCGGGTGAGTTTTATTGCTGGATAAATGTGGTGTTGCTGCGGGCCTCTTCGCGAGCAAGCCCGCTCCCACAGGGGATCCACGCCGTACACAAATCCCCTGTGGGAGCGGGCTTGCTCGCGAAGGCCGCGCCGCGGTTCCGGATCAGTAAAACATCGTCCGCGATTCTTGCAGATCCGCGCACAACTCTTTGTTCTCCGGATCGATCCCGAGCTTCCTGAACGCCGGCACGCTGAGCGGGTCAATCCGCGCAATCGGATGATCGCTGTCCTTGTGACAATACAGACTCGCCACCTGCACCAGATCGACGTAATCGAGGTGCGCCGAGTCGCGTTTGAAATCCAGGTACAGCCCCGGCAACGCCACCAGTTGTTCGGGAAATTCCCAGACCCGCAACAGCTTGTCGCCCAGCAGCGGGTGAATGTGGTCGATCACATGGTTGAGGCTGACCGGGTCCGACAGCAGTTCGTAGTGATCTTCGGCGTAGGTCAGGATCGGCAATACGCCGATCTGATGCACCAGCCCGCCCAACGCCGCCTGATCAGGTTTGAGTTGGGTGTGCCGACGGCACAGGGCGTAGCTGACGCCGGCGATCTCCAGGCTCTTGCGCCAGACTTCGCGCATCTTCTGTTCGACCACCTCGGAGCGGGCGTGGAAGATCTGTTCCATCACCAGCCCGATCGCCAGGTTGCTGCTGTAGTTCACCCCCAGTCGGGTAATCGCGGTGTGCAGGTCGGTGACTTCCTGGGTCGCGCGCAGCAACGGGCTGTTGACCACTTTGATCAGGCGCGCCGACAGCGCCGTGTCGCGGCCAATCACTTTGCTCAGGTCGCTGACACTGATCTCCGGGTCTTCGGCAGCCTTGCGAATTTGCAGGGCCACTTCCGGTAATGTTGGCAGAACCAGGTCATCGTTATCGATGGCCTCAACCAAATCCTGTTGGACCTTATCCGCCAGCTCGCTCATGTAGATTCTCTAGGGTGTTGCAACAAAAGCTGCGATCAGCGCTGGATTTCGCGGTCGCGATCCAGTTCGTAGGGCAGGTCGAGCAAATGCAAGGCTGGCCCTTCAAGGGCGCCCAGGTGCAGATCACCCGCTTCGGCAGCTTCGGCCTGCAACACCGCCAACAGTTCAATCTTTTCTGCGGCGCGGGCGGCAATCACCACTTCGCCGATGGCGCTGCTGTGGCTTGGGGCGAACAGCGGGGTGCCCGGCTCTGGCAGTTCAGTCGCGTCAAGTTCTACGCGATAGAGGCGACGCTTGAGCTTGCCCAAGTACTGCATGCGCGCGACGATTTCCTGGCCGGTGTAGCAACCTTTCTTGAAACTCACGCCACCGACGGCCTGCAGGTTGAGCATCTGCGGGATGAACAACTCGCGGGTGGTCGGCATGACCTGACCGATACCGGCGCGAATCTGCCCCAGCAGCCATTGGTTCAATTTGCCTTCAGGCAGGGCGGTGGCCAACTTGGCTTTGATGGCATCGGCTTGATCGGCCGGTACCCAGAGTTCGGCGCGATCCGGCGAGACGCGAATCGCGATCAGGCCTGCGTTGCGCACCACGCCGTCGGTTTCGCCTGGCAGGTTCAGACCCAGGCTGGCCAACGCGGCGTCGCCGTGCTCCAGGCCAAAACGCACCCAGGCGGCGCTTTCGTCGGTCAATTTGGATTTGGAGAACACCGCGTACTTTTTCAGATCCGCCAGTTGCGGCTCCAGCAGTTCACTGGCCATTGCCAGCAGCACGCCGTCACCTTCGAGCAGAATGCGGAAGCTCGACTGCATCCGGCCTTTTTGCGTGCAGCGCGCGCCCAGGCTGGCCTGGCTGTCGCTGAGGTAATTGATGTTGCAGGTCAATTGGCCTTGCAGGAATTTGCCGGCATCCACGCCGCGAACCGCGAGTACGCCTTCATGAGACAGGGTGCAGAAAAAAGCAGAATCGGCCATGGGTCATCGCAGGGTAAAAAAGTCTGGGGCACATCATAAGGGCGCGTTGTTGAAATGGGTAGTTGATAAAGGATCGGTGGTGCCCGACCAAAGCCGACTGTGCGACCCGCGCCGGGGCTGTATACTGCGCGCCTATTTGAGGAGGGCTCCATGGTCGAACAAGTTGAACTCAATCGCCTCTTCTGGCACAGCCGCCGCGGCATGCTGGAACTTGACGTGCTGCTGGTGCCGTTCGTGAAAGAGGTCTATCCGCACCTCAACCAGGTCGATCGCGACTTGTATGTCCGTCTGCTGACCTGTGAGGATCAGGACATGTTCGGCTGGTTCATGGAGCGCAGTGAGTCCGAAGACCCTGAGCTGCAGCGCATGGTCCGGATGATCCTGGACCGTGTTCAGCCCAAGTAATACGTTCGAATGCCGCTGGCATGCCTCTCGGCAGTTGCTGGCGGCGTATCTGTTGACCCAGGCGTTCGCGCTGGGTCTGTTGTTTCTTCTGTCGATTCCACTCTGGGCCTGTCTGCTCGGGGCTTTCGCCTGTCTGCTGCACGCCGTGTGGGTGTTGCCACGGCAGATTCTGCTGACGCATCCGCAGGCTTTTTGCCGATTGCGCCGCGATGCCGATGGCTGGCAATTGTGGAATCAGGCGGGCGGCTGGCAAGCAGTCCAGCTGCGCCCTGACAGCCTGGCGTTGCCGTTGATCGTGGTGCTGCGCTTTCGTTTGCGCGGGGAGCGGCGGGTGCGCTCGATTTGTGTACCGCGAGACTCGCAGGCAGCGGATGTGCACCGACGCCTGCGAGTGCGGCTCAAGTTCAGCCGGCGTAGGTGGGCGGCACCAGAATAGTGTCGAGCGCCTCGGGCAGCAGGTTCGGGTAGTCGAGGGTGTAATGCAGACCGCGACTTTCCTTGCGCTCCATGGCTGAGCAGATCATCAGTTCGGCGACTTGCGCCAGATTACGCAGCTCGATCAGGTCGCGGCTGACTTTATAGTTGCTGTAGAACTCGTCGATCTCGTCCAGCAACAGACGCACGCGGTGCTGCGCTCGTTGCAGGCGCTTATTGGTGCGCACGATCCCCACGTAGTCCCACATGAAGCGGCGCAGCTCGTCCCAGTTGTGGGCGATGATCACGTCTTCGTCGGAATCGGTGACCTGGCTGGCGTCCCACTCGGGCAGGGCGGTTGGCGCGGTGACGTCATCCAGTTGTGCAAGGATGTCCGCTGCCGCCGAGCGGGCATAAACGAAGCATTCGAGCAGCGAGTTGCTGGCCATGCGGTTGGCCCCGTGCAGGCCGGTGAAGCTGGTTTCGCCGATGGCGTACAGCCCCGGCACGTCGGTACGACCATGCTGATCGACCATTACCCCACCACAGGTGTAGTGCGCCGCCGGCACGACCGGGATCGGCTGTTTGGTGATGTCGATGCCGAAACCCAGGCAACGTTCGTAGACGGTCGGGAAGTGGTTTTTGATGAAGGCTTCAGGCTTGTGGCTGATGTCGAGATAGACGCAGTCGACGCCCAGGCGCTTCATTTCATGGTCGATGGCGCGGGCGACGATGTCGCGTGGCGCCAGTTCGGCACGTTTGTCGAAGCGCGGCATGAACCGTTCGCCGTTGGGCAGCTTCAGGTGCGCGCCTTCGCCACGCAAGGCTTCAGTGATCAGGAAACTCTTGGCCTGCGGGTGATACAGGCACGTAGGGTGGAACTGGTTGAATTCCAGGTTCGCCACTCGGCAGCCCGAGCGCCAGGCCATGGCGATGCCGTCACCGCAAGCGCCGTCGGGGTTACTGGTATAGAGGTAGACCTTGGCGGCGCCGCCGGACGCGAGGATCACGAAGCGTGCGCCGTAGGTGTCGACTTCGCCGGTCGCGCGATTCAGCACATAGGCGCCGAGGCAGCGCTCGCCATTCATGCCCAGACGGCGTTCGGTGATCAGATCAACGGCAACTCGCTGCTCCAGCAGTTCGATGTTGCTGCGCTCTCTGGCCTGGGCGAGGAGGGTGGTGAAAATCGCTGCGCCGGTTGCGTCCGCGGCATGGATGATGCGCCGATGGCTGTGGCCGCCTTCGCGGGTCAGGTGGAATTCGAAACCGCCGTCTTCGGTACCGGACTGTTCGTCGCGGGTGAACGGCACGCCCTGGTCGATTAGCCACTGGATGGCTTCGCGGCTGTGCTCGACGGTAAAACGCACCGCGTCTTCATGGCACAGACCGCCGCCGGCGTTCAGGGTGTCGTCGACGTGGGATTCGACAGTATCGGTATCGTCCAGCACGGCAGCGACGCCGCCCTGGGCCCAATAAGTCGAGCCGTTGGCCAGATCACCTTTGCTCAATACGGCAATGCGCAAATGACCCGGCAGGGTCAGCGCGAGACTCAAACCGGCAGCGCCGCTGCCAATGACCAGAACATCGTGTTGAAACTGTTGGCTCATTTCAGGATTCCGCTCAAAGCGACCCGGATCGGGGTTGGCGCAAGACAGCTGGATCGGCGAGTCAAGACAGCCACACAGCCCACTAGTATATAGAGGGGGGGAGCGGCACAATAGCCGAGCTCGTATGGCATTGTGAAACTACTGTGACGACAAAAGCTTGACGTTTCGTCGGACGTTTTTTTCTGTCGTTTTGGGAAAAGGCGACTGTATCGAGGATGAAACAGGCTTTTTCAGCACGCGGTTGCTCAATGTCGCTTCAGCACGGCTATAAATAATTGGAACTTTTGCCAGAGGCCCAAGATCAATAGTCAGTTGCCAGAAGCACGGGACAGTGTCGGCTTCAATGCAGAACCTGCGATTGGGTTTTTGCCGGCGAACCGATGACAAGATTATTCGCGCAGCCGGTTTATCCCGCGCTGCGTTTTTCGTGCGTGCCAAATCAGAGCCCGCAGGAAACTTGCCTGGAGGGGGAGAACTTTTGCGAAAAGCCCGAGTCTATGTTTGCAAGTCTGGTCGTTTAGTTATGCAAGCCTCCTCCATGCTTATCGAGGAGTGTTCATGCTAACCCAGGAAGAGGATCAGCAGCTGGTCGAGCGCGTTCAGCGTGGCGACAAGCGAGCTTTCGATCTGCTGGTGCTGAAATATCAGCACAAAATTCTCGGGTTGATCGTGCGTTTCGTGCACGACACCCATGAAGCCCAGGATGTGGCTCAGGAAGCCTTTATCAAGGCCTACCGAGCGCTAGGAAACTTTCGCGGAGACAGCGCGTTCTATACGTGGCTTTACCGCATTGCCATCAACACGGCAAAGAACTATCTGGTTTCACGCGGCCGCCGGCCGCCGGATAGCGATGTAAGTTCTGAAGACGCAGAGTTCTACGACGGCGATCACGGCCTGAAGGATCTCGAATCGCCGGAACGCGCGTTGCTGCGGGATGAGATCGAAGGCACCGTCCATCGAACCATTCAGCAACTGCCAGAGGATTTACGTACGGCTTTAACTTTACGTGAATTCGATGGTCTGAGTTACGAGGACATTGCGAGCGTCATGCAGTGTCCGGTGGGTACCGTGCGCTCCCGGATTTTCCGCGCCCGGGAGGCCATCGATAAAGCCCTGCAGCCGTTGTTGCAGGAAAACTGAGACAGCGGCGACAGCCAAGAGAGGAACGCCATGAGTCGTGAAGCCCTGCAGGAATCGCTGTCCGCAGTGATGGATAACGAAGCGGACGAACTGGAATTGCGTCGAGTGATCAATGCACTGGACGATGTTGAAACCCGTGAGACCTGGGCTCGTTATCAGATCGCTCGGGCAGCCATGCACAAGGATCTGCTGCTTCCGCGTCTGGATATTGCTGCGGCAGTTTCTGCTGCGCTGGAAGACGAAACGGCTCCAGCCAAAGTATCCCGCGGCCCTTGGCGCAACCTGGGTCGTCTGGCCGTTGCGGCTTCGGTGACCGTTGCGGTACTGGCTGGTGTGCGCCTGTACAACCAGGACGAAATCGCTGGCGTCGAACTCGCCCAGCAGTCCAATCAGCCTTCGCTGGTTGCGCCGCAGGTCAAAGGCCCGGCCGTCCTGGCTGGCTACAAGGAAAGCTCGGAAACTACGGGGCCGATGGCCAACGGCGTTCTGCAAGGTCAGCCAGGCTGGCACGATCAGCGTCTGCCAGGCTATCTGCGTCAGCATGCCCAGCAAGCTGCGTTGAAAGGTACTGAAAGCGCTCTGCCTTATGCGCGTGCAGCAAGCATGGAAAACCGTTAAGGAGGATCATGCGCGCCATACCTCTACTTTCGCTTCTGCTTAGCGGCTGGTTCATTGTTCCAGCCCATGCCGACGAGGCCCAGGACTGGCTGATCCGCCTGGGTCAGGCCGAGCAGCAGCAAAGCTTCCAAGGCACTTTCGTATACGAGCGTAACGGTAGTTTTTCTACCCACAATATCTGGCATCGTGTCCAGAACGGTCAGGTCCGCGAGCGTTTGCTTCAGCTCGACGGCTCGGCTCAGGAAGTCGTGCGTGTTGATGGGCATACTCAATGCGTAAGCGGCACTCTGATTGCGGGGTTGGGAGACTCTCCCAACTCGACCGCTCGTTCGCTTGATCCCCAAAAGCTGAAAAACTGGTATGAGCTTGCCGTCATCGGCAAGTCGCGCGTGGCCGGGCGTGATGCGGTCATCGTATCGCTGACGCCCCGCGACCAGCATCGCTATGGTTTCGAGCTGCATCTGGATAAACAGACCGGTTTGCCACTGAAGTCGTTGTTGCTCAACGACAAGGGGCAGCTACTCGAGCGTTTCCAGTTCACCAGCCTGAATACCGCTGATGTCCCGTCGGACAAAGATCTGCAAGCTGGCACTGAGTGCAAGGCCGTCACTATTGATAGTGACAAGGCGTCGGCCGTGAAGACAGCTCAGGTCTGGCATTCCGACTGGCTGCCTCCGGGTTTCGTGCTGACCAGCAGTACTTCACACAAAGATTCGGAAACCAAAACTCAAGTCAGCAGCCTGATGTATGACGACGGGCTGGCGCGGTTTTCAGTATTTCTTGAGCCGTTGAACGGTGCAACAGTGACCGATACCCGCACGCAGTTGGGGCCGACTGTCGCTGTTTCCCGCCGCCTCACTACGCCTGAGGGCGAGATGATGGTGACGGTGGTCGGCGAAATTCCAATCGGCACGGCCGAGAGGATTGCCCTTTCGATGCGCAACGATGGCGCTGCAACCAGCAAGCAGTGAGCTGATTTCAGTCATTTCCACTTCTTCTTCGAGACGTAGATGAAATGTTTGCTCAGCATTTTCATTTGCAAATCACCCGAAAGTTTTTTATAGGTCAGAGCCTCACGGCTCTGGCCTTGTCTGTTGTTCCCGGAACAAAAATACCGGCCCGCGGTTCCCGGTGTTCCTTGCTCCATATCGCTTAACCCTGCTCGTCGTAACGGGAGCTGTATGTCGATACTTAGCTTGAAGTCTTATCTCTCCATTTTCGCCACCGTGCTGGTGCTGGGTCAGGCTGTCCCCGCTGTCCAGGCGGCCGACCTGCCGGATTTCACCCAACTGGTTGAACAGGCCTCGCCTGCAGTGGTGAACATCAGTACCACGCAGAAGCTGCCGGACCGCAAGGTGAACCAGCAGATGCCTGACCTGGAAGGCTTGCCGCCGATGTTGCGCGAGTTCTTCGAGCGCGGCATGCCGCCTCAGCAGCGTTCGCCGCGCGGCGATCGTCAGCGTGAAGCGCAATCGCTCGGTTCGGGCTTCATCATTTCCTCCGATGGCTACATCCTGACCAACAACCATGTGATTGCCGATGCCGACGAAATCCTCGTGCGTCTGGCTGATCGCAGTGAAATGAAAGCCAAGCTGATCGGTACCGACCCTCGCTCCGACGTGGCCCTGCTGAAAATCGATGGCAAGGATCTGCCGGTGCTCAAGCTCGGCAAGTCCCAGGACCTGAAGGCGGGTCAGTGGGTCGTGGCGATCGGTTCGCCGTTCGGCTTTGACCACACTGTGACCCAAGGCATTGTCAGCGCCGTCGGCCGTAGCCTGCCGAACGAAAACTACGTGCCGTTCATCCAGACCGACGTGCCAATCAACCCGGGTAACTCCGGTGGCCCGCTGTTCAACCTGAACGGTGAAGTGGTCGGGATCAACTCGCAGATCTACACCCGTTCCGGTGGCTTCATGGGTGTGTCGTTCGCCATTCCGATCGACGTGGCGATGGACGTTTCCAATCAGCTGAAAAGCGGTGGCAAAGTCAGCCGCGGCTGGCTGGGCGTGGTCATCCAGGAAGTGAACAAGGATCTGGCCGAGTCGTTCGGTCTTGATAAGCCGGCCGGTGCGCTGGTTGCGCAGATTCAGGATGACGGTCCGGCAGCCAAGGGTGGCCTGCAAGTGGGCGACGTGATCCTGAGCATGAACGGTCAGCCGATCGTCATGTCCGCCGACCTGCCGCACTTGGTCGGTGCGCTGAAAGCGGGCGCCAAGGCCAGCCTCGAAGTGATCCGTGACGGCAAACGCAAGAATGTCGAGCTGACTGTCGGTGCGATTCCGGATGAGGACAAAGAGCTGGCTGCACTGCCGAAGTCGGGTGCGGAAAGCAGCAGCAACCGCCTCGGCGTTTCGGTGGCGGAACTGACCGCTGAGCAGAAGAAAACCTACGACCTCAAGGGCGGAGTGGTGATCAAGGAAGTTCAGGACGGTCCTGCGGCTTTGATCGGTCTGCAACCGGGTGACGTGATCACTCACCTGAACAATCAGGCCATTGGCTCCACCAAGGAATTCGCCGAGATCGCCAAGGCGCTGCCGAAGAATCGTTCGGTGTCGATGCGCGTCCTGCGTGAAGGTCGCGCGAGCTTCATCACCTTCAAACTGGCTGAATAATCCGCTAGCGGTGAAATGAAAAACCGCCTCGAAAGAGGCGGTTTTTTTATGCCTGAAACATTTGCCTCGTCGAGGAAAACTCAGCCCATCATGTCCTTGATCATGCGCTCCTGCTCCATCAACTCGCGCTGGCGCGCATCGATCCGCGAGGATAGCGGGAAGTTGCTGCCCGCCTTGCGCTTGGCAAAATCGAGCTGCTGGATCGCCTGACGATAATCACCCACCAGCGCGAAGTACTCGGCGCGGGCCTGATGCAGACCAATGATGTTGCCAGAGAGGCCACGGGTTTCGGCGACCTGATACCACACGTCCGGATCATTCGGACGGGATTTGAGCAAGCTGTCGAGGGCTTTCTCGGCGTCGGCGGTGCGATTCTGTTTCAGCAACAGATCGACCCGAACCTGATTCAGCGGGTAATTGCCCGGATATTGCGTGAGCATGCGGTCAACCCGCGTTTGCGCATCCGGCAGGCGGTTGTTGGTGATGTCCAGGTCGATCTGTGCGAGGTTGTAGATGATCTCGTTGGGTGACTTGGCCAGCAGCTGTTTGAGATTCTCCCTGGCTTCATTGAGCTGGCCGCCCTTGATCTGAGCGATCGCCAGGCCGTAGCGCGCCACGTCATTTTTCGGGTTCTCGTCCAGTTGTGCGCGAAAGCGTTTGGCGCCCAGCCCCGGGGTTTCTTCGTAGATCAACTGTACGCGAGCGCGAATCAGCTGATAGCGCATGCTGTCTTCGATGCCGCCCGCCGGCGCTTGTTCTGCGCGGTTACGGGTGTCGGCGATACGCGATTCGGTCACCGGGTGAGTCAGCAGAAATTCTGGCGGCTTGGCGTCGAAGCGGTATTGGCGCATCAGACGTTCGAACATGGTCGGCATCGAGCGCGGGTCGTATCCGGCCTTTTCCAGGTTGAGGATGCCGATACGGTCGGCTTCCTGCTCGTTCTGGCGCGAGAAGGTACGCTGCGACTGAATGGCTGCGGCCTGAGTACCGGCGATGGTCGCGATCCCGGCATCACCGCCACCGGCGGCGGCAATCACGATCCCGGCGAGCAGCGCCGCCATCATCGGCACCTGCATCCGCTGCGAAGCTTCTACACCGCGCGCGAAGTGGCGCTGTGACAAGTGCGCCAGTTCGTGGGCCAGTACCGAGGCGTATTCGCCTTCGGTCTGCGCGTTGAGGAACAGGCCGCCGTTGACCCCGACCACGCCACCCGGCGCCGCGAAGGCGTTGAGCTGCGGGCTGTTGATCAGAATGAATTCCAGACGGCGGTCGGTGACCTGGCTGGTCTCCACCAGTTTGTAAACACTGGATTCGACGTAGTCTTTGAGTTGCGGATCGTTGAGCTGTGCAACCTGGCTGCGCAACATCGCCAGCCAGGCGCGGCCCAGCTGATATTCCTGTTGCGGAGAGACAATGGCAGAACTGGCGTCGCCAAGTGACGGCAGATCGTCGGCAAAGCCCGGTGAGGCGAGCAGGCAAGCGAGCGTCAGCAGGGTAGGGCGCAGAAATGTCATGCACAAAGCCTTAGAAGACAAAGACCTTACTGTAGCCGGACACCGGGCCTGCGACCAGATATTCTAGGCAGCTCAACCACCTGAACCGGAGTGACGCAATGACTGACGCTGTAGCCCATGACTGTGAATTGGACGCCAGTGGCCTGAATTGCCCGTTGCCGTTGCTCAAGGCCAAGATGGAACTCAACAAGCTGCCCAGCGGCGCGGTGCTCAAGGTGATCGCCACGGACGCGGGTTCGCAGCGCGACTTCCGCACCTTTGCCCGTCTGGCCGGTCATACGCTGCTGCGCGAAGAAGACGAAGCGGGCGTCTACCGTTACTGGTTGAAAAAAGCCTGAACCGACAGCGTAAAAGACCTAAGGATTATTGATGTTCAAAGTGTTACGCGACTGGATTCAGCGCTACTTTTCCGACGAAGAAGCGGTGGTGCTGGCGGTGCTGCTGTTTCTCGCCTTCACCGCGGTGCTCACGCTCGGTGGCATGCTCGCGCCGGTATTGGCCGGGATGGTGCTGGCGTATCTGATGCAGGGGCTGGTACTCGCACTGGAGCGTATGCGCGTGCCTGGTGCGGCGGCGGTGGGGCTGGTATTTGCGCTGTTCATGGGCGTGTTGCTAGTGTTCATCGTGGTAGTGTTGCCGTTGCTGTGGCATCAGTTGATCACGCTGTTCAACGAGCTGCCGGGGATGCTCGCCAAATGGCAGTCGCTGTTGCTGTTGCTGCCGGAGCGCTATCCGCATCTGGTCTCTGACGAGCAGGTGCTGCAGGCTATCGAAGCGGCGCGTGGCGAAATCGGCAAGTTCGGCCAATGGGCGCTGACCTTTTCGCTGTCGAGCCTGCCGCTGCTGGTCAATATCATGATCTATCTGGTGCTGGTGCCGATTCTGGTGTTCTTCTTTCTCAAGGATCGGGCCATGATCGGCGAGTGGGTGCGCGGCTATCTGCCCCGTGAGCGGGCGCTGATCACCCGCGTGGCGCAGGAAATGAACCGGCAGATCGCCAACTACATTCGCGGCAAGGTCATCGAGATCGTGATCTGTGGCGGCGTGACCTACATCGCCTTCGTCGCGCTTGGCCTCAACTATGCGGCGCTGCTGGCGTTGCTGGTCGGGGTATCGGTGGTGGTGCCGTACGTCGGCGCGGTGGTGGTGACCGTGCCGGTGTTACTGATCGCGCTGTTCCAGTGGGGTTGGAGCGATCAGTTCATCTATCTGATGGCGGTCTACGGGATCATTCAAACGCTGGATGGCAACGTGCTGGTGCCGTTGCTGTTTTCCGAGGCAGTCAACCTGCACCCGGTGGCCATCATCTGCGCGGTGCTGTTGTTTGGCGGGTTGTGGGGGTTCTGGGGCGTGTTCTTCGCGATTCCGCTGGCGACGCTGTTCAAGGCCGTGCTGGATGCGTGGCCGCGCAAGGAGCCGGTTGTCGCTCCGCTGCTGTAGCGGTTGAGCCAGATTTTAGATGAAGGCTATTCGCGAGCAGGCTCGCTCCCACATTGGATCTGTGCCGTTCACAAGTTCAATGTGGGAGCGAGCCTGCTCGCGAAGGCGTCAATGAGGGCGACGCAAAACCTTCAGGCTTTATTCAAGGCCTGAGCCGCAGCCAGCACCGCATCCACATGCCCCGGCACTTTCACGCCGCGCCATTCCTGACGCAGTACACCGTTCTTGTCGATCAGGAACGTGCTGCGATCAACGCCCAGATATTCCTTGCCATACAGTTTCTTCAGCTTGATCACGTCGAACAGCTGGCAGACGGCTTCGTCCTTGTCGCTGATCAGCTCGAACGGAAATTCCTGCTTGCATTTGAAGTTCTCGTGAGACTTCAGGCTGTCGCGGGAGATACCGAAAATCTCGGTATTAGCGGCCTGGAACGCCGCGTACTGGTCACGAAAACCCTGGCCTTCGGTGGTGCAGCCGGGGGTGCTGTCCTTCGGATAGAAGTAGATCACCACTTGCTTGCCCTTCAGGGCGGACAAGCTGACGGTCTGCCCGCTGGTGGCAGGTGCTTCGAAATCCGCAACCGGTTGGTCGATGACAACGGCCATGAAAGCTTCCTTACATTGGGTTTTGTGGGCGCCAAGGTTCGATCAGCGCATCCAGGTTCATCGCGTCGGCGAAGTCCAGGAACTGGTCGCGCAGCCAGCTGATCTGGGTGCCGGCCGGCAGCGTTACGGTGAACGTGGCGTTGAGCATGGTGCCGCCAGTCTGCGGGGCCTGATAGGTATCGCAGGTCAGGTTTTCCAGCTCGACGTTGTGATCCATGAAGAACTGGCACAGCTCATTGATGATGTCCGGGCGATACGCCGAGCTGACATAAGCCACGTACGGCAGGGCCTGTGGACGATTTTCCAGGGCCGCACTGCGCACCACGTTGACGGTAAATGCGTGGCGCTTGGCCAGGGTCGGCAGGCTGCCTTCGAGGCGGGCCAGCGCGTCCCAGCTGCCGGAGATTTCCAGCACCAGGGCGCTGCATTCGCCATGGCGAGTCAGGCGGGAGGTGACGACGGCGCAGCGATTTTCATGGCTGGCGCGGCACAGGACGTTAGTCAGCTCCATGGGGTTGGCGCCAAGGGCACTGATGACAAGGAATTGTTCGCGAACTGTGGGGGTGGACATGCAGCATTCCTAAAGCGATGAGCGGTCGGTAGGTCGATGGGTGTTGGCCGTCGGGAAGCGTCTGCGCGTGCCCGTTCAGAAAGCCCCGGGCCGTGGCTCGCAATTCGCTCCAATAAAGGCGGAGCGTGCAGCAGCGACACTGGAACGGGGCCTGGGAGGCCGAAAGGGGAGGCTGGAACCCGGCGTACAAGCTGATCTGTACCGATCAAAGTCTGAAGGGTAGCGAAAACCGACGCCAAGGGGAATGGCGGCGCAGTACTTCGCTTGTGCAAGCATCTTGGCGCCAGTACCATTACCGCTCTCTTTTTCCGGCAGGAGCGGTTTCATGATTGCGGGCAGTATGGTGGCACTGGTCACTCCCATGGATGCACAAGGGCGTCTTGACTGGGACAGCCTCAGCAAACTCGTGGACTTCCATCTCAAGAACGGCACCCATGCCATTGTCGCGGTCGGTACTACCGGCGAGTCGGCGACCCTTGATGTAGAAGAACACATCGCCGTCATCAAAGCCGTGGTCAAACAGGTAGCCGGGCGCATTCCGGTGATCGCCGGTACCGGCGCCAACTCGACCCGCGAAGCCGTCGAGCTGACCCGCAACGCCAAGGAAGCCGGCGCCGACGCCTGCCTGCTGGTAGTTCCGTACTACAACAAGCCGACCCAGGAAGGCCTGTACCAGCACTTCAAGCACATTGCCGAAGCCGTCGACATTCCACAGATTCTCTACAACGTTCCCGGCCGCACCTCCTGCGACATGCAGGCCGAGACCGTAATTCGCCTGTCCAGCGTGCCGAACATCATCGGCATCAAGGAAGCCACCGGCGACCTGAAACGCGCCAAAGCCATCATCGACGGCGTGAGCAAGGACTTCATCGTGCTGTCCGGCGATGATCCGACCGCGGTTGAGCTGATCCTGCTGGGCGGCAAAGGCAACATCTCCGTAACGGCCAACGTCGCCCCGCGCGAAATGGCTGACCTGTGCGAGGCCGCGTTGAAAGGCGACGCCGAGACCGCACGGGCGATCAACGAAAAATTGATGCCGCTGCACAAGGACCTGTTCATCGAAGCCAACCCGATTCCGGTGAAGTGGGCTTTGGTTGAAATGGGCCTGATGCACGAAGGCATCCGCCTGCCGTTGACCTGGCTGAGCGCTCCTTGTCATGAAACGCTTCGCACGGCCCTGCGCCAGTGCAGCGTCCTGGTTTAATTGAGGAAGTACAACGCATGAAGCGAATGGCCGGACTTTCCGCACTTGCCTTGATTATCTCCAGCACCAGTGGCTGCGGATGGGTCTGGGGCCCGGAAGGTTATTTCCGTGACCGTGGTAGCGATTACCTGGAAGCGCAACAGACTGCACCGATGCAACTGCCACCGAATGTCAGCACCTCCAAGCGTCTGGATCCGCTGTTGCCGATCCCGCGCAACGTGGCTGATGACACGGCGAAGGGCGAATACGTGGTACCGCGCCCGCAACCGCTGACGGCGGTTGCCGAGGCGACCGACTACTCGCTGCAGAAGAGCGGTGACTCGCGTTGGGTCGTGGCCCAGCACCCGCCGGCCGAAGTCTGGCCAGTGGCGGTACAGTTCTTCCAGGACAATGGTTTCCGGCTGGATGAACAGCGTCCGCAAACCGGCGAATTCACCACCACCTGGCAGCATTCCGACGAACTGTCCGCCGCCATGGCCAAGCGCCTGAGCGCCGCCGGTGTCGGTGCCGACAGCGAAACCCGCGTGCGGGTGCGTATCGAGCCAGGCGTGCAGCGCAACACCAGTGAAATCTACGTGGTCAGCGCCGAGCGTCCTGCCGGCAGCACCGCCGACGTCGATTTCACCAACCGTTCGGCCAACACTGGCCTGGACGCAGCGCTGGTCGACGACATGCTCGCGAGCATGAGCCGGATCTCCGAGAAGGGTGGTTCGGTGTCGATGCTGGCTTCGCGTGACTTCGATACCCCGAGCCGTGTCAGCCTCAGCGAAGACGGCAGCGGCAACCCGGTACTGAACGTCGGTCCTGACCTGGATCGTGCCTGGTCGAGCGTCGGTCGTGCGCTGGAGCAGGGTCAGTGGCGCGTTGAAGACATCAACCGCAGCCTGGGCCTGTACTACATCAACCTGGCCGAGAAAGCCGAGAAGAAAGACGACAAGCCTGGTTTCTTCAGCAGCCTGTTCGGCAGTGCGCCGACCAAGGAAGAAGTTGAAGCCCGCGCCGAGCGTTATCAGGTTCGCCTGAGCAAGGTCGGTGAAAACGTTCAGGTGACCGTAGAGAAGAACATCAATACCGTTGCGCCGGCCGATGTGGCGCGCAAAGTGTTGAGCGTGATTCAGGACAACCTGGGCTGATCACATGCGCTTTGCCGTTCTCGGCAGCGGTAGCCAAGGGAACGGCACGCTGATCGCCAGCGCTGATACCTATGTGCTGGTGGATTGTGGTTTTTCCCTGCGGGAAACCGAAAAACGCCTGTTGCGTCTGGGGGTTCACCCGGCGCAACTGAGCGCGATACTCGTAACCCACGAACATGCCGACCACGTGCATGGCGTGGGTTTGCTGTCTCGGCGCTACAATCTGCCGGTCTACCTCAGTCGCGGCACACTGCGCGGGATGCGCAAACCGATCGAACCCGCAGGCTTTCTGGCCGGCGGCGAGCAGCTGCAGATCGGCGCACTGAACATCGGGGTCATTGCCGTGGCCCATGATGCGCAGGAGCCGACCCAGTACGTATTCAGTGATAACGAGCAGCGGCGCTTCGGCCTGCTGACCGACCTGGGTTCCTATTGCGAGCGGGTGCTGGACGGCTATCGGGATCTCGATGCGTTGATGATCGAGTCCAACCATTGCCGCGACATGCTGGCCCGTGGTCACTATCCGTACTTTCTCAAGCAACGGGTGGGCGGCGAGCTGGGACATTTGAACAACCATCAGGCGGCATTACTGGTGGCCGAGTTGGGGTGGCAGGGCTTGCAGCATCTGGTTCTCGCCCACCTGAGCAGCAAGAACAACCTGCCGCAGCTGGCCCGGCAATGTTTCGTCGACACCCTCGGGTGCGACCCGGACTGGCTGCAACTGGCCGATCAAGATTCAGGGCTCGACTGGCGCCATATCGCCTAGCCCATCTACTTAGCAAGCGGAGCCCATCATGGAAAAACGTGAAGAACTCTACCGCGGCAAAGCCAAATCGGTTTACAAGACCGACGACGCTGACCGTTTGATCCTGCTGTTTCGCAACGACACCTCGGCGTTCGACGGCAAGCGCATCGAGCAGCTCGACCGCAAAGGCATGGTGAACAACAAGTTCAACGCCTTCATCATGCAGAAACTCGAAGCGGCCGGCATTCCGACCCAATTCGACAAACTGCTGGGCGACAACGAGTGCCTGGTGAAGAAGCTGGACATGATCCCGGTCGAGTGCGTCGTGCGTAACTACGCCGCCGGCAGCCTGGTAAAACGTCTGGGCGTCGAAGAGGGCATGAAGCTCAACCCGTACACCTTCGAACTGTTCCTCAAGGACGACGCCAAGGGCGACCCGTTCATCAACGAATCCCACGTCGTGGCATTCGGTTGGGGCACCGCCGAGCAACTGGCACGCATGAAAGAACTGTCGCTCAAGGTCAACGAAGTCCTGAGCAAACTGTTCGACGACGCAGGCCTGCTGCTGGTGGACTTCAAGCTTGAATTCGGCGTGTTCAGCGACGGCTCGATCGTCCTCGGCGACGAGTTCAGCCCGGACGGCTGCCGCCTGTGGGACAAGGACACCAAGAAGAAGATGGACAAAGACCGCTTCCGCCAGGGCCTCGGTGACGTCATCGAAGCCTACGAAGAAGTCGCCAATCGTCTGGGTGTACCGCTTTAATCGACGCAAGCATCTGATAGCACGAAGAAAATTTTCGAAAGAGGGTTTGCTTTCGGCAGAAGTGTTGTTATGATGCGCGCCGTTGGAGAGATGCCAGAGTGGCCGAATGGGACGGATTCGAAATCCGTTGTACCTTCACCGGTACCTAGGGTTCGAATCCCTATCTCTCCGCCATATATAGAAAAAGCCCCGTAGCTGAGAAGCTGCGGGGCTTTTTTGTATCTGCGAGTTTTACCGAGCACCCGCCTCAGCCACTCACGGCTGCGGATGCCCGAGCTTCTGTTTGATCAGGTCATACACTTCCTTGTGCGTCGAGTTGCGCAGGGTGTTGTCCTTGCAAGCCGAGGCCAGGAAGGTTTTCACTTCGTCCTTGGCGTGCGGATAGAGGCTGGCGACGTAGTCGGCTTCGTGTGTTTGGGTGCAGTTGAAGTGCTTGTCGTCTTTCGCTTTGTCTCTAGCCATGGTGCGGCTCCTTTTGAGTTTGAACGTCATTTGGCGAAACAGGGCTGGATGGCCCCGTACGCTGAACAGCGTAGGGGCGCAAAAGTGCTTTGCCAGTGCTTCAGACGAAAAAGGAAGAGGCTGTAGGACGCGGCGCCATCAGATTTCCTTCACCGGTGTCTCCCCCTGCACACCCTTGATCAACTCGATCACGTGTAAACAATCGGCCTTGTTCACATACGACTCGCCACTGGCAATCGTCTCGTGGTTCCCCGCCCGCAGTCTCCAGCGCCATTGGCCTTTGCCGGTGCTCGGGGTGCCTCGGGATTGCCTGTAGATCTCGAAATACATTCAGTTCGCTCCTTGCGATGGTGTTTGCGACAACCTGTGTGGCGCATCGTCGCAAGCCTAGCGGAGCGAGTTTTTTTCGCTATCGGGTATTTGTTTCCAATCGTTGGCAGATGTTTCTGAAGAGTGCGGGCTAGAGCGCACGCATCGGCGTCTGGATTGGCCAGAATGTCGCCCTTTGCACCTTGCAAGGCTATCGACGCTACTGCTTAATACGGGACGGCTCATGGCGTTGAAAATGCTTCGACGACCGACAAACACTATAAAAAGAGCACTCCATTGACTGAGCATGGAACGGCACAGGCCACACGGGTCACGTTATCGCTGGTTGTCCCGGTTTTTAACGAGGAGGACAGTCTCGACGCGTTCATTCTGCGCATCGATGAAGTCTTCCAGCACCAAGCCTCAATTGCTTTGGAGCTGGTGTTCATCAATGACGGCAGCACTGATGCCACACTTGAGCGGCTGCTGGATCGTCAGCGGCACGACTCGCGGCTGCGCATCGTCGATCTGAGCCGTAACTTCGGCAAAGAGGCGGCGTTGTCTGCGGGATTGCAAATCGCCAACGGGCAGATTGTGGTGCCTATCGATGCCGATCTGCAGGACCCACCCGAAGTCATTCTGCAAATGATCGAGCGATGGCGCGAGGGCTATGAAGTGGTGCTCGGTCATCGCGTCAGCCGCCGCAGCGACACCTGGGCCAAGCAGACGTCGGCGCATTGGTTTTACCGCCTGCACAACAAGATCGCCGAGCAACCGCTGCCGGAAAACGTCGGCGATTTCCGCCTGATGGACCGTTGTGTAGTCGATGCCTTGCTGACTTTGCCCGAGTCCCGGCGCTTCATGAAGGGCCTGTTCGCCTGGGTCGGTTTTCGGACTACCCACGTTGATTACGAGCGGCCCGAGCGCGTGGCGGGGCAGAGCAAATTCAACGGCTGGCGGCTGTGGAATTTTGCCCTGGAAGGCATCACCAGTTTCAGTACCGAACCGTTGCGGATCTGGACTTACATCGGCGCCGCGGTGTCGCTGGTGTCCTTTGCCTTTGCCATTTTTATCGTGTTGCGCACGCTGATCCACGGCGTCGACATGCCCGGTTATGCCTCGCTGATGGTGGCCGTGACGTTCCTCGGTGGCCTGCAATTGATTGGCATCGGCGTACTCGGCGAGTACCTCGGCCGCACTTATATCGAATCCAAACGCCGGCCGGTTTTTCTGGTGCGTCGCGTCTACGACCCCAAGGACTGAAACATGGATCTCAAGGAAACCGATATCCTCGGCGACAGCATCGGTGAGCATTGGTATTACTGCTCCAAAGCGGCGGCGACTCGTCGTCTGCTCGGTGATGTACCGATCACGCGGATTCTCGACGTGGGCGCCGGCTCGGGTTTCTTCTCCCATCACCTGCTGACTCAAACCGATGCGCGCGAAGCGTGGTGCGTCGACATCAGTTACCCCGCCGATTCCGATGCGACCACCGTCGGCAAACCGGTGCATTACCGCCGCGATATCGACGCCATCGACGCCGATCTGGTGCTGCTCATGGATGTGCTGGAGCATGTCGACGATGACCTTGGTCTGCTCAAGGCTTACGTTGATAAGGTGCCGTCCGGCAGCCGTTTCCTGATGACCGTGCCGGCGTTCCAGTTCCTGTGGAGCGGTCACGACGACTTCCTCGAACACAAGCGCCGCTACACCCTGCCGCAGTTTGAAACCCTGGCCTGTGATGCCGGTTTGAGCGTGCAGCTTGGTGCCTACTATTTCGGCGCGGTGTTTCCGATTGCGGCGGCGTTGCGTTTGCTGCCCAAAGGGCCGCAGGCCGCAGCGCCGCAGTCTCAGCTCAAACGCCATCATCCCTTGGTCAACGGCGTGCTCAAGACGTTGTGCTGCCTCGAACTGCCGCTGATGAGCCACAACCGTCTGGCCGGGCTGAGCGTGTTCGTGCTGGCGCAAAAACCGTGACTTCAGTTGAAAGGAAAACGCTGATCCAGCGCGGTCTGCGCTTTGCCGTGACCGGTCTGTTCGTCACCGCGCTGCATGCGCTGGTGGCTGTGCTGTTCATCAATTTCGTTGCGCCGCAACCGCCGCTGGCCAACGGAGTGGCGTTTGCCGTGGCAACGGTGGTGTCCTACGTGATCAATACCACTTGGAGTTTCTCGGCTCGGTTGCACGGCAGAACGTTGCTGCGATTTCTATTGGTATCGGCGTGCGGTTTTCTGTTGGCGATGTTTGTCGCCTGGGCCGCGCAGGTGGCCGGGTTGAATTATCTGTTGGGCATTGTCGCGGTGGCGCTGACGATTCCGGCATTCACGTTTGTCTTGCACAACTTCTGGACGTATCGATGAAGCTCTCCGCAACACATCGGGCGACTGCGCTGCTGCCCGTGCTCTTGGGAATTCTGGCGTTTTTCATTGTGGTCGGCCCACGTGCCTTGAACCCGATGAACATTGCATGGCTGGGCGACGGCGACCCCGCCACGCACTATCAGGGTTGGGTTTTTTTTCGTCATTCGCCCTGGACGTTTCCACTGGGGCTTAACCCGAGCTATGGGCTGGAGTTGGGTAACGGGATAATTTTCTCGGATTCCAATCCGTTGTTCGCCTTTATCTTCAAACCGTTCTCAGCCCTGTTGCCTGAACCCTTCCAGTATTTCGGGTTGTGGCTACTGACGTGTTTCATTCTGCAGAGCTGGTTTGCCTGGAAGCTGATTGGCCTGTTCAGTCGCGACGTGGCGTTGCGTTTGCTTGGTGCAGGAATGTTTTTGTTCATTCCGGCGATGATCGTCCGCATGAGCGTACATCTGTCCCTGGCTGGGCATTTTCTGTTGCTGGCAGGGTTATATCTGGCATTGCGCCCCTTTACGCCGAAACGCCGCCTCGCCTGGGGCGCGCTGCTGGCGGCGGCTGCGCTGGTGCACGCTTATTTGCTGGCGATGGTTGCGTTGATCTGGCTTGCCGACCTTGCCGCCAAAACCCTTCAGCGGCGCCAGACGCCGGGTAAGGCCTTGATCGAGTTGATCGGTCTGTTTCTGCTGGTCAGTGTCTGCTGCTGGCAGGCGGGTTATTTCAGCATAGGCGACAGCGGTCTGGCGTTGATGGGGTATGGCCTGTTCCGGGCTAATGTGCTGACCTTTTTCGATGCGGGTGTCTGGTCCTATACCTTGCAGGACATGCCGGGTGTACTGGGCGACGGCGACGGGTTCGCATTTCTGGGCCTGGGCGTGATCTGCCTGGGGATCTTTGCCTTGGTGCCGGTGCTGCAAGGGACGACTGACCTGGGAGCCAAGGCTCGCCGTTACCCGTTGGTTTTGCTCGCACTGGCAGGGCTGGCGATATTCGCCGTTTCCAACAATATCGGCGTAGGGCCATTCGAATTCAGGATTCCGCTGCCGGATGCGGTGGTTGCCGTGGCCACGATTTTTCGTGGCTCGGGGCGAATGATCTGGCCGCTCATGTACATGGCCATTTTTGCGATCCTTTATGTGGTGATTCGCGGGCACTCCTCGCGCGTGGCGTTGATGCTGCTGAGTGTGGCGCTGGTGGTTCAGGTGGCAGACACGCGCGCCGGTTGGGCGGTGTCGCGCGGTTTATTCATGGCCACGCCGTCGCCCACATGGAAGACGCCATTGGTCGACCCGTTCTGGGAGCAGGCGGCGAAGCGTTATCAGGCAGTGCGCTGGCTGCGACCGGAGAATTATCCGGAACAGTGGATGACCCTGGCCGACTACTCGGGTCGCCATCACTTGCCGACCAACGCGGTCTACCTTGGGCGCGTCAGTACGGTTGCCACTGAAGCCGCTCAAGCGGTGTCGGATCGAATGGTCAGTTCTGGAAACTATGCAGCCGATACCCTGTACGTGCTCAGTAACCGCACTGTGCTGGAAGCAGCTCTGACCGTGAATCGTGACACCGATGTGCTCGCCAGAATTGACGGGTTGAACGTGTTGGCGCCGGGCTGGAGGCGTTGCGCCGACTGCCTGCCGATATCGGCCCCGGACCCATTGACGCTGATCCCGCCACTCAAGTCGGGCGAGAGAGTCGTGTTCAATCCCAGCAGTCTGGCGACGTTTTTCCTCGGTAAAGGGTGGGCGAACAATGAACCGTGGGGCACCTGGTCCGAGGGGAATGAGTCGCAAATTGCCCTGCGGCCGACTGCTCGGGTGCACTCGTTCTTGCTGGAAACCACTGCGCTGCTGGCCCCTTCACACACCGAGCAAGCAGTGGAAATTTTCGTCAACGGTGTACGCGTGCTGTCCACCCGGCTGGTCAAGCCTGAAGCGAATCGCCTGAATGTCGAGTTGCCGGTCGAAGTGCAGCAGCGTGTCGAGCAACAAGGTGTGCTGAATATTCGTTTCAAATACGCCAACGCTATCAGTCCGGGGGAGTTGGGCATGGGCAAGGACATGCGCAAGCTGGCGATCGGGATACAGGCGTTGACGGTGAATTGAGCCGGTGTTGTTCCTTTCGCCCATGGACGCTGTCCATGGGCCTTTCTAAACTGCCCGCAGACCGGGGAGTAGGGGCAATGGATGAATCGAAATGAATTACGCAAGGCCGACATCAATCTGATGGTGGTGTTCGAGACCTTGATGCTCGAACGCAACGTCACTCGTGCGGCGGAGAAGCTGTTTCTCGGCCAGCCGACCATCAGTTCGGCGCTCAATCGCTTGCGCGCGATGTTCAACGATCCGCTGTTCATTCGCGTCGGCCATCGCATGGAGCCGACTGCCCGGGCCGAAGAGCTGTTCAAGTACCTGTCGCCGGCCCTCGACTCACTGTCGGTGGCGCTGAGCCTGACTCACGATTTCGACCCGGCCGTGAGCAACATGACGTTCCGGATCGGCCTGTCCGATGACGTCGAATTCGGCCTGCTGCCACCGTTGCTGCGGGCGCTGCGTCAGGAAGCACCCAGCGTAGTGTTCGTGGTGCAACACGTCGACTACTGGCGCATCCCCGACCTGCTGGCCGCCGGCGACATCACCGTCGGCATCAGTCAGACCCGGGGCCTGCCGGCAAATGCCAAGCGCAAACTGCTGCGGCATATCCAGCCAAGCATTCTGCGCGCCGACGCCTCGGATTCGCCGCTGACCCTCGATGAATACTGTTCGCGCCCACACGTACTGGTGTCGCACACCGCCAACATCAGCGGCTATGCCGATGAGTGGCTGGCGGAAATCGGCCGCACGCGGCATGTGGTGTTGTCGGTGCCGCAATACAGTGCGCTGCCGGCATTGCTGGCCGGCACCGACCTGATCGCCAGCCTGCCGGACTACACCGCCGAAGCCATGGCTGCCTCCGGGCTGTTGTTCAAGGAACCGTTTCCGTTCAAGACGCCGATGCTGGATCTGTCGATGGTCTGGCTCAGCCACGTCGACAGCGACCCGGCCGAGCGCTGGCTGCGGTCGCGGCTTGAGGCGTTCATGAGTGAGCGGCCACTGACCGCCCCCTGAATCCCACCACAAATCTCCCCTGTAGGAGTGAGCCTGCTCGCGATGAGGGTGTGTCAGTCACATCAATGTTGTCTGACACAGCGCTTTCGCGAGCAGGCTCACTCCTACAGGGTTTGCGTTCGTCTGGTCGGGCTGCTTTGCTCAATGGCAGTAACCTTGGCGGAGGCCTGTCCCGATGAGCATTTCCCGATCTTTGCTGCGTGGGCGCGGCAGTCTCGACAGTGGCAAGGTCGGCATGGTCGAGTTGTTTTTCGATCTGGTGTTCGTGTTTGCCGTGACTCAGCTCTCGCATTCGTTGCTCGCGCATTTGTCGATCCTGGGCGCGGTGCAGGTGGCGCTGTTGATGGTCGCGGTGTGGTGGGTGTGGATTTTCACTTCGTGGATCACTAACTGGCTCGACCCGGAAAAATTGCCGATCCGTCTCGGCCTGTTCGGACTGATGATCGCCGGTCTGTTGCTGTCGTCCTCGATCCCCAAGGCTTTCACCGAGCGCGGGCTGATGTTTGCCTCGGCGTTCGTGTTCATGCAGGTCGGGCGCACGCTGTTTGCGATCTGGGCGGTGCGTGGCGAGTCGCTGAGCATGACCCGCAACTTCCAGCGGATTCTGGCGTGGTTGATGTGCTCCGGCGTGTTCTGGATCGTCGGAGCCTTTCTTGACGGGCAACAACGTCTGCTGTGTTGGGCGCTGGCGCTGCTGATCGAGCTGATCTCGCCTTCGCTGTATTTCTGGGTGCCGGGGCTGGGGCGTTCGTCGTTGAGCGACTGGAACGTCGAAGGCAATCACATGGCCGAGCGCTGCGCGCTGTTCGTGATCATCGCCCTGGGCGAATCGTTGCTGGTGACCGGTGCGACGTTCGCTGAACTGACGCTGAGCGCCACCGGAGTCATGGCGTTTCTGGTGGCGGTGCTGGGCAGCATCGGCATGTGGTGGGTGTACTTCGACAGCGGCGCCGAGCGCGCGCATCACCGCATCACGCATTCGAGCGATCCCGGGCGCCAGGCGCGCATCGCCTACACCTACCTGCACGTGTTGATCGTTGCCGGGGTGATTGTCAGTGCGGTGGCCGACGAACTGGTGCTGGTGCATCCGGATCACGCCAGTGACGCCGGGATCCTGGTGATCATTGGCGGGCCATGGCTGTTTCTGTTGGGCAATGCGCTGTTCAAGTGGGTCATGTCCGACCGACCGCTGCCGCCGTTGTCGCATCTGGCGGGGCTGGTGTTGCTCATGCTGGCGCTGCCATTGGCGTTGAACCACTGGTTTTCGGCGCTGATGCTCGGGGCTTTGACCACGGCGATCGTGGTGCTGGTGGCGCTGTGGGAAAGCCTGGCATTGCGTCAGGCGTCGGCCTCGATAACCTCGGAAAAAGCCACAGGAGAGTAGGGCAGCGCTGTGGTATATGTACGACCTTTCTGCCGACTGACTGGAGCATCCCCATGCCACACCTGCACATGGAATACACCGCCAACTTGCCGCAGTTGAACGCTGATGTGGCGTTGATCCGCCTCAACAACGCCCTGGTGGGTTCCGGTCAGTTCGCTGCGGAGTTCGATATCAAGAGCCGGGCGGTGAAGGTCGAGACCTTCAAGGTCGGTACCGGCATGGGTGAGCGTGCTTTCATCCATGTGAAGCTGGCGCTGCTCAGCGGTCGTTCGCCGCAGATCAAGAAGCAGCTCTCGGACAGTCTGCTGGCGGTGTTGCAGGATCTGTGCGAATGGCCGGCCGGAGTTGAAGTGCAGTTGTGTGTGGAGTTGCTCGATATCGACCGCGATTCCTACACCAAGACCGCAATCGGCATGTAGGACTCAGGCCGCTTCCAGCTCACTGCACACCTTGATCACCTGCTCGCGCAGCCAGACGTTGGCGCTGTCCTGATCGGCGTTCTGGCTCCATTGCATGTCGAGGGTGAACCCCGGCAGGCCGTTCGGCGCCTCGCAGTGATTGAACACCGCGTCGTTGGTCAGCAGGCGCTGGATGCGTCGGGGCAGGGTGAGAATGAAATCGGTGCCGGTGATCATCTTCAATGCCGCGCTGTAGCTGTTGGAGCGCGCGACGATCTGCCGTTTCTGCGCCTGACGCGCCAGCCAGCCATCGACCATGTTGGTGGTGGAAGTCCACGGTGTCGGGAACACATGGCGCCGCTCGGTGAAGGCCTGCAGGCTCAGGCGCGGTTCCAGCGGCGTGGCGCGTTTGTCAAAGACACAGACCAGGTCGTCCTCCAGCAGCATTCGCGATTTCAGGTCGGTGTGGCTGCGGTGGAAGTTGGGGCCGAAACAGATCACCAGGTCGAGGCTGCCGTCGCGCAGTTCGTCGGCGGGCACATCGGTCTCGAACTTGTGCATGTTGACCACCACCGGCAAATCGTCGAAGTCGAAACGCTTCAACAGCCGTGGCAGCACCAATTGCTCGAAGTATTCCGGGGCGCAGATATTGAAGGTCACCGCTTGCCGAGTCGGGTCGAAGGCCGGGGCGCCGGCGTGGCACAGGTTGATGCTTTCGAGGATTTTCTGCACATGGCCGTACATGGTGCCGGCCTTGTAGGTGGGACGCATGCCCGTGCGGGTGTTGATGAATAACTCGTCTTCGAAACTGGTGCGCAATTTTTTCAGGCAATAGCTGACAGTGGACTGGCTGACGCACAGCGTCTCCGAGACATCCGTGACGCTGCTTTGCTCATACACGGCGATAAACACCATGAGATCCTGCATGTCGAGCTTTCGAAGCAAGTTACTGTTCAGCATCCGTTCCGTCCCGCTGTGCTCCTTGCGCTGAATCCGCGCAAACGTGTGCGCATGATCGTAGCGGAACGATGGTGCCAGGACAAAGCCCTGTAGGACGTTTCAATGTCGCCAGTGGGACAGAAACTTTTAGCAACACGACGTCGGTCAATAAACCGCAAAAAGATGGCAACAGGCCTCTAGCCCGGCGGCGGCATTCGGCTTCAACGGATGTGTCGGGCGTACAGCCGAGGGTCAAAGCGCAGCACTATCAGCAGCATCACCACCATCACTGCGGTCAGCGACCACCAGGCCCATTCGAAGCTGCCGAGACGGTCGCGGATGATTCCGGCCAGCAGCGGCGAAAGCCCGGCGATCAGGTAGCCGATGCCTTGCACGAACGCGGTCAGGCTGCCGGCGCGCTGCGGGTTGTCGAGGTGATCGAGCGAGACGATCAGGCTCATCGGGAACAGGCCGCCAATCCCCAGCCCCAACAGGCACGGCCACAGCAGGCTGAGGTGTTGCGGGCTGAGGATCAATCCGCAGAAGCCGCCGATGATCAGCAGCAGCAATGCTGCGAGGACGGTACGGCGATCACGGCTACGGTTGGCGATGGCCGGCGTCAGCAGCCCGGAAATCACCTCCATGGCGGTCAGAAAACCCAGCAGCAGCCCGGCCTGCTGTTCGCTCCAGCCCTGTTCCACGTAGTACGGCGCCAGCCAGGCGAGCACGCAGGTGTAGGACGCCGTGCCGAGGCCGAAGAAGATGGCGAGCAGCCAGGCGCGGGAATTACGCGTGAAGGACTCTTTTCCTACAGGCGTGATCTGGAGGGATGACGGGATCGACTGTGTCCACCAGACCAGCAACGCGAGCAAGGACAGTGCCGCCCAGATCGCCAAGCCGATGCGCCAGCTGCCGGTCTGCCCCAGCACCAGCGGCGAAAATGAGGCGGCCAGCGCGGCGCCGCCCATGATCGATGTGACATACAGGCCCATGCACAGCGCCACATGGTCGGGGAAGCGTGACTTGATCAGCACCGGCATCAGCGCCTGAATCAGGGCGATACCCATCCCGGCCAGCACCGCGCTGCCAATCAACTGCGGTGCCGAATCGAGCACCAGCCGCGACAGCGTCGCCAGGCCGATGATCAACAACGACAGGATCACCGTGGGTTGCTCGCCCAGGCGCCGGCTGATGCCGATACCGAAAAACATCGCCAGCCCCATTGCCATCACCGGCAGCATGGTCAGCAGCGAAGCCACGCTGAAACTCAGCGGGATATCGCCACGAATCGCCGACAACAATGGCCCGACGGCGGCCATGGAGGGACGCAGGTTGAGCGCGACGAGGATGATCCCGAACATCAGCCAGACAGCGGGGCGGGTGGTGGCGCGGACGTTTTCCATCGGCAGACTCTGGATTGCGGAGGCTGTCGATTAGGCGGCGCGCAGCACTTATCGGCAAATCAGATTTCCCGAGCATTATTTAAAAATTAAATATTGCTCTCCTACATGGGGAGGTTCGGATTCCTCTTGCTGATCACGCTGTAAGACTATTCTTTCTTTCTGGCAGGACATTTCGTTACAGCTCTGGCCCAGCGCAGGCGCGTAAAACGCCGGCGGCGATATATACTGCGCGCCATTCTTCAAGGGAGAGCCGTGTGGCCATCGATATTCACTGGATTCGCGACAACGAAAGCCTCGCGCAGTTTTGCGCCGAGTGGCAGCAACTGCCGTTCGTTGCCCTCGACACCGAATTCATGCGGGTCGACACCTTCTACCCGATTGCCGGTTTGCTGCAGGTCGGCGACGGCAAACGCGCCTACCTGATCGATCCGCTGACCATCGACGCCTGGCAACCGCTGGCGGCGTTGCTGGAAAACCCGGCGGTGCTCAAAGTCCTGCACGCCTGCAGCGAAGACCTCGAAGTGCTGCTGCGTCTGACCGGCAGCCTGCCGGCGCCGTTGTTCGACACGCAACTGGCGGCGGCCTACCTGAACCTCGGGTTCTCGATGGGCTATTCGCGGCTGGTGCAGGAAGTGCTGGGCATTGAGTTGCCGAAGGGCGAAACCCGTTCCGACTGGTTGCAGCGTCCACTTTCCGACACACAAATCAGCTATGCCGCTGAAGACGCAGTGCATCTGGCGGAAGTTTTCGTACAGCTGCGGCCGAAGCTGTCCGACGACAAATTCGCCTGGGTGCTGGAGGACGGCGCCGAACTGGTCGCCAACCTGCGCCGCGAGACCGACCCGTACGAGGTCTATCGCGAAGCCAAACTGGCGTGGAAACTGTCCCGCGCGCAACTGGCGGTGCTGCGTGAGCTGTGCGCCTGGCGTGAAAAAGAAGCGCGTGCCCGTGATCTGCCGCGCAACCGCATCGTCCGTGAGCACTCGCTGTGGCCGCTGGCCCGCACGCAGCCGGACAACCTCGCCGCGCTGGGCAAGATCGAAGACATGCACCCGCGTACCGTGCGTCAGGACGGCCAATTTCTGCTTGATCTGATCAAGCGCTCTGGCAGTGTGGGGCCTGATCAATGGCCGCCGGCGGTGCCGGAGCCATTGCCGGTCGAAGCGGCTGCGCTGATCAAGCAACTGCGCGCCCTCGGCCAGGTCGAAGCCGAACGCCTGGGCATCGCCCCGGAACTGATGCTGCGCAAGAAAACCCTCGAAGCGCTGGTCAAAAGCGGCTTCCCCGAGGGTCCTTATCAATTGCCTGAGTCGCTGCGTGGCTGGCGCCGCGAACTCATGGGCCAGAAGCTGCTCGACAGCCTGGCCACCGCCGGAGAACAGCCTTGAAACGTATTTGCTCCATTTACCAAAGCTCCAAGCGAAGCGGAATGTACCTTTATGTGCTCAAGAGCGATGCTCTGGAGCGTGTGCCGGAACCCCTGATGCTGGCGTTCGGCAAGCCGAAACATGCCTTCGATCTGGTGCTGTCGCCTGAGCGCAAGCTGGCCAGCGAGGACATCGTCGTGGTCCTGGAAAACCTCGACAAGCAGGGCTATCACCTGCAGATGCCACCGGCCGAGGACGAGTACATCGAACACCTGCCCGAAGAATTGCTGCGACGCAACGACCCGGTCTGATCTGCGAGGCCCTGTTCTGGGCCTCTTGCCACCCTGGAACTGATTTTACGGCGACGACCGCCACGAAGGAGCGCGACTCCTTCGGCGGTTGCCTGCACGGTTTGCGAAAGGTTTGAAGATGCGCGTTCTGATTGCTGAACACGACCACGCGGTGTACGCCCGGCTGCTGCGTCAGGCGGCCCCCGAGCTTGAAGTACTGACCAGTGGCGACTCCGCCGAACTGGCCCGGCAGGCGGCCGATTGCCCGGTGTGGCTGGGGCAGCCGGATCTGCTGGCGACCCTGCTGCGTCAGGGCCATGAGCCGCAATGGCTGCAATCGACTTGGGCCGGCATCACGCCGTTGCTCGCTGACGGCTTGCGCCGCGATTACCGCCTGACCCGCGCGGTGGGAATCTTCGGTCAGGTGATGGCCGAATACGTGCTGACCTACATGCTTGGCCACGAGCGTGAAGTGCTGGCGCGCCTGGTCAGCCAGGTCGAGCGCAAGTGGGACAACCGCACCGGCCAGAGTCTGGTCGGGCGCAAGGTGCTGATCGTCGGCACCGGCGATATCGGCCAGAGCGTGGCGCAGTTTCTGCTGCCGTTTGGCGTCGAGCTGTACGGCATCGCCAGCAGCGCGCGCGAGCAGGCGCCGTTCGTCGAAGTCGGCTCGATGGCGGATCTGCCGCGACTGGTCGGCGCGGTCGATTACGTGGTCAATCTGCTGCCGAATACCGAGCACACCCACGACATTTACGACGCGGCGCTGTTCAAGCAATTCAAGCCGACCGGGTTGTTCATCAACGTTGGGCGCGGCGTGGCGGTGGTTGATGCGGATCTGGTGGAAGCCCTGAAGGAAGGGCATCTGGCCGGTGCGGTGATCGACGTCTGCCGTCAGGAGCCATTGCCGCAACGCCATCCGTTCTGGACCGCCTGGGGCCTGCTGCTGACCGGGCACAGCTCGGCACCCACGTCGCCGGCATTGATGGTGCAGTTGTTTGTCGAGAACCTTAAGGCGTATCAGGCAGGAGAAGCGTTGCGCGGGGAAGTGGATTTCAACCGCGGTTACTGAATGTTCGCCGAATAAACTGTGGGAGCGAGCCTGCTCGCGAAGGGGGAGTTTCAGCCAACATCATCGTTGTCTGACACACCGCTTTCGCGAGCAGGCTCGCTCCCACATTTATTTTTGTGCTGGCTTAGAGGGTGAAGTCGCCTTCCGCCACCAGCTCGCTCAGCGGGCGACGCGGGCTCGGCACTTCACGAGCCTGCAGGTATTCGGCCAAGGTCGCCTTGTCACCCAGCTTGCCGATAGCGACCGCCGCATGCAGCGCATAACCTTGCGGAATGTTCAGCTCCTTGCGGGTCAGCTCCTGATCGAAACCGGCCATGCCGTGGGTGTGCCAGCCGCTGATGCTCGCTTGCAGCGCCAGGTGGCCCCAGGCCGAGCCGGTGTCGAAGGTGTGCCACAGCGCCGGGGACTCTTCGCTGGCACCGGGTGCGGTGAAGGTGGTTTTCGAAATCACGATCACCAGCGCCGAAGCGTGTTGCGCCCAGCTGCGGTTGAATTCATTCAGCAGACCCAGGAAGCGTTCCCAGTTCGGCGTGTCACGGCGCGCATACAGAAAGCGCCATGGCTGCGAGTTGTAGGCCGACGGCGCCCAGCGTGCGGCTTCGAAAAAGCTCAGCAGGGTTTCTTCCGGGATCGCTTCGCCGGTGAAGGCGCGGGGCGACCAGCGGTCGGTGAACTGCGGGTGAATGGCGTAATCGGCGACGCGAGGGTTGGCACTCATCGAAAGATTCCTTGCTGTGTTTGAGTCATGGATTCGTGGCAAAACCCTACTGGGCGGCGATTCGGCTGACAAGCGCGATTTACCGACAGTCGCCAGCGCTTGGCCCGCAAGGCCTTGGGCACTAGACTGGCGGCCTTTTCACCACCTGATGTTGATGCTTGAGCCATGGCTGCCAAAGTCGAACCGTTCTGGAAACGCAAAACCCTCGAGCAACTGGATCACGAGGAATGGGAATCGCTGTGCGACGGCTGCGGTCTGTGCTGCCTGCAGAAACTCGAAGATGAAGAAGACAACAGCGTTTATTACACGCGCATCGCCTGCAAACTGCTGGACCTGAAGACCTGCCAGTGCAGCGACTACCCGAATCGCATCAAGTTTGTCCCGGACTGTATCCAGCTCACTCCGGGCCAGGCTGAAGAATTCAAATGGCTGCCGCCGACCTGCGGTTATCGTCTGGTCAGCGAAGGCAAGGATCTGCCGTTGTGGCACCACCTGGTGTGCGGCGATCGTGACGCGGTGCACCACGAACGGATTTCCCAGTCCGGGCGCATGCTCGCCGAAGGCAGTGTGCCGGAGGACGACTGGGAAGATCACCTGATTTTCCGGGCTGGTTAAGCACCCAGGGTTTCCAGGATTCAACAAGGAGTGTGTATGGCTGGGGGATTGCTGCGGGCATCGCTGATCGGCCTGCTGGCGCTAAGCGCACCAGTGTGGGCGGCGAAAAAAGTCGACCTCGATTACCACGTACGCCTGTTGCCGCAAAGCGATCAGGCCGAAGTACGCCTGACCCTGGCCAAAGGCGAAGCGGTGCGCAGTCTCGACTTTGACCTCGGTGACGGCAGCCATTACAGCGACTTCAAGGCCGACGGCCAGTGGCAACTGACCCCGGGCAAACAGACCCGGGGCCTCTGGCGCCCGATCGGCGACAAGCCCAGCCTGACTTATCGCGTCAGTATCAGCCACGGCCGCAAGAGCGGCAGCTTCGACACGCGCATGACCCCGAGCTGGGCGCTGCTGCGAGGTGATGATCTGGTGCCGCCGGCCAGGCTCGATCAGCAGGATGGCATCGAGTTGGTGTCGCGTCTGCAATTCGAACTGCCCAATGGCTGGCAAAGCGTTGAAACCGCCTGGCCGCGCATCGGCAAGAACAAATTCCGCATCGATAACCCGTCACGCCTGTTCGACCGCCCGACCGGCTGGATGCTCGCCGGTCACCTCGGCAGCCGCCGCACCCGCCTGGGCGAAACCGAAGTCACCGTGGCCTCGCCACAAGGGCAGGGCATGCGTCGCATGGATGTGCTGACCTTGCTGACGTTCGTCTGGCCGCAGGTGCAAGCGGTCTATCCCCGACATCCGAAAAAACTGCTGATCGTCGGCGCCAACGACCCGATGTGGCGCGGCAGTCTGGGCGCACATGAATCGATCTACTTGAACACGCGTCTGCCGCTGGTCAGCGAGAGTGGCAGCAGTGCGCTGGTGTGTGAGCTGGCGCAGGTGTTCGGGCGCATCAATGACGAGCAGCGCAGCGACTGGATCAGCGAAGGCTTTGCCGAGTACTACGCGATCGAACTGCTGCGGCGTGCCGGGGGCATGAGCGATGAGCGCTATCAGGCGTTGCAGGCGAAATTGACCAAGGACAGTCAGAAAGTCACGACCCTGCGCGGCGAACAGATCAGCCCGGCGCATCTTGCAAAAGCGGTGATTGTCTTGCAGGAACTCGATCGCGAGATTCGCTTGAAGACGCGCAACAAACGTTCGCTGGATGATGTGTTGCGCGGGGCGATGCATCTGGGGACGGTGAGTACCAAGGAGTTTGTGCAACTGGCCGAGAGTGTTCTGGGCGAGTCTTCCAAAGTCCTCGATAGCGCATTACTTCAGTAATACCGCCTTCGCGAGCAAGCCCGCTCCCACTTTTGATCGCATTCCAGCTTTCAATGTGGGAGCGGGCTTGCTCGCGAAGAGGCCAGAAGCCTCACCGAAAATTCAGGCTCAAACCCCAGCCTTCGGCGACCTCACCGAGTCATTGCCGGTCACCGTCGCGGTGCTGGTCGCCGCCTCGGCGTTGGCCTTGAGCTGGCTCAGTTCTTCCCCGGCCCGTTCGATCTTCGCCCGGACGTTGTTCATGTCCTCACGGCTTTTCTCCAGCAGGCTTTTCATCGAGCTGTGCCCGGTGATGCCACGGGCCATCGCCACGCCGCCAATCGCCACCTGAATCAGACCGAACACGCCGCCACGGCGCAGGCCCTTGCCGACCATGATCACGCCACCGGCCAGCGAGCCGATGCGCTCCCAACCCTGGACGTTCTGTTCGGTCGGGCTCTGGAACGGGGTGGAATCGATACGTTGGACGCGTTTGAGTTCGGTCATGATCTGTCTCCCAGGCAATGTGCAATAGATAGATAAGCTGACTGCCGCAGCGGCCGGCTCGTTCCATCGGATGTGCGACGTTTCAGCGGAATTTCGGCCCGGAGCGGGTATTCAGGCCCTTGGCCATGCGGTCGTAGAGTACGACGTTGACCGTTGCCGCCAGGTTCATGCAACCGGTGGTCGGGATGTACACGACGTCTTCACACCAGTCGCGGATCTCTTTATCCAGCGAGCCGTCTTCCGGGCCGAAGATGTACAGCGCACGATCTGGATGGGTGTATTCCGGCAGCGGGCGGGCGCCCTCGACCAGTTCCACGGCGACCGGGACGCAGTTGAGCGGGAGGATCTTTTTCAGGTCGTCGATGCCGATCAGCGGAATGTCGTAATGCACGCGCTTGGTATCGGTGACGAAATCGGCGGCGCGTTCATAACGCTTGCCGGTGTAGAACACCGACGCCACGCCGTAACAGCCTGCGGCGCGCATCACCGAACCGACGTTCTCCGGTGATTTGGGGTTGTACAAACCAATGCAGCTGTAACGTTTGTCTGCCACGAGCGGGGTGCCTTCGGGAAAAAGAGGGCGATTATACGGGGATTGGGGGAGGGCGGGCAGATTCGAGATCTGTTGTGTCTGGCCGGCCGCCTTCGCGAGCAGGCTCGCTCCCACATTGATTTTGTGTACACCACCGATCAAATGTGGGAGCGAGCCTGCTCGCGAAAGGGCCGGTTCCGGCGCTGAAGATCTTCAGTCTTCTTTTTTCATCAACCCGGCGAGGGCGGCAAACGGGTTATGCGTGGCCTTGGCGATTTTTGGCGTGCTCAGCGAGCCGTCGCCGAAATATTGCTGGTCGGTGTAGCGCGAGTGTTCGTTGTCGTGGCAGTACAGGCACAACAGCTCCCAGTTCGAGCCGTCCTGCGGGTTGTTGTCGTGGTTGTGGTCGCGGTGGTGCACGGTCAGTTCGCTCAGGCGCTTGCCGGAAAACTCACGGGCGCAGCGGCCGCAGACGTGCGGGTACATCTTCAGGGCCTTGTCGCGGTAGCCCATTTCCTTGTCGCGCTGGTTGTCGGCAAGGATGCGATCGAGCTTCGACGTGTTGGTCGGGGTGGACGAACTCATGGGTTCACCTTTGTAAAAAAGACTGATGACGGTTATGTGCAGAGTTTAGCTCAGCCCTTGAGCTTCTCGGCAATCCAGATCGTGTGGCGGGTGCCCTTGTTGCCGTGGGCGAAGACCTGGACTTCTTCGGCCTTGAATCCGGCCTTCTTCAATTTGTCGGAAAACTGCCGGTCAGCGCTGGCCGACCACACCGCCAGCACGCCCTTGGGCCGCAGGGCCTTGGCGCAGGCGTTGAGGCCAGCGGCGGAGTACAGCCAGCTGTTGGCCTTCTGGGTCAGGCCTTCGGGGCCGTTGTCGACGTCGAGCATGATCGCGTCGAAGCCGTTCGGCTCGCTTTGCAGGACCTTGGCCACGTCGTCCTGACGGATCACTGTGCGCGGGTCGAGCAATGGTCGTCCGGACTTTTCACCGAGCGGCCCGCGATTCCACTCGACCACGCCGGGCACCAGTTCGGCGACCACCACCTCGGCACCCTTGCCCAGATGCTTGAGCGCCGAGGCGAGAGTGAAACCCATGCCCAGACCGCCAATCAATACTCGCGAATTCGGCCGGCCGGCGACCTTGCGGCAAGGGATTTCGGCCAGCGCATCTTCCGAACCGTGCATGCGCGTGTTCATCAATTGCCCGCCGTCGCCACCCTGGATCTTGATGACGAAATCCTCGCCATACTCGAACAGGCACAGGGCGCCGCCGTTGTCAGGGATCGGCGTGGTGTCGAGCAGAACGAAACGTTTCATGGAAATCTCTACAAGGGGGAAGGCAAGCAGGCCCGTTGGGAGTAGCCTGAGCGCAGACTAAAGGCCAAACGGAGCCCTTGATGAAGCGCACCATTCTAACGGTCATTGCCCTGGCCGCGCTCTCGATTACTGCAGTGCAGGCGCAGCAGACCATTCCGGTCAGCCCGACGCCGCAACCCGGCTCGCCGGGAACCGCCACGCCGACCCCGTATCCGCAAATCACCCCGATCAGCGCACCGAAGGCCGGTGCCGGCAGTGGTAGCCCGCCGCTGGTGCCGATCGAAATGCCCAGCCCGCCAAGCAAGGATCAACCGGTGCCGGGCATCGAACCGGGCAGCACCAAGACCAAATCTCCCGGCGGTTAAACCTGTTGCGCCGCCAGTTGGCCGTCGGCCATGCGCAGACGTTTGGAGAGGGACACGGCGAGGGCGCGGATGATCTTGGCGGCGATCTTCGGCGCGTCGTTGAGCATTTTTTCCAGCGAGTCCTTGCCCAGGTTGAGCAACTGACAGTTGCTCGCCGCGACGCAGGTCGCCGAACGGCGCTCACCATCCAGCACCGCCATTTCGCCGAACGCCCGACCGCTGCGCAGGGTGGCCATGGTGATGACCTGGCCGTCGGGGCCAGTCTTTTGCACGGCGACCTGGCCGGTGTGGAGGATGCACATGAAACTGCCGGCATCACCCTCACGGAAAATCGCTTCGCCCTCCGCCACGGTGCTGATGCTGAAGTAGCCCGAGGCCGCGGCGAAGTCCGCCAGTTGCAATTGATCGAACAGGCCACAGTCCATCAGCCAGTCGCGAATTTCGTTGTTCAGTAAGGTCGGTTCTGACATGTCGTTGCGGTCTTTATTGTTTTCACGGTTTTCAGGCACTACACGGACCCCTGTGGGAGCGGGCTTGCTCGCGAATGCGGTGGTTCAGTCAATATCAGTGTCGACTGACCCACCGCATTCGCGAGCAAGCCCGCTCCCACAATGGGATCTGTGGTGTATCGACCACCGGGGTCTGGAGTTAAGACCCAAGTGACCGACGGAGTTCCTCAGGCCAGGCCCAAAACCTTGAACACAAATGCATATTCGAGCGCTACGTCACGTAATCCCTGATAACGCCCGCTCATGCCGCCGTGCCCGGCGCCGAGTTCGGTCTTGAGCAGCAGCAGGTTGTCGTCGGTCTTGGTCGCGCGCAGTTTCGCCACCCACTTGGCCGCTTCCCAGTACTGCACGCGGCTGTCGTTGTAGCCGGCGATGACCAGGGTTGCCGGGTAATCCTGCGCGGTGACATTTTCGTACGGCGCGTACGCCTTGATCCGCTCGTAGACCTCCGGCTCTTCAGGGTTGCCCCACTCGTCGTACTCGGTGACGGTCAACGGCAAGTCCGGGTCGAGCATGGTATTGAGCACGTCGACGAACGGCACTTCGGCAATCGCCACGCCGAACAGGTCCGGGCGCTGATTGAGCACCGCGCCAATCAACAAGCCGCCAGCGCTGCCGCCGCTGATCGCCAGTTTCTCGGCGGTGGTGATGCCGTTGAGGATCAGGAATTCGGCGCAGGCAATGAAGTCGCTGAAGGTGTTGTGCTTGTGTTCCTGTTTGCCGGCGCGATACCACGCCTCGCCCAGCTCACCACCGCCACGCACGTGGGCGATGGCGAAGGCCATGCCGCGATCCAGCAGGCTCAGGCGTGCGTGGGAGAACCACGGGTCGAGGCTGGAACCGTAGGCGCCATAACCGTACAGGTACAGCGGCACTGGTTTGCCGACCATTTCGCGTTTCATCACCAGACTGATCGGCACCTGCGTGCCGTCCGGCGCGGTGGCCCACAGGCGTTGGCTGACGTAGGCGTCGGCGTCGAACGGGCCGAGCACCGGGGTTTCTTTCAGGACGGTTTGCTCGCCGCTGGCCAGCAGCAATTGGCGCACCTGCGCCGGACGATTCAGCGCCTCGTAACGCAAACGGATGCGGTCGCTTTCGAACTCCAGGCTGTTCTGCACATAGAGGCTGTAGGCCGCGTCCGGCAATTGCACGCGATACGGCGTCTGGCCCTGTGGGTGAACTTCGATGATCGGCAAACCGCCTTCGCGCAGGCTCAGGGTCATGGCCGCGGTGTTCAGCGTCACGCCGTCGAGCATCACCGTGTCGCTGTGCGGGATCAGGTTCTGCCAGTCGGCTTCTTTCGGTACCACACCGGTATCCGGCGCCTGATACAGGGCGAAATTGATGCCGTCACGGTTGGTGCGGATGAACCAGGTCCATACGCCATCCAGTGCGCCGTGATCGACATCGTATTCGTGATCCTCGACCCGTGGCGCCAGGCAAGTGAAGGGCAGGTGCGGCTGATGCGCGTCCAGCGCCCAGACTTCGCTGGTGGTTTTGCTGCCCAGGGTCAGCAGCAATTGCTGCTCGGAACTGGAGCGGTAGCAATGCAGGAAGAAACGCCCGTCCGGCTCGTGGAACACCTCTTCAGCGGCGGTGCCGTCGAGGCGATAGCGAAACAGCTTGTGCGGGCGATGGGTGTCGTCGAGCACACCGAAGAACAGCGTCAGGCTGTCGTTGGCCCAGGTCATGCTGCCGTCGCAGTCCTGAAATTCCAGTTCACTGACCTTGTCATTGGCCAGCTCCTTGACGAACAGTGTGTAGATCTCGTCGCCCGAGGCGTCGACGCTGTAGGCCAGACGCTGGTGATCCGGGCTGATGCTGAACGCGCCGAGCGAGAAGAAGCCGCCGTTGGCCAAAACGTTCGGGTCGAGCAGCAGTTGCTCGCGGCTTTCGTCGAGGGTCAGGCTGTCGTCGGCCGGACGCGGGCAACGGTAATGGCGGGCGTATTCGTCACCCGCCGTGGTGCGCGTGTAATACAGATACGGGCCCCAGGGCGAGGGCAAGGACAGATCGGTTTCGAGGATCCGGCCCTTGATCTCCTCGAACAGGCTCTCGCGCAGGCCGGCCTGATCGGCGGTCTGTGCTTCCTGATAGGCATTTTCGGCCTTGAGGTAGTCGAGCACCGCGTCGGTGTCGCGTTCCTGCAGCCAGGCATACGGGTCGGCACCGGCTGCCTTGCGGGCGATCGGGGCGCGGATGACGTGGGCGGATTCGGGCATGGAAGGCTCTCGGACAGTATTCGGAATAATGGTGTTCGCGGTTGTTGAAACCGCCTCAGCCCCTGTGGGGGCGAGCCTGCTCGCGAAAGCGTTCTGTCAGATGACATTTGTTTCACTGACCCGGCGCTTTCGCGAGCAGGCTCGCTCCCACAGGGTATGCTGCGGGCCGTCTGGCATTGGGACAAGCCTGACGGGCGAAAAGTCGTTACTATAAGCGCCTCTTTGCCTGCCTTGCCATGGACACCATGACCGAGAACGACTATCTGATCGCCTGGGGCCTCTACGCCTTTGCCGCTGTGGGCTGCCTGTTGGTATGGATGCGCCTGACCCGCTGGATGTGGCGCTGGCTGCGCGAGCCGCTGCGGGTGCTGATGGCAGTGTTGCTGTTCAGCCCGACCATCATTGACCCGGTGAAAGCCAAGGTTGCACCGTCGATCGCCATCACCGCGCTGGACTTGGCCTTCAAGGTCGGCAACAACGCCTGGCGGGCGATTTCCGATCTGTTCATGTACGGCATGATTGCGTTCGGCATCTACCTGATTTTCGTGCTGATCCGCTTCCCGATCGAACGCGCCTCGCGCGCCCGCCGCGAGCAGGCCGAGGCGGCCAAAGCGGCGGCGCGTGCCGATGATCGCGACGACGATCAGCCGTTCGGCGCTGCCGGTGATGACCGTTACGGTCGCCCGCCATTGCCGAACAATCCGCAGCGCATGCGCGTCGAGCCGCGCCTGTAATCACGAGAGTCAGCACATGTGTGAACTACTGGGCATGAGTGCCAACGTGCCGACCGATATCGTGTTCAGCTTCACCGGCCTGATGCAGCGCGGCGGGCGCACCGGCCCGCACCGCGACGGCTGGGGCATCGCCTTCTATGAAGGTCGTGGCTTGCGCCTGTTTCAGGATCCGGCCGCGAGCAGCGAATCGGAAGTCGCCAACCTGGTGCAGCGCTATCCGATCAAGAGCGAAGTGGTCATCGGCCACATTCGTCAGGCCAACGTCGGCAAGGTCTGCCTGTCCAACACCCACCCGTTCGTCCGCGAACTGTGGGGGCGCAACTGGTGTTTCGCGCACAACGGCCAGCTCGCCGATTTCACCCCGATCAAGAGTTTCTACCGCCCGGTGGGCGATACCGACAGCGAAGCGGCGTTCTGCGATTTGCTCAACCGCGTGCGTGCAGCATTTCCGGAACCGGTCGATATAGAAGTGCTGCTGCCGGATCTGGTCGCTGCATGTGCCGAATACCGCAGCAAAGGCGTGTTCAACTGCCTGCTCAGCGACGGCGACTGGCTGTTCTGCTATTGCTCGACCAAACTGGCACAGATCACCCGGCGCGCACCGTTCGGCCCGGCGCGGCTAAAGGATGTCGATGTGATCGTCGATTTCCAGGCGGAAACCACGCCCAACGACGTGGTCACGGTGATCGCCACCGAGCCTTTGACCGAAAACGAAACCTGGACCCGTTACCAACCGGGCCAATGGAGCCTGTGGCGACGCGGCGAATGCGTCAGCCAGGGCACGACCGAATAAAGGATCTCTCCCCGATGTTGCTCAGTTATCTACGGCTGGTGTTGTTTGCGGCGGGCCTGTTGATCGGTGTCCAGGTGCCGGGTTTCATCAACGATTACGCCAAACGCGTCGAAGCCCATCTGATCGAAGCGCAGACCGGTCTGCGCGGTTTTCAGGGCACCGCCGAGCAGTTCTTCAAGGGCGACTTGCAGGCGCTGGTCGCGCATTACCGCGCCAGTGACGACCCGGTATTTCGCAGCGATGCCGACAGCCTGAGCACCTTGCTCAACCGCCAGATTGCGCTGGATAAACAGTTCCAGGCGATGCAGGGGCCGTGGTACATCCGCTTTCTGCAAGTGGTGCTGGCCGCCGACCCGGACATTCGCAAGGAAACCTGGAATGGCTACAGCTACCAGATCCTGCTGACCCCGGAGGCGATGATCTGGGGCATGAGCGGCGCGTTGCTGCTGTCGTTCGGCATCGAGTGCCTGATTCGTCTGATTGACTGGGTGGTGCTCGGCGGCCGGCGCTTGCGCCAGAGCCGGCCGATTGAAGACCGCGACGTGCGCGGCTTGTAAGGCTGGCCAAACCCCGTGGCGAGGGGATTTATCCCCGATGGGGCGCGAAGCGGCCCTCAATGGTGTGTCAGATCAACCTGATTGCTCAGGTTTCAGGACTGCTGCGCAGCCCATCGGGGATAAATCCCCTCACCACAGGTGTGATTACTGAGTGAGGGTGATGTACTTTTCACCAACCTTGCGCGCATACCCCGCCAGCACCTGCTGACACAACGTCACCATCTCCTCGACCCACTCCACACCAACTCGCCACGACACCACCACCTGCAGATTCGGCGGTCGCTGGTCGATGTCGAGCAAGGTCAGTTCACCCCGCGCCAGTTCCTCGGCCACCAGCACCGGCGGCAGCACGCCAATCCCAAAACCATCACGCAACAGCCGGGTAATCGCCGACACCGAATTCACGCAGTTCAGGCGCGGCGCCAACACACCGTTGGCCTGCATCAATGCCAGCAGATCCTGATGCGGTCGGGAGTTTTTCGAGTAGGTGATGATCCGTTCCTGCGCCAGTTCGCCGAGGTCGGCGTAGTCACGGTTGTAGATCGAATTGCTCGCAACGATCCAGCCCAGCGGATGACTGGCCAACTCCAGGCTACGCACGCTTTCGTGGCGCACCAGATCGGTTTGCAGAACGATGTCGAGAAAACCTTTTTGCAGCTGATCGCAGAGATTCAGCGAGGTATCCGCCACCAACTCGATTTCTACCCGTGGATACAGATCGGTCATCTGCGCCACCAAGGGGCTGAGCCAGGTGTGGATCACCGTGTCCATCACGCCGATGCGCACCCGTCCGACCTTGCTCCAACGGGTCTCGATTGATTGCTTGAGCGCCGACATCGTATCGAGCATCTGCTCGGCATAGTCCAGCACTTTCAGGCCTTCGGGTGTCAGGCTGACACCGCGTGAATCGCGCAGAAACAGCTTTACCCCCAGCTCGCCTTCGAGCACCGCGATGCGGCTGGAAATCGACGCCTGGGTGGTGAACAGCTTGTCGGCGGTCAGGCGAAAACTCTTCAGCCGGGCGACCCAGACAAAGGTCTCGAGAAACTTCAGGTTCATGGCAACGGCTCGGGTGACAAATTTTTCTTATGCCTAAGGCGGGTTTTTATTCGTTGGACGCAGCAGGGCCGGGCGACGAAAAATCGGCGCATCCGGTTCCCACGATAGGCGTCGTCGGAACTTCGAACAAGACCAATAAAAGCCTGCGGAGACTTGCCATGCGTGCGCCCGACACCCTCGACCTCCCCAAGAGCACGGCCCGCCCCGGACCGTTCGACTGGTATCGCAACATCAATCAGCAAGAGCGTCGCACCTTCTGGAGCTGCAAGATCGGCTATGGCCTGGATGGCATGGACACGCAGATGCTCAGCTTCGTGGTACCGACCCTGATCGCCATGTGGGGCATCACCACCGGACAGGCCGGGCTGATTCACACCAGCACCCTGATCGCTTCGGCCATTGGTGGCTGGGTGGCGGGGATTCTCTCCGACCGCATCGGCCGCGTGCGCACCCTGCAACTGACGGTGCTGTGGTTCGCCTTCTTCACGTTCCTCTGCGGTTTTGCGCAGAACTATGAACAGCTGCTGATCGCTCGCACCCTGATGGGCTTCGGTTTTGGCGGCGAATGGACGGCTGGCGCGGTGCTGATCGGTGAGGTGATCCGCGCCAAGGATCGCGGCAAAGCGGTGGGCATGGTGCAGAGCGGTTGGGCCTTGGGCTGGGGATTGACGGCGATTCTCTATGCGCTGCTGTTCTCAGTGTTGCCGCCGGAAGATGCCTGGCGAGCGCTGTTCATCCTCGGCATCGTCCCGGCGATTTTCGTGATCTTCGTGCGGCGTCTGGTGAAAGACCCGGAGATCTATCGCGAAGCCAAGGCGGCGCAAACTCCGCAGAATCCGGCGAAGTTCTACGAGATCTTTGCCCCCGGCATGCTGTTCACCACGTTCCGTGCTTCCTTGCTGACCACCGGTGCGCTCGGCGGTTACTACGCGATCACCTCGTGGCTGCCGACCTTCCTGAAGAACGAACGAGGCTTGAGTGTGCTCGGCACCGGCGGGTATCTGGCGATGGTAATTGTCGGCTCCTACGTCGGCTATGTGATCAGCGCTTATCTGACCGATCTGCTGGGACGTAAAAAGAATTTCATCCTGTTCGCGGTCGGCTCGTTCACCATCGTTCTGCTGTACACGCAGATGCCGGTCAGCAACGGGGTGATGCTGTGGCTGGGCTTTCCGCTGGGCTTCTTCGCTTCGGGAATTTTCAGCGGCATGGGCGCGTTTCTCACCGAGCTGTTTCCAACGCGAATTCGCGGCTCGGGGCAGGGCTTCTGCTACAACATCGGTCGGGCGCTGGCGGCATTGTTTCCGCTGTTGATTGGTTTGCTGAGTCAGAAAGTCCCGTTGAGCGTGGGTATCGGTGCGTTCGCTGCGGTGTCCTACGGCGTGGTGATTCTCGCCGCATTGAGCCTGCCGGAGACCCGTGGCAAGCAACTGGATGCGCAGTAACTGATAACCTGCCGGGCAAGCGTCCTACAGACAAAAAGACAAGAAGCTACAGGAGTGTTCACCGTGAGCCGCCTGCTATTGAATTGCGACATCGGCGAGAGTTTCGGCAGCTGGACCATGGGTCTGGACGCCGAGGTCATGCCCTTCATCGACTGCGCCAATGTGGCTTGCGGCTTCCATGCCGGTGACCCGAGCATCATGCGCAAGACCGTCAGCCTGGCCCTGAGTCATGGCGTGCAGATCGGCGCGCACCCGGCTTATCAGGATCTGGTCGGTTTCGGCCGGCGCTCCATGGCCTATTCCGCCCAGGAACTGCAAGACATCCTGCATTACCAGATCGGCGCGCTCGACGGCATCTGCAAGGCGCAGGGCGGGCGAGTCAGTTACGTCAAGCCCCACGGCGCGATGTACAACGACATGATGGCCAACCCGGCGCAGTTGCGGGCGGTGATTCAGGCCGTTGCCGCCTACGATCGCAGCTTGCCGCTGATGCTGATGGCCACCCGCGACAATTCAGCGGCGCAGCAACTCGGTGACGAATACGGCGTGACCCTGTGGTTCGAAGCCTTTGCTGATCGCGCCTACGACAGCGCAGGTCGACTGGTCTCGCGGCAACTGCCGGGCGCAGTGCATCACGAAGCAGAAAAAATCATCGAACAGGCGCTGACCATCGCCCGTGGCGGCGAGCTCGTTGCCAGCGACGGCAGCGCGCTGCACCTGCAGGCCAACACCTTGTGCGTGCATGGCGACAACGCCAGTTCGGTGGCCGCCGTGCAGCGCATTCGCGAGGCCCTGAATCAGCAGAGCGCGCCATGAGCCCACGGATTGAAGTGGTGGCCCTGGACTGCCTGATGCTGCGCCTGTTCGATGAAATTGCCGAATCCAACATGCCGTGGATGCTCGCCGCCAGTGAGCGCTTGCGCGCGGTGTTTGGCGCGCAGTTGATCGACCTGGTGCCGTCCTACACCACGTTGATGGTGCATTACGATCTGACCGCGCTGAGCCCGAGTCAGGCGCGTGAATTGATCGCTGAAGCCTTGATCGACCTGTCGCCGAATGCGCGCACCGGCGGCCAGTGCCATGTGTTACCGGTCTGGTATGACCTGAGTGTCGGCCCCGAACTGAGCCTGCTGGCGCAGCGCAGCGGGTTGGCGGTGGAGGAGGTGATTCGTCGTCACAGCGCTCGCGAATATCAGGTGTTCGCCCTCGGCTTCGCGCCGGGATTCGCCTTCATGGGGCTGGTGGAAGAAATCCTCGCGGCGCCACGCCTGGACACCCCACGCAAGAAAGTCGCGGCTGGCAGCGTCGGGATTGCCGAGCGGCAGACAGCTGCTTATCCGGTGGTGTCCCCCGGCGGCTGGAACCTGATCGGCCGCACCCCGGCGAAACTGTTCGACCGTCATCGCGACGGCTACAGCCTGATGCAACCCGGCGACACCGTGCGTTTCGAAGCGGTGAGCCACGCCGAGTTCATCAACCTGGGCGGCGATGACACGCCACTGGAGGCGCTGGCATGAGCCGACTGACGATTGAAGCCAGTACGCCGCTGTGTTTGTTACAGGACGCCGGGCGTTTTGGCGTGCGCCATTTGGGCGTGACCCAGGGCGGCGCAGCGGATTGGAGTTCGATGAGTTGGGGCAATTGGTTGCTCGGTAATGCGCTGGATCTACCGGTGATCGAAATCACCCTCGGCGGGTTTGCCGTGGTGGCGCAGGAAGATTGCTTGCTGGCGCTGGCCGGCGCTGATCTTGGTGCGCAGATCGATGGGCAGGCGCTGGCGCCGTGGCGCAGTTTCAAACTGGGCAAGGGCCAGACATTGAAGTTCACTCAACCGCTGCTCGGCGCCCGGGCTTATCTGGCGGCGCCCGGTGGTTTCGATGCGCCGCTGGTGCTGGGCAGCAGTGCCACGGTGGTGCGTGAAGAGCTCGGTGGTCTGGATGGTATGGGGTTACCGCTGACCAAGGGCGCGACGTTGAGTTATCGCGGTGCGGTTTTGCAGGTGCGTGAAGTGCCGCTGGCGCATCGACCTGATCTGCGCCTCAACGCGCCGCTGGATCTGGTGCTTGGCGCACAGATCGGCCAGTTCAGCGGGCAGAGTCTGTTCGATGTGTTCAACAGTCCGTGGACGCTCGACAGTCGCGCTGATCGCATGGGCATTCGACTGTTGGGCAAGGCCTTGCAGTATCAGGGCCGGCCGATGATTTCCGAGGGTATTCCGCTGGGTGCGGTGCAGGTGCCGCCGGATGGACAGCCGATTGTGCTGCTCAATGATCGGCAGACGATTGGTGGCTATCCGCGCTTGGGAGCGTTGACGCCGTTGGCGCTGGCGCGACTGGCGCAGTGTTTGCCGGGGGCGCAGGTGCGGTTTAGGCCGGTGGTGCAGGAAGTCGCACATCGCGAGCATGTCGAGTATTTGCAGCGTTTCATAATTAGCTAAGGGCTTCGCGAGCAGGCTCACTCCCACATTGGAATGCATTTCACCTGTGGGAGCGAGCCTGCTCGCGAAGAGGGCATCACCGACAACAAAGATTACTTGGACAGGAAGCGCATCCCTTCTTCCAACCCGCGCAGGTTCAGCGGATACATCTGATCCTCGATCAAATCGCGCACGATATTGGTCGAAGAGGTATAGCCCCAGGTGTCCTTCGGATACGGATTGATCCAGATAAGCTTCTTGTACTTCTCCATGAAGCGCTGCATCCACAGGTAGCCCGGCTCTTCGTTCCAGTGCTCGACGCTGCCGCCGGCCTGGGTGATTTCGTAGGGTGCCATGGCGGCGTCACCGATGAAGATCACTTTGTAGTCGGCGCCATACTTGTGCAGCAAATCCTGGGTCGAGAAACGCTCGGACGTTCGGCGCAGGTTGTTCTTCCACACCGACTCATAAATGAAGTTGTGGAAGTAGAAGTACTCCAGATGCTTGAACTCGGTCTTGCAGGCCGAGAACAGTTCCTCGCAGATCTTCACGTGCGCGTCCATCGAGCCGCCGATGTCGAACAGCAGCAACAGCTTCACCGTGTTGCGCCGCTCCGGACGCATCTGGATATTCAGCAGGCCGGCGTCCTTGGCGGTGTGGTCGATGGTGCCGTCGATGTCCAGCTCTTCAGCCGCACCCTGACGGGCAAATTTGCGCAGACGACGCAGGGCGACCTTGATGTTGCGCGTACCCAGCTCCACCGAATCGTCGAGGTTCTTGTACTCGCGCTGATCCCAGACCTTGACCGCTTTGCCCTGACGCTTGCCGGCATCGCCGACGCGGATGCCTTCCGGGTTGAAGCCGCCAGAGCCGAATGGGCTGGTGCCGCCGGTGCCGATCCATTTATTGCCGCCGGCGTGGCGTTCCTTCTGTTCTTCCAGGCGCTTCTTGAACTCTTCGATCAGTTTGTCCAGACCGCCGAGGGACTGGATCTGCGCGCGTTCCTCGTCGGTCAGCGAACGCTCGAATTCCTTGCGCAGCCAGTCTTCGGGAATCAGTGCCTGCAAGTGATCGTCGAGCTTTTCCAGGCCATTGAAGTAGGCGCCGAACGCACGGTCGAACTTGTCGAAATGCCGTTCGTCCTTGACCAGAATCGCCCGCGACAAGTAGTAGAACTCGTCCATGTCGGCGAAGGTGACGCGCTGTTTCAGCGCGTTGATCAGGTCGAGCAACTCGCGCACCGACACTGGCACCTTGGCTGCACGCATTTCATTGAACAGGTTGAGCAACATGGCATCAGCCTCTTAGCGAGAACCGCGACGGCTCATGAACGCCAGGCGCTCAAGCAACTGCACATCCTGTTCGTTCTTCACCAGCGCACCGGCCAATGGCGGAATGGCCTTGGTCGGATCGCGCTCGCGCAGCACTGCTTCGCCAATGTTGTCGGCCATCAGCAGCTTCAGCCAGTCGACCAATTCGGAGGTCGACGGCTTCTTCTTCAGGCCCGGCACCTTGCGCACGTCGAAGAACACGTCCAGCGCTTCGCTGACCAGATCCTTCTTGATGTCCGGGTAGTGCACGTCGACGATTTTCTGCAGAGTGCTGCGGTCGGGGAAGGCGATGTAGTGGAAGAAGCAACGGCGCAGGAAGGCGTCCGGCAGCTCTTTCTCGTTGTTCGAGGTAATGATGATGATCGGGCGCTTCTTGGCCTTGATGGTCTCGTCGATCTCGTAAACGTAGAACTCCATCTTGTCGAGTTCTTGCAGCAAGTCGTTGGGGAACTCGATGTCGGCCTTGTCGATTTCGTCGATCAGCAGAATCACCCGTTCTTCGGACTCGAACGCCTCCCACAGCTTGCCCTTCTTCAGGTAGTTGCGCACGTCGTGGACTTTTTCGTTGCCCAGTTGCGAGTCGCGCAGACGGCTGACCGCATCGTACTCGTACAGACCCTGATGGGCCTTGGTGGTGGACTTGATGTGCCAGGTGATCAGCTTGGCGCCGAACGATTCGGCCAGTTGCTCGGCGAGCATGGTCTTGCCGGTGCCCGGTTCGCCCTTGACCAGCAGTGGCCGCTCCAGGGTGATGGCGGCATTGACCGCCAGCTTCAGGTCATCGGTGGCGACGTAGGCCTGGGTGCCTTCGAACTTCATCTGCTAATCCTCGAACGGTAACGCCGACCTGCGCGGGCAGGGCGGGGGCGAAAAAATCGGATGCCCCGACTATAACGCGCAGCCCGGTCGACTGTGAACGCAGACGGCTTATTCAGTCTCTGAATGGGGCGTCACATGTTGACTCGGTTTCGGCTGATGGCCAGCATTCAGGCCTTGCTGATTTAACGATAGCCTTCAGGATGTTTACAAAATCTGTGGCGAGGGAGCTTGCTCCCGCTGGGCTGCGAAGTAGCCCAATCATCTGATGGAGGACTTGCACTGATGTTACGGATGAAACGCCCCCGCCTGTCGGCGGTTCGTGTCTGGTCTGATTTTTGTCTGGAACTGACCTTTATCGATGATCAGCGATGGGTGGTCGATTTGAGTCAAGATCTTCAAGACGCTCCAGGGCTCCAGCCGTTGCTGGATCCTGAGATATTCGCCTCTGTAATCCTGGGCGATCACGGCTGGAGTGTGGAATGGCCAGAGCCGGATATTCAGATCGGCGCTGATACACTCTATTTGGAAATGCTGGCGCAGCGCTCTAGCCCGCATCCGGCTTCGGCCGCTCATACCGCGCATTGAAAGCCTGAATGAAGCCATTACGCAAAATCTGCAAAAACGCTTCGAACGCACTGATGTTTTGCTGATGCACGTTGCCACTGAGTTCGACCTTGGTGGCGAACTGATTCTTGGCCTGGTTCTTCAGCACGGTTTCCGTGCCGCCGACGATGGCCTCCCAGACTGAGCGGAAGATGCTCTTGTCCTTGTTCTCCACGTCCTGCTGCCAGTTGAACACTTCGACGTCGCGCAGCAGCGGTTTGATGTAGCCAGTGACCTGGGCTTTTTTCGCCTGGGCTTCGATGACCACGTCGCCGTGGCCGGCGTTGAAGTCGAACTTGCCGTAGGCCGAGGCGAAGTCGTTCATGCGCTTGAGTTCGATGTCGCGGGCGCGCAGGCGGAACTGGAAGTCCTCGAAATTGCTCAGCGGATCGAAAGTGGCCGTGGTTTCCAGTGGTGCGTGGCCGAGCAGCTTGGCCTTGCCTTCGAAGCGGGCATCGCGCTTGCCCTGTTTGTCGACCACGTTGGTCAGGTTGTAGATGCTCGCCTCGACGTTGCTGGCGTTCATGTTGACCGGCGGTTTGGAGTTGAAATTGCGGAAAGTGATCTTGCCGTCGTGGATCTGCACCTCGTCGAGAGTGATCGGCAGCAACTTGCCCAGTTGCGCCCGCCAGTCGGTGCCTTTACCAGTCTGCGAGTTCTGCTTGTTGGGGCCGCCATCGACGAAGTTGATCTCGGGATTGAAGAATTGCACCTGCGCCACCACGGCATGGTCGTACCACAGCGAATGCCAGCTGACCGCCAGATCGATCACGGGCGCGTTGACGAACGGCACCGGCACCTTGCCGTCGACCTTGACGATCTTCAGGCCGTTGATCCGGTAGGCGCCGCGCCACAGGGCCAGATCGACGTCGGTGACCTGGCCGCGGTAGTCACCCATGTCGGCCAGTTTGCCGTTCAGGTAATCGCGCACCACGTAGGGCAGGGCGATGTGCAGGGCGATCAGCAGCACAACCACGACGGCAAAAATCCCTATTGGCCAGCTATAACGACGCTTCATGGCAACAATTCCCGAACGATGTAAGCGATTGACTGTGGCGCGGCGCAGACGTTCGACCCGACTGGACTGCGCCCGGCAACAGGCATACCTTGAAAGGCTGAATTCAACGCTGCATAAGGACCCAGCCATGAGCCGTATTTTCGCTGACAACGCCCATTCCATCGGCAACACGCCGCTGGTGCAGATCAACCGCATCGCGCCGCGCGGCGTGACCATTCTGGCCAAGATCGAGGGGCGCAACCCCGGTTATTCGGTCAAGTGCCGGATCGGCGCGAACATGATCTGGGACGCCGAAAGCAGCGGCAAACTCAAGCCGGGCATGACCATCGTCGAACCGACGTCGGGCAATACCGGCATCGGTCTGGCCTTCGTCGCCGCCGCCCGTGGTTACAAATTGATGCTGACCATGCCGGCATCAATGAGTATCGAGCGGCGCAAGGTGCTCAAGGCCCTCGGCGCAGAGCTGGTCCTGACCGAACCGGCCAAGGGCATGAAAGGCGCGATCGAGAAGGCTGCCGAAATTGTTGCCAGCGACACCGGCAAATACTTCATGCCGTCGCAGTTCGATAACCCGGCCAACCCGGCGATCCACGAAAAAACCACCGGCCCGGAAATCTGGAACGACACCGATGGCGCCGTCGATGTGCTGGTCGCTGGCGTCGGGACCGGCGGAACCATCACTGGCGTTTCGCGGTATATCAAGAATACCCAGGGCAAACCGATTCTGTCGGTGGCAGTGGAGCCGGTGTCTTCGCCGGTCATCAGCCAGGCGCTGGCGGGTGAAGAGATCAAGCCGAGCCCACACAAGATTCAGGGGATTGGCGCGGGTTTCGTGCCGAAGAACCTCGATCTGTCGATGGTCGACCGGGTGGAGCAGGTCACTGACGACGAGTCCAAGGCCATGGCGCTGCGCCTGATGCAGGAAGAAGGGATTTTGTGCGGTATCTCTTGCGGCGCGGCCATGGCCGTGGCAGTGCGTTTAGCCGAGAAGCCTGAAATGCAGGGCAAGACCATCGTGGTGATTTTGCCGGACTCCGGTGAGCGCTATCTGTCGAGCATGCTGTTCAGCGATCTGTTCACCGAGCAGGAGAATCAGCAGTAGTCGAATTGACTCAGATCAGCCAGGGTTCAGGATCGTTATGCTAATAAATGCTTTGTTGTGCAATTCTTAACACTGAATCTTGGGTTCAGCGGGTTTTTCCCGAGGCCGGTAGTGTTTATCATGGCCGGCTGCCATGCCGGGTAATGGGCATTGCGCAGCGTTGTCTTTATTCAAGGAGTCGTTGATGACCTTTTCGTTAGCCGCCAAGGTGTTGGTGTTGCTGCTGTTTGTGGGCAGCATCCTCTATGTGCATTTGCGCGGCAAGGCGCGTCTGCCGGTACTGCGTCAGTTCGTCAACCACTCGGCGCTGTTCGCCCCGTACAACGCGCTGATGTACCTGTTCTCCGGCGTTCCCTCCAAACCGTATCTGGATCGCAGCAAGTTTCCGGAACTGGATGTGCTGCGCGATAACTGGGAAACCATTCGCGACGAGGCCATGCACCTGTTCGACGAGGGCTACATCCGCGCCGCCGAAAAGAACAATGACGCCGGTTTCGGCTCGTTCTTCAAGAAGGGCTGGAAGCGTTTCTACCTCAAGTGGTACGACAAACCGCTGCCGTCGGCCGAAACCCTGTGCCCGAAGACCGTGGCGCTGGTCAATGCGATCCCTAACGTCAAAGGCGCGATGTTCGCGCTGTTGCCAGGTGGCAGCCATCTGAACCCGCACCGTGACCCGTTTGCCGGCTCGCTGCGTTATCACCTGGGCCTGTCGACACCGAACTCCGACGATTGCCGGATCTTCGTTGATGGTCAGGTCTACGCCTGGCGCGACGGTGAAGACGTGATGTTCGACGAGACCTACGTGCACTGGGTCAAGAACGAAACCGAACAAACCCGCGTCATCCTGTTCTGCGATGTCGAACGCCCGCTGAGCAACCGCCTGATGACCCGCATCAATCGCGCCATCAGCGCCTGGCTGGGACGTGCCACCGCCCCGCAGAACCTTGACGACGAACGTGTCGGCGGCATCAATCAGGCCTACGCCTGGAGCAAGAACTTCAGCGACCGGTTCAGCGGCGTGGTCAAACAGTGGAAACGCCGCAATCCCAAGGCCTACCGCATCCTGCGTCCGGTATTGGCGGTGGTGGTGCTGACTCTGCTGGGGTATTGGCTGTTTGGTTGAGGCCGGATGTTGAAATGAAAAAACCGCTCCTTGTGAGCGGTTTTTTGTTTGCTGATAAGTCTACAGTCGGCCAGCGGCGAGTACACTCGGCTCTTCGCTTTCAGTGCCTGTTATCAGTAACTGCAGCAGACGCCTCTGACTCGCAGTGAGCATTACCTCACCGTTTTTTTTGCCGAGAGGAAGTGTGTCTTTTCTGGAGGAAGGCTTTTTGGTTGATTTGCTCATTTCTCCACCAGTGTTGATCGTTAATTGAACAGTTTTCACGATACTAGGTTCTCCAGGGTTTTGACAAGGCGGCCACCAGCGTCGAAGCCGAAGCCAAGCTCTTGATAGTGGGAAATCGCGCCCTTCAAAGGTTCTTGGATCTCGAGAACCTTGCTGCCAATGAGTTGGGCGTATTGTTCAATCACAATCATCGCCAGCGCCCCGATACGTCTTTTTAACGGATGGAACTCATAGGGGCGTCCCTCCAGACGCACAATTCGTATTCTGTTTTTGCTGGCATTTGGATTTGCGAAACACAGCCCGCAAAGTTCCTCTCCAAACCAGATAGCGATGTCCAGAGATAAGGGCTCTCGACCTTTCCACTCAATGACCTCATTCCAGCAAAAGTGCTGGTCTCTCCAGAGAGTTGATGCTTGTAGTGCTTGTTGGTCGATAGGTTCGAAACGTACTTTCGACAAATCGATGGCAGTCGGACCATGGTTTTCCAACTGAAGCTGTAGTTGAACAGTAACGAAAGCAGCCTGCTTCCTCGCCTCTGACCGATACAACTGATACCGCAAATTCGTCCGTTCCCTTGGCATGTGATCCCGAGCATTCCTGTCTCCCCATCAATGGGCCTATCCGTGGCTCATCAGCCTATGCGCCTGCCATCGAGCTGTCCCTGCTGGCCCTTTGTCCAAATCATTGCAATCCATGTCCCACGCTGGTTATAGTCGGCGCTCGTGAATCATCTGATTCACTCTCCAAACCCTTCAAAAAAGATCAGCCCCAATGCCTGCATTCCTCATCAACGCGGTAGTCGATTCAGCGGTCAACGCTGGCGTCGTGCCGTGCGGGAATCAGCAGCCTGGGCAGATCAGTCATTACCCTCCACCTGTCAGTAGCACGCCGGTGTGCGCCGTCGTATCACCGCCGGGCGTTGGCGTTTCGGGCTGATCGGCATTCTTTGCTGACCCCTGCGCCCGCCAGAAAAACCTACTGAATTTCAGCCTCGGCTGAGTTGGCTGTTTGCCTGACTACAGGTGGTATTCATGTTTGTCCTTTCGAAAAAATCCGCGCTCGCGGCGACGTCCACGAGCCTGTTCGTTCTACTGTGGAGCAGCGGGGCGATCTTCTCCAAATGGGGGCTGGCCCATGCCTCGCCCTTTGCCTTTCTGCTGATTCGCTTTGTGATCGCACTGTGCGGGCTGCTGCTGTTGACGCCGCTGCTCAAGTTGAAGCTGCCCAAGGGCGGTCGGCCGATGCTGTTTGCGATTGCAACGGGCGTGGTGTTGTTGAGCGCGTATCAGATTTTCTATCTGCTGGCACTCAACACCAAAGTCACGCCGGGGGTGATGGCGACCATCATGGGCGTGCAGCCGATCCTGACCGTGGTGCTGATGGAGCGCCAGCGCTCGGCGAGCCGGATGTTCGGTCTGGCGCTGGGCCTGGCCGGGTTGATTATGGTGGTTTATCAGGGTATCGGACTGGCGGGGATGTCCTGGGCAGGGATGCTGTTCGGTCTGTTGGCGCTGGCGAGCATGACAGTGGGCTCGATCATGCAGAAACGCATCACCGACAATCCCCTCGGCACATTGCCGGTGCAGTATTTGGCCGGGCTGTTGTTGTGCGGGATATTTGTGCCATTTCAGCCGTTCCACTTTGAACAGAGCACGGGTTTCATCGTGCCGGTGTTGTGGATGGGACTGGTGGTGTCGGTGCTGGCGACACTGTTGCTCTATCGCCTGATCGCCCGGGGCAATCTGGTGAATGTCACCAGTCTGTTCTATCTGGTGCCGGCGGTGACGGCGGTGATGGATTACCTGATTTTCGGCAATCGTCTGGCGGCGTTGAGTGTGCTGGGGATGCTGTTGATCATCGTCGGGCTGGCGTTTGTGTTCCGTAAAACTGCTTGAAAACCTTCAGGCCGACCCGGGCATTTTCAGTGTCTGGGCCGGCCTCTTCGCGAGCAAGCCCGCTCCCACAATTGGAATGCATTCCTCCTGTGGGAGCGGGCTTGCTCGCGAAGACTGACTTATCAGCGCCGCAACATCAGCGGGCTGTTGCTACAGCCGGCTTCAACACCAGCCACAACGCCAGCGCAATCAACACCCCGCCATACAGGTGCGCCATCGACAGCGGTTCATCCAGCAACAATGCGCCCCACAACACGCCGAACGCCGGAATCATGAAGGTCACGGTCATCGATTTGACCGGGCCGATGGAGCTGAGCAGGCGGAAATAGATGATGTAGGCGAACGCCGTGCAGCCCAGACCCAGGCCCAGCAGCGACAGCCAGACATTCCACCCACCCCAGCTTGCCGGAGGGGCGGTGATCACGCTGTAGCCGAACAGTGGCAACAGAAACAGCGAGGCGCCGAGCATGCTGCCCACGGCCGAGAGACGACTGTCGAGCCCGCCGCTGTGATCCAGCCAGCGCCGCGTGAGGAACCCGGCGAAGCCGTAGCAAGTGGTAGCGAGCAGGCAGGCGAGGGCGCCCATCAGCAATTGCAGATCGAACGCGACCGGACCTGCGCGCGTCAGCACACCGACACCGAACAAGCCGAGAAACACCCCGGTCAGTTTCGCGACAGTGAGTTTTTCGCTGAAAAACAGCCCGCCAATCAACACGCCCATCAACGGCGTGGTGGCGTTGAAGATCGCCGAGTAACCGGCCGGCAACACTTGCGCCGCCACCGAATACAACGTCGCCGGAATCCCCGAGTTGATAACGCCCAGCAACATCACCGTTTTCAGTTTGCCCTTGAAATCCCAGCTGATGCGCATCAGCCCGAGAATCACCAGCAGACCGACGGCAGCAATCGACACCCGAAAGAACGCGGTCGGGATGGTGCCGATCACCGGCGCAATAATACGCATGAACAGGAAGCTCGCGCCCCAGATGGCTGCCAGCGACAGCATGCGGAAAATATCGACAGCGCTCACGATGGCACTCCTTCCTTGATCGGGACGAGAGTGTTGCCGAGCGCCCTGTCGATGGCAACCGTCAATCGGGCATTTAATTTTTCATTCAGAGCACGAAGCGCGTCACCAAGCCGTTGAGGTCGATCGCCAGGCGCGACAGTTCCTGACTGGCAGCGGAGGTCTGGGTAGCGCCGGCGGCGGTCTGGGTCGAGAGATCGCGGATGGTCACCAGATTCTGATCAACCTCGCGCGCGACCAGCGCTTGCTGCTCGGCCGCGCTGGCGATCACCAGGTTGCGCTGGTTGATCTGCGAGATCGACGCGGTGATTTTCTCCAGTGCCTGACCGGCACTGTTCGCCCGGCGCAACGTGTGGCTGGCCTGCTCGGCACTGCTTTGCAAGGCGCCGACGGTGGCGCCGGTGCCTTGCTGGATGCTGCTGATCATCAGCTCGATTTCTTCGGTGGAGTTCTGCGTGCGTTGCGCCAGCGAACGCACTTCATCGGCGACCACCGCAAAACCGCGTCCGGCCTCACCCGCGCGCGCCGCTTCGATGGCGGCGTTGAGCGCCAGCAGGTTGGTTTGCCCGGCGATGCCGCGAATCACCTCGAGCACCTTGCTGATGTCCTGAGCCTGAGTGGCGAGGCCTTCGGCCTGTTCCGACGCACCGAGCACCGCGCTGACCAGTTCCTGAATCGAGTTGATGGTCTCGCTGACCTGCACATGCCCGTGTTTGCTGTCCTCGTTCGAGGCTTCGGAGGCCTCGGCGCTGGACACCGCGTTGGCCGCAACTTCATCCACCGCCGTGCTCATCTCGGTGACGGCGGTGGCGGCCTGTTCGATCTGATCGTTCTGCTGTTGCAGGCCACGGGTGCTTTGCTCCATCACCGAGCTCATTTCTTCGGCGGCGGAGGCCAGTTGCTGCGCCGATTCGCTGATGCCACGGATGGTCGAGCGCAGGTTGTTCTGCATCTCGGCGAGGGCGCTGAGCAACTGCGCCGCCTCATCGCTACCGTGATCGGCAATCTGGCCGCTGAGGTCGCCGGCGGCAATTTTTTGCGCGACGGACAGGGCCTGATTGATCGGTGCGGTGATGCTGCGGGTCAGCAGCCAGGCCAGCAGCAGGGTAGCGATCAGGGCGACAATGATGATCGTCGCGACAATCCACAGCGCCTGCTGATAAACCCCGGCAGCAGCTTCGGCGGCGCTGTCGGCGCCTTGCTGGTTGAAGCTGATCATCTGCTCCAGCGCTTTGTCGAGGATCCGGCCCTGTGGCGCCAGTTCATTGTTCAGACGGGCATAGGCCTGTTCACTTTGCCCGGCGTCGATCTGAGCGATGATGTGGTCCAGGATGCTCATGTACTTGGCGACGTCGCCATTCAAACCGTCGAGCATCGCCCGTTCCGCATCGCTGGCCAGCAGAGCGGTGTGGTCCTTCAGGCGCTTCGACAATTCTTCGCGCTGCACCTTGATGATGCCTTTGCTTGTGTCGCGTACCGCCGGCTGGGTGCTGGTGATCAGGCGCAGGGATTCGAGGCGGATGTTGGCGATGTTCGCCGCCGCATCGTGAATGCTCTCGATGCTGGGCATCCACGATTCCTCGATCACCGTTGCGCTCTCACGCAGATTTTTCATCTGGCCCAGGCCGAACAGGCCGACCACCACCAGCAGGGCGGCCAATACGGCAAAACTCAAACTGGCGCGCAAACCGATGCGCAGATTGCGGATAGACATCAATGTGCTCCTTGATCTATGAGGAAGAGGTCGTCCTCGTGGGCCGAGGATCTTGTTGTGAGGCGGGTACTGGCGGGCTGTATATCAAAGTGCCACTATTTTGGTAAGACCAATCTGTGAGCAGTTCTTCTCTTTCATCGACAGGCGGGAACGCAGCGGTAAAACCGCGAGCCAGAGCGGTGGGGCAGGGATTGGATCCGAATCCCAGGGAATTCGCGGGCTGGCGCGGGGCGGCAGACGAGACTGAGAGGGCGGTTAATTGACCGAACGGTCGACTCAAAAAACTTTGATAAAAACTGTGTCGCTGTACAACCCTGCCGCGCTTTTGGCAGAAATTGCACTTCTCCTGCGCACGCATCCGTGGCTAAGCTCAGGCACAGATTTCCACTTGCACGCCGAGGTCTCCTCTATGCCGCAGCAATGGCCAGCCACCGACATCGCCCGCATGATCCTCGATGGCTTTGACGATTACCGCGAGCACTTCCGGCGGATCACCGACGGTGCGCGCGAGCGCTTCGAGCAGGCGCGCTGGCAGAAGACGCAGACCGCGTCGGCGGCGCGGATCAATCTCTACGAAGAAAAGGTCGGCGAAACCATCGCCCGCCTGCGCGAGCATTTCGATGACGAGACGCTGATGAATGTCGGCAGTTGGCCGCTGGTGAAGAGCGCTTACATCAGTGTCATTGACCTGCGTTTCGACGATGAATTGTCCGAGACCTGGTACAACTCGATCTTCTGCGGGCTGTTCAGTCACGACCTGATCAGCGACGGCTGCATGTTCATCCACACCACCCGGCCGAGCCTGCGCCGCGCCCGGGCTGCGCAAACCCGCACCTACAAACCGCAAGGGCAGTTGTCGTCGATGCTCGCCAGCATCTTTGCCGACTATCGCTTCAGCGAGGACTACGCCGATTTGCCGGGCGACCTGCAGCGCCTCGAGTCGCAACTGCGCGAGAACCTGCCGGACTGGGTGTGCAAGGACCCGGAGCTGAGCGTCGAGCTGTTTTCCTCGGTGCTGTACCGCAACAAGGGTGCGTATCTGGTCGGGCGCATCTACACCCGCGACGAGCAGTGGCCGCTGGTGATTCCATTGCTGCACCGCGAAGGCCGCGGGATTCAGATCGATGCGCTGATCACCGACGAAGCCGATGTGTCGATCATCTTCTCCTTCACCCGTTCCTATTTCATGGTCGATGTGCCGGTGCCGGCGGAGTTCATCGGCTTCCTGCGGCGCATTCTGCCAGGCAAGCACATCGCTGAGCTGTATACCTCGATCGGTTTCTACAAGCACGGAAAATCCGAGTTCTACCGGGCGCTGATCAATCACCTGGCCAACACCGACGACCAGTTCATCATGGCCCCCGGCGTGCGCGGCATGGTCATGAGCGTGTTTACCCTGCCGGGCTTCAACACCGTGTTCAAGATCATCAAGGACCGTTTCTCACCGTCGAAAAACGTCGACCGGGCGACGGTGATCGAAAAATACCGTCTGGTGAAAAGTGTCGACCGGGTCGGGCGCATGGCCGATACCCAGGAGTTCGCCGACTTCCGTTTTCCGCTGAGCAAGTTCGATCCGGCGTGTCTGGAAGAACTGCTCGAGGTCGCGCCGTCTACGGTTTCGGTCGAAGGCGATACGGTGCTGATCCGCCACTGCTGGACCGAACGCCGGATGACCCCGCTCAACCTCTATCTGGAAAACGCCAATGAAGCGCAGGTGCGCGAGGCGCTGGAGGACTACGGCCTGGCGATCAAGCAACTGGCGGCGGCCAACATCTTTCCCGGCGACATGTTGCTGAAGAACTTCGGCGTCACTCGTCACGGCCGAGTGGTGTTCTACGACTACGACGAGATCTGCTTCCTGACCGAAGCCAACTTCCGCCACATCCCCGCGCCGCGCACCCCCGAGGACGAAATGGCTTCTGAACCGTGGTACTCGATCGGGCCGCTGGATGTGTTCCCGGAAGAGTTTCCGCCGTTTCTGTTTGCCGATGCCGGGCAGCGCAAACTGTTCGATCAACTGCATGGCGAGTTGTACAACGCCGATTATTGGAAGGGTTTGCAAGAGGCGATTCGCGCCGGCAAAGTCATCGACGTATTCCCTTACCGCCGCAAGGGCCTCGATAACGAATAACTGCCAAGTGAACACATTGTGGCGAGGGGATTTATCCCCGATGGGGTGCGAAGCCCCCCACAAACCATTCAACTCAAACGCTTCAGATCAACTTTTATATCCGGTCGGCGACTGCTGCGCAGCCGAACGGGGATAAATCCCCTCGCCACAAGAGCACCTCGCAGTCGTGTTCAGTGATGCAAATCTGCGACAATCGGCCCCCTGCATAAACAGACGACCGAATTGCGTACCCGATGACCGACGAATCGCCCTCCATCGACAAACTGCTGAAAAACCTCGATCACGCCATGCTCGCCGACCGTCACCGGCTGCGGCGGCAGTTGCTCGAGCTGCGTAAGAAACCCGACGAGGCCAAACTGGCCCAGTGGGTGGCGCGCATGCAGGCGTCCTGTGATCAGGTGCTGGCGCGCCGTGCCAGCCTGCCAGTGATTCGTTACGACGACAGCCTGCCGATCGCCGCCAAGCGCGACGAAATCAAGGCGGCGCTGGAGAAGCATCAAGTGCTGATCATCGCTGGCGAAACCGGCTCGGGTAAAACCACCCAGTTGCCGAAAATCTGCCTGGAAATCGGTCGCGGCCAGCATGGCTTGATCGGCCACACCCAGCCACGCCGAATCGCTGCGCGCAGCGTCGCCAGCCGGGTCGCCGAAGAACTCGGTACGCCGCTCGGTTCGCTGGTCGGCTATCAGGTGCGCTTTGAGGATCAAAGCGATTCCAACACCCTGATCAAACTGATGACCGACGGCATCCTGCTGGCGGAAACCCAGAACGACCGCTACCTCGAGCGCTACGACACGATCATCGTCGACGAAGCCCACGAACGCAGCCTGAACATCGACTTCCTGCTCGGTTACCTGAAAACCCTGCTGCCGCGTCGCCCGGATCTGAAGGTCATCATCACTTCGGCGACCATCGATCTGGAGCGCTTCTCCAAACATTTCGACGATGCGCCGATTGTCGAGGTGTCCGGTCGCACCTTCCCGGTGGACACCTGGTATCGCCCGCTGACCCTGGAGCAAGACGAAGAGGGCAACCGTGTCGAAGACGACCTGACCGTGGATCAGGCGATCCTCGCCACCCTCGACGAAATTGCCGCCTACGAGCGCAGCGAACGCCGCAGTCCCGGCGATGTGCTGGTGTTCCTGCCCGGCGAACGCGAGATTCGCGACGCCGCCGACATGCTGCGCAAGGCTCAGCTCAAACACACCGAAATCCTGCCGCTGTACGCGCGCCTGTCGCCGGCCGAACAGCAGCGGATTTTCCAGTCGCATCCGGGGCGCCGCGTAGTGCTGGCGACCAACGTCGCCGAGACCTCGCTGACCGTGCCGGGCATCCGCTACGTGATCGACAGCGGCACCGCGCGCATCAGTCGCTACAGCTATCGCGCCAAGGTCCAGCGGTTGCCGATCGAAGCGATTTCCCAGGCCAGCGCCAATCAGCGTAAAGGTCGTTGCGGCCGGGTTGAACCGGGGATCTGCGTGCGTCTGTACAGCGAGGAAGATTTCCTCGGCCGCCCGGAGTTCACCGATCCGGAAATTCTGCGCACCAACCTCGCCGCCGTGATCTTGCAGATGCTGCACCTGCGCCTCGGTGAGATCACCGCGTTCCCGTTCATCGAGCCGCCGGACGGCAAGGCGATCAGCGACGGTTTCAACCTGCTGCAAGAACTCTCGGCGGTGGATCGCAATAGTCAACTGACCCCGCTCGGGCGCCAGTTGGCGCGCTTGCCGGTCGACCCGCGCATGGGCCGCATGCTGCTGGAAGCGGCAAAACTCGGCAGCTTGCAGGAAGTGCTGATCGTCGCCAGCGCCATGTCGATTCAGGATCCGCGCGAGCGTCCGCCGGAGCGTCAGCAAGCAGCCGATCAGGCCCACGCACAATGGAAAGACAGCGATTCGGACTTCGCCGGGCTGGTCAATCTGTGGCGCGGTTTTGAAGAGCAGCGTCAGGCGCTGACCGCCAGTCCGCTGCGCAACTGGTGCCGGAAGAATTTCCTCAACTACCTGCGTCTGCGCGAGTGGCGTGATTCCCATCGTCAGTTGAGTCTGATCTGCCGCGACATGCAGTTGAGCCTCAATAAAGAGCCGGCGGATTACCCGAAACTGCACAAAGCGGTATTGGTCGGTCTGCTCAGCCAGATCGGCCAGAAAACCGAGGACGGCGATTACCTCGGTGCCCGTCAGCGGCGCTTCTGGATTCACCCGTCGTCAGGCATCGGCAAGAAACGTCCGCAGTGGCTGATGACCGCCGAACTGGTGGAAACCACCAAGCTTTACGCGCGGATGGTCGCCAAGATCGATGCCGACTGGATCGAGCCGCTGGCCGGGCACCTGATCAAGAAAAACCATTTCGAACCGCACTGGGAGAAGAAGCGCGGCCAGGTCGTGGCTTACGAGCAGATCACCCTGTTCGGGCTGATCGTGGTCGGTCGCCGCCCGGTGCATTACGGCCCGGTGGATCCGCTGGTCTCGCGTGAGCTGTTTATCCGTGAAGGTCTGGTGCGTGGCGAGATTCAGTCGAAAGCCAAGTGCCTGACCGCCAACAAGCAGTTGCTCGAACAGCTCGACGAGCTGGAAGCCAAGGCTCGGCGCCGCGACATTCTCGCTGACGAAGAAACCCTGTACGCGTTCTACGATGCGCGCTTGCCGGCGGAGATTCATCAGACCGCGACGTTCGACAGCTGGTATCGGGTCAACAGCCAGAAAGACCCGCAATTGCTGATCATGCGCGAAGAAGACGTGCTGGCCCGCGAGGCCAGTGAGGTCACCGCGCGCGACTACCCGGACACGCTGCACATCGGTGATCTGGAACTGGCGCTCAGTTATCACTTCGAACCCAATCACCCGCGCGACGGCGTGACCCTGCGCGTGCCGGCACCGCTGCTGCCGATGCTGCCGCCGGAGCGCCTGGAATGGCTGGTGCCGGGGCTGATCGAGGCCAAGTGCATTGCGCTGGTGCGCAATCTGCCGAAAGCCTTGCGCAAGAACTTCGTGCCGGTGCCGGATTTCATCAAGGCGGCGTTGCAGCGCATGACCTTCGCTGAAGGCTCATTGCCGCAAGCGCTCGGTCGCGAGTTGCTGCGCATGACCGGTGCGCGCGTCAGCGATGAAGCATGGGCGGAAGCCGCGCAGCAGGTCGAAAGCCATCTGCGGATGAACCTGGAAATCGTCGACGGCCAGGGCAAGTTCCTCGGCGAGGGCCGCGACCTGGCCGAGCTGACCGCGCGTTTTGCCGAAGCCAGCCAGGCGGCTTTGGCCGTGCCGCAGAGTGCGAAAAGTCAGCAACCGGTGGAGGCCAAGGTCTTCGCCCCGGTGGCGGAAAAGACCCAGCAGAAGATTGCCGGATTGTCGATGACGGTCTATCCGGCGCTGGTGGAAGAGGGCGGCACGGTCAAGGAAGGGCGGTTCTCGACCCCGGCCGAAGCTGAGTTCCAGCATCGCCGCGCCTTGCAGCGGCTGCTGCTGCAGCAACTGGCGGAGCCGGCGAAGTTCCTGCGCAGCAAACTGCCGGGTATCACCGAGTTGGGCCTGCTCTATCGCGAGCTGGGCCGAGTGGATGCGCTGGTCGAAGACATTCTGCTGGCCAGCCTCGACAGCTGCATTCTGGAAGGCGAAGACCCGTTGCCCCGTGACGGCGCCGGGCTCGCCGCATTGGCGGAACGCAAACGCGGCAGCTGGACCGAACACGCCGAGCGCGTCGCGCGGCTGACGCTTGAAATTCTCAAGCTGTGGCACGGCCTGCAAAAACGCTTCAAGGGCAAGATCGATCTGGCTCAGGCTGTAGCGCTGAATGACATCAAGCAGCAAATCAGCAATCTGGTGTATCCGGGTTTCGTCCGGGAAACACCGATGCAATGGCTCAAGGAGTTGCCGCGTTATCTGAAGGCGGTCGAGCAGCGTTTCGAGAAGCTCGGCGCGCAGGTGCAGAAGGATCGAGTCTGGAGCGGTGAACTGGCCGGCCTCTGGGCGCAATACCAGACCCGCGCGGCGAAACATGCCCAGGAAGGCAAGCGCGATCCGCAGCTGGAGTTGTACCGCTGGTGGCTGGAGGAATACCGAGTGTCGCTGTTCGCCCAGCAGTTGGGGACGAAAGTGCCGATCTCGGACAAGCGGCTGAGCAAGCAGTGGAGTCAGGTCGAGGCCTGATCCCCAACCCTGCTCGATCACCTGCGGGCATTTGTGGTGAGGGGATTTATCCCCGATGGGTGGCGAAGCCGCCCCAAAAGCGACCATCTCAGTCCATCAGTTTTGATGAGGGTAATGGTTTGGCGACTGCTTCGCAGCCGATCGGGGATAAATCCCCTCGCCACAAAGATAGAGATATGCCCCACATCGGGATTTGGGTGGTGCTTGAGAAAGGCGCCAAAACCTTGGGTTTATGGCAAACTTCGCGACCATAAATGCCGTTTTCGCGACCCAGAGCCTTTGGCGAGTTCGCGGATCGGACTAAAAGATGCCAGGTCAGCGTCCCCGGACGGGAACAGACCCTTTGTGTGTTGGTACGTCGGTGCCAGCGCTTTCTGCCTGAACAGATTAGAGAAACGACCATGCATAACGTCGTCATCAGCGGCACCGGCCTGTACACCCCGGCCAACAGCATCTCCAACGAAGAGCTGGTGCAGTCTTTCAATACCTACGTCGCGCAGTTCAACGCCGACAACGCCGACGCCATCGCCAGCGGTGAAGTCCAGGCGCTGACCGAATCCAGTGCTGCGTTCATCGAAAAAGCCTCGGGCATCAAGAGCCGCTTTGTCATGGACAAGGACGGCATCCTTGATCCTGCGCGCATGGCCCCGCGTCTGCCGGAGCGTTCCAACGACGAATGGTCGGTGCTGTGCCAGATGGCCATCGGCGCCGCTGAACAGGCGCTGCAACGTGCCGGCAAGACCGCCGCCGACATCGACGGCGTGATCGTTGCCTGCTCCAATCTGCAACGCGCCTACCCTGCGATCGCCATCGAAGTCCAGGAAGCACTGGGCATTCAGGGTTTCGGTTTCGACATGAACGTCGCCTGCTCCTCGGCGACCTTCGGCATTCAGGCCGCGGCCAACAGCGTGCAACTGGGCCAGGCCCGGGCGATCCTGATGGTCAACCCGGAAGTCTGCACCGGGCACCTGAACTTCCGTGACCGCGACAGCCACTTCATCTTCGGTGACGCCGCGACGGCGGTGATCATCGAGCGCGCTGACCTGGCGACGTCCAAGTACCAGTTCGACGTGGTCAGCACCAAACTGCTGACCAAGTTCTCCAACAACATCCGCAACAACTTCGGCTTCCTCAACCGCGCCGCGGAAGAGGGTATCGGCGCCCGCGACAAGCTGTTCGTGCAGGAAGGTCGCAAGGTGTTCAAGGACGTCTGCCCGATGGTCGCCGAGCTGATCGGTGAGCACCTGGAGGAGAACAAACTCAACGTCGGCGACGTCAAGCGCTTCTGGCTGCACCAGGCCAACCTGAGCATGAACCACCTGATCGTGCGCAAGCTGCTGGGCCGCGAAGCCACCGAAGAAGAAGCCCCGGTGATTCTCGACACCTACGCCAACACCAGCTCTGCCGGCTCGGTGATTGCCTTCCACAAATATCAGGACGATCTGGCCGCCGGTTCGCTGGCCGTGCTGAGCTCGTTCGGCGCCGGTTACTCGATCGGCAGCGTGATTCTGCGCAAGCGCTGAGTCACCAGCCCTCGTGGCGAGGGAGCTTGCTCCCGCTGGAGTGCGTAGCGCTGCCAAAACCGGCGATTGCGGTCTTGCTGAGGAACCGCAATCGCCGGTTTTGCGACTGCTGCGCAGCCGAGCGCGAGCAAGCTCGCTCGCCACAGGGTCGAGTGCGTTAACGTTAATCGGTATTTGCAAACGAGGCGTGCATGGCCGCAACGGACGACACCCAACTGCTCGAACGCCTGCTCGCGGGTGAGCAAAAGGCTTTCAAGGAGCTGGTCAGCACCTACCAGAGCGCCATGCGCGCCGTGGCTTACGCGATTGTCGGCCAGCGCCATGTCGAGGAAGTGGTGCAGGACGCCTGGCTTTCGGTGGTGCGCCATATCGGTAGCTTCGAGGGTCGTTCCAGTCTCAAGACCTGGCTGCTGACCATCACCGCCAACTCGGCCAAGAGCCGCTACAAACAAAACCGCCGCGAAGTGTTGCTGGATGACCTGCCGTCACCCCACGGCACCATCGACGACGATCGTTTTTCGCCCGGTGACGGTCATTGGCTGGTGGCGCCGTTCGCCTGGCATCAGGACACCCCGGAAGCCTTGCTCACCGAAAGTGAATTGCGTGATTGCCTGGAGCACACCTTGCTCAGTCTGTCGGAACTGCAGAGCAGCGTGTTGCTGCTGCGCGAGCGCCAAGGCCTGGAGCTGGAAGAGATCTGTAATCTTCTGGAGATCTCGCTCTCCAATGTCCGTGTGCTGCTGCATCGTGCGCGGCTGAAAGTCTTCGCCACGGTGGAGCATTTTGAGGAGACTGGCGAATGCTGACCTGCAAGGAACAAGTGGCACGCTCCAGCGATTATCTCGATGGCCAGTTGAGCTTTCGCGAAAAACTGCTGGTGCGTCATCACCTGATGTTCTGCCCCAACTGTCGGCGCTTCATTCGTCAGATGCGTTTGATGCAAGCCACGTTGAAGGCGATGCCGGAGAAGCCGCAAGAGGGTGTGGATGCGCTGGCTGAGCGTCTGGCCGAGCAACGCCGCAAGGAAAAATAGAATTCCACCTGTAGGAGCTGCCGGAGGCTGCGATCTTTTGATCCTCAAAAACAAGATCAAAAGATCGCAGCCTCCGGCAGCTCCTACAGTGTTTTTGCATCCTGCAGAAATAGCCGGCGCGGGACGAAACGAACGGATGATGGGGATCGTTCCGCCCGCATCAGGCTATAGGGTGACGCTGTTTAGAACTTGGCTTCGGCATCCAGCTGCAGAGTGTTGGTGTCAGCGTCACGCTGGGTACGGCTGGAGAAGTCGGCCTTGGTCAGGAAGTACGTGGCGCCGATGGCGAAGTTCTTGTCGATGTCGTAACCGACCTTGAACTTGTGCCCACGGGAACCGGTGGTGCCGTTGGCGAAGTCGGAGTCAGTGAACGCGCCGACCACGGCATCACGCTGTACGTCACGATAGTTGTAGTCCAGGTTCAGACCGAAGACTTTCGACTTGGCGCCGACCAGCCACGCGGTATCGGCATCGGTCACGGCATCGTTGTTCTTCACGTATTGACCGTAGAACGACAGTGGCATCGGCAGACCGCCGATGTCGATCTGGCTGAAACCTTCGTACAGGCGGAACTCGTTGTTGGCCGAGTTGCCGTTGACCGACAGCGCGCACGGTGTGGATGTCCCGGTGCAGCGGCTGTCTTCATCGTTCTGGTAGGCGTAGACGCTGCCGCCCAGGGTCAGTTTCAGGTTGTCGGTGATCGCCAAACGGCTGCCCAACTGCCCGGCAGTCAGACGCAGGTCGTGACGGAATTGCACGCCTTCACCGTCGACGTTGTCCTTGAGGGTGTAGTTACCCAGGCTGCCGAACAGTTCGGCGCTGCTGCCCAGTGGATATTTGTAGGTGACGGCCAGACCTTCCGGGTTGATGTCGCTGTCCCAGATCACGTCGCCCATGCTGACCCACGGTTGCAGCATCTTGCCGCCGATCACGTGCAGGTTCTTGATCGCATCCGGGTGGTAGTCGATGTAGCCCAGGTCGAGCCAGATCTGCTTCTTGTCGAAGTAGTTGTCCATGTCCTGGTTGGTCGAACGGGCATCGTCGCCGCCGCCGGTGGCAATACGGATGCCGGTGTCGACTTGCGGGTTGATCTCGGTGTAAGCCCCCAGACGTGCGCGGATACGCTGGCGATCCTTGTCACGGCCACCATTGTTGGATTCGCCGTCGATCTTGACGGTCTCCTGACGAATACGCACGTCACCCTTGAACTGGGTCTTGGCGGCCCAGGCGAGTTTCTGGTCGAAGGAGCTCAGCTCGTTGGTTTTCTTCGCGGTTGCCGCGATCTGCTCGTTGGTCTCTTGCTGCGCCTGTTGCGCGATTTGCTGAGCCTTCTGATCCTTGGCCAGTTCAGTCTGCAGTTCGACGTACTGCGCCTGGGAAATGGAACCGTTGGCCTTGAGCATGTCGAGCAGTTTGGCGTCGACTGCAGCACTGGCCGGAACGCTCATGGCCAGCAACAGGCCACCGCACAGGGCCGCCGCAGTTTTCGTGGAAGCAAGACGCATAGCAATCTCCGAAGATGAGAGGGGATGGCTGAACCATCCTGGGCACACCGACGCGCACGTCGGAAAACAGTGTCCGGGTAGAACCCGGCGCTCTAAAAACAGGAGCGAGTATCGCGATGGTTTATGACAGAGCAGTGGCTAAGTGATGTCATGTCGATGACGATACAAAGTTGTCCTGAACTATTGATCTAGAGCGCTGTCGTCCGAATGCTCGTGTGCAAAGGGCAGCGATAAGCGATACTCGCGGGGCTTTGAAGCCCGGAAGTGGAGAGTCAGTTGATGCCGTTGCAACGCCTGCAAAGCCTGTCAGAAATCGCCCCGGCGACCTGGGATGCGCTGGTGCCCGAGAACCAGCCGTTTCTGCGTCATGCGTTCTTGAGTGCACTGGAAGACAGTGGCAGCGTCGGCCCGCATACGGGGTGGCAAGCCGAGCATCTGCTGCACATTGAAGACGATCGGCTGATCGCGGCGCTGCCCAGTTATCGTAAGTGGCATTCCTACGGCGAGTACGTGTTCGATCACGGTTGGGCCGATGCCTGCGCCCGGGCCGGTATCGATTACTACCCCAAGTTGTTGAGCGCTGTGCCGTTCAGCCCGGTAAGCGGCCCTCGGCTGTTGGCGGCAAAGGTCGAGGACGGTTTCGAGTTGCTGAAAAGCCTGCCGGGCTATCTGGAAATCGAAGAACTTTCCAGCGCGCACATCAACTTCACCGATCCGTTCACCGACGCCGCGATGGCCGAGCAGCCGGGTTGGTTGCAGCGTATCGGCTGTCAGTATCACTGGCAGAATCGCGGTTACCGGGACTTCCAGGATTTTCTCGATGCGCTCAGTTCACGCAAGCGCAAGCAGATGCGCAAGGAGCGCGAACAGGTGGCGGGGCAGGGCTTCGAGTTCGAATGGCTGCAGGGGCGCGAACTGGACGAGTCGCAATGGGATTTTGTCTACGCCTGCTATGCCAACACTTACGCGGTGCGGCGTCAGGCGCCGTACCTGACGCGCGAGTTTTTCAGTCTGCTGGCTGCGCGGATGCCGGAGGCGATTCGGGTGGTCTTCGCCAGACAGGGTTCACGGCCGGTGGCGATGGCCTTCAGTCTGGTCGGGGGCGACAGCTTCTATGGACGTTATTGGGGCTGTCTGGCCGAGTTTGATCGGCTGCATTTCGAGACGTGTTTCTATCAGGGCATGGACTATGCGATTGCCCAGGGGTATCAGCGCTTTGATGCCGGCGCTCAGGGCGAGCACAAGCTGATTCGCGGCTTTGAACCGGTGATCACCCACTCGTGGCACTACCTGCGTCATCCCGGTCTGAAAGCCGCAGTTAAAGACTTCCTGCAACAGGAACGTGCTGGCGTCCTTGCGTACGCCGAGGAAGCCAGAACAGCCTTGCCATACCGCCAGGCCTGAGCTTGCCTTTAAACGGGGCCGACATCGATTCTCGGGCGTGGTTGATTTATTACTGTGGGAGGGGGCTTGCTCCCGAATGCGGTGTGTCAGTACGGTAGCTATGACTGACACGACGCCTTCGGGAGCAAGCCCCCTCCCACAGGGTATTTCCAGTGGGTTCAGGATTGCTCTTTGCCCAGCCAGCGATAAATCGTCCCGCCCACTATCGCGCCAATCAGCGGCGCGACCCAGAACATCCACAACTGCGCGATCGCCCAGCCGCCGACCATCAGCGCCGGCCCGGTGCTACGCGCCGGGTTGACCGAGGTGTTGGTGACCGGAATCGAGATCAGGTGAATCAGCGTCAGCCCCAGGCCGATGGCAATCGGTGCGAGGCCCGCCGGGGCGCGTTTGTCGGTGGCGCCGAGGATGATGATCACGAACATCCCGGTCATCACCAGCTCGGTGACAAAGCCTGCCGCCATCGAGTATTTGCCGGGCGAGTGCTCGCCGTACCCATTGGACGCCAGACCTGCTGCGATGTCGAAACCTTCCTTGCCGCTGGCGATGTAGTAGAGCAGCGCGGCGGCGAGTATCCCGCCGAGCACCTGGGCGATGATGTAGGCGGGTAGCTCTTTTGCTGGAAACCGTCCGCCGACCACCAACCCGACCGATACCGCCGGATTGAGATGACATCCGCTGATGTGGCCGATGGCGAACGCCATGGTCAGCACCGTCAGACCAAACGCCAGGGCCACCCCCAGCACTCCGATGCCCAGAGGCGAAGACGCGGCGAGCACCGCACTGCCACAACCACCCAGAACCAGCCAGAACGTACCCAACAACTCAGTAACTGAACGTTTGAACAGAGACATGAGAGAGTCCTTGATAGGCGTGCTATCGAGACTGTATCGAGTTGTGCTTCCCTGCAGATTTACGACAGGTTCCGTGCTGGAACCTTGGCTGAGTACAGCACGCTTTGGATGGATTTCCAGCAGCCATCAAAAAACCGCCAGAGCCCGTGGTTAGAGGGCTGTGGCGGTTCTCAATATATTGTGGGAGGGGGCTTGCTCCCGAATGCGGTGTGTCAGACAAATGTTCGGTACTGACACCCCGCTTTCGGGAGCAAGCCCCCTCCCACATTGGAGTTGTATTGATTCAATGATCAATCGATCCCGACAAATCCCCCGGTCTGGTGCGCCCATAACCGCGCATACAATCCGCGATGCGCCAGCAGTTCGGCGTGGGTACCGCTCTCGGCGATCTTGCCGTTTTCCAGCACTACCAGCCGATCCATGCGAGCGATGGTCGAGAGACGGTGAGCAATGGCGATCACGGTTTTGCCTTGCATCAGGGTTTCCAGGCTTTCCTGGATCGCCGCTTCGACCTCCGAGTCGAGTGCAGAGGTCGCTTCGTCCATGATCAGGATCGGCGCGTCCTTGAGCAGCACCCGGGCAATCGCGATGCGCTGACGCTGGCCGCCGGACAGTTTCACCCCGCGTTCGCCGACGTGCGCGTCGAAACCGGTACGGCCCTCAGCGTCCGACAGCAGCGGAATGAACTCGTCGGCGCGAGCCTTGTGCACCGCGTCCCAGAGCGCGGCGTCGGTGGCGTCAGGCTTGCCATACAGCAAGTTGTCGCGGATCGAGCGGTGCAGCAGGGAGGTGTCCTGCGTGATCATGCCGATGCGTGCGCGCAGGCTTTCCTGGCCGACTTCAGCGATGTTCTGCCCATCGATCAGGATCCGTCCTCCCTCGACGTCATACAGGCGCAGCAGCAGGTTGACCAAGGTCGATTTGCCAGCGCCGGACGGTCCGATCAGACCGATTTTCTCGCCGGGTTTAATGGTCAGATTGAGGTCGCCGATGATGCCTTTCTTCTTGCCGTAGTGAAAATCCACGTGCTCGAAACGCACTTCGCCACGAGCCACGGCCAGCGGTTTGGCCTGCTCGCGATCAGTGACGCTGACCGGTTGCGAGATGGTCTGCAGACCGTCCTGCACCATGCCGATGTTTTCGAAGATGCCGGTGACTACCCACATGATCCAGCCGGACATATTGACGATACGAATCACCAGACCGGTGGCCAGGGCGATCGCGCCGACGGTGATCAGCGACTGCGTCCACAGCCACAGCGCCAGCGCGGTGGTGCCAACGATCAGCAGACCGTTCATGGTGGTGATCGCCACGTCCATGCTGGTCACCACGCGGCCGGCCATCTGCGCCTTGACCGTCTGTTCTTCGATGGCTTCCTTGGCGTAGTGCTGTTCGAAGTTGGTGTGGGCGAACAGCTTGAGGGTGGCGATGTTGGTGTAGCCGTCGACGATCCGTCCCATCAGTTTCGAGCGCGCGTCGGAAGCTTCCACCGAACGCTCTTTCACCCGTGGCACGAAGTAATACAGCGCACCGATGTAGGCGACGATCCACGTCAGCAGCGGGATCATCAGGCGCCAGTCGGCTTCGGCGAACAGCACCAGCGAACTGATCGCGTAGATCACCACGTGCCACAGCGCATCCACCGCTTGCACCGCCGAGTCACGCAGCGAGTTGCCGGTCTGCATGATGCGCTGGGCGATACGCCCGGCGAAGTCGTTCTGGAAGAAATTCAGGCTCTGCTTGAGCACGTAACTGTGGTTCTGCCAGCGGATCATGCTGGTCATCCCCGGGCTCAGGGTCTGATGCACCAGCAGGTCGTGCAGACCGAAAAAGATCGGCCGCAGCACCAGGGCGACCACCACCATCCACGTCAGTTCGAGGGCGTGGTCGCTGAAGAAATTCGGGTTGGGCGTGCCCTGGGCCAGGTCGATGATGCGGCTCAGGTAACTGAACAGCGCGACTTCGATCAACGCGGCGAACAGGCCGACGACGAGCAGGGCGGCAAAACTCGGCCAGACCTGCTTCAGGTAATAGGTATAGAAGGGCCAGACACGATCCGGCGGGGACGCCGTGGGGGCGTCGCGGAATATGTCGATCAGTTGTTCGAAACGGCGATAGAGCATCAGATAACCGCCCGGATCTCGGGCTCTCCTTTTATCGGTGTGAGCGGCGTGGCGTCAGGCCAGCGCCGCTCGAAACGCCCTGTGCAGCTTAGTCGATGACTTTGGCCGACTTGATGATCACAGGGTCGACAGGCACGTTTTGCATGCCCTGTTTGGTGGTGGTCTGCGAGTTGACGATGATGTCGACCACGTCCATGCCTTTGACCACTTTGGCGAATACCGCGTAACCGGCATCACGGCCCGGATCGAGGAAGGCGTTGTCGGCGACGTTGATGAAGAACTGGCTGGTGGCCGAATCAGGGTTGGAGGTACGGGCCATCGACAAGGTGCCGCGAACGTTGTGCAGGCCATTGCTGGCTTCGTTCTTGATCGGTGCCTTGGTCTCTTTCTGTTGCATCTGCTGGGTGAAACCGCCGCCCTGAGCCATGAAACCCGGGATCACGCGATGGAAAATGGTGTTGGTGTAAAAGCCGCTGTTGACGTAATCCAGAAAGTTTTTGGTACTGATTGGCGCCTTGACCGGATCCAGTTCGATTTCGATCTGGCCGTTGGTGGTGTCCAGCAGCACGTGCGGTGCTTTTGCAGGCGTGGCAGCCATCAGGTTGGCAGCAAACAGCACGGTGCCGGCGGCGAGGGCGAGTTTTTTCAACATGGGTCAGTAATCCTGAGATTGAGTATCGGCTGTGGCAAGGAACGCCAGCAGCGTTTGGTTAAAGCGTTCGGGTTGATCGAGCGGGGTGGCGTGGCGCGAATCGGCGATGACCACCAGCCGCGCATCGGGCAGCAGTTTTACATAGGTTTCTTTCAGTGCCACCGGTGTGTAGTCACGGTCGGCAGTCACGATGAGCGTTGGACAGGTCACCCGGGAAAGTCGTTCCTGAACGCCCCAGCCAACAATCGCATCGAAGCTGGCGAGATAAGCACGTTTGTCGTTTTTTGCCCAGCGTTCGGCCATTTTCTGCCGCAGATCAGCTTGTTCAGGCTTGGGAAAAAGTTTGCCGCCCAGCGCCTTGCCGATGGTCGCCAGACTCAGCACGCGCATCAGGCTCCAGCGCTTGAACCACTGCCAGTAATCGTCGCGGCTGCGCAGTTTGACCTCGGGGGCGCTGTTGACGATGGTCAGGCTTTTCAGCATTTGCGGCTGATCGACGCCGAACTGAAAGCCGATCATCCCGCCCATCGACAGCCCGACGTAATGCACCGGGCCGAGTTTCAGGTGTTCGATCAACGCCAGCAGATCGGCGCTGAACCCGGCGATGCTGTAGCGCTCGCGAGGTTTGTCCGAGCGACCGTGACCACGTATATCCGGAACGATCACCCGGTAGTGCGCCGACAGCGCCGGGATCTGCATTTCCCAGTCCAGGGTGCTGGAACCCAGTCCGTGAACCAGTAGCAACGGGGTGCCGTGGCCATATTCCTCGTAGTGCAGGTTGCAACCTTCATGTTCGAAATAGGCCATCGGTGAACTCCGTGTCAGGCTTGCTCGGGGGCGGCGAACGGTGCGTCAAGCGGCAAAGTGTCGAAGGTGCGCAACAGTTCGATGAGGATTTGTGTGGCCGGGCCCAGCGGTTTGTCCTTGTTCGAATACAGATAGAAGCTCGGGTTGCGGCTGCCACCCTGATCCAACGGTAGCAGCTTGAGCGTGCCTTCCTTCAATTCCCGTTCGATCATGTGCCGTGGCAGCCAGGCAAAGCCCAGGCCGCTGCTGACGAACGTGGCCGCTGTGGCGAGGCTGCCGACGGTCCAGCGCTGTTCGGCGCCGAGCCAGCCGACGTCGCGTGGTTGCTGGCGGCCGGAGTCGCGAATCACCACCTGCATCTGGGTTTCCAGGTCCTGGAAGCTCAGTTCGCGGTTGAGCCGATGCAGCGCGTGATCAGGGTGGGCGACCGCGACAAATTCGACGTCGCTCAATTCCGCGCCGAGATAGCCGGGGATGCTCAGGCCGGTGATTGCCAGATCGGCCACGCCCTCGAGCAAGACCTCCTCGACCCCCGACAACACCTCCTCGCGCAGACGCACGCGGCAGCCGCGGCTCTGCGGCATGAACGCGGTCAGCGCCCGCACGATACGTGCGCTTGGGTAAGCCGCATCGACCACCAGCCGCACTTCGGCTTCCCAACCTTGCTCCATGTGGTGGGCGAGGTCTTCCAGTTGGCTGGCCTGTTTCACCAGTTGTCGCGAGCGGCGCAGCAGTACGCCGCCGGCTTCGGTGAGCACCGCTTTACGTCCGTCGATGCGCAGCAACGGCACGCCGAGCTGGTCCTGCATGCGGGCGACGGTGTAACTCACCGACGATTGCGAACGGTGCAGAACCTCGGCGGCCTGGGCGAAACCACCGTGGTCGACCACGGCCTGCAATGTCCGCCATTGATCAAGGGTCACGCGGGGCGCTTTCATCAATAGCTCCTCTTGTCCTAAGCTGGCCGTCCCTCATGGAGACTGGCGAATGAAAAAATTCTGTTGTGTGGTGCTCGCGTTGCTGCCGCTGACTGCGTTTGCTTACCCGATCGATGTGCAGAAGAACCTCAATGGCTTGAAGATCGACTACGAGACCTTCGACACCGACAAAGACATCGGCTCCATAAAAGTCGTCAACTTCGGTGATGTCGATGCAATCTGCAAAGTCGTTTTCAACAATGGCCCGGAAGCACCGCGTACGCGCAACATCGAAGTCCCGGCCCGCAAGCATACGAATGCCACGGCCAAGTTTTCCCGCGAAATCATCAGACTGCGCATCGACCTGAGCTGCAGCCCGAAATAACGGCAATCCCCTGTAGGAGTGAGCCTGCTCGCGATTGCGGTGTGTCAGTTAAATCCTGATGTACCTGACACACCGCAATCGCGAGCAGGCTCACTCCTACAAGGGTACAAACTGCATCTAAACGAATTATTCGATGCTTTGCAGCAATTATTTGCGCTTTTTCATCGATACGACCCTGTTTAACCTTCACTCCATCGACCTACAACATTCTCGGATGGAGACTACATACCATGTCCCGCGTTCTGATCATTGAAAGCAGCGCCCGCCAGCAAGACTCGGTTTCCCGTCAACTGACCCAGACCTTCATTGGTCAGTGGAAAGCGGCGCATCCCAACGATCAGATCACCGTGCGTGACCTCGCCGTGAACCCCGTTCCACACCTGGACGCCAACCTGCTGGGCGGCTGGATGAAGCCTGCCGAGCAGCGCAACGCCAGCGAACAATCGTCGCTGGAGCGCTCCAACGAATTGACCGACGAGCTGCTCGCTGCCGACGTACTGGTGATGGCGGCGCCGATGTACAACTTCGCGATCCCGAGCACCCTCAAGGCCTGGCTCGACCACGTGCTGCGTGCCGGCGTGACCTTCAAGTACACCGAAACCGGCCCGCAAGGCCTGCTCAGCGGCAAACGTGCCTACGTGCTGACCGCTCGCGGCGGGATCTACGCTGGCGGCCCGGCCGACCATCAGGAACCGTACCTGCGTCAGGTCATGGGTTTCATCGGCATCCATGACGTGACCTTCATTCACGCCGAAGGCATGAACCTGGGTGGCGACTTCCAGGAGAAGGGCCTGAATCAGGCCAACGCCAAACTGTCCCAGGTCGCTTGATATGTTAATCGCCAGATAATCGCCGCTTGTTTAAGTGACCTGGCGCAACCCCTTCAAGGCTCTACGCGCATCGAACCTCCCTTTGCACTTGTTGCTCCTGAGTGCTGTAGCCCGATTGAACGCTTTAGCGAGATCGGGCTTTTTTTTGCCTGTGTTTTTTGAACAACACAAAACTCCTTGTGGGAGCGAGCCTGCTCGCGAAAGCGGTGCATCAGACAAGTATCTGCCGTCTGACACTCCGCCTTCGCGAGCAGGCTCGCTCCCACAGGGGGATTTTGTGTTTCGGGCTATTCGCAGTGAGACCAGAAAACCGCTATCGTCGCCGCCATTCGAAACAGAGGCGACCATGGGCTATCTACTTTTTGTCACGCTGATCCAGGCGTTTTCCTTCAGTCTGATCGGCGAATACCTCGCCGGTCACGTCGACAGCTACTTTGCAGTGCTGGTGCGCGTGGTGCTGGCCGGGCTGGTGTTCATTCCGTTGACCCGCTGGCGCTCGGTGGAGCCTTCGTTCATGCGCGGCATGCTGCTGATCGGCGCGTTGCAGTTCGGCATCACCTACGTTTGCCTGTACCTGAGCTTCCGTGTACTGACGGTGCCGGAGGTGTTGCTGTTCACGATCCTCACGCCGCTGCACGTGACGTTGATCGAAGATGCGCTGAACCGCCGCTTCAATCCGTGGGCGCTGGTGGCCGCGTTGGTAGCGGTGGGCGGTGCGGCGGTGATTCGTTTTGATCGGATCAACCCGGATTTCTTCATGGGCTTTTTGCTGCTGCAACTGGCCAACTTCACCTACGCCGCAGGGCAGGTGCTGTACAAGCATCTGGTGGCAAAACACCCGAGTGATCTGCCGCATTACCGACGTTTCGGCTTCTTCTACCTCGGCGCACTGGCAGTGGTGTTGCCGGCGTTTCTGCTGTTCGGCAAAACCAACTTTCTGCCGGAAGCACCGCTGCAATGGGGCGTGTTGCTGTTCCTCGGACTGGTCTCGACGGCGCTGGGGATGTACTGGTGGAACAAGGGCGCGTGCATGGTCAACGGCGGCACGCTGGCGGTGATGAACAACCTGCATGTGCCAGTGGGTTTGCTGCTGAATCTGCTGATCTGGAATCAGCATGAGGAACTGGGACGGTTGTTGCTGGGCGGGAGTGTGATTCTGGCGGCAGTGTGGATCAGCCGGTTGGGCATCCGCAAAACTCAAGCCACCGCATAACCCCTGTGGGAGCGGGCTTGCTCGCGAAAGCGGTGTGTCATTCAACGATTATGTTGACTGACCTGACGCCTTCGCGAGCAAGCCCGCTCCCACAGTTTTGATCTGTGGGGTTACAGGAGGTGTTTCTGTGGTTCTGGTATGTGCGCTGAGCCGAGTACAGCCGGCAACAACCCCGAACGCAAATCCCCGCCACTCGGCTGCTGATACAGGCTCAAGCCAAACTCCGGCAGCACCGCCAGCAGATAGTCGAAAATATCCCCCTGAATCCGCTCGTAATCGGCCCACACCGTGGTGGTGGTGAAGCAGTAGATTTCCAGTGGAATGCCCTGCGCCGTGGTCTGCATCTGGCGCACCATGCAGGTCATGTTCGGCTGCACCTCCGGGTGACTCTTCAAATACGCCAGCGCATAAGCGCGGAAGGTGCCGATGTTGGTCATGCGCCGGCGGTTGGCCGACATCGCCGCGACGTTTCCTTGCGCCTCGTTCCACGCCTTGAGTTCGGCTTTCTTGCGGCCCATGTAGCCGGTCAGCAGGTGCACCTGGCTCAACTTCTCTTCTTCATCGTCACGAATGAAGCGCACGCCGCTGGCGTCGATGAACAGGCTGCGCTTGATCCGTCGCCCGCCGGACTGTTGCATGCCGCGCCAGTTGCGGAACGACTCGGACATCAGGCGCCAGGTCGGGATCGAAACGATGGTCTTGTCGAAGTTCTGCACCTTGACTGTGTGCAGGGTGATGTCGACCACGTCGCCATCGGCGCCGACTTGCGGCATTTCGATCCAGTCGCCGACCCGCAGCATGTCGTTGCTGGTCAGTTGCACGCTGGCAACGAACGACAGCAACGTGTCCTTGTAGACCAACAGAATCACCGCCGACATCGCACCCAGACCGGAGAGCAGCAACAGCGGCGAACGGTCGATGAGGGTGGCGACGATGATGATCGCACCAAACACGTACAAGACCATTTTCGCCAGTTGCACATAGCCCTTGATCGAGCGGGTGCGGGCGTGTTCGGTGCGGGCGTAGATGTCCAGCAGCGCATTGAGCAGGGCGCTGACCGACAGCAGCAGGAACAGGATGGTGAAGGACAGCGCCACGTTGCCGAGGAAGGTCATCGCGGTTTTGCTCAGTTCCGGCACCAGGTGCAGGCCGAACTGGATCACCAGCGACGGCGTCATCTGCGCCAGGCGCTGAAACACCTTGTTGTGGCGAAAGTCGTTGATCCAGTGCAAGGCCGGCTGGCGCCCGAGCATGCGGCTGGCATGCAGGATCAGATAGCGTGCCACTCGTCCGAGCACCAGCGCGATCACCAGTAGCAGCATCAGCGCCAGGCCGGATTGCAGGAATGGGTGCTTTTCGAGGGCACCCCAGAGGTCTTGGGCGTTGAGCCAGAGCTGTTTGAAATCCATGTGAGCAACGATTCTTCTGTAAGACGCGATGGGCGATTAGAGCATTTAAGACGCTGTGTATTACCGTTGGAGACAAATCGAGCAACAAAAAAGCCACTGATTACGCCCGTTTGTATAAAGAAACTCGGCCTGAGCGCTCGAAACCGGTAACCTATGCAGCTGTTTTTTTGCATATCTTCGAGGTAGCACCCGTGTTTTCCCAATTCGCCCTGCACGAACGCCTGCTCAAAGCCGTGGCCGAGCTGAAATTTGTCGAGCCAACGCCTGTGCAAGCAGCGGCCATTCCGCTGGCGCTCCAGGGGCGTGACCTGCGGGTGACGGCGCAAACCGGTAGCGGCAAGACCGCCGCTTTTGTCCTGCCGATCCTCAATCGCCTGATCGGCCCGGCGAAGATCCGCGTCAGCATCAAGACCCTGATCCTGCTGCCGACCCGCGAACTGGCCCAGCAGACCCTGAAAGAAGTTGAACGCTTCTCGCAGTTCACCTTCATCAAGTCCGGCCTGATCACCGGCGGTGAAGACTTCAAGGTCCAGGCTGCGATGCTGCGCAAGGTGCCGGACATCCTCATCGGTACGCCGGGCCGGATGATCGAGCAACTCAACGCCGGCAACCTCGACCTCAAAGAAGTCGAAGTGCTGGTGCTCGACGAAGCCGACCGCATGCTCGACATGGGTTTCGCTGAAGACGTGCAACGTCTGGTCGACGAATGCCCGAACCGTCAGCAGACCATGCTGTTCTCCGCCACCACCGGCGGTTCCGGCCTGCGCGAGATGATCGCCAAGGTGCTGAACAACCCTGAGCATCTGCAGCTCAACGCGGTCAGCCAGCTGAACTCGACCACCCGCCAGCAAATCATCACCGCCGACCACAATCAGCATAAAGAGCAGATTGTGAACTGGTTGCTGGCCAACGAGACCTATCAGAAGGCCATCGTCTTCACCAACACCCGCGCCATGGCCGACCGCATCTATGGCCGCCTTGTGGCTCAGGAATACAAAGCGTTCGTGCTGCACGGCGAGAAAGACCAGAAGGATCGCAAACTGGCGATCGATCGTCTGAAGCAGGGCGGCGTGAAGATTCTGGTAGCCACCGACGTCGCGGCCCGTGGTCTGGACGTTGATGGCCTGGATCTGGTGATCAACTTCGACATGCCACGCAGCGGCGACGAATACGTGCACCGCATCGGTCGTACCGGCCGCGCCGGTAATGACGGTCTGGCGATCTCGCTGATCTGCCACGGCGACTGGAACCTGATGTCGAGCATCGAGCGCTACCTGAAGCAGAGCTTCGAGCGCCGCACCATCAAGGAAGTCAAAGGCACCTACGGCGGACCGAAAAAGGTCAAGGCCTCGGGCAAGGCTGTCGGGGTGAAGAAGAAAAAGACCGACGCCAAGGGCGACAAGAAGAAAACAGCCGCCAAGACTCCGACCAAGCGCAAGAGCGCCAACCGTCCGAAGCCGGATTCTCTGGTGAGCAGCGACGGCATGGCCCCGCTCAAGCGCCGCAAGCCGGCCGAGCCAGCGGCTGAGTAAGGCGTTTTCGCAGGCAATAAAAAACCCGGACAGTGTCCGGGTTTTTTTATGCGCAGGGTTTGTCAGTTCCCCAACTGTCCGCTGGTGTCTGCGTCAAAGCGCTGTTTGGCGCGATCTGCCGCCGGTTTGAGCTGCGCGAGCAACGCAGCTTCGCTGTACAGCCGCAAGTTCCCGAGCTCTTTCGGCGTCGGCTCGATCGGGATCAGTACATCTTCACCGTCAGCGTGCAGCCAGATCGCCACGACGTGCAGTGCCGAGACAAACAGCACGCGCAATTCAACGCTTTTGCCCTGCAATTGCGGCGCCTGTTCCGCCAGTTTCAACGCGCCCACGGTGTCGGCGGCCCGGGTGCCGTGGTTCAGCGAAGCGAACTCGACATGGCCACGCACCTCGGCCAGTTGCGCATCGGCAATGCTCACGCCGTCGGCAAATACCAGGTAATGCCAGTCGCCGATGCGTGCGTCTTTCAGACCCTTGCCTTGGCTCAGGTCGTCGAGTGTCAGCGAGTAGCCGCGATAGGCTTCGCTGAGGCTGACTTTGGCCGGTGTCGCGTTGGCGAACTGGCGGTTGATGCCGAAGCCCTGGTTTTGCAGCGCGGCTTGCAGCACCGGACGCAAAGTCTGTACGCCGTTGGAAGGCGCCTTTGGATAAGTCAGTTGCATGATGTCGCCCTCCTAGTTTTTCGCGGTGAAGTAAGTGTGAGTCCAGTTGCCGCCGCCGTTGTACGAACCGGGGAATGAGTTCAGCGCGCGGGTCGAGTAACCGTAGATCGAGTCGGCGACCAGCACGTAGTTGCCGTTGGTGCCGTAGATCGCCAGGAAGTGCGCGCCACCCCCGTACCAGGCACAGCGCAGACCGACCGGGCGGCCCATGTTGATCTGGTTCTGAATGGCCGACATCTGCAGCGAACCCTGATTCATCCCGTTATAGCTGCGGGTGGTTTGCAGGGCCGAATCCAGATAGCCGTAGACGTTGCACGGCCCCGGCTGGCTGCAGCAATTGCGGTCCAGTTGGGTGCTGGCGACGCCGCACTGGGTCCAGTTTCCAGTGCCGTAATAATTGCCGACCGAAGCGGAAACAGCGGCCCAGCACCAGTTGGTCTGAGTCTGTTTCTGCATCGTGAAGTTAAGGTTGGCAGCGGCCAGTGCCGCGGTTTGCGCAGTGGCTTCAACCTCGACCAGTTGCGGGTCGATCAGGTGGCCAACAAGGCACCTTGGCAGGCTCTCGCCGGTGAACGATGTTGCTTGAGTGGTTAACATTTTTTCAGTCCTCCATGAATGAAAACAAGCGTCCAGCTTGTGATTGTGTTGCGGTATTGCCGAGCGATCGGTGGTTAACGGTTTTCATCTGCGATGAACGGTGCCGATCTCCTTGCTCGATGTAACCTTAGTATGGATATGCGTTTGTGCAAGAAAATAAATGCACTAATGCATTTTTAAGATCAAAAGATCGCAGCCTTCGGCAGCTCCTACAGGGTCTGGTGTAGGAGCTGCCGCAGGCTGCGATCTTTTGATCTTGCTTTTAGCTGTCGGCTTTTTTCTCAGCCGAGTCCAATTCCTTCAAGCGCTGATCAATCAACTGGCACTTGTCCGGCAGATCGGCGCTGGCCGTGCCCAAGTCCATCTTCTGCAACTCGGCATTGATTTCCTTGGCCTTGGCCGGATTCTGTTCGGTGAGCTTGGCCACTTCCTTGGCCAGTTGTTCGCGTTTGGCGGTGGCCTCTTCTGGTGTGCAGGCCCAGACCGGCAGGGCGCAGGCGAGAGTGGCGGCGAGGGTGAGCTTGAGCAGGGTTTTCATGGGGGCGGGCCTCCGTTCCGGTTAAGGCGGGTCAATCGGTGGAGGGTTTCGGGCGGTGAAAAGTTCAGTTCCAGTGTTTTTGACTCGCACAATTTGAGTGACCGAGCGGTCGCGATCTCCCCTGAAAAGTAGGCTTCTTGAGGAAAAGCCGTGGGCTAGAGAGGTTGCGTAAAAAGACGCTGTACGACTTATTGACGCCAGAATGATGGCAATCTACCATCGCGCCATCACATTGATATCAAATTGTGATTTCGAGGGATCGAACAAACTATTCGCCAGCGGTTCTGCGATCGTTTTTGCCACGCTTTGGACGTTCTGACCGAGGCGCGCATTTATCCCCCTTTTGCTTGTTCTCTCACTTGGCCCCGTGTTTTGGCCAGGCAGGGATCGCTTTGCCTGTTGATTACCCAGACCTCACTCGCCTGTCGCAACGAGAGCTCAAACATGGACGTTCGCCAATACGCCTTCCTCGCTGGTCAGCCTTCTGCTGACGTGAAAACCCGTGAGTCGTTTCTGGGCATGCCCAAGCGCGGGCTGGCGTTCCTGCTGGCGAACGTGATGTTCTGGCAACCGATGTGGGCGCAGGCCGACGGCATTGTGGTGGCCAACCCGAACACCGCGCTGGATCGGGCCGGCAATGGCGTGCCGATCATCAACATCGCCACGCCCAACGGCAGCGGCCTGTCGCATAACCAGTTCCACGATTACAACGTCGGCGCGCAGGGTGTCATCCTCAACAACGGCTCGGCGCAGACCTCGAACACCCAGTTGGCCGGGCACATCATTGGCAACCCGAACCTGAAAAACAGCGGCTCGGCGCAAGCGATTCTCAACGAAGTCATCAGCGGCAACCCAAGCCAGTTGCGCGGTTACACCGAAGTGGCGGGGCAGTCGGCGCGAGTGATTGTCGCCAACCCGTATGGCATCACCTGTAACGGTTGCGGTTTCATCAACGCGCCGCGCGTGACGCTGACCACCGGCAAACCGGTGCTGGATGGCGCGGGCCGGCTGGATCGTTTTCAGGTTGATCAGGGTTCTGTGGCCATCGAAGGCACCGGGCTTAACGCGACCAACGTCGACCGCTTCGAAATCATCACCCGTAGCGCGAAGATCAATGCCGAAATCCAGGCGCAGAATCTGACCATTGTTGCCGGGCGCAACGACGTCAACGCACAGACCTTGAACGCCACGGCCCGCGCCGATGATGGCAGCACCAAGCCGCAACTGGCGATTGACTCCTCGGCACTGGGCGGCATGTATGCGGGAGCGATCAAACTGGTGGGCACCGAGGCCGGGGTCGGGGTGAAGCTCGACGGCAAACTGATCGCCAGCGGTGGCGATATTCAGCTTGATGCCAATGGTCAATTGAGCCTGGCCGATACCTCGGCGACCGGTGCGGTCAACGTCAAGGCGGCCAGTCTCGATGCGCGCGGCCCAGTCTATGCCGGCACCGCGCTCAATGTGCAGACCCAAGGCAATCTGACCAACCGCCAGACCCTGGCTGCCCGCGACAGTATTGCCCTGAGTGCCGGTGGGCAATTGACCAACGCCGGAGTCATCGAGGCCGGGGTCAACGCCGACGGCAGCCGTAACGCCAACGGTGATCTGAGCCTGAGTGCGCAAAACCTCGACAACACTGGCAAAAGCCTCATCGCCGGCCGCAATCTGACAGTCAGCACTGCGCAAACCCTGAGCAACCAGGGCGGCACCCTCAGCGGACAAACCACGGCGATCACGGCGGGCACCCTGGACAACCGCAATAGCGGGCGCGTACTGAGCGGCGGCACGATGAACCTGAATGCCGCTCAAGTGCTGAACAACAAAGGCGTGATCAACAGCCAGACCAGACTGACCGGCAACATCGGTCAATTGATCAACCGCAATGGCGAACTCAGCGGCCAGACCGACGCGGTACTGACGGTCACTTCGCTGGATAACGTCGCCGGCGTGATGACCGCCGGGCAGTTGCTCGACATCACCGCCCTCGGCGCGATCAACAACAGCAACGGCGGCCGGATCGGCGCCAGACAAGCGCTGACCCTGCGCGCACAGCAATTCGACAATAGCCAGCAAGGCCAGTTGACCAGTGAAGGCACACTGAGCACCCGCATCAGCGATCGCCTGGACAATCAGAACAAAGGCCTGATCCAGGCCAACGCAGCGATGGATCTGCAAGCCACGCGCCTGGATAACCGCGCCGGCAAGATTTCCAGCCTCAACACCCTGACGGTTACCAGCGCCAATACGGACAACCGCAGTGGCACGATTCGCGCTGATCAGGCGGCGAAACTGTTGATCGGTGAACTGGATAACGGCGACAAGGGCCGCGTTGAAAGCAAGACCACACTGACGTTCGAGGGCAACACGCTGGACAACCGCAATGGCGGTCTGCTCACCTCGACCGGTTTGCTGAGGCTCAAGGCCAACAATGTCATCAACGATGGCGGACGGATTTCCGGCAAGGGCGATGTCGACGCCAACATCGAAAGCCTGAACCAGCAGGGCGGTGAACTGGTTGCCGAAGGCAACCTGTTGCTGACCGGCAAGGCGCTGCAGAACCATCAGGACGGTCTCGTCGGGTCGCTCAAGACCCTGACGGTCAACGTCGACCAGATCGACAACCGCGGCGGCTCGCTCTCCAGCCAGCAGGACCTGCACATCAACGGGTCGCGCCTGGACAACAGCGACGGCGGCAAGGTGCTGTCCGACACCACGCTGGCGCTGAAAGTCGCGCAGATCATCAACGCCACTAACGGCCTGATTTTCAGCAAGGGCGCGAGCACGCTGAGCGGCACCGGGTTGAGTAACGTCGCAGGGCGGATCGTCAGTCAGAACAATCTGGGGCTGACCTTCGACGGCGCGATGGATAACCAGCAAGGCCTGATCAGCAGTGAAGGGCAAATGATCCTCACCGCCGGCAGCCTCGACAATCGCTTGGGCAAACTGTCGAGCCTTGAAGCAATGGCGCTGACCGCCACCGGCGCGGTACTGAGCCAGGGCGGCCTGATCGTCTCGCAGAAAGGCCTGACCTTCAAAAGTGGCAGCCTGGATAACAGCGCCAACGGCATCATCAGCGCCAAGGCCGATTCGACGCTGACCACCGGCGAGTTGAAAAACCGTCAGAGCGGCAGTATCGCCACCGATGGCACGCTGTTGTTGACCGCCGGGCACCTGGACAACTCCGGGGGCACCATCGGTAGCCAGCAGAAACTTCAGGCTTCACTGACCTCGCTGGAACAGGACGGCGGCGAGCTGTTCAGCAACAGCGACCTGACGCTGGACATGAACAACGGCCTGCTCAATAACCAGCGCGGCAATATCCATACGCCGGGCCAGTTGCTGCTGAAAAACCTCAAGGATGTCGACAACAGTGCCGGTGAAATTTCCGCTGCGAAGGCCTGGGGCCTCAATGCGCAAAGCCTGAAAAACGACGGCGGCAAATTGCTCAGCAATGAAAAGCTCACCCTCGTCATCGACCGCGCCCTGAGCAACGTCAAAGGGGTGATTGCTTCCGCCAGCCTCGACAGTCGCAGCGCCAGTCTGAACAACAACAGCGGCGACATTCGCGTGCGGGGTGATGTCGATTTCAGCGTCACCGGAATGTTCGATAACCAGAACGGTGTGGTCATCGCCGACAACGGCCTGACGATTACCGCCGCCAGTCTGGATAACCGTCAGGAAGGCCTCATCGGTTCAACAAAAGCGCTGAAGCTCAGCGTCGACCGTATCGACAACCGCAGCGGCGAACTGTCGAGCAAGGCCGATGTGAGCCTGATCGGCGCCTGGCTCGACAACAGCGACAGCGGTTACATGCTCGCCGGCGGCAATCTGGCGCTGACGGTTAATGACGTCATCAACCGCAACAAGGGGCTGCTGTCCGGTGACAGCGGCTTGACCCTGACGGGCAAGACCCTGGAAAACAGCGGACGTCTGACCAGCCAGAAAGATATCGCAATCAACCTCTCTGCGGGGCTGAACAACGGGCAGGGCAGTGTCGTCGGTGAAGGGGCTCTGGCGATCAACGCCGACAGCCTCGACAACAACGCCGGCACGGTCTCCAGCGCTAAAGCGCTGACCATCGACACCCGTGGCGCCGTCAGTAACCAGGGCGGCAAACTGCTGACCGACACCGACCTGACGCTCAACAGCAGCGCGCTGGATAATCAGCAAAAAGGCGCGATCAGTGGCAAAGGCAAACTGAGCATCACCACCGGCGACCTCAACAACAGCCAGGCCAGCATTTACTCCGCCGATCAATTGCACATCACGGCCGGCCAGGTGACCAACACCGCCGGCAGTCTCGGCGCGGCCAATTCGCTGGTGGCCAATGTTCGTGGTCTCGATCAGCAGGGCGGCAGGCTGTTCAGCAGCAACGCTGATGTCAGCGTCGATCTGAACGGCGGCGTGTTGAACAACCAGGGCGGCGTCATCAGTGCACCGGGTCAGTTGTTGTTGAAGAATCTGGCTGACGTAAACAACCGTGGCGGCGAGATTTCCAGCGAGCAGGCTTTCGAACTGCTCGCCAAGTCATTGGATAACAGCGGCGGCCAACTGCTGAGCAATCAGAAACTCACCCTGCAGATCGACAACGCGCTGACCTCGATCAAAGGCAAGATCGCGGCGGCGGCGCTGCAGGTTCGCGCGGCGAGTCTGGATAACAGCGGCGAGGGTGTTTTGCTCAGTGACAGCGATATCGACGTCAAGGTCGATGGCCTGCTGAACAACCAGAACAAGGGCAGCATCAAGGCCGCGCAACAACTGACCCTCAACAGCACCGGCCTGAATAATCAGGGCGGCACGCTGGTGGGTGTTGCGGGCGTGGCGATCGATCTGGGCGCCACCGCACAGGATCTGAATAACCAGGACGGCCTGATCAGCAGCAAGGGTTCGCTGAGCATCGCCCACCTGCGTGACCTCAATAACCAGAACGGCGTGATCAACAGCAAAGGCGTGTTGAGCATCGATGCGCTGCGCAATCTGAATAACCAGAAGGGCGAGATTTCCAGCGTCAACAGCTTCAGTTTGAAAGGCAACAGCCTGGACAACCGTGGCGGCAACCTGATCAGCAACGATCAGCTGACCCTGACCGCTGCCGAGCTGAAAAACCAGGGTGGTCTGGTCTCCGGCTGGAACGGCGTGACTGTCACCGGCGGCACCCTCGACAACAGTCAGCAAGGCAGTGTTTCCAGTCTGCTCGGCAACACCAGCATCGACCTCAGTGGCGCGCTGACCAACCACAGCAACGGTGGCGTGGGCGCGAAGGGCGAGGTGAGCATCAAGGCCGCGAGCCTCGATAACAGCAACGGCACTCTCAGCAGTGGCGGCAAGCAGACGCTGACGCTGACCGGTGGCACGCTCAGTAATACTTCCGGCGGCTTGATCGAGAGCGGTGACACGCTGGATGTCCGCGCTGTAACGCTGGACAACAGCGGCGGCAGAATTACCGCGAAAAAAGCCCTGACCTTCACCGGCACGCAACTGAATAACAGCCATGGCAGCTTCGTTGGCGATGACAGCGTCAGCCTCGACCTGCTCGGCGCTCTGACCAACGTCAATGGCGCGTTGGGTAGCAACGGCCCACTGCTGATCAAACGCTCCGCCAGCGTCGACAACCGCGGCGGGCAACTGATTAGCCAGACCTTGCTGAACCTGCTCACCAGCGGTGATCTGAACAACAGCCAAAGCGGCACCGTGTCGGCCAACAGCCAACTGGATCTCACCGTTGGCGGCACTCTGCACAACGACACCGATGGCCTGATCTCCAGCCGCGATGCCGGGGTGCACCTCACCGCTGCGGCGCTGAACAACGCCAAGGGCGCTGTGCAAAGCATGACTGCACTGACCGTGAATGCGGGCAGCGGCGCCATCGACAACCAGGGCGGCAAGATCATCGCCCAGAACGGCGACCTGACCCTCACCGCCGCCAGCCTCGACAGCCGTGGCGGTGTGCTGTCGAGCCTCAAGGGTTTGCTGCAGACCCGCCTGACTGACGTGTTGCGCAACGGCCAGGGCGGCAAGATCGAAGGCAGCCGCCTCGATCTGCGCGCACTCGGTGGTATCTACAGCGACGGCGGGCGTATCGCCGCCAACAGCGGTGACATCCTGCTCGATGCCGGTGTCGGCACGCTCGACAACAGCGGCGGCGGGATCTACGCCCGGGGCAAGGTGAAAGCCACCGCCGGCTCGATGAGCAACAACGCCGGCCAGATCAGCGGCAATGGCATCGACCTGGGCGTCAACGGCAACCTCAGCAACCGCAGCGGCCTGATCGAAAGCGCTGGCACACTGACGATTCGCGCCGCCAACCTCGACAACCAGGGCGGCAAACTGCGCGCACTGGGCGCTGGCGGCAAAACCGATTTCCAGATCGGCAGCCTGTTCGACAACCGCAACGGTCTGGTGGAAACCGCCAACAACGACTTCAATCTCGCCACGCCGAGCCTGCTCAATGCCGGCGGCTCGATCACCCATGTCGGCGTCGGCGAATTCGGCATCTCGACCGCCAACGTCATGAACGCCGGCGGCTCGCTGGTGACCCTCGGCGGCCTGACGCTGAACGCGGACAGCTGGACCAACAGCAGTGTGATTCAGGCTGGGCGGTTGACCGTCAATGTCGGCAATTTTGTGCAGACTGCGAGCGGCCAGTTGCTTGCTTCCAATCAGTTGATTGGACGTGGCGGCAATTGGAACAATGACGGATTGATTGCCAGCAGTGGCAATTTCGATATCCAGTTGAGCGGCACTTATGGCGGCAACGGTCGGCTCAGCAGTGTAGGCAATCTTGGCCTCACCGCGTCCGGAATCGAACTGAGCAGCGCGGCCAGCATCACCGGTGCGACGACCGCCACGATCACCAGTCGCGGCAACCTGACTAACCTCGGGCGACTGACGTCGGCAGACAGCCTGACCGTCAATGCCGCAGCGCTGACCAACAACGGGACGCTGGGCAGCGCCGGCTATCTGCGCGTCAACACCGATTCACTGCTTAACCAGAACGGGCTGATTTTCAGTGGCGGCGACATGGCCTTGCGCGTCGGCACGCTGACCAACCGCTACGCCGACATCTATGGCATCGGCAACATCAGCATTGCCCGGGATGACAGCAACGGCTGGAGTTCGTCGATCAACAACGTTTCAGCGACCATTGAAAGCGTGGGTGATCTGAGTCTGGCGGCGGATCACATCGAGAACCGCAAGGATGTGTTCGAGGTCGCCGCAGGTGGAGGACTCGTTTCGGGAACAATTGGTGTTCGATGCACGACGTGTACCTCGTTCAGTGGCATCAATTTCGAGAGTCGCCTGCCCAGCCACCTGGTCTGGGAAGAAAAATACCATTCCACCATCGTCAAGGATTCGGCATCGGGCACATTGACCGCCGGGCGCAACCTGACAGGGAACGGTCGCGAATTCATTAATAACGCGTCGGTCGTCAGCGCCGGCCGGGATATGACATTCAACGTCCAGAACTTCACCAACCAAGGGGCCACTGTCGGGGATTACACCGTCACGCGCTGGATTGATGCACCCAAGGCCAGCAGAGGGTGGAACTTCTGGCAGGACGTGCTGAACTACAACGCCGCGAACGATCCGGATTACGATTCGGGGCAAACAGGTGTTGTGAACGGGAAGATCAGGATGGTTCCCAATATTCACACCTGGGACATGAATAACGTCGAATCGCTCACCCGAATAGGAGGGCGTCAAAGTGGTGGTGAGGCGATCAGATACCTTCTGTTCGGCTCGATCGCTATCGAGCACGACGGGAAATACAGTTACGCTCCGTCAAGTTATGGAACAGGCGTGCGCGCTGAAGCCCCGGCCATCATCAAGAACGCGGTCCCCTTCGACACGAAGATTACCGAAAGCAGCCCGACGGCCAATGCCAACGCAGTCGTTCAGGCCGGCGGCACCGTCTACATCAACGCGACCAACAAACTGGACAACGGCGTCGTTCGCAACGGTAACGCCGCTGCCGGCGGAGCGTCTCGCCTGGGCTCCACGCAACTGGCGGGTCAAGTCACCCCGACAGTCATCCGTATCAACGCCCAGCTTCCTCCAGACCTCGCCCAACAACAGGTCAACCCACTGGCTTTGCCGGGCTTCACCCTGCCGACCGGCGACAACGGTCTGTTCCGCCTCAGCCGCAAGGACGGCAGCGAGCAAGCGATCGTAGCCGGCAAGGACTGGACGATCGGCTCCATCACGGCCGCACCCTCGACACATGCGGGCGGCATGCCGGTCAGGCATGCAACAGACCTCCAGTTCGATAAAAATGATCCAGTCTCGGTGAAGAATCGTGAGCTGGCATTGGCCAGCCGTCCTTCGCTGAATCTCAATGACAAGACGGCTGTCATCAACGTCAATGCCGCTGCCGGTGACGGGCCGGTCGGTGTGCTGATGCCCGCTCGTGGCAACGTTTCTTTCGACGTTCCACGCGTGCAGGCCCTACCCGACACCAGCGTGCGCTCCAACCCGCACAAATATCTGATCGAAACCAACCCGGCGCTGACCAACCTCAAGCAGTTCATGAGCTCGGACTATCTGTTGGGCAAGCTCGGCTACGACCCCGACACCAGCGCCAAGCGCCTGGGCGACGGATTGTTTGAACAACGCATGGTGCAGCAGGCCGTGGTGGCCCGCACCGGCCAGCGCTTCATCGACGGACAGACCTCCGACGAAGGCATGTTCAAGTACCTGATGAACAACGCCATCGCCAGCAAGGATCAGCTCAACCTGTCGGTGGGTGTCACCCTGACCGCGCAACAAGTGGCGGCACTGACCCACGACATCGTCTGGCTCGAAGAGCACGAAGTGAACGGTGAGAAAGTGCTGGTGCCGGTGTTGTACCTGGCACAGGCCAACAACCGCCTGGCGCCTAACGGTGCATTGATCCAGGGCGGTGACGTGACCCTGATCGCCGGTGGCGACCTGAATAACGCCGGTACGCTGCGAGCCTCCAACAACCTGTCGGCCGAAGCCGGTAACAACCTCACCAACACCGGCCTGATCGAAGCCGGTGAACGCCTGACCCTCAAGGCCGGCAACGACATCATCAACAAATCCGGCGGCATCATTTCCGGCAAGGACGTCAGCCTCACAGCCACCAACGGCAGCGTGATCAACCAGCGTGACGTGACCAGTGTCGATGTCAATCGCGGTGGCAACGTGTTCCACCGCGACTACCTGGACAACGCCGCGCGAATCGAAGCGGCCAATGATCTGACGATCAAGTCCGGCAAAGACATCAACAACATCGGCGGTGTGCTGAAAAGCGGTGGGGACATGACGCTCGATGCCGATCGCGATGTGAACATCACTTCGGTGCAGGATCGCAGCACCAATGCGCGAGGCGGCAGTTACCTCAATCAGACGATTACCCAGCATGGGGCTGAAGTGACATCAGGGCGCGATCTGTCGATCAGTGCCGATCGGGATGTGGCGGTTGTGGCCAGTCGGCTGGATGCCAAGCGGGATCTGAGCGTTGATTCAGGCCATGACATTGTCATCACCTCGGCTGCCGACGAGAGTGACTACGTCTCGCGCAGCAAGAAGCGCGCGAACGAAACCCACAGCATCACGCAACAGTCGTCGGTCTTGAACGCCGGACGCGATATCGCGCTGAACGCGGGTAACGATCTGGGCATCATCGCCAGCCGCATCAAGGCTACGGAAGATGTCAGCCTCGATGCGGCTCAGGACATCACCGTTGCCTCGGCCAAAGATGAAAGTTCTTCTTATTACTACAAGAAGAAAAAGGGCTCTTTCGGGCGCAGCAAAACCACCACGACAGAAAGTTATGAGAGCGAGAACGTCGCTTCCGTGATCGAGGCTGGACGTGACTTGACCGTCAACTCGTCCAAGGACGAAGACGGCGCCGTGAGTCTGGATGGCGGGCGCAATGTCACCATCATCGGTAGTCAATTGAACGCCGGCAAAGATCTCGTCGTCGGTGCGACCAACGATGTGGCTGTGCTTTCCGCTACAGAAGAATCCGGCTCTTACACCAAGAAAACCAAGACCGGTACATTCGGCTTGTCGAAAAGTGGCAGCAGCCATTTACAGACTGCTGTTACTCAAGTCGGTAGCCAGTTGAACGCCGGGCATGATGCCGTGGTCCTGGCAGGGCGCGATGTTCATCTGAACGCCAGTGAAGTCAATGCTGACAATGATGCTGAACTGCATGCCGGTCTCGTGGACAAGGAGGGTGATATCACCCTGTCGTCTGCGGATGACCAGGCGTACAGCCGAGCCGAGGAATACAAGAAAAAACTGGGTATGTCGCTCAAGGACACCATTGGTGTCTTTGCCGGTACTCCGGGGCTGGGAGCCGATATTACCGTCGGTGCCTCGCACAATGGCGGACGTGAAGTCGTCAGTTCCAACAGCATTGGCAGCCAGGTCAATGCCGGGCACGATGCGATTCTCAATGCATCTCGCGACATCAACGTCATTGGCAGTGGAATCAGTGCCGATAACAGCGTTTCGCTCGATGCCGGCCGCGATGTCAACGTAGTCGCCTCGATCGATCAGCAGCGCAGCAATACTTGGGAGACGGACGAAAGCGTCGGGATCAAACAGACCATCGACAGCAATGCCTTCACCACGTTCGTTGGCAGCGAAACCCTTCAACATGGCGTCAACAGCAAGGGCTACACCACGGCGGGCAGCTCCATCGATGCGGGGATGAACATCAATGTAAACGCCGGTCGCGACATCAACCAGCAAGGTTCCGATCTGACCGCCGAGAACAACATCCGGCTCAAGGCTGATCGCGACATCAACATCGATGCCAAGGAAGAGGCCAGCGAAGTCACCATCCGTGACAGCATCAAGCGCAACGGCATCACTGTGACCACCGCCTACAACATCGGCAACACCATGGATGGTCTCAAAGGCACTGGCAAAGGTGAAGATGGGGTCAGCAAGGGCTCAAGTGTTCTGAAGTCGGTTGATACGCTGGATCAATTCTTCAATGGACCGAAATTTGACGGACATATCGGCGGCTCGAGCGTCAGTTCCAGCCAGACTCAGACGTCGCTCACTCAACGTCCGTCGACATTGTCTGCCGGCAATGACGTCACGCTGGATGCTGGCAACAACGTCAACGTCAGCGGTAGCCAGTTCAATGCCGGCCGTGACATTAATGTCAAAGGCAAGGACATCACCTTTGATGTCGCGCACGGCTCGGAAAGCAGCGACGGGCATTCGACCCAGAGCAAAGGCGGCATCAAAGGGGGCACCACCGGCGGCTTCAAATTGGGCGTAGGTGTCAGCAATGCCGGCACTTTAGACAAATCGACGCAGGGCACCTCGACGGCCACTCAGTTGAACGCCGGTGGCAGCATCAACCTTGACGCGGAAAACGATCTGACCCTGATCGGCACCCGCGCCACCGCCGATCGGGATATCTCCCTCAAGGCCGGTAACGATCTGAATATTCTCTCGGCGCAAAACGCCTACGAGAGTTCGCACGATCGGCGTAGCTGGGGTGCGGAGGGCGGCATCATTGCCGGCCAGGACGGCTTCGGTGTTTATGGTTCGGCGAATGTGGGTATCGGCGATCTCAACCGTGAGGGCGTCAAGCAGCAAGAAGCCTATCTGTATGCCGGCAACAAACTAGGCTTCGAAAGCGGTCGCGATACCAATATCGCTGGCGCGACTTTGCGTGGCGACGAAGTCATCGGTGATGTCGGTCGCAACCTGACCGTGACCTCGGTACCCAACACCGGCAAGGTCGAAGGCAAGGAGTTCGATGCCAGCCTGACGGTTGCGGTCAGCTTCGGTGCAACGGTCAGCGGTTCTTTGGGTTATGGCGAAACCAACGGCAAAACCAACTGGGTCGACAACCAGACTGTTATCAGTGGCAAAAGCAAAGTCGACATCCGTACCGAAAAACATACGCAACTTGATGGCTCGGTGATCAGCGCCGACAACGGCAACCTGAAACTCGACACTGACACCCTCGGCTACCGCAACATCACGGGCAAGGATAACGAGCACGGGTATTACCTCAATGTCAGCGGCAGTTATGGCGGGGGCGGTGGCGCCCAAGCCGACAAGCCGAACAAGGGCATGGAAGGAGAAAGCAAAAACAGCTGGGCCGTGGAGGGCTACAAGTACGACAAGGATCGTCAGCAGACGCTGAATGCCACCGTGGGTGAAGGTCAGATTGTCGTGCGTAACGACAAGGTCACTGGTCAGGATTCCACGGCGGGTCTTAATCGTGATGTGAACAAGGCCTATGAGATCACCAAGGATGAGGAACATCGCACGACGTTGTATGCGAGCAGTTCCTCCATTGATGCCGTTAGCCATCCGTTAGAGACGCTGGACCGTTGGGGCGAAAGCGTTACCGACTTCAAAAAGAACATGCTCAACCAGGCTTTGGCCGGTGCCAGCTTTCTGCAAAATCTGAAACTGGCAATCAATGCTCAGCTAGTTGATATCCGTGAGGTGTCTCCTTCGCTTCGTAATGAGCTTGGTGATGAGCAGGCATTGGCCATCACAAAGAACTTTGTTCGACAGGGAAAAAATCCTTCGGATATGGATTCCCTTGACCCCGAAGTGCTTGCTGGACTCAAGCGATTTGCCGATCTGGCAGCCGACTACGATAAGGAAATGGCTAAGGAGGTTGATCAGGGCAACATCATCATGGAGCCCAAGAACGACGGTAGTGGGGGAACGAACGTCGTCTATCTCGATACGACCACAGTGAACGAAAAGGTCATTCCCATGGGGCAGGCGGCCCTTTCAGAGCTGGGTGACCTGCTCGTGGTGGCCAATTCATTGCCGGCTGATAAACGTGATCAGCTCAAAACCGTTGCCATTGCAGCTCAAGCTGTAATGGGACCCATGAAGTTCATGGTGAGCTTTACTGCAAACGCTCTGATTAATGCTGCAGCAGGTAAGGAAGTTGAAGAGTTAAAAGATGGCGCGGCGATTAAATTGGCAGCTTTCTTTACCGGTAAATCAGAGGAAAGCCTGAGGAAGAGCAACGAGCTTGCAAAGGGTGAGCATGAGAATGGCAACACCGTCAAGTATCCCCTGGAAGGTGATAACTATGTCGTTGCCTCGCGTTTTCTGATTGATGCGGCGTTAGGTGAGTTTAAGTCCTTGGGAGTCAAGGCGACCGGTCGGGTGCTTGAGGTCAGTAGAAAAACAGGTGGCAAAAACTCTGGTTCTGATCCAGCATCTCCTCCGACTCGACCCCAAGTAACGAAAATTGAAAAAATGGAGGACTTTTTCAATCAGCCAGGTTTTGGCGGCGAATTAGCCGACGCTACTAGAAAAACCTCAAAGAGATTTCAGGGTCAGACCGTTTATCAAGTGACCCAGAAAATTGCGCCAAATATTAAGAAAGGCGACCAGATTTATTTGGATAATCTTCATAAAGACCATTTGGAAGTGTTCGATAAATTTGGTGATGTGAAGTACGTCTTGAATTTGGATGGCTCAAAAAACAATGAGAAAACGGCTAAGGCCCTAGCCGATGGGAGAAAATTGAGATGAATGATTTTGAGTCGGTGAAAAAGTTGATCATCGAGCTGATAAAAGAAAAGACGGGTAGTTTTGATGGCAATAGTTTGGAGGCCGATTACAAACTGGACTGGGAGGCTGAGCTTTCCGAAAGATTGGGAAACGCTTTCTACAATATGTCCAGAGCGGCATCCGCCAAGGAAAGTGCAGACGATGTCATGTTGAAAGTTGCGCTGATGAATTCACGTGTGGACTTCATGGATCTGGCTAATTTTTTTCGCGATATTTATGACGATCTCGATGCGTTGGTAAAAAAACCTTTTTGGCCGGAAATTCCCAAAGGTTTTGATTACGAAAAAGTCTCGGATTAAGAGGCCGCTGGCTGGATCTCAGGCGTGGTGAGTCCCGCCTCGTAATGGGGACGGGCCACGTTTAGAAAGTACTGCGAAAACGTAGTCTGTCCCCGTTTTACACGCTAAAACGGTGGGGCCGACGACAATCAAGTTCGAGCGTGCAGATCCTGGCTCGATTCGTCCCGATTCCTTAAGTGTTACCTACTTGATAGATGGCAAGGCAAAAACCGTATATTTCAGAAACGAACCCCATCAAATTCCGGAGATTATTTAGTGGTTACTGAAGATATAAAAATTGTTCAGGAAATTTTCCAGTTGGTCGAAGCCGGAATAGTCAATGGCTATGATGCTTTTCGTTATGGCGTTGAACTGGGTGAAGGTTATATAGAGACTGAACTGGCAGTCGAGAAAGACGGGGTGGAGGACTGGAACGCCGAAACAGACATCAACGGGGCAATAATTCTTCGTCTGGTTGACCAGTTGCATGCAAATGCAGTCAAGCGCGGTGAACCATGGAAGTCATTTGTCCTGTCTTATCGTGAAGGCGAACAGGTCAAAACAAAATTCAACTACTAAACGGTGATGCGTATTCCAGGCATCCAGGATGCAGCGGGCGGTATTGCCGGCCGCTGCCTTTCCTTTGATTTGCTGATTATCTCTGGTGGCAGCAACTCGAGGCTTTTTCATTTTCATACCGATCATGATGCCGCACCCACTCCATGATCTCGTCCTCATTCCTGCCCTTGGGCGTGAGGTCGAGGTAGTTGTAGGCGCCCACCAACATGTCCAGACCGCGGGCATAGGTTGAGTAGGTGTGGAAAATGTCGCCCTTTGCATCACGATAAAACACGCTCAGCCCCGGCATTTCTTCCTCGGCACTATCAGTCTTTTCGTAGTTGTACGTAGCCTTTCCTGCAGCAACATCTTCAGCGCGGGCGCAAACACCAAAGTCGTAGTTGAAATCGGAACCGTCTGACGACACCCAGTCGAATTTCCAGCCCATACGCCGCTTGAAGGCCTGGAACTGTTCAAACGGGGCGTGGGAGACCGCGACCATTGCGATGTCGTGGTGGGCCAGGTGCAGATTGGCGCCGTCGATGTGGTCGGACAGGAACGAGCAGCCCTGACAGCCTTCCTCCCAGTCCTTGGCGAACATGAAGTGGTAAACGATCAACTGGCTGTGCTTGCCGAACAGGTCGGCCAGCTTCAGTTCGCCGTTTGGGCCGTGAAATTGGTAGTCCTTGTCGACTTTGACCCAGGGCAACGCGCGGCGCTTGGCGCTGAGGCGGTCGCGTTCCTTGGTGAAGGCCTTTTCTTCGGCCAGATGTTGTTTGCGCGCAGCGAGCCATTCTTCGCGCGATACCACCGGATGATTCTCGACGTTCATGATGATTTCTCCTGCGGGGGTTGAAACCGTCTTTGTCAGACTAGTCGTTTAACCCTCGATCAATTCGACAGACCGCCGGTCGGTCGCCGCGGAAAATGGCGCTGAACGGCTGCGATGCGTCCGGGTCACAACCTATGACAGCGCCCCAAATCACGCGCACCGGAGGTTGAATCAGGATGACGACTTATAACTGGGATTTGATTGAACGCCTGCTGCATGAAGTGCAGAACAGTGCAGGCGAAAGTTTCGCGCCGCGAAAATATGCCGAGGACTATGCGGCGCAGAAAGCCAGTGCAGGCGAGCCGATCGAGAATCTGGATCACCTGAAAACGGTGGCTTGCGAATATGAAGGCTTGTTGCTCGATCGTGGATTTATCGAACCGCGCCCGGATCATATGGGCAGTACCGGCAGCAATTTCATTCTGACGCCACGCGGATCAAGCCTGCTGAGCCTGATCGACAGCAGCATTCCCGGCAATGATCATCCGCGGCAGGTGTTGGACGAGCAGGAAGATGCGCTGGATGAAGCGACGTTTGATGAGGTGGCTTCCAAAGCGCAGATTGCCTGACAACCTTTGTGGGAGCGGGCTTGCTCGCGAATGCGCTGTATCAGGCACATAGATGGTGAATGATCCACCGCATTCGCGAGCAAGCCCGCTCCCACATTGGATTGGCATCCTACTAAGGTTTCTGTGCAGCTTTCAGGCACTTCAGGTCATTGAAGTCTTTACGCACCCCTTCGATTTTCTTCAGCAACCGCTGACGCTGCTGCGGCGTACTTTCGGCCATCAGATCCACCGCCAGCGAGCGCGCTTGTGCTTCGGTGTTGGCGTAAGCCTTCTGGTAATCCGTTGTCCATAAACGCTCGCGGTTGACCAGAAGTGTCTCGATTCGTTGTGGGAATTCGGCACTTTTACGCTGGGCAACGGCGTTACTGAACTGCTGCTGCCAATGTGCGCGGTTGGCGATCCATTGAGTGTTCTGATCGCCCAGCGCGGTCGACCAGGCCATCACCCTTTGTTCCTGAGTGGCGCTCAACGGGCCAAGCCAATCGGTCAGGCGCTTGTCCATGCGCGCGCCGCGTTCGGCAATCTGTTGCGCCAGCGGCGGTTTGACGTATTCCTTTTCCCGTTTGCGCAGATCCTTGGCAAACGAATCGTTCATCTCGGCGACTTGCTTGTCGTCCAGCCCTTGCAGCAGCTCGATGGCCGACGGTGTGATCTGCCGTGCAGTTTCGGCAATGGCTTTTTTCGCTTCCTCGGTTCGTGCTTGCAGCGCAGCGTCGGTCACCTGATTGCTTTCGACCATTGCCTGCAAGCGATCCAGCCAGTCGAGGTAGCCCGGCAATTGCGTGGTGCAGTGCCAGTTCAGGTGCTCCTTGAGGCGATCGTTGAACCAGTCTTTTTGCTCGCTGGTCATGTCCAGATAGTCGCCAAGCGTCCATGGAATGATCACGTCGAGATTGCGGTAGGCCAGGCCGACGCGGCTGCAGGCGCCGAGGGCGAGGGTGAAGATCAGCAGGGTGGCGAGGTGTTTGAACCAGCGAGACATGAGCGAATCCTTGCGAGAGCCTGACGTCTGATTCTCATGTGAACGCAGGAAGCTCCCGGCAGTTCAGCCGATCAATAGAATGCGCGCTCGGCCTTGAGCGTCACCAGCCCGTCACACTGGCTGTTGTGTCCCGAGTACGCAGAGCATTCGCTGCCGCTGAGGTTGGAATTGCTGTAGATCAGATCGAGATCGACGCCCATGAACGGTCGGGAAAATTTCACCGACCAATCGGTAAAACTGCTGACATAACCACCGTCCACCGACACAGGCGTGTTCAGTCGGTGGGTGGTGTATTTCATGCTGATCCCGATGCCGAACGGCTGATTGCCGCCGAGGTCGGCGAACAGCGTGTTGTTCTGTTTGTCCGGGTCGTTGCTGACGGCCACACCGAAGCGGCTGCCGAGCAGGGTCAGGCCGCCGAACAGCTCCTGGCTGTCGAGGGTGTCTACTTTGGGATAGCTGTAATGGATCATCCCGACTTCGTAGCCGAGGGTCTGATCGAAAGGTTGTTTAAAGCCGATGTAGGAGTCGATTTCGAGGTTCTTGCCCGGGGTCAGGCCCATGCTCGGTGCGTACTGGCCGACATACAGGCCGCTGTCGTGGCTCAGATCGAGGCCGCCGTGAAACGAGCCGACGGCTGACGGCTTGACCAGTCCCTGAGCCATGCTGCGGCTGGGCGTGGTGCCGAGTTTGAGGTCGAAGTCGCCGAGCTCGCGCTGGAAAATTTGCGCGTGCGCCGATGAGCAGGCCATAAGGCCCACAAACAATAAACAGAATGTTGATTTGAGCATGCGTCACTCCATGAACAGCGAGCGCAGGCTTGAGCCTGCTGAAACGCTTGATCCAGACGCGTGCAAGGATACCGGCGAATGCTCGGCAATGATGGCCGTTCGTCGATTTTCAAAGATTTGGTTAAACAGAAGGAGGGTGTAACGCGGGTGCCAATCCAGACGCTTCGAAGCTCAAAGCGTCTCAGGACGGGTGTATTACCGGGTGTTACTTCTTGCCCAGGCTGATCTGCTTGGACGGACCGAACGTCTGGCCGCTGACGCCTTTGGCAATTTGCTGGATTTCGCCGCCGGACTTGAGGAACGCTGCGATCTGATCGTTGATCGATTCGCTGGTTTCAACGGCTGGAGCTGGCTTTGCTTTGCTGGTGGATGCTTTTACGCGCATGGCGGCCATTAACCTGTAGAAAAGTAACTCGGCCAGGCATCGTACAGGAATAACTTGACAATTGCTTGATAAATATCCCCGGGAATAACTGAGCGCGTGGGTGGATTATTCTCGATTAATTATCCGAAATATCCCCCTAAGCCACTGTTTTAAATAACAACATTTATTCTTCATTGGCGCAAATGTCCGCCGTGAAACGGCACAGCAGGCTTCGCGCTGGCCTGACGAATGGCAAGCCGCCTGCGCAAACCAAGGAAAATCAAGGCTTCCGCAGATTTTCTGCGGCAGGCTGCTTGCCCAGCGAACGAGACCGGCAAAACCGGGTAGAATGCCGCCCACGCAATGAGGGTTTTGGAAAATGGCTTTAGTCGGGCGTTACAACAGTTTGCAAGTGGTTAAACACACTAACTTCGGTTTATATCTGGACGGCGGTGCCGACGGCGAAATTCTTTTGCCCAACCGTTATATCCCTAAAGATATTCCCAGCGAAGATGAAGACTGGCTCAACGTTTTTATTTATCTGGACAGCGATGACAAACTTATCGCTACCACTGAAAAACCAAAAGTTCAGGTCGGCGAATTTGCCAGCCTGAAAGTTGTTGAGATCAACAGCATCGGTGTGTTCCTCGATTGGGGCCTGCCCAAAGATCTGTTGCTGCCGTATTCCGAAGAAAAGCGGCAGATGACCGCTGGTGAGTACTGTGTGGTGCACGTCTACCTCGATAAACACACGCGCCGCATCACCGCCACCGCACGTCTGGATCGCTATCTCGACAAGACCCCGGCCAACTACAGCGCCGGTCAGGAAGTTGATCTGCTGGTGGCCGAAGCCACCGACATGGGCTTCAAGGCGATCATCAACAACAAGCACTGGGGCTTGATCCACAAGAATGAAATCTTCAAGTTCATGCGGTCCGGCATGCGCGAGAAGGGTTTCATCAAGGAAGTGCGCGCCGACGGCAAGATCAGCCTCAGCCTGCAACCGGTGGGTCAGGAAGCGGCGAGCAGCCTGAGCTCGAAGATCCTCGCCAAGTTGCGTGAAAACAATGGCACGCTAGCCGTCAGCGACAAGAGCGATCCGGCGTTGATCAGCAGTCTGTTCGGTGTCAGCAAGGGCAACTTCAAGAAGGCCATCGGTTCGCTGTACAAGGAAGGCAAGATCGTCATTCATGCCGATCGCATTGAACTAACCTGAGCCTTGCGGGGCCCATGTTGCATGGGGTCACTTGAGGTCGGGTAAATGAAAAAGCCGTTGCTTGCCTATATCGCCACTCTGCTGGCGTTTCTGTTGCTCGACGGTATCTGGCTCGGCGTATTGATGGCGCCAACCTACCGCGAACTGCTCGGTTCGCTGATGCTCGAAAAACCGCTGTTGGTTCCGGCAGCGGTTTTTTATTGCCTGTATGTTTTTGGCTGTGTGCTGTTTGTGGTCTTGCCGGCACAGAGCTGGCAACGTGCGGCAAAGATGGGCGCGCTGCTGGGGCTGGTGGCGTACGGCACGTATGACCTGACCAATTGGGCGACATTGCGCGGGTGGTCGGTGCAGGTGAGTTTGCTGGATTGGGCGTGGGGGACGTTTGCTACGGCTGTGGCTTGTAGCGTCGGTTTTTTGTTGGCGAGGCGGTTGGGCAAGGTCTGATTCGAAATGTAGGTAAGCAATGCCGGCCTCTTCGCGAGCAGGCTCGCTCCCACAGGGGAACGCACTCCAAAGTGGGAGCTGGCTTGCCAGCGAATGGCGGCGCAGCCGACAGCCATTCACCGCTGACGTTACTGACGCATCCAAAGTCTTTTTCAGACGGCTTTTTCTGCCTGACTGATTGATAATCCCGACACAGATTTTTGACCATTGGACGGCTGCCATGTTGTGTGTGTTTGAGGTGTTGCGGTGAGTGTCGAGCGGCGCAATGCCGATGGGTTTGCCTTGCAGGTGATGATCGGCCTCTGCCTGATCTGGGGCGTGCAGCAAGTGATGATCAAGTGGGCCGCGCCCGACATCGCGCCGGTGATGCAGGCGGCCGGGCGTTCGGGGATTTCCGCGTTGCTGGTGGGTTTGCTGCTGTGCTGGAAAGGCGGCTGGGATCAGGTCGGCAACACCTGGCGCGGTGGTTTGCTGGCCGGTGCGCTGTTCGGTCTGGAGTTCTTCTTCATCGCCGAAGGTCTGCAACTGACCACCGCCGCGCACATGTCGGTGTTCCTCTACACCGCGCCGATTTTCACCGCGCTCGGCGTGCATTTTCTGTTGGCCAGTGAACGACTGCGACCTTTGCAATGGCTGGGGATTCTGCTCGCGTTCGTCGGTATCGCCATCGCCTTCGCCGGCGGCGTGTCGTGGGACAACCTCGACCGGCGCATGCTGCTGGGCGATGCGTTCGGGGTTATTGCCGGCGCCTGCTGGGGCGCGACCACCGTGGTGGTGCGCGCCTCGCGTCTGTCGGAAGCACCGGTGACGTTGACTCTGTTCTATCAACTGATTGTCGGCTTCGTCGGCCTGCTGTTGATCGCGCTGTTCAGCGGCCAGATCAGCCACGTCAGCCTGACCACCGTGGCGGTGGCCAGCGTGCTGTTCCAGGGCCTGGTGGTGTCGTTCTTCAGTTACCTGACCTGGTTCTGGCTGCTGCGCCGCTATCTGGCGGCCAATCTGGCGGTGTTTTCGTTCATGACGCCGTTGTTCGGCGTCACGTTCGGCGTGGTACTGCTCGGTGAAGAGTTGAGCGTGAACTTCGTCATCGGCGCGGTGCTGGTGTTGCTTGGCATCACCTTTGTCAGCGCTGAGCAGTGGGTGCGTCGGCGTTTGCGCAAAGCCCTCGGCCAGCACTGACCGATTGCAGCGCAAGCCCGCCGGCAATCAGCAGACCGCTGCCGGCAATGATCAGCGCCGGTTGCAGACCACCGCTGAAATGGCTGCTGAGCGCCGCCAGCAACGGCCCGCTGAGCTGGCCTACGGCGAAGCATGCGGTCAGCAGTCCGGCGTTGCGCTGAGTTGTGTGCGGCGCCAGTTCTCGCGAACGTTGCATCACCAGTTGCATGCAGGCCAGGAACGGCATGCCGCACAACACCACCCCCAGCGCCAGGCCATAACCACTGCCCAACAGACAGGCGAAGACCCCGAGCGCCTGCAACCACAGGGTGGCGGTCAGCCAGTGCCGTGTGGTGTTCGGATCATGGCGACGCAGGCTCACCAACAGCACGCCAATCGCCGCACCAAGACCGAAGCACGGCCAGAACAGGTCGGCCTGCCATTGCCCGTGAAACTGCGCGTTGGCCATTTGCGAGAGAAACGTGGCCGGGATGATGTAACCCACGCCATATAACGCATACACCGCTGCCAGTCGCGGGATGCCGCGATTCGAATGATTGACGTTGAGGGTGGCGACCGGCGTGTGCACGCCCGGTTGCGGCAGGATCCGCACGATCCCCAGCAACATCACCAGCGCCACGGCGGCATAGATCAGCCACAAGGTGGCCGATGTCTGATTCAGCAGATGTGAGAACAGTGCCAGCAACCCGGTCAGAAAAATTCCCAGTCCGGGACCGGCAAATACCAGTGCCCCCAGCCGTGGCCGGCCTGCCGCCGCTGCCAAGGGCTGACTCAGTGCGGTGATCATCACCAGCACCCAGGCACTCGCCACCCCGGTGCCGAAGCGCAGCAACAGGTGCGCCCAGAAGCCGTTGGCCCAGAACGAGGCCAGGGTCAGCAGCACACACAGCCACAAACCGCCATGCAAACGCCGCTGCACTTGCTGCGGACGGTGGGCGAACATCGCGTCCACCGCGCCCAGCAGGTAACCGAGGTAGTTGGCCGCAGCAATCAGACCGGCGGCCGTCAGGTCGACCTGGCCTTCGCTGAGCAGGTGCGGCAATTGCGGGGTGAGGGCGAAACGCCCGATGCCCATGGCCATCATCAGGGCGACGAAACAGGCGGATAAGCGAATCAGTGGCGACATGGTCGGGATTCCTTTGAAGGAGCAATGACCGTCAGGCTAGAAGCGATTGACTTTCTTTAAAATTGAATAATAGTGAGTAACTTGTTCTGTTATGGAGAAAGGTCGTGGAGTTCAGCCAATTGCGGATCTTTCAGGCAGTCGCCGAGGAAGGTTCGATCACCCGCGCAGCAGAACGCCTGCACCGAGTGCCGTCCAACCTGTCGACCCGGCTCAAACAGCTGGAAGAGCAATTGGGCGTCGAACTTTTCGTTCGTGAGCGTCAGCGTTTGCAGTTATCGCCTGCGGGAAAAGTCCTGCTGGACTACACCGGCAAGCTGTTCGCCTTGCGCGATCAGGCCAGTGCAGCGGTGATGGGCGGGCAGCCGGCCGGGGATTTTGTCCTCGGCACGCTGTACAGCACCGCGGCGATCCATTTGCCGGCGTTGCTGGCGCGCTATCACAAGCAATACCCGGCGGTGAATCTGCAAGTGCAGTCCGGGCCCAGCGGCGAGTTGCTCGAAGGTCTGGTCTCCGGGCGTCTTGATGCGGCGTTGGTGGACGGCCCGCCGCAACTCGCCGGGATCGACGGCGTGCCGCTGTGCGACGAGCGTCTGGTGCTGATCAGCGAAGCCGACCACCCGCCGATCCGCAGCGCCAAGGAGGTCGAGGGCAGGGCGGTGTTCACCTTCCGCCATGGTTGCGCCTACCGCGCGCGGCTGGAGGCGTGGTTCGTTCACTATCAGGCGGCGATGGGACGGGCGATGGAGATCGAGTCCTATCAGGGCATGCTCGCCTGCGTGATTGCCGGCAGCGGTGTGGCATTGATGTCGGAGTCGATGCTCGCCAGTCTGCCGGGGCGCGAGAGCGTTGCAGTGCACCCGTTGGCCGAACCGTTTGCCAGTGCGACAACATGGCTCATGTGGCGCAAGGGCATGGTCGGGGCCAACCTCAATGCCTGGATTGAACAGCAGCAAGCGCTCTATCCCGTGGCCGCCAATGAATCCCGGCAGACGGCGTGAACCAACCGATGGTAATTCTGTTCAATTCAGTAACAGATCATTGCGGATTTGGCCGAGCATTGCGTAGGACTTCGGACTATTATCAGTGCGAAGCGGCCTCAGAATTCCGGCCGCTCAGCACTACCCTGAAGGGGGCATGACGATGAAAGAGAAAATTCAGAACTGGCTGCACGATTTGGGTGTTGCCCTCGGCTTGATCGAACCGCCTCTGCAACCCGTACCGATCCGCACCGATGACGAACAGCGCCGGCGTCAGCCTCGCCGGCGGTAGTGCCTGATTAAAGATCAAAAGATCGCAGCCTGCTGCAGCTCCTACAGAAAAGTGTACGAGCTGCCGCAGGCTGCGATCTTTTGCTTTCAGTGTCGCCCGATCTCCAGCAAAAACCGGCTCAAGTCATTCGCAGTCTTCGCGGTCTTGAGCATGTGATCCTCTTCGGCAGTAAACGCCGTCAGTCCGAATTCATCTTCCAGATGAAAGATCAGATCCTCGATATCCGCCTTCTCCAGCCCTAATTGCACCAGGCTGGTGTCGTCGTTGAATTCGCGGGAGTCCAGCAGGCGCTGAATGTATCGGTGCACGGCAGCACGCACGGCAGCTCTTCTCATGGCAGACAGTTTCGTTGTTGTGTTGACTGATTACAGCAGGCCTCAAGCGTGTCGACGCAACCATTCGTCAATCATCGAACGCAAATGCCCGCCGGAAAAACTGCCGAAATGCCCGCCATGCACGGTGCGGATCGGCAGCGCCTGCAAACGCCGCAGACTGGCCGCGTAATCCTGCAGATTGGAGTGGTAGGCGTCTTCGATCAGCGGCCCGTCGTAGATGATGTCGCCGCTGAACAACGTTTCGGTCGCCGCTTCATACAGGCTGATCCCGCCCGGCGAATGCCCCGGCGTGTGCAGCACCTGCAAGGTGCGATTGCCCAGATCCAGCACATCGCCATCCTCAACAAAACCGGTGGCCGGCGCGGCCTTCACCCGGTATTCGGCGTAGCACAGCGGGCAGTCCGGGTGCGCCTCGAACATGTCGTCGCCGACGAAGGCCCGGCTCAGGTCATTCTCGCCGTCCGGCGCGGCGAGGATGTCGGCCTCGGCAGGATGCACCAGGCGCTCGGCGAATTCGTGATGCCCGGCGATGTGGTCGAAGTGGCAGTGGCTGGCGACGGCCACCAGCGGTCGCTCGGTAATCCACGGCAACTGCTCGCGCAGGCTGACCAGCCCCGAGCCGCTGTCGAGCAACAAGTCTTTGTCGCGCCCCTGCACGTGCCACAAATTGCAGCGGTAGAACGGGCGGATATACGGCTCATGGATCAACCGAATGCCATCGCTCAAGTGCTGAACTTCGAACCACTGATCGCGCGAAACGATCTTCATATTCACTTTTCTCCAGACGTAAAAAAACGGGTGTGGCAACCGACGCCACACCCGTCGAAGAAAGCATCAAGTCGTTACATCAAAGCTTAGATCGCACTCGCCACCGTCGCCGGGCGAGGGGAGACCAGGCTGACCACCACAAAGCTGATCAGACCCACAGCCAGGCTGTAGTAGATCGGCGTGTTCGCATCCAGACCATCCTTGAACATGAACAACAGCGCGGTAGCAAAGCCCAGGCCCATGCTGGCGATGGCGCCGGCGGTGGTCGCGCGTTTCCAGAAGATCGCACCGATCAGCGGAATCAGCATGCCGCCGACCAGCAGGTTGTAGGCCAGGGTCAGGGCGCTGATCACGTCATTCACCACCAGCGCGATGCCCAGTACCACAACACCAGTCAGCAAGGTGAACAGGCGGTTGATTGCCAGGCTCGACTGTTTGCCGCCGCGCAGTTTCGGCAGCAGGTCTTCAGTCAGCGTGGTGGCAGCAGCCAGCAGGCCGGCGCTGGCGGTGGACATCATCGCCGCCAGAGCAGCAGCGATCACCAGACCACGGATGCCGTCCGGCAGCGACAGTTTGACGATGGCGGCGAAGGCGTTGTTGACGTTGTCCAGATCCGGGATCAGTACGTGCGCGGCCATGCCGATCAGCGCGCAGGCCAGGCCGTAGAGGATGCAGTAGATACCGGCGATGCTGCCGGCGTACTGGGCGACTTTGGCGGTCTTGACGGTGAACACCCGTTGCCAGATGTCCTGACCGATCAGGATGCCGAAGAAGTAGATCATGAAGTAGGTGATGATCGTGTCCCAACCGATGGTGGTGAAGTTGAACGCCGCTGCCGGCAGCTTCAGCACCAGTTCGTCCCAGCCGCCGACGCGGTACAGGCAGATCGGCAACAGGATGAACATCAGGCCCACGGTCTTGATGATGAACTGGACGATGTCGGTCAGGGTCAGCGACCACATGCCGCCGATCGCCGAGTAGATCACCACCACGCCACCGCCGAGCAGTACCGAGATCCAGAATGGCAGGCCGAACAGCACTTGCAGCACGGTGCCGATCGCCAGGATCGAGGTCACGCCGATCATCAGCGCGTAGGCCAGCATGATCGCCGCGCTTGCCGAGCGGGCCATCGGGTTATAGCGTTTTTCCAGGACCTGGGTAACGGTGTAGATCTTCAGTTTCAGCAGCGGTTTGGCGAGAAACAGGTTCAGCGCGACGATGCCGCAACCCAGCGCCGCACACAGCCAGAAACCGGAGATGCCATGCACGTAACCCAGGCGCACGGTGCCGACGGTGGACGCGCCACCCAGTACGGTCGCGGCCATGGTGCCCATGTACAGGCTTGGGCCGAGGTTACGACCAGCCACGAGAAAGTCCTCGTTGGTCTTGGCCTTGCGCATGCCGTAGTAGCCGAGCAACAGCATGCCGGCGGCGTAGATGAGGACGACGAATAAATCCAAAGCCATGATGGCGTGTCTCCGATTGTCTTTTTTATGGTGAAACAAATTTGGTTCTGGGTGCTGCTCACTGTGGGAGCGAGCCTGCTCGCGAAGGCGTCGGCACATTCAACAAAGAAGTGACTGACAGATTGCTTTCGCGAGCAGGCTCGCTCCCACAGGGGATTTGCGTCAGGCGGCCTGACGCAGTTGAGGTTTTACTGCGGCTTCACGCCGGGCATCCTTGGGCCCGAACACCTCCCGCGGTTCCGGGAACAGGCTCAGCAGCGTCAGATACACCACCGACGCCAGGCCCAGGGTCACCGGCAGGCTGATGTCGATACCACCGGCCAGCTCACCCAGCGGGCCGACGAATTGTCCCGGCAGGTTGACGAAGCACAGGCCGACCGCCGCGCTCGGGATCCATGCGCCCAGACCACGCCAGTTCCAGCCGTGATTGAACCAGTAGCGTCCGCCTTGCTCGCCACGAGTGAACACTTGCAGGTCATCCGGGCAGTAGAAGCCGCGACGCACCAGCAGGCCGATGATCATGATCACCATCCACGGGGTGGTGCAGGTAATGATCAGCACGGCGAAGGTCGACACGCTTTGCACCAGATTCGCCGCGAAGCGCCCGATGAAGATGAAGGCAATCGACAGCACGCCGATCAGCAGCGTCGCTTTCACGCGTGACAGCACCCGTGGGAACACGCTGGACATGTCCAGCCCGGTGCCATACAGCGAGGTGGTGCCGGTGGACATGCCGCCGATCACTGCAATCAGGCACACCGGCAGGAAGAACCAGCTCGGCGATACCGCCAGCAGGCCGCCCACATAGTTGTTCGCCGCGATGTAGTCCGGCGCCTTGATCGCGACGATGGTCGCGGTGCTCAGGCCGAACAGGAACGGAATGAACGTGGCGATCTGCGACAGCACCACAGCGGCCATGATCCGCTGCTTGGAGGTGTCACGCGGGATGTAGCGCGACCAGTCGCCGAGGAACGCACCGAAGGAAATCGGGTTGCTCATCGCGACCAGCGCCGCGCCGATGAACGCCGCCCAGAAGCCCGGTTGACCGAGGTTCACCGTGCCGGCGTAGTTGACGTCGAAAGGACCGGCGAAGGCGAAGATGCCCAGCAGGAACAACAGGCTGGCGCTCCACACCGCGATCTTGTTCACCCACAGCAGAAAGCGGAAGCCGTAGATGCACACGGTCAGCACCAGAATCGCGAACAGGCCGTAGGCCAGGCCCAGGGTCAGGTCGGTTTCCGGCAGACCGATCAGGCGTTTCGCACCCCCGATCAACGCATCGCCCGAACTCCACACCGAGAGCGAGAAAAACGCGATGGCGGTCAACAGCGACAGGAACGAACCGACGATCCGCCCGTGCACGCCGAAGTGCGCCCCGGAGGACACGGCATTGTTGGTACCGTTGAGCGGGCCGAACAGGCCCATCGGGGCGAGGATCAGCGAGCCGAGCAGCACGCCCAGCACAATCGCCCAGACACCGGCCTGAAACGACAGACCGAACAGCACCGGGAAACTGCCGAGCACGGCAGTGGCAAAGGTATTGGAACCACCGAAGATCATCCGGAACAAATCCGTCGGGCCTGCGGTACGTTCGTGGTCCGGGATCTGTTCGACCCCGTGGGTTTCAATTTGCGTAAGGCTTTGGTCGTTGTTGTTGTTATTCATGATCTGCTCCGATCATAAAGGCGCGCCTCATCGTGTGTGAGGCGTCACCTGTTTGGCTAAGGGGATGGCAGCCCTTCCGGCATTGCGGACAAATGTTCGTGGCAGGCCAGCCAATGGCCTTGTTGTTCTAGGCTCGACGCTTGTTTCTTGAAAACAATCGTCTCGCGCTCCTGGCTGAAATGTTGCTCCCCTTGCATGCGCAGCTCGGTGGCCACGTCATGGATAAACACCGCCACGTCACCTTGCAGGCTGACGAAGGCGTTGCTCGAAGTGCACGACAGCACTTCAAAGCCATCCTCGGCGCGCCAGCTGTCCCACAAAGCCTGGTAGGCATCGCGCGACAGCAGCGGCTGTTCGAGGGTGTAAAACACGAAACTTGCATCGGCGCTGAACGCGCCGAAATAAGCCTCGCGATCGTTACGAGCGAAGGCGGATACCAGATCGGCAGCCGCTTTCAACACCTGATCACGTTCGTTCATGGCCGAACCCTCAGCGGTGAACCACGCCAGGCAGTACGCAGAGCATTTCGTACAGCAGGTTGGCGGCCAGCAGCGAGGTGTTGCCGGTAGTGTCGTAGGCGGGCGAGACTTCTACCAGATCGCAGCCGATCAGGTCGAGGCCCTGACAGCCGCGAACGATTTCAATCGCCTGAATGGTCGTCAGACCACCGATTTCCGGGGTGCCGGTACCTGGCGCCCAGGCCGGGTCGATACCGTCGATGTCAAAGCTCAGGTACACCGGGCCGCCACCGACTTTCTCGCGCACTTCGGCCATCAGCGGTGCCAGCGACTTGTGCCAGCACTCTTCGGCCTGCACCACGCGGAAACCCTGATCGCGGCTCCAGTTGAAGTCGTCAGCGGTGTAACCCTGCGCGCGCAGACCAATCTGCACCACGCGGTCGCAGTCCAGCAGACCCTCTTCGACGGCGCGACGGAATGTCGTGCCGTGGGCAATCTTCTCGCCGAACATGTGATCGTTGACGTCAGCGTGGGCGTCGATGTGCACCAGACCGACCTTACCGTGCTTTTTATGGATGGCACGCAGGATCGGCAGGGTGATGGTGTGGTCGCCACCCAGGGTCATCGGGATCACGTTGTGCTCGAGGATGTTGTCGTAGGCTTCTTCGATGATGCGTACGGCGTCGAGCAGGTTGAAGGTGTTGATCGCCACGTCACCGATGTCGGCGACCGACAGCGAGTCGAACGGCGCGGCGCCGGTGGCCATGTTGTACGGGCGGATCATCACCGATTCGGTGCGGATGTCGCGCGGCCCGAAGCGGGTGCCGGGGCGCAGCGAAGTACCGATGTCCAGTGGCACGCCAACGAAGGCAGCGTCCAGGCCGGCAGCGGTCGGTACATGGGGGAGTCGGAGCATGGTGGCGATGCCGCCGAAGCGCGGCATTTCGTTGCCGCCCAGTGGTTGGTGAAGAATCTTGTCCACGGGTAGGGCCTCATCGTCTTTGTTTTATTTATGTCGGCGCACCGTTGAGCACAGGTTCGGACGCCGCTGTGGGGCCGATTCTGCGAAATGTAGTGCGGGGGAAGAATCGCTACGGGCAAAAACTTAGTTCAGATTTTTCTAAACTAATGGAGAGGCGCGGGATAGACTTCCCGAACCCGTACCGATACCCCTGTGGCGAGGGGATTTATCCCCGATCGGCTGCGCAGCAGTCGTAAATTCGTTGCTCGCGACTTCCCGGATGGATCGGTTTGCAGGCTTGGGGCGGCTTCGCCACCCATCGGGGATAAATCCCCTCACCACAAAGTCATCAGCGTTCGACAGATGTTTGGAGAGCCGCATGGCCAACGCTTTACCCGACCTGAAACTATTGCGCATCTTCGTCAGCGTGGTTCGGCATCAGGGCTTTGCCAATGCGCAGCAGGAACTCAACCTGTCGACCTCGGCGATCAGCACTTACATGAGCCAGCTTGAAGCGGCGCTCGGTCTGGTGCTGTGCCATCGCGGGCGCGGTGGGTTCAGCCTGACCAGCAAGGGTGAGCTGTTCCATCAGGAAACCCTGCGCCTGCTCGCCGAACTCGAAGGTTTCGAGCAATACGCCGCGGCGCTCAAGGGCGAACTGCGCGGCACGCTCAACCTCGGGGTGATCGACTCCACCGTCAGCGACAAGGCCTTGCCGTTCGCCGAGGCCATTGGCGCCTACAGTCAGGAACACCCGGCGGTGCATTTGCATCTGTCGGTGATGAGCCCGTACGAACTGCAACTCGGTGTGCAGGACAACCGCCTCGATCTGGCCATCGGTGCGTTTTCCACGCGCATGAGCGGTCTGGTGTACATGCCGCTGTACCGCGAGCAGCACTGGCTGTATTGCAGCAGCCGGCATCCGCTGTTCAACGAGCGGCGGATCCCCGAGCAGGTCATCACCCAGCAACGCATGGTCGGCCGTGGTTACTGGAGTCAGGCCGAGCTGGCACGGCACGGTTTCAAACACAGCGCGGCGACTGTGGAAAGTATGGAGGCGCAACTGATTCTGGTGCTCTCCGGCGCCTACATCGGTTACTTGCCAGAACACTACGCCCAGGCCTGGGCCGACAAGGGCGATTTGCGCGTGTTGCTGCCGGCGACCTTCGGTTATCAGGCGCCGTTTTCGATGATCATGCGCCGGGGCCGCAGCCGCGAGCCGCTGATCCAGACCTTCCGTGATTTGCTCAAAGCACAGCTCAATCAGGCATAAGAACCATGTCCAGACCCCAATGCCCGCGCTGCCTGCGCCCACAAAGCCACTGCCTGTGCTCGCTGATTCCGCGCCTCGACAGCCGCACCCGCGTTCTGCTGTTGCAGCATCCGAGCGAGGTCAATCACGCGCTCAACACCGCGCGACTGGCAGCGCTGGGTTTGACCAATGCCGAGTTGATTGTCGGTGAAGTGTTCGAGGATTTACCGGCGCTGTTGAGTCAGCCGGGGTATCAGGCGCGGTTGCTGTTTCCCGCTGACGATGCGCAGCCGATGCAGGCTTACCGCGAATCCGATCAACCGTTGTTGCTGGTGGTGCCGGACGGCACCTGGCGCAAGGCGCGCAAGATGCTCCACCTCAATCCGCTATTGGCAGCGTTGCCACGGGTGACGCTGGCGCAGTGCGGGGTGTCGCGCTACCGGTTGCGCAAGGCACCGGGGCCGGGGGCGTTGTCGACCATCGAGGCGATTGTGCAGGCGCTGGAAACCCTCGAAGCACCGACGACGTTTGCGCCGTTGCTCAAGCCGTTCGAAGCGTTGATCGAGGGGCAGATTGCGGCGATGGGGGAGGAGGTTTTTCAGCGTAATCATGCGAAATAATGGTTGTTGAAACGGGCCTCTTCGCGAGCAGGCTCGCTCCCACATTTGATCGCAGGTGTGCACAAATTATGTGCTCAGCTCAAACACCCTGTGGGAGCGAGCCTGCTCGCGAAGGCGCCGGATCAATCAGCGCAAATCCCAACAATGCCTACCGCTCACGCATCGCCTCGGTCCGGGCTTTGAGCACTGGTTTGAGCAGGTAATCCAGCACACTTTTCTCCCCGGTAATAATGTCCACCGTCGCCACCATCCCCGGGATGATCAGCAGCGGTTTCACGTCCCCGCCCAAGTGGTTTTTATCGGTGCGCACCTGAATCAGGTAGAAGCTGTTGCCCTTGTCATCGGTGATGGTGTCGGCGCCGATCAGTTCCAGTTTCGCGCTCAGCCCGCCGTAGATCGTGTAGTCATAGGCACTGAACTTGACCATGGCTTTCTGCCCCGGATGCAAGAACGCGACGTCTTGCGGACGGACCTTGGCTTCGATCAGCAGGTTGTCTTCCAGCGGCACGATTTCCACCATGTCGCTGCCCGGCTGCACCACGCCGCCGATGGTGTTGACCTTGAGTTGCTTGATCACCCCGTGCACCGGCGAAGTCACGGTGGTGCGGCTGACCCGGTCGTCGATGGCGATGCTTGATGCGGTGATTTTCGACAGGTCGGTGCGTTTCTGATTGAGGTCCTTGGCCGCGTCGGAGCGGAAAGTCTGTTCCGATTCGTCGATCTTGCTCTTGATCTCGTTGATTGCCGATTCCGCCCTTGGGATGGCCAGGGTCGTCGCGTTGAGTGAGCCGCGAATTTCCACCGCGCTGCGTTTCAGTCGCAGGATCTCCACCGGTGACACCGCACCCGTGCCGACCAGCGGCGCCGACATGTTCATCTCTTGCTGCAGCAGCGCCAGGCTGGAACTGTACTGGCCTTGCTTGGAGCGAAACTCCGCCAGCTCCTGAGTCTTCTGCCGCAGCTGTTCGGTGAGGGTGCGTTGCTCACTGGCCAGACGCCGTTGGCGCTGGTCGTACAGCGCCCGTTCGTCTTCGGCGACCTGTGGCGCCTTGGCGATCACCTCGTCAGACAGTTTGAACGGACGGCCCTCGGCTTCGGCGGAAAGGCGTTCGACTTGCGCGGTCAGGGCGTAACGATCGGCCTCGCTCTCACCCTTGTTCGACAGGAAGCGTGTGTCATCCAGGCGCAGCAGCTTGTCACCCTTGTTCACCATCTGTCCTTCACGGACAAAAATCTCGGTGACGATCCCGCCCTCCAGGTTCTGGATCACCTGGACCTTGCTTGACGGAATCGCCTTGCCTTCGCCCATGGTCACTTCTTCCAGCACGGCGAACTTGGCCCAGACCAGCGCACTGATCAGCAGCGCCGCTGCGAGCCACACGGTGATCCGCGACCAGCGCGGCGAATCCTGCAACGAAGCGCCGGCGGTTTCCGGCATGAACTCGGCCTCGGCGCTTTTGCCGAAACTGTCGAAGTAGCCGCGTGATTTGCTATCTGAAGATGCAGACATGGGGCGATACCCCTCAGTTAGGAAACATCAAACCGCACAACCCATGCGTCGCCCGGAACACTTACTTGTGGTGAGGGGATTTATCCCCGATAGGGTGCGAAGCGCCCTCAGAGTCTTTGGGGCTGCTGCGCAGCCCATCGGGGATAAATCCCCTCGCCACAGGTTTTGTGAGAGCCATAAGTTATGTGCGCGCATCTAAACCGCCGCCGAGCCGACGCGGCCCTTGCGCAGTGCATCGATGACCGCTTCTTTCGGGCCGTCGGCGACGACCCGGCCGTTGTCCAGTACCAGCAACCGGTCCACCAGGCTCAGCATCGAGGTGCGGTGGGTGACCAAGAGCAGCGTCTTGCCTTGCACCCAGCCGTGGAGTTTCTGGCGCAGCAGGTCTTCGCTGCTGTTGTCCATGGCGCTGGTGGGTTCGTCGAGCAGCATGATCGGCGGGTCGAGCAGCAGCGCCCGGGCCAGCAATACGGCCTGGCGTTGACCACCGGAAAGCAGTTGCCCGCGTTCGCCCACGGGCCGGTCGAACCCTTGTGGATGCTGCCGCGCCAGCTCGGTAACGCCGGTCAGTTCGGCGACTTCGAGCATGCGTGAATCGCTGATGTAGCGGGCGCCGAGGGTCAGGTTGTCGCGCAGGCTGCCGGCCAGCAGCGGCAGGTCGTGGGCGACATAACCGATCTGCTGGCGCAGGTCGGCGACGTCCAGTTGACGCAGGTCGAGACCGTCGAGCAGCAACTGGCCTTCCTCGGGTTCATAGAAGCCCATCACCAGCCGCGCCAGGGTGCTTTTGCCCGAGCCGCTGCGGCCGATGATGCCGATCCGCTCGCCGGGTTTCATGCTGAAGCTGACGTTGCTCAGCGCCGGCGCGTTCTGGCCGTTGTAGTGAAAGGTCACGCCGCTGACGTCCAGCGCACCTTGCAGTTGCGTGCGTTCCAGCGGTCGCTGTTTGCCGTCGCGTTCCTGGGGCAGGCCCATGAGTGCGTCGGTGCTTTTCATGGTCAGTTGCGCTTGCTGGTAGCGGGTGATCAGCCCGGCGATCTGCCCCAGCGGCGCAAGAACCCGGCTGCCGAGCATGTAGCTGGCCACCAGCGCACCGACGCTGAGGTTGCCGGCGATGATGCTGTAGACCCCGGCGACAATCGTCGCCATCCCGGAAAACTGCTGGATGAACAGCGTGCCGTTGGTCGCCAGTGCCGAGAGGTTGCGCGCGTGGCTGTCGAGGCGGGTGAGGGCGCCGTGGGTGCTTTCCCATTTGTGCTGACGCTCGCTTTCGGCGCTGCAGGCCTTGAGGGTTTCCAGGCCGCCGAGGGTTTCGATCAGCAACGCCTGGCGTTCGGCACCCAGGCTCAGGCTTTTCTGCACGGTGTCACGCAGGCGCACTTGGATCGCCAAAGCAAAAATGATCGTGATTGGAAACGCCAGCAGCGGAATCACCACCAGCCAGCCACCGAGCAGACCGATCACCACCAGCATCAACACCACGAAGGGCAGGTCGATCAGGCTGGTCAGGGTCACGGCGGTGAGGAATTCGCGCAGGCCCTGAAAGTCATGAATGCTCTGGGCGAAACCGCCGATGGTTGCCGGCCGCGCCTTCATCGCCATACCGGTGATGCGCTCAAATAAAGTCGCGGAAAGGATCACATCGGTTTTCTTCCCGGCGGTGTCCAGCAGGTGCGCGCGCACCACCCGCAGCACCAGTTCGAAACCGGTGCCGATCAGCAGGCCGATCGCCAACACCCACAGGGTCGAGGTGGCCTGATTCGGCACCACGCGGTCGTAGGTCTGCATCACGAACAGCGGCACCATCAGGCCCAGCAGGTTGATCAGGAAACTGGCGAGGATCGCGTCGCTGTACAGCCATTTCGACAGCTTCAGGGTGTCGCGAAACCAGGCATGCACGCGCGGCACCAGCGGTGACCGCAAGTCTTCGAGTTCGTGGCGTGGACGGGCGAACAAGGCCTGGCCGCTGTAGTGTTCGGCGAGTTCTTCGCGCTCGACCCATTGCTCGCCGCCATCGGCTTCGCTGGGCAGGATCAGCGCCTTGCCGTCGTCGGCGAAACGCCGCAGGACGGCGGTGCGCCCATCCTTGAGCAGCAACAGAATCGGCAGATTCAGCGCAGAAATATCCTTCAGTTCGCGGCGCAACAAGCGCGCCTGCAAACCGGCCCGGGCCGCCGCACGGGGCAGCAGATCCAGGCTCAGACGTTGCTTGTTCAGGGGCAGCCCGGCACTCAGGCTGGCACGACTGACCGTCGCGCCATGCAGTTTGCAGAGGATCAGCAGACCGTCGAGTAACGGGTCATCGAAGCTCAGCCGCGGATCGATCCCGGTGTGTCCGCCTTCGGCCATGCTGGTCATATTGATCGCCCCTGTAATGACTGGTCCAACCTGTGGCGAGGGGATTTATCCCCGATGGCTGCGCAGCAGCCCCATGGATCTCATTGCTGCTCAAATCTTTGGGGTCACTGCGCAACCCAGCGGGAGCAAGCTCCCTCGCCACAAAGGGTCGTGGGACTTACTTCAGCTCAGGCAGGCGCGCCTCGTTTTTGACTTCGGTCGCCGCAATGGCATCCGCCGGCAGCACCACCCGTTGCTTGCTCAGCAACTGGCCCATGTTCGCCAGCACGCGGTACATCGAATATTCCTCGGTGTAGCGGATTTCGGTGTAGCGGCGGTTGGCGTTGTAAAGCTCGTTTTCACTGTCGAGCAAGTCGAGCAGGGTGCGTTGGCCGAGGCCGAACTGATCCTGATACGCCGCACGTACACGTTTGGTGGTCTCGGCGTATTCACGGGCGGTCGGGGTCTGTTTGTTCGCGTTGACCATGGCGTTCCACGCCAGGTGAATGTTCTCGTTCAACTGACGCAAGGCGTTGTTGCGGATGTCCATCGCCTGATTGATCTGGTGCGCATCGGAGGCCAGACGAGCCTTGTCGCTGCCACCACGGAACAGGTTGTAATTCATGATCACGCCGACGCGCCATTCGTTGTCGTGGCCTTCATCGCCTTGCACGTTGTTGTTCGCACCCACCGCCGCTTCGGCGTCGAAACGCGGGTAGAACGGCGACTTGGCGACTTCGTACTGGCTCTCGGCCGACTGCACGTCCGCCTGCGCGGATTTCAGGTACGGGTTGTTCTCGACCATGCTCTGCTGGGCTTCCGGCAGGCTGGTGGGGATTTCGCCGCGAGTCGACGGTGGTGCTTCCAGTTCATCGGGCATGCGCCCGACCACGGCGTAGAAATTCGATTCGGCGTCGGCCAGATCGACTTCGGCGGTGTCGAGGTTGTTCTGCGCCAGCGCCTTACGGGCCACCGACTGATCGGAGTCGGCGGTGCTGCCGATGCCGCGCTGGGTGCGCAGGCCGATCTGATCGTTGACGCGCAAGTGCGCTTGCAGGTTGTTCCGGGCCAGGGTCACCAGTTCACGGCGCTTGAGCACTTCGAGGTAGACCTCGATGGTGCGCAAGGCCAGATCCTGAGCGGTGCCTTGCGCGTAGTAAGCGCGCGAGTTGGAAACGCCCTTGGTGCGCTCGACCTCGTTGGCGGTGTTGAAGCCGTCGAAGATCATCTGCCGCAGGCGCAGTTCCGACTGGGTGTAATTGAGGATTTCGGTGTGGTGATTACCGAAAGCCCGGGTATTGGTGTTGTCGCTGTAGCCGCGCCCGTAGGCGGCATTCAAATCGACGGACGGATAGAAGCCACCCTTGGCCACTTTCACTTGTTCATCGGCGGACAATTTGGCGTCCACGCGCGAGGCGAGGTCCGGGTGGGTGGCGATGGTGCTTTGAATCGCTTCGGTCAGATTCATGGCCTGGGCTTGGGAAGTGCAAGCCATGGCCAGCAAAACCGCGCTGCAGAGGGGGGTTAAAACGCGCATGGGGTGCATCTCCCTGGTCCTGATGGTGCGTTACTGTCGCCAAATATTTGACGATAATTTGAGGTGTAAGCGTTTCACTCTTGTAACAACAGAGCTAAGAACATCCTGAAGCGTAGCTAAGAAAAAATTTTCATAAGGCTTATGCCGAAAAAAACTTATGCGCTTGGCGAAAACCGGCACATTGTTCAGGGCGAAAGCCTTTGTTTCATGCGCTTTAGGGAGCACAAAAAGGCTTGAGGAAAGTTCCATTCACTTTGCGACATACGGCGAAGTACTGCTGAAGGGGAGGGACGCGTAGCGGCAGATGGGCGACAGATTTTTGTCACTCGGGTGATTCACCACCGTTACGTAGCGTTAGTGGGTTCGCTGCATTGATCAGGATTCTGAAGTGCTTGAAAGCACTGAAGTTTCCTCGTTTGCGCAACCTGCGAAACGAACTGTCGAGGTGCGAGCGTCGCCCCGACAACCCGATTGAGCCATGGGCTGCTTCGCGAACCAGTGCCGACGGTGGTCGGCAGCGGAGGAATTTCACATGGCAACGCTCATCGGGACAGTCACTAAAGTCATTGGTCAGGTTTTTGCGCAGGGCACCGACGGCACGCGCCGCGCCCTGGTCGAGGGCGACCGCTTGTTTGCCGGCGATCAAGTGATCACCGGCGCAGAAGGTGCCGTCGCCATTCATCTGCAAAATGGCCACGAGTTGACCCTGGGCCGCGACAGCAGCATGACGATGTCCGGGCAGCTGCTGGCCAATCAGGCGGTGCACATTGATTCCCCTGAAGCGCTGACGCCGAGCGAAGCGCAACTGACCGATGTCGAGCAGATTCAGAAAGCCATCGCCGCCGGCGAAGACCCGACCAAAGCGGCAGAGGCCACCGCCGCCGGCCCGAATGCACCGGGCGGCGCACCAGGTGAGTTGGGTGGCGGCCACAGTTTTGTGCTGCTGACGGAAGTCGGTGGGCGCGTGGATCCGGTGATCGGCTTCCCGACCGCCGGTTTCAACGGTATTCCCGAGTTTCCCGAAGAGCGGCACAACGCAGTCATCGACAATGGCGACAACACGCCGATCGTGCCGCCGCCGGTCAACAACCTGGTGACCCTCAGTGGCCTCGCCGTGCCTGGCGGTGAGCTGACCCTCAACGAAGCCAACCTGCCTGCCGGCTCCTCGGCCAACCCCGGCGCGCTGACCCAGAGCGGCAGCTTCACGGTGTCGGCGCCGGACGGTCTGAGCAGCCTGAACATCGGCGGTATCAACGTGATCAGCGCTGGTGTGGCGGCCGGTTTCCCGCAGTCGATCACCACACAACTGGGCAACACCCTGACCATCACCGGGTATAACGCCAGCACCGGCGTAGTCAGCTACAGCTACACCCTCAACGGCAACGATGCCCATCCGGCCGGTGACGGCGCCAACAGCCTCAGTGAACATTTCACGGTGACCGCAAGCGACAGCAATGGCGACAGCGCCACCGGCTCGCTCGATGTCAACATCATTGATGACGTGCCCAAAGCGGCGAATGACAGCAACGCCAACACCGCCTCGGAAACCCAGTTGATCTTGACCGGCAACGTCCTGACCAACGATGTGCAAGGCGCCGACCGCGTGCCCACCGGCCCGGTCACTGCCGGTACCTTTACCGGCACTTTCGGCACCCTCGTATTGAATGCCAATGGCACATACACCTACACCCTCAACACCAGCGACGCAGACTTCAAAGCGCTGCACGGTGGCGGCAATGGCACCGAGACTTTCACCTACACCCTCACTGATTCGGACGGCGATACCAGCACTGCGAATCTGGTTCTGCAGATTCACAACAACGACGATCCGGTGGTGATCAACGGGTTGAACGTCGAGGGTGGCGAGCTGACGGTCTATGAAAAAAACCTCGGCACCGGCAGCGAGCCGGATTCCAGCGCGCTGACCCAGAGCGGCACGTTTACCATCACGGCGCTCGACGGCGTCACCACGCTGACGGTGGGCGGCATCGCCGTCGTCACTAACGGCGTGGCCGCGGGCTTCCCGCAATCGGTGACTACACCGCTGGGCAGCACGCTGACCATCACCGGTTTCAATGCCACCACCGGTGTTGTGAGTTACAGCTACACCCTGGTCGACAACGAGGCACACCCAACCGCCAATGGCGCCAACAATTTGCCTGAGCAGTTCGCCGTCACCGTCGTGGACGACAACGGCACGACTGCCAATGCAACGCTTGATGTGAACGTGATCGACGACCTGCCTAAAGCAATCGATGACAGCAACACTGGCACCGCTTCGGAAACTCAGTTGACCCTGACCGGTAACGTACTGACCAACGACGTACAAGGCGCCGACCGCGTACCCACCGGTCCAGTCACCGCCGGCACCTTCACCGGCACCTACGGCACCCTCGAACTGCACACCGACGGCACTTACACCTACACGCTCAACCCAACTGACGCCGACTTCAAAAACCTGCACGGCGGCGGTAATGGCACCGAGACTTTCACCTACACCATCACCGATTCGGACGGCGATACCAGCACTGCGAATCTCGTCCTGCAAATCCACAACAACGACGACCCCGTGGTCATCAGCGGCCTCGACGTTAACGGCGGAGAGCTGACCGTTTACGAAAAAAACCTCAGCACCGGCAGCGCGCCGGATGCCAACGCGCTGACACAAAGCGGCACCTTCACCATCACCGCTCTGGACGGCGTCACCACGCTGACCGTCGGCGGCATCGCCGTGGTCACCAACGGCGTGGCCGCAGGCTTCCCGCAATCGGTCACTACACCGCTGGGCAGCACGCTGACCATCACCGGTTTCAATGCCACCACCGGTGTTGTGAGTTACAGCTACACGTTGATCGACAACGAGGCACACCCAACCGCCAACGGCGCAAACAACTTGCCCGAGCAGTTCGCCGTAACGGTAGTGGATGACAATGGCACCACCGCCAACGCGACCCTCGATGTGAACATCATCGACGACCTGCCAAAAGCCGCGAACGACAGCAACGCCAACACCGCGTCGGAAACCAATCTGACCCTCACCGGCAATGTCCTGACCAACGACGTGCAAGGCGCCGACCGCGTACCGACCGGCCCAGTGACTGCCGGGACTTTCACCGGCACCTACGGCACCCTGGAACTGCACACCGACGGCACCTACACCTACACGCTGAACACCACCGACGCCGACTTCAAAAACCTGCACGGTGGCGGCAATGGCACCGAAACCTTCACCTACACCATCACCGATTCGGACGGCGATACCAGCACCGCCAACCTCGTCCTGCAGATCCACAACAACGACGATCCGGTGATCATCAACGGGCTCGACGTCAATGGCGGTGAACTCACCGTCTACGAGAAAAATCTCACTGACGGCAGCGCACCGGATTCCACCGCGTTGACCCAAAGCGGCACATTCACCATCACTGCTCTGGACGGCGTGACGACCCTGACCGTCGGTGGCATTGCCGTGGTCACCAATGGCGTAGCCGCAGGCTTCCCGCAATCGGTCACCACACCGCTGGGCAGCACGTTGACCATCACCGGATTCAACGCGGCCACCGGTGTCGTCAGCTACAGCTACACCCTGGTCGACAACGAGGCACACCCGACCGCCAACGGCGCCAACAATCTGCCTGAACAGTTCGCCGTCACCGTAGTGGACGACAACGGCACCACCGCCAACGCCACCCTCGATGTGAACATCATCGATGACCTGCCAAAAGCCGTGAACGACAGCAACGCCAACACCGCGTCGGAAAGTCAGTTGACCCTGACCGGCAACGTCCTGACCAACGACGTGCAGGGCGCCGACCGCGTACCCACCGGCCCGGTCACCGCCGGCACGTTCACCGGCACCTACGGCACGCTGGAACTGCACACTGACGGCACTTACACCTACACCCTCAACACCAACGACGCCGACTTCAAAAACCTGCACGGCGGCGGCAACGGCACCGAAAATTTCACCTACACCCTCACTGATTCCGACGGCGATACCAGCACTGCCAACCTCGTCCTGCAGATCCACAACAACGACGATCCGGTGATCCTCAACGGTCTCGACGTAAATGGCGGCGAACTCACCGTCTACGAAAAAAACCTCAGCGACGGCACCAGTCCCGATACGCCGGCGCTGACTCAGAGCGGTTCCTTCACCGTGACCGCGCTCGACGGTCTGCAAACCCTGACCGTAGGCGGCATCAACGTCGTCACCGGTGGTGTGGCCGCAGGCTTCCCGCAATCGATCGTTACGCCGTTGGGCAGCACGCTGACCATCACCGGCTACAACCCGGCGACTGGCGTGGTCAGCTACAGCTACACCCTGGTCGATAACGAAACCCATCCGAACGGCAATGGCGCCAACAGCATCACCGAGAACTTCAACGTGGTGGCGACTGACACTGACGGCAGCACCGCCAGCGGCCAGATCAACGTCAACATCATCGATGACCTGCCGAGCGCGCATGCCGATGCCGCGTCGGTGGCGGAGGGCGGCACCGTCAGCGGCAACGTGCTCGACAATGACATCGGCGGCGCCGACGGCCCGGCGGTGACCGGCGCGGTGGTCGGTGTGCGCGCCGGCTCCGACACCTCGACCTCGGCCATCGGCGGCCTCAACAGCAACATCAATGGCACCTACGGTTACCTGACGCTGGACGCCAACGGCAACGCGGTCTATCACAGCAACCCCAATGCCGTGAACGGCCCCGGCGCGGTGGATGTGTTCACCTACACCGTGCGCGATTCCGATGGCGATGAAAGCACCACCACCATCACCATCGATATCGCCAACAGCAAGCTGTATGCGACCAGCGACACCGACGTCACCGTCTACGAAAAAGCCCTCGACCTGACCAAGGACGGCGCCGATCTGGCCCCGGGTACGGTCATCGGCAGCGACCCGACCAATACGGGTGAAACCGCCTCCGGCACACTGGTCGGTTCGGTCACCGGTGCGGTTGGCGCCATCAGCTATGCGCTGGTCGGCAGTGCCACCGGCAACTACGGGCAGATCGTGCTCAACCCCAACGGCACTTATACCTACACCCTGACCTTGCCCGCGACCACCACACCGCATGCCGACGACGGGGTCAATACCCTGACTGAAACCTTCACCTATCAGGCCACCGATTCGCTGGGCAATGTGGTCACCAGCACCATCGTCGTCAGCATCGTCGATGACGTGCCCAAAGCCCTCAACGACAGCAACGCCACCAGTGCCTCGGAAACCCAGCTGACCCTGACCGGCAACGTGCTGACTAACGACGTGCAAGGCGCGGACGTGGTCGCCACCGGACCGAATGCCGGGCCGATCACCGCCGGTACCTTCACCGGGACTTACGGCACGCTGGTGCTCAATGCCAACGGCACTTACACCTACACGCTCAACCCGGCTGACGCCGACTTCAAAGCGCTGCACGGCGGTGGAAACGGCATCGAGACATTCACCTACACCCTCACCGATGCTGACGGCGATACCAGCACCGCGAACCTGGTGCTGAACATCCACAACAACGACGATCCGGTGGTGCTCAACGGCCTCGACGTCAATGGCGGCGAGCTCACCGTCTACGAGAAAAATCTCAGTGACGGCACCAGCCCTGACACCCCTGCGCTGACCCAGAGCGGTACGTTCACCGTCACGGCCCTGGATGGCCTGCAAACCCTCACTGTCGGTGGTATTGCCGTCGTGACCAACGGGGTCGCCGCAGGCTTCCCGCAATCGGTGGTGTCGCCGCTGGGCAGTACGTTCACCGTCACCGGTTACAACCCGGCGACCGGCGTGGTCAGTTACAGCTACACCCTGGTGGATAACGAAAATCACCCGACCGGCAACGGCGCCAACAGCCTCACCGAAAACTTCAACGTGGTCGCGACTGACACCGACGGCAGCACCGCCAGCGGCCAGATCAACGTCAACATTATCGATGACCTGCCGACCGCAAAGGCCGACACCGGCTCGGTGGCGGAGGGCGGCACGGTCAATATCAGCGTGCTCGGCAACGATGTCACCGGTGCCGATGGCGCAGCGGCGGGCGGGGCAGTGGTCGGCGTGCGCGCCGGCAGCAATACCGCGACCTCGGCGATCGGCGGCCTCAACAGCAACATCAACGGCACCTACGGCTACCTGACCCTCGACGCGGCAGGTAACGCCATCTACCACAGCAACCCGAACTCGGTGAGCCCACCGGGCGCCACCGACACCTTCACCTACACCATCCGCGACAGCGACGGTGACGAAAGCACCACCACCATCACCATCAATGTCGCCGACAGCAAACTGATTGCGTCGGTCGATCAGGACGTGACGGTCTACGAAAAAGCCCTCGACCTGACCAAGGACGGCCAGGACCTGGCCCCCGGCACGGTCACCGGCAGCGACCCGAGCAACACCGGCGAAACCGCCACCGGCACACTGGTCGGTGCAGTCACTGGCGGCAGCGGGGCGCTCACCTACACCCTGGTCGGCAGCGCCACCGGCACTTACGGGCAGATCCAGCTCAACGCCGACGGCACTTACACTTACACCCTGACCTCGGCACCGAAAACCACGCCGAACGCCAACGACGGCGCCAACACCCTGAGCGAAAGTTTTACCTACAAAGCCACCGATGCGCTGGGCAACAGCACCACCAGCACGATTGTGGTCAACATCGTCGATGACGTGCCCAAAGCCGTGGCGTCGGATCGCTCGGTGGCGGCGGTGGAGATCGATTCCAACCTGCTGATCGTCCTCGACATCTCCGGCAGTATGGCCGACGCCTCCGGTGTACCGGGGCTGTCACGGCTGGCGCTGGCCAAGCAGGCCATCAGTGCCTTGCTCGACAAGTACGATGATCTCGGCGATGTGAAGGTACAACTCGTCACCTTCAGCAGTAATGCCACTGACCGGACTTCGGTGTGGGTCGATGTGGCGACGGCCAAGTCCATACTCGCCGGCCTCACCGCCGGTGGCGGTACCAACTACGACGCTGCCGTGGCGGTGATGCAGACCGCGTTCAACACCTCGGGCAAACTCACCGGGGCGCAGAACGTCGGCTACTTCTTCTCCGACGGCAAACCCAACGAAGGCGACATCAACGCTGCCGACGAAGCCGCGCTGAAAAACTTCCTCGATGCCAACAACATCAAGAACTACGCCATCGGTCTGGGCAGCGGCGTGAGCAACGCCAACCTCGATCCGCTGGCCTATGACGGCATCAGCCACACCAACACCAATGCGGTGGTGGTCACCGACCTCAATCAGCTCAACTCGGTGCTGTCGGGCACCGTCGAAGGCGCGCCGGTCACCGGTTCGCTGCTGGGCGAGGGCGGTACCTTCGGCGCCGATGGCGGCTTCATCAAATCCATCGTGGTCGACGGCACCACCTACACCTATGACCCGCGCGCCAACAGCGGCCAGGGTTCGTTGACCGCATCCGGCGGCACCAACCACGGTACGTTCAACACCGTGAACAACACGATCAGCATTGCCACCAACAACAGCGGCACGCTGGTGATCAACCTGGACACCGGCGACTACAGCTACACCTCGCAGAAAACCACAACCACGGTGATCACCGAGAACATCGGCTTCACCCTCAGCGATAACGACGGCGACCTTGCCAGCTCGACGCTGACGGTGAAAGTGATCCCCAATTCGCCGCCAGTGGCGGTGGACGACCATGTCATCACCAACGTGCTGTCGGGCAATATCGTCGTGCCGGGCGAACTGTTGCTGGCCAATGACACCGACCCGGACGGCGACACGCTCAATGCCTCGCCGACCAGCTTCAACACCGGTTGGGTAGCCAAGGGCGCGGACTTCACCGGTACCGGCGCAATCAACTTCGCCGGCACCGGCAATACCGCCGCCAACCAGAACCTGGCCGACGTACGCGCTGCATTCGCCGCCAACACCGCCGCGATGACCGCAGTGCTGGTGGTCAGCGGTTACCTCGGTGCGGTGACCAATGCCAATGCCAACGATGAGGACCTGATCACCGTCAAACTGAAACAGGGCGAAACGCTGAACCTGGATCACAACCTCGCGGCCGGCCACGTCACCATGGAGTACTCGGTCAACGGCGGCGCGTTCGTCAGCATCGCTGACGGCGGCACCATCACTGCCGGTGCCGATGGCACCTACCAGATCCACGTGACCAACATCAGCAACACCAGCGGCAGCAATCCGACGGCAGCGGAAAACTATCAACTGACCATGACGGTCAACTACGCCGGCGCCCACGACGTGACGCCGGATTTCAACGGCATCTACACCGCCAACGACAACCATGGCGGCAGCGACACCGCCAACGTCAGCATCACCTATCAGGATGGCCACACCCTCACCGGTACTGCCGGGGATGACATTCTGGTGGCGGGCACCGGCAACAACATCCTCAATGGCGGCGACGGCAACGACGTACTGACCGCCGGTTCCGGCAACAACGAGATGCACGGCGGCGCGGGCAACGACTTGCTCTACAGCGGCCCGGGCAACGACATTCTCGACGGCGGCACCGGCATCGACACGGTCAGCTATGCCCACGCCACCGCCGGGGTCACGGTCAACCTCGGTCTGCTCGGTGCGCAAAACACCATCGGCGCCGGCACCGACACGATCAGTAATATCGAGAATCTGGTCGGCTCGAACTTCAACGACACCCTGACCGGCGACAACAATAACAACGTGATCAACGGCGGCCTGGGCAATGACATCCTCAACGGTGGTGGCGGTGATGACCTGCTGATCGGCGGCATGGGCAACAACACCCTGACGGGCGGGGCCGGCGCGGACACCTTCCAGTACCTGAAGGGCAACACCGGCCACGACACCATCACCGATTTCACCCCCGGCACCGATAAGCTCGACTTGTCGCAACTGCTGCAAGGTGAAAACGGCACCACCGCGTCGCTCGACGATTACCTGCACTTCACCGTCACCGGCAGCGGCGCCTCGGTGCTCACCAGCATCGACGTCAGCGCGCTGGCCGGCGCCACGCCGAACCAGACCATCGACCTGGCCGGCGTCAACCTCGCCAGCCACTACGGCGTGACCCCGGGGGCGGGTGGGGTGGTGGCCGGCGGGCACGACACGGCGACGATTATCAGCGGCATGCTCAATGATCATTCGCTGAAAGTGGACACAGTGTGATCAAGGCCTGAAACGACAAAACCCGCCGCCCCGATCAGTCGGGACGGCGGGTTTTGTCTGTCTGGAGAACTGCGTTGCCAGTGAGTCAGCCTTCGCGAGCAGGCTCGCTCCCACATTGGATTTAGAGTGCTCAGCATTTTGTGAACAACAAAGCTCCCTGTGGGAGCGAGCCTGCTCGCGAAAGCGGCCTCCCAACCGACCAATCCCCAACTGAATGCACTCATTCCAACTGTGGGAGCTGGCTTGCCAGCGATGGCGGCCTACCAGCCGACCAACCTCCCACCTGAATGCACGCATTCCAACTGTGGGAGCGAGCCTGCTCGCGAAAGCGGCTCCCAGCCGACCAATCCCCAACTGAATGCACACACTCCAACTGTGGGAGCTGGCTTGCCAACGATGGCGGCCTCCCAGCCGACCAACCTCCCACCTGAATGCACTCATTCCAACTGTGGGAGCGAGCCTGCTCGCGAAAGCGGCCTCCCAGCCGACCAATCCCCAACTGAATGCACTCGGTCAAATTGTGGAGCTGGCTTGCCAGCGATGGCGGCCTACCAGCCGACCAATCCCCAACTGAATGCACTCATTCCAACTGTGGGAGCGAGCCTGCTCGCGAAAGCGGCCTCACAGTCGACCAATCCCCAACTGAATGCACTCGGTCAAATGGTGGGAGCTGGCTTGCCAGCGATGGCGGCCTACCACCCGACCAACCTCCCACCTGAATGCACGCATTCCAACTGTGGGAGCGAGCCTGCTCGCGAAAGCGGCCTCACAGTCGACCAATCCCCAACTGAATGCACTCGGTCAAATGGTGGGAGCTGGCTTG
>NZ_JACHCY010000002.1:334058-676737 GCF_014200835.1 Pseudomonas sp. JAI115
TGCCAGCGATGGCGGCCTACCAGCCGACCAACCTCCCACCTGAATGCACTCATTCCAACTGTGGGAGCGGGCTTGCTCGCGAAAGCGGCCTGCCAGACAAAATCAAAACAACAGAGCAAACGCCGCACATAAACATAACCCCGCAACCACGTTTAAAGTACACGAACCGTTACGCCATACCGGCTACAACGCCTTGCGCCGTTACCTACGCGTACGCCAGAATCCGCCGGCTTACACGGCTATGCGGCGGGCTATATCGTTTCCCTGTCACTGAAAATCAGTGATCGGGTTTGGTAGCCCGTTTCATTACAGTCGTGCGCCACATTACAGATCCGTTTTTGGGACTCTGCTTTATGGTGGCCATGCGTGGGGCTCCTTCGGGAGCGCCGGGTTTACTGTTTTGACCGGTCTACCAACCCACAAATGGCCGCCACCCTTCGTTTGGTAGCGAGAGTGACGGCTCCTCACTTATTCAAAACAGCGAGTCACCTATGTTCAAAGCCACACCCAACCCCCCGGACACCTCAATCCCATACGACCCAGCCCTCGACCCGCAGAAGATAAAAGCGGCAACCGACCGCGCCATCAACTTCTACCTCAACCCCGGCGCACTGAAGATCTCGATCCCTTCAACCTCGTCATGCAAGGCGAACAGAATCTTCCTCATCGACCCCGAGGTGGATGAAGAAACCTTGCTCGTCGAAGCCTGTGAATCCCTGGCCGCCGCCAGTGACATGGCCCGCGATATCGGCGACTCCATCGACAACCCACAGCGCCGGGCCATGCTGATGCTGCATCAGGTGATCATGCTCAGTGAACTGATGGTCAACCGGGTACTGGACGGCCGCCGCGTGCCGAACTAACTGCCCGATCCCCCTTCGGCAGCGCCTACAGGGAGTCATTCTTTCAAAGTACTTTGATCGGAGTTCCTGCTGATGTCCGAAACCAAGCCCAATCCGCCAATCACAGACCCGCTATCACCCTACGAATCCCTCAACTCCAGAAAACTCCACGAAGCCGCCGAACGCGCCCTCGACCATTACCTCGCACCCGCGCAAATCATGGCAACGCCGTACACCCCCAGCAGCATGTTCCTCGTCAATCCACAAACCGACACCGAATCCCTGCTGGCCAACGCCTGCGAATCCCTGGCCTCGGCCACGGTCATGCTCGGCGATTTCGCCGGCACGCTGGAGGGGCCGAGTCGTAATACGGTGTTGGGCATTGCGCAGGTGGTGATGCTGGGGGAGTTGGCGGTGAATCAGGTGCTGGATAATGTTGTGCCAAAGGAATAGGTGCCAGGGGACGGATTAATGAATCCGTCCCCTGGCACCTATGCCAAGTACACCAGCAAACAAAACATCAGCTTCGGGAGCAAGTGCCAAGCGTCCCCCGATCAAGGGGAGGCGCTTAGTGTGAATTACGGGTTTTACGTATGAGTGCATGACGTTAAATTGGAACGAACGCCATTACAGGCCGGGGGTAAGTATCCTGCAAAGCCTGCAAATATGCGCCAGGGCCGATCGGAGGATTGATGCTCTGATTGACGTTACGGAGGGACAAACCGGTAGCATTGACGACAGGGGGGTAGTCAGGCGGAAGCGGGGCTCCGACGCGCACGCCATAAGAGATATCCCATACTGGGAGTACTGACCAGCTAAGGGCGAAGTTTTGAGGAAACACTTTGAGGCACGCGATAACCTGAGCGGGGGCTGCGCCCCTTACACTGGCAATCCATGCCGCCGCCGCAGGCCCCGTCATAAAGGTGGTGTTAAGGATGAGCTGGTATATGTTGTTGGTCAGCACCGGGTAAGCCACAGTCTGGTTGTGCGCGTCTGTGACCTGTATGGAGGTGCTCCCATTGCGTAGCCCGGTCACTTTACCGGTTTGATCGACAGATGCGATCGCAGGCGCGCTGGAAGTGTAGGTATAAGGAGGGGTTCCTCCTGTTGGTTGACGGATGCCGATGTTGCGCGGCACCTCGAGGGATGCCCATCCATGGTTTTGGATGAGTTTAAGACCATCCAACACCATAGCGTTCGTGTCGATGACCAAGCGAGTCGTCACAACCACGACCCACGGATCCGATACCTGCCCACTGCCATATTGGGCGGTGGCAGTGAAATTGTGGGTAGCAACGGCCAGTCCCGTCACCCTGAACTCCCAGTCACCACTCTGTGGATCAATGTCGGCAATGCCTTTGACGGTGGTGCCGTCCTTGATCTGGACTTTCTGGCCTTTGGCCCCTTTCCCTTTAAGTTTGATCGTGGTGTCGACTGTCGTACCGTCCGGGAGAATTTCTTCCCCTTTGGAATTTTCCGCTCGGGTAATTTCTGGCCGCACATCCTCAACCGCTTTGATCGTGTAAGTGCGCACGGGGAAGGGCACCGCCTCGCTTTCATTCGTGCTCTTGTTGAACGTCGTTTTGCACTCGATGGTCAAGTCACTGCCATCTTTCAGGTTTTTCATTGCTGCTTGAGTGAGTCCGCGATTTTGGTAGCCCCTATCGATCAACGGCTGAGTGACAGGATCCCCAGGTGCAATATCGTTGATGTACGCAGTGCCGTTGGCATTGGTTCCGGTCAGACGCATCCACATACGCTGACCGGTAGCTATCAACGGCCAGACATCTATGCGAGCGACTGCGTTGGCAGTCAGATTAGCCACATTGAATTCCGGGCCTTCGCCATCGTTGTCGGCTTCCATGATCACCGGCGATTTCAAGCTTGAGTCCGAAAAAGTGCCAACATTCAACAACAGCGGCAACGAGGTCCGGGGCACACTGTTGCGGGTGACGGTGTACGTCACGGTGACGGTTTTGCCCAGGTTGAATGCCAGCACGGTGACCGGCAGTTCGATTGTCAGCGTGGTTTCACTGATGGGTCTGGCCGGGGTGGTGTGCGAGCCGCCGGCGGCAGTGCCGGGTGCGCCGGTCCAGGTTACGCTGAGCAGATCGCTGAACAGCAAGTCTTGCGAATCGATGTTGACGGTCAGGGCTTCCACGGCCTTGATCGGCTGCAAGGTAGTGCCATCGGCCTCGGCCTGCTGAACCTTCGGCCGGGTCAGCAGCACGGCTTCGCCGACAGTGAAATTCAACGTCCGCGAGTAGCTGACACGTTCCGGCGTGGCGCCTGCCGCCACCCTGAGGATTTCATACATCGCGTCCACAGTGCCGCCGCGATTGGGTTCGATGTGGGTCTGGACGAAGGTCGGGTTCAGGGTGAAATCGATGGCTTTGCCGGCATTGAGCGAATTGATCGGCACCGAGTCGCTGGTCTTGCCGGTTTTCGAGCCGCGCCAGGTATAGGTGACCTTGTCACCCGCTTTGGTGGGTTCGGCGGCAGCCGGGGCGGTCAGTTTGCTCGAACCGCCGGGCAGGTCGTCGGGTTCGAGTGTTCCGCCGGCCTCACCGAGGACGATGGGCGCGACCAGTTCCAGCAGCGGCTCACCCACCCGCAGCAGAGCATGGTGCAGTGACTCGCGCTGAATGATGCCTCCATCGCTGCCCTCGGCCATCAGCACGTAGAACAAATCCAGCGTACCGCCCTCGATGGCTTTGAGGTGTTTGCCTTCGACGATGATCGGGATCGGTTCTTTGTCGTCGATATCGCCCTTGCTAAGGGTGTGCCAGTTCAGTTCCGGGTCGTAGACGCCGAAATCCTGGCGGGTGCCGACCCAGCGCAGAATGATGACCATGCCCACCTGCATCATCGGGTCAAAGGGGATGACGGCGGTGGTGTACACCCGATCAGGGTCGAGTGCCCCTTGTTGCGCATCCACGGCAATCGGCGCGAGCAGGCGTCGGGTTGCTCCGATGATACTGACGAAGCGCCCCTTGGAGGCGCGATCATCAGACCCGCTGCGTTCCACGCGATAACTGAACACGGCCTGGGTTTTGGCCAGCAAACGTATGTCGGCGCTTGGCAGGGCCAATTCGTAGATGTTGCCCACGCTGATGAGCGGCTCGCCGCGGACTTCAACGCTGATCGGTTCGCCGTCCAGCGTGGTGCCCTTGCCCAGGCCGATGATCACATCACCGATCCGGAAGTCGGGGGCGTCGACCAATACCTGCAAGGTCAGCGGCGCATCCCCCAGTTTGTCCATGTCCACAACGCTATTGAAGGCCTCTTTGACCATGGGAGGCGACAGGCGCGTGTTGCCGGTATCGACGGCAATCCCTACTGCGGCGCACCAGTCTTCGGAGCGGTTGTCGACAATGTCGTGTACTTCAAAGGCTACGGCCAGGCTGTCGGTATCGCCGGCGGCGAGGATGGTGGCCTTGTCGACATGGATGACCAGTGGATGGCCTTGCGGGTTATCGATGTGATCCTGGGTCACCCGTGGCGAATACACAAACCAGCCACCCCAGGTCAATTTGCAGCGGTCACCCACGGCCATGTTGGGGTAGGGCAACGGGCTGCTGCTGCCGGGTTTGGCCTTGATGATGATGTCGAGGCCGGTTTCGGCGGTTTCCTTGTCCACGCCATCGTTGATGATCCGCGGATCGATGTACATGTTCAGCTCGGAATGCCCTGGGGCACTGCCGTTTTCATCTTTGCCGCCGGGACGGTCGAGTTTGACGAAGATATTCACCGGAGGCAGCGAAGTTTCCGGAGTCTGTTGGAATACCTTGACCCGATATTGCAGCGTATAGGTCCCGGTCACGAAGCGCTGGGGCGGGACATACAGGGTGACACGCTCGCCGACATCCCCTGGCTTGACGAGGGTAGTCTGGTCGACCTGAATACCGTCGAGCAGCAGCTCGATGTGGTCACCTAAACCCATACGGTCCCAGGGTGGACAATAGACTTTCAGCCCCTTGTCGGGCGCCAGCAACTGCGCGGCGGCGATATTGATCCCCCACACCCCCCCCTCCAGGGCCGGCTGCGTACGGTCGGGTATTTCCAGTTGCCGCAGAGTCTCGGGGGGCGGGAGGCGAGGGGGCTGAATAAGCATGCTGAAGACTCCAGAGTCGTGGGGGGCAAAGAAGACGCTGGAAGTTATTTAGGGGCAGGTGGCGAGCGTTGGCTACTGTCAGAAATTACAGGTAAGGACGTATTTACGATGAACGGTCGGGGGACGGGTTTTGCATGCCTGAAACTGCTTCCCAGTAGGCGCTGCCGCAGAGAAGTCGACTCTGCGGTAACCCCCCTTCTGCTCAACAAAAATACAGCTTCACGCTGAGCTGACTGTTCAGTCGTTTCCATCGGCTTCCCGACAAACGGTAAGAAAACCTAGTATTTCTGACAGTAGTCAGCTTTTCCGGCAGGCATCTAATTGGGTCACAAACGTTCCACGCCATCGTCAGTCAACGGCCCGTTTTATCTTCACGACTGCCCTGCGCGAGAACACTGTCCGCTCAATTGCCGTGGAGTTTCGCAATGGTGCCCCCAGAAGAGTCGTCGATGGATCCGCAACACGCACGCGGCGATGACGAACCAAGTCTTGTGGTTATTCCAGAACCGATTGTTCCGGATATCCTGAAAGACGAAGAGGGAAATGAGAGCCCGGACGGGCTATTACCTCGCGATGTATTGAATCGCGATTTGAAAATCACGATTCCGGCGTGGGATTTCTCGACAGATCCGCATTTCGTAAAAGACGTCGTGTGGGTGGGCTTCAGGCGACGGGGGCTTCCCTTTGATGACGACACGGCGGGGGTGTTCCCGTTCGATATTCCCATTGATCCGGGTGACAAGATTGTTTCGGTGCCTCAAAGGGACCTGGAAGCTGGCGTTTACGACCTGTCGTACAAGCTCGTGATTGGTGGCAACGCAGCGGAATCGCTGAAAAAAACCATCACCGTCGATAGAGTGCCGCCGGATGACGGCCAGGAACCGGCGATGCTGGAGCTGCTGGATCTTGAGGGCGACATCACCGATGACTATTTGGACGAGCACGGTCAGGTTCGTTTCAAAGTACGCCTCTATCTGGACGTGAAGGCCCGTGACCGGGCGATTTATTACTGGACGGACACCGACACGCCACCGGGCTTCGAAACCGAAATCCGCGAGCAGGCGTTCAGTCAGTTTGATATCGATTACGACCAACTCATCATCACCGTCTACGCAGACGAAATTCGCCTGCGTGGTCATGGGCAGCGATACATCTATTATCGCTTGCGCGACTGGGCCGGAAACCGGGGACCGCGCTCGCGGTTGCTGCCTGTGTTCGTCGATCTGACCCCGGGGGCACCCATTCACAAGCCTCCGCGCATTCCCCTGTCGGACAGAGGCTTGATCGATCGTCAGCACGCCCGGGAGGGGGCGGTCAATCAAGGGGCGGTGACGGTCGAAATCGATGCCTATGACAATCCGTTGAGCGGCGATCAGGTACTGCTGGACTGGGATGGCACTGTTCTGCCGCCGCAGGATGTCGACCCGGCCAATTTTCCTTGCGTGATCCCTGTGCCGTGGAGCGCGCTCACAGCCAAGGGGCTGGGTCCGGTGAATGCTCGTGTCACTTACCGCGTGCGCACAAGGGGCGTCGATAGCAAACCATCAATGGAAACCCTGGTATCGGTGAACCTGACGGTGGCGGGCCAGGATCACGCCAATGCGCCGGCGTTGCTGAACCCCAAGCTTGCCTTGCTGGAGATCTACGGCGCCAACTCCAAGGTGCTGAACACATTGCTTACCGAAGATTTCGGCGAGGACGCCGACGGCTTCCTGACGTTGTTCGACGCACCTGAACGAGGACACACGATCGAAGTTTATTGGGGGAGCATCAGTACGCCCGTGGCGAGATACATCGTCCAGAGCGGTGACGGTGCCGGCAAGAGAGTGCCGTTCAATATTCCATGGGCGGTCATTGACCAGGACCGGCTGAACCCGGCGTTGCCGGTCCATTACACCACCAGCAATGGCATCAACCAGCAGTTGGCGCCATTCACGCCCGTCAAGGTGTCGATCATCATTATCGAAGGTCTCCAAGAGCCTTCGTTCCCTGACGCTGGCATCGAAGGGACGCTTGACTGCTGTGCGAAACCGCGTCTCTGGGAGCGGGTGCGCGTGAGGATTGAAGGCAACCCGGCGTTTGACGAGAAGGACATCGTGACGTTGTTCTGGCAGGGATGCGCGGGATCGAATGGCACCACGCCCATTCCCGGGGCCGCGCAACCGTTCTTCACCACTTTGAGTGCGGATCAGGCAAGAAACGGTTTTGAAGTGCATGTGACCGATTACGAAAGATTGATAGCGCCGATGCAAAACCGGGGTTCGGCGTTATGTCATTACACCTTGAAAAAGTTTACGGGTGGGCAGGGTGTTTCAAAAAAAGATTTCGTGATTATCAATAGAACCATGCCCAGTGGTGCAGTGTGTTCACCCACTAATGAAACCTGTACGGAACCGTAACGGGTAATTGATTCATTAAAGTGCATTAGCCGGTTTTAGTCGGGACAGTCACGAGTGTTTATTCGGGGCTGACAGAGAGTGTTGTGCCCGCGTTTTGGGCGTTAGTTGATTGACAAAATTCCGGGCGGATAAAGCCCGTTTCTGAAGGAGCTGAAAAATGGCAAGTCCGAAACCATTGACGCCCGCTGAACAAAGTCGGGTCGATTATCTGAAAGTTCGCCGTGCTGTTACAAAAGCACCTGCACCCGTCATCAAAGTGCATCCAGATAACCCATTTCTAAGCGATACGTCGGATGATGAAGCCAATCAGATTCCGCTGAGCCTGCAGGGAAAACCTTTCAAGTGTCTGGTTCCGAGGCCTGCGGATGCTGACGACACGAAGGAAATACCGGGCTTCATTTATCTGACGTTTGACGGAAGTCCGATACTCCCTACTCGATACAATTATGTGACGCCGCTGGACGCCGATATTCTTGAAATCGAAATGACGTTTCCTGTCGGATACACCGATAAGCCGGGGACACATGAGTTGGGATACTTTATCGATCAAGGCGGTAATGAGAGCAACTCTGATCCGTTGAAGTGCAATGTTGACAGAACTCCTCCACACCCGTTTTTTCCGGTTGGACTTCCAGATGAAATAGTAAATGACGGTATTACCAAAAAATATCTGGACGACAATGATTTTGTAGTCATTAAGATTCCTGAGTATGGAGATATGAAGATTGGCGATTTTATAGAGTTGTTATATGGGGACTCGACAGTGTTGGCAGAGGTTGTCGATTCGGTCACCCGGACTGATACCATCAATGAGATCGTGCTTAGACTTACCGCTGAACAAGTATTCAAGCAAGATGAAGGGACTCACGCGCTTTTTTTCAGAGTCACCGACCGTAAGGGAAACCCAAGTACTTTTTCTCCACCAGTCCCCGTTACGGTCGTTCTGACAGATCCACCCGAGGGGCTGTTGCTCCTTGATATTCCGCTGCTTGACAAGGACGGTCTGGTCGATCTGGCGGATGCGCAAACGCCTTTGGGCGTGGGAATCCTTGAAGAATACACCCACTACTTGCCGGGAGATGAGTTGGTGGTGACCTACGACGGCATTCCGCAGATGGCGAAGACCATCAGCGGGTTCCCGGTTTACGTCGATATTTCATTCAAAGACGTGGTCAAGGACAACCCTGGTGAAAAAACTGTAGACGCCGAGTACCAAATCAAACGCGGCAGCACCTATTACCCGCCAACTCCGATTTCCAAAGAAGTTAAGGTTGATTTGCGAAAGCCCGGTCTGCCAATTGATCCGAATAATCCAGACCCGACCAATCCAAATCTGGCGTTGGTGACGGTTCAGGGTGATTCCGGAGGCCCACCCAATACGTTGCGAGAAGCCGACCAAAATGAGGAAGTTACTGTCACGGTCATTACCTATACCGGCGCCAAGGAATATGACACCGTTCAACTTAAATATGCGGGCCAGCTTGTTTCTGAGGAGGATGGTGGCCTCGTTACGATTCCAGACGTTATCCCCACATCGCTTGAGTGGAAAGTGAAGTGGGACGTTATTGCGGCGGCAGGTAATGGTAATCCAAAGCACCCGATGGCTTACGTCATCGGTCATCCGCTGAACAACAACGTAGATATTTCAGAACCTCAGGAGGTGGATGTGGAGATTCAAGTGGACACTGTCCCTGATCCGGCATTTTTACACCTTGATCCTAACTATACTGACTGGCTGAACTGCAAATCCTTGCGCCTGGATCCCAACGAGGGTGTGGTGGTCGAGGTGCGGGTCCCGGGCGGGGAATTGGCACTGGCGAATCAAGAGCTGACATTCACCTATCAGGGTTATACCGACGACGGCGGTGCAAACACCAAACCCGGGACAGATAAGGAGGTGTTCTACACACCGACAGATCAGGAGGCCGCGTCCGGCTTCATTGTGAAGATCCCATACGCGCCCTTGCTCGCGACTCTGAATGCGTGGGGTGGCGTCAAATATAAGGCTGTCATTAACGGACGTGAGACGACCTCCAAACAGCATTTGGTCAAGGTGTACCTGGTCGATCCGGGTGATGGCGGAAGTTGCCCGTTGCCTACCTGATTCAATGCGTTTCAAAGGAAACACGGGAGGCCGCTACGCCTCCCGTGTCCTCGCTGAAACGGTTGCTGAAACAGGCGGATCATTCCTCGAGCGGGACAGGACTTTTCCGTCCGGATCTAGGACTTCTCCTACATTTTTGCTTGACCCGGATAGGTATTGTTCGCGCCTCTTACAGTCTTTTGGCGTTTCTTCTGAAAGATGTGAGGTGATGAACATTCAGGAAGCCACGTCATGAACAAAAACCATGTTTCGCTGCAAAAAAATGCTGCGGCAGGACTCTTTAAAATGCTGGTCGTGCTGCCAGCATTTTTTTTTACCGGCGGGCATTCTTTTGCCGCCGTTATTGTCGATAACGGCAATACGCTGAATATCGATGCAAGCACACCACAGAGCGATTATCTGGTACGCAACGCAAGTGTGCTGAACATCGCGGGGGCCACCACCCAGAGTCTGTCTGTCACGTCCGGATCAACGTTGAATATCAACGGCGCAACGGTCAATGCCGACAGTGGGCTGGTGGGTATCCGCATAACCGGCAGCACGGGTGATCTCACTCGCGCCATCGTGACCAGCGACTTTATGGGGCTGGCGGTCAATCGGTCTATCGGCTCGACCCTGGGCTCCACGGTCACTACAACCAACAGTCAATTCAAGGGTGGGGAAATCGGTGCTCAGGTCACCGGCTTGAGCACGCTCACGCTCATCAACAGTCAGGTGACGGGCACAGGGGCTGACAGTACCGGCCTGAACATATTGGGGGGGGATGTACGCGCCTCCGCAAACACGGTTATCAGCGGCGACAAGACCGGGGTGACTATGGGCAGGGATCCCTCGGGCCTGGGCAACAATTCACTGCGGCTCGAAAACGCCAGTGTGGAAGGCCGCACCGGTGATGCGATTCTTGTGGACAAGGGCATCAATGCCACCCTTGAGGTGTTGAACCAGTCTTCCCTGACGGGGGGCAACGGCAACGTGCTGACGGTGCAGGGCGCTTCCACCGCGGGCATGTCTGTCAGCGACAGCACGCTGCAAGGCAACGTCAACGTCACCGGCAACAGTACCGCCAATCTCACCTTCGATCAGGGCAACATGAAGGGCGATGTGCTGGTCGAAAACGGTTCGACCGCCAACGTCACCCTGCAGAACAACTCGCAACTGACCGGCCGTCTCGACAAGGTCAACGGCGTGACCGTCAACAGCGGTTCGAGCTGGACCCTGACCGGTAATGACAAGGTCGGAACACTCGCCATGAATGGCGGGACGGTGCGCTTTGGTGCGCAGGATGTGCCGGATACGTTCTACGAGTTGAACGTCGGCACGCTGGCCGGATCGCCGGATGGTTCCAGTACGGTCGAAATGAAGGGCAATTTCGCCACCGGTCAGCACGACTTTCTCTATGTCAGGGGCGTTGCCAGCGGGCAATTCGGATTACTGGTGGCCGCTTCCGGTCTGGACGCGGTGAACCCGCAGCAGTTGACCCTGGTGCACACCGCCGCCGGCGACGCGCAATTTGCCCTGAGAGGCGGGCATGTCGATCTGGGTACCTGGTCTTATAAACTTGATCGGCGAGAAGTGGGGGAGAGCGGTACGGAATGGTTTCTCGACCCGACCACCAAGACCATCAGCCCCGGGGCGAAATCGGTGCTGGCGCTGTTCAACGCTCCGGTGACGCTGTTGTATGCCGAGGCGGCAACTTTGCGCAGCCGCATGGGCGAGTTGCGTTTCAATGGGGGTGACACCGGCCTGTGGATGCGCACCTACGGCAACAAGTACAACATCAGCGCCGCTTCCGGCGTGGGTTATCAGCAGACCCAGCAAGGGCTTTCTCTGGGGGCAGATACGCACTTGGGCGACAGTCTGTGGGTGGCCGGGATCATGGGCGGCTACAGCCATACCAACCTGGACGTCGCACAGGGAACTTCGGGTACGGTCGACAGCTACTATCTGGGCCCTTACGTGACCTGGATGAACAAGCAGAGCGGTTACTACTTTGATGCGCTGCTCAAGTTCAACCGCTTTCAGAGCGATACGAAAGTCGGCATTAGCGATGGCACGCGGGCCAAGGGCCGTTATGACAACTCCGGTATAAGCGCCTCGGCGGAGTTCGGGCGTCAGATCACCCTGGGCAACGGCTACTACATCGAGCCGTACGGCAGACTGTCGACTGCGCTGATTCGCGGGCGCAGCTTCGACCTGGACAATGGCATGGAGGCCGACGGCGATCGCAGCCGCTCGGTGCTGGGTGAAGCGGGAACCACTGTGGGCCGCAATTTCAAAATGGGCAATGGCATGGTCGCCCAGCCTTATGTGCGCGTTGCGGTGCAGCACGAGTTCATCAATAACAACCGCGTGACGGTCAACGCTGATAATCAGTTCAACAACGACTTGTCTGGCACCCGTGGTGTGCTGGGCGCAGGCGTTGCAGTGGCATTGACCAAGGACCTGCAGGTGTATGCCGGTTACGACTACAGCCATGGCAAGTCCATCGAGAAACCGTATGACTTGAGTTTCGGAGTGCGCTGGACCTGGTAAGCCGCGTCATGATGCGAATACCTGAAAAACGCCTCGCACCTGCCGGGCGTTTTTTTGTGCTGGCCTGCCGGTCAACCCGCTGTCCGGGCCGGCGGGTTGACCTGACGCCTGCGACTCAGGTGAATCGCAACACGTTGATTTCCTGATGCCCGGACTCATGCGTGCCCCGCCAGTGCGGCCCGTTACGGGACACCCGGTAGAACAGATTCAGTGCACCGTTCTCCAGCACCCGCAGATGTTTTCCCGGCACGTACAAGGTCACGAGATGATTTTCCACGTCCTGCGGGCTGACGATGTGCCGAACCTCATACAAGTAGGGAATGCCATTGGCCTTGGTGCCCAGCCAGGCCATGTCGACGATATCGTCCGCGGTCATGCCCGGGTACTGAATGTTCACGGTGGCCGATGTGATATCGGTGCTCACCGTATCGCCCGCGGCTTCGCTTAAGACCGGCGCGGGGATCCGGCCTTCCACGCTGGCGAGTTCGTGCCTGGAGGGGAGCGCAGAGCCATCGTCCTTTTTGTAGCGCACATACGATACGTCTGCGGTTCCCATGGCAATCGCCCGGACCTGCGCATTCGGAATCTGAAACATGAGGATGCTGGGGAAGCTTTCCACCCTCTGGGATTGTCGGTTGGGCAACGGAGCACCGGTGGGTGGTGTGCCTACCCAAGTCATGGTGACGGTGTCACCCACCTCGAAATCACTGGTGGAGGCGCGAACATGCACGTTGACATCGCGATTGTTCAATTGGTCGAGATCAATGATGCCGTTGACTGACTCCTGGATAATCGGCTCATCCAGCTGCCGGATTCCGGACATGACTTTGACTGGGGTCCTCAGCGACCACTTCTCGGAGTGGTTGAATACCTCGTCATGGATCCCGTAATGCACCACCTGCGCGTTGCCGTCGCCACCGGCCACAATATCGTCCTTGTGTGCGGTGATCTCGATAGGTGCCGTGCCGGCTGCCTCATCGGCGCTGACGGTATGAGGTGGCAAGAAGGCATTGCCCCATTGCACCTGGATAACGTCGCGCACGGCGATGTTCGGATAGCGAGGAATAACCATCGGCACACCCTTGGCTGCCCAAACCGCATCCACGCCGTTAACGATGACGTCGCGCGGCAGCTGCACGATGTGCAATTTTGCATGTCCGGGCAAATGGGGCTTATCGTCTTTGCCGCCTGGCAGATCCAGCTTCACCAATATTCGCAAGGGCGTGGCGGGCTCGTCGGGGCTGGTGCTGCCTGCGCGGGTCAGTACGTAGTAGACCTCGTCGACCCAGCCGGGAAGGATGTTCGTCACAGGCAGGAAGAAAAACACCGGTTGGTTGCTGCCGTCTTCGTCGTCCTGCAGAACCCGGGTAAAGATCTTGTGGTCCTTGCCCCAATAGATATCGAGCGTGTCACCTTTGCGCATGGGTTCGGCGTAGGCATCGACGGAGCAGAACAAACCGTCGGGAAACTGGTAGTAGGTTTTGCAGTTGATACCGCCGTCCCCATCGACGATCGGCTCTATCATGGCCGAAATCCGCAAGGGACGCAGTTTCAGCCCCGGAATCTCAGTCTGCAAGCGTGGAAACAGGAAGGAGTGAAAGTGCGTCATGACGAAAAACCTCAGCGAAGGACATGGGGCTCTGCCAGGAAGGCGTTGATTGATTGGGCCTGATGTGGCGAGTGTTGCCTACTGTCAGAAATAACAGGTGTGCCCGGGTTTTCGATGAGCGGTCATGCGCTACAGATGCAAGCCATGGCTTGATCCCTCAAGTTGTCAGAGATCCGGCGTGATCAACTTGCTCGCGGGCCTACCGGGGGCGTTCTGGTCGGCGGGGTTGTATCGGAAGACCTGGTCAGCCGTCGCTTCGAGGTCAACCAGAACAATGGGCAAGAAGCGTCCGGTGCTCTGGAAATAGTCGCGTTGGGCGAACTGCGCCTGTGCCAGCCCGTTTGCGTTGTAGTGCGCCTTGAGGCTGTAATAGAACGCTTCCAACGGGATTTTCAGCGGAATGTCCTGCGGCCAGGTCTGGATCATCACCTCGTTCCAGCCATCGCCATTGGGCGCTGTCGGGCGGACATCAATGCTCAGTTGAAACTGCGCCGGGTCGATGTTGAACGCACAACTGCTGCGTGGTGCGCTGGCATATCGAGTTGCCCAAGCCTGCACAGTGGTGATACCCAGCTCATCACACAGGTCGCCGCGTATGCGGCAGGTGTCCTGAGGACGGCTGGTGGCGCCATCGAAGGGATAGGCACACATCACGTTCAAGGGGTTGGCCGCCGGGGCAAAGCTTTCGCGAATCAGAAAACCTTGTGAGTAAACCGGCTTGGTCAGTCCCGCATCCCGGCGTAGATAGGTGAAGGAAACACCGCCGTTGCCCACCGACACAGGGCTGGGATTCCACATGTGAAAGGCTGCAGAAGCCTGGGATCCACGCAACAGAACGCCATTACAGAAGTAAGCGGTTTTACCGGTCTGACAGGTCGGTGATATGTGTTCATACCGCGCATTCAAACGCGAAGCCACCTGATAGCCGATGTACAATTGGTCCTGCTGATCAAAGCCGAACACACCGTCAGACCCTTGCTGCAGATCCATGCGCAGGATCGGCAACCAGTCCCCGGTGGCATTGAAATAATCACGCTGATCCTTCTGCGCATCGAGCAATGCGCCGGTTTGTGTTGCGTCGTAAAACAGCGCTTGTATCGGCATCTGTTTGGGCGCGGCGGCGTCCCAGTTTTTGATCTGCAGCAGGTTTGGCCGGGCTGCCCAGGTAGCATCGAAGCCTTCATGGGCAATGAGGCTGGCCTTGAACAGGGTCGGTGCATGACTGCTGAGCGAACATTGTTTGTCCGGTTGCAGGCCTTGTTCCTGGAAGTGCGTCATCCAGCTCAGGGCATCCGTGACACCTTGGGCGGCGCAGGAGGAAAGATCCGGCTCGGCGCCTTTGATTGAGTTCGAGCCACAACCGAAGGCGGGGCGGGTACCCGTCATGACAAACGCAAACGGATAGGCGCACAACACCTCGAGCGCTTGGCCCTGGCCAATGGCGGTGAAGTTGTCGCTGAACACCACGCCACTTTTCTGTGCCAGCGCCCGAGTGCCGAGGTCGGCGCGCAGATAACTGAAACTTTCCGCGCCGAGCTGGGTAGAGGTTGCGTCGTGCTGCCAGAACTCGCCGGCCTCGGGGCTGCCGCGCACCAATACGCCACTGCAGAAGTACGCCGGGTGATTGCCCACGCATTCGACCGTGATGTTCTGGTAGCGGGTGTTGAGCAGCCTGGCCACTTCCGGGCCGGTGGCGGCCACAGCCAGGTTGTTGAACAGCCAGAGGGCGAGCAACAACACTTTGTTCAATGCCATGGTCGTGTCCTTGACGAGGGTCTGTGTCGTCCAGAGGGACTCCACTTCAGTCGCGTTTGATACCGACGGCCTGGTGAAAGGTGCCGATGTCATCACCACTGGCATTTTCGTTGACGTGCGAACCGTTCAGGTCATAAGACCAGGCGGTCCCCGCGCCGAGTTCGTCCCCGGTCCAGACCGGGTAATGCAGCCAGCCAAGGTATTCGCCCACCTGGCCGCTGGTGGGGTAATACAGTGACCAGAAGCGTTTGATCTGGGCCAGCGAGACGGGCAGCACTTTGGCTTGCATGCAGAGGATCTTCATGCCCTCCCAGTCGGCGCTGTGAGTGAGGTGGTGCAACTCCAGAATTCCCTTGATTGTCAGTTCGTAACGCTGGGTCTGGTTCAGGGTATCGGTCGCGGTGATCGTGCACGTTCCGTTGCGCACCGCAGTGACCTCGCCTGATGCTGAATGGATGGTTGCAATGCTTTCATCACTGCAGCTGTACACGTAGGGAGCCGTGCCCCAATTGGCTTCCCGGGTCATGCGTGTGAACGCAGGCGTTTCCCTGGGCGGCTTGTTGACCGAGGCCACGTAGTTTTCGCTGCTCAGATCCAGAATCGCATCACTTTCGAAAGGGGCTTTGAGCAGCAAATCCAGTATCAGCGATTCCTCGCGCAGGGTTCGAGCCAGCTTGTTGTTTTTCTTGTTCCTGATCGTGGCCGGCGCGCGCTCCACTTCGTAACGAATGGGCAAAATGTTGTTGTCGTTGGCGATGAACTCTTTCGCGGGAACAACAAACTCCACATCCTTGCCCACTGCGCTCGAACCGATGGGAATGTCGTCGGTGTAGTGGTCGCCGACAAAGAGGTAGACCCGGTCACGATAGGCCATGTCGTCGTAGGGGGTGATGCGCACCGTGGCGCCTCGGGCCGGAATCGTTTCAGGATCAAGTACGCCACCTGGAGCCTCGTCCACTGAAGGCGCATTGTGAGGGGGAGCGTTGGCAGGCATGGGTTCACCTATTGAGCAGCAGTCGTCGGCGCTTGCGTAGAAGCGCCGGGCAACATGAGTTGAAAGGTCGCCAGAATCGGGATTATCGGGGCGTGTCGAGCAGCACCCTGCGACTGGCTTTCAATGCCAGCCCCCGTGTTGCAGGTGTGGCCAGATATGAGAACTTGCCCCGGAGAAGTTCCTGCACCGCGCTGCTGTCACCGCCGCCGGCCGCAACGCCCCAGGTGACAACACGACCGTCAGACGTCAGCGCGGTGAAACCGGTGGTGTTGCTGTAAAGCGCCACCACGCTGGTCAGTTGATCGACGACAGGCGTGGTATTGCCGCCGACTGTCTGATCGCCCCACGCGACTACCGTGCCGTTTTTGCGCAACGCAGCGAAAGCCTGGGATGACCCACATACCTGGACGATGTCATCCAGCGTGGCGATGTCGCCTGGTACGGCGCCGCCCTCGGCGGGCCTGCCCCATGCCACCACGTGCCCGTTGCCGCGCCGGGCGGCAAAGGCGCGCCAGGTCGAGCTGACTTCGACGATGTCGTCCAGCCCTTTGATCAGATCGTCGATTGTGCCGCCGTACTCGGCTGTTCCCCAGGCCACGACATGTCCGGAGGCACGCCGAGCGGCGAACGCCTGGGCATTGGCGCAGCTCAATTCGATGACGTCGGTGAGGACGGCGATGGCTTCTGGTACAGCGCCGCCATAACCTGCATGCCCCCAACCGACAATCCGCCCGTTGGCCCGGTGCGCAGCGAAGGCTGCATTGCTGCCGATCAATGTCTTGATATCGTCGAACCCGGCGATGTCGCCCGGCACGGTTCCACCATTGGCTGCCAACCCCCAGGCCACCACTTCTCCAGTGGCCCGTAATGCGGCAAACGCCTGTCCGGCAGACACAATATGCTCGATATCGCGGTGTTGACCGATGATTTCCGGTACGGTGCCACCATTGGCAGCGTCGCCCCACGCCACCACTTGCCCTGTCAGCTTCAAGCCAGCGAAGGCGACGGCGTTACCCACCACTTGTTTGAAACCCAGCGGTGAAACACCGCCCATGCTGCCACCTTCCGTGACGGTTCCCCAGACCACCACCGCATTGTTGGCGCGGCGTGCGGCGTAGGCGCTGCGTGTGCAACTCACTTCGACAATGTCGTCCATCGTGATGATGGTGGAAGGGATCGTTGCTCCATAAGCGTCGTTGCCCCAGCCTGCGACATCACCGACATTGCGATGCGCGACGTAGGCTGATTGTCCGGTGATTGTCAGGTCGTTGCCGTTGCCGAAGATGTTCGCCGGGTTCAGGGTCAATGCGTCGTCCGCAGTGCGCACCTGCAGTGGCAGGTGCGGTTGGGTGTCATACCAGGTAGGGGCCGTCGTCCATTGACTGTCGTCCGGGTATTTCCACTGCGCCTGCAAAGGTTGGCCGGTGGAGGCATTGAACGCACTCAATACATGCGAAGCGCCGGATGACCTGTAGGTGCTGCGGTTGAAGCGAGCGCCCATGACTTTCAACGCGCCGGAACCAATCACCTTGCGGACATCGTAGACCGTCGGATCAGACGGGCCGTCAGTACCACCCGCCTTGCGGGTAATCGTATAGGTCATGGAAATGCTGTCGTCGACGTTATCGTCAATGAACGTGTGATCCACCTTGATCACCGCCAGTTCTTTATCTGCCTGACTGGCCAGGACTGTATGGGATTTTTTGAATGTAGTTTTGCCGATCACTACCACATGGATCTCATCATCGGTTTTAAGCGCAGCACTGGCGGCGATGACCACTGTTGCGCCAGTGGGGAAAACATCGTCAGGGTTGATCTGATCCTTTTGCGCGCCGCTGGCTTCCAGGAATGTGGCCACCGGCGGTTTCACGCCAGGCGCCGCTTCCACGCGCAAGTCGTAGTCCCTGCCAAGGCTTCTGCCGCCTTCGAACAACTCGACGTAATAACTGAGGATGACCATGTGGTTCAGGCTGTCCAGTACGACCTGCCGAGGAACCGGAAACTCTACCTCCTTGCCCTTGTTGTTACCGCTGATGGTTTTGTCATAGTCCTGATCAACGCTGCCATCAGCGGTACGCCAGTTCATGTAGTAGTGATCACCGGCATTCTCTGCACGGTTGGCGGCAATCAACACGGTGGCCTCTACTGGCACACTGGCCGGGTCGAGCACGTCATTCACGGCTTCGCGTACTTTTGCCGGCTCCAGAAGTTGTTCCTGTGCCTGGCCCACAGTGAATTTCAAGGGGTTCGAAAGGCTGGTCTCGTCTGTGACGGAGCGCCAGACGTGGTAGTTGACGGTGATTTTATTGTCGCGGTTCGGTTCGATGTGTTGAGCGACGAAGGCGGCGTCCAGGTTGATGACCCAGTCTTGCTGGGCGGTTACGGCATTGAATGTGCGGGATCCGGGTTCCTCGCCGGAGATGTCGCCCACCCACTTCCAGGTGGCCTCGTCGTTGGCTACCCATGGCTTCACCACAGGCCTGGGGATGGTCAGTTTACTGGTACCGCCGGGCAGTGTGGCCGGGTCGAGGAAACCGTTCGCCACCCCGAGGACAATCGGGGCGTCCAGCTCGAATTTCGGTTCACCCACATTGAGCAATTTCGTGTGCAGCGATTCCCGTCTGAGGATCTCGTCGCCCTCGGCTATCAGCAGGTCGTACCACCCCTTCAGGGTTCCGCCGTCAAGGAGCTTGAGGTTGTAGTCATCGACGGTGATGACAAAACCTTCGGGATTCTCGACTTCATCCTCCTCCGGAATGTGCCACTTCAACTCAGGCAGGAAGGTGCTGCCATCCGGGCTTTTACCCAACAGGAACAGCTCGATGCCCATGCCGTACTCGATGGCCGGATCGAACGGAATGCGGACGTTGATTTGCGTTTCGGTGGGATCGATGAAGTCACCCTCGGCTTCTTCGATGATCGGTGCGGCCACGCGGTGGGCTGCGCCGGTGACTTGTACAAACTGCCTTTTTGAGCGTAACGGGTCACTGCTGCCGCTGCGTTCCAGCCGATAGAAGAAACTGACCTGGGTATTGACCAGTTTGCGCACGGCCGCAATGGACAGCTTGAACTCGTAGTTATGCGGGATATTGTCGACGGTCTGGGGCAGGGCGGTAAATTCGACTTTTTCGCCCTCCAGGGTGGTGCCGAGCATGGTCAAGTGAATGATGTCACCCATCTCGAAGTCTGGCCGGGTGGCCGTGACATGCACCGTGATGTCGTTGTCGCCCTGTTTATCGGCGTCGAGCTTGTTGTTGACGGCCTCCTGAACAATCGGTGCGGCCAGCAGGTCGATGCCGGTGGTGACGACGATGCGGGTTTCCTTGCACCAGTCTTCCGATTCATTGCCGACGATGTCGCGCACCTTGAAGGTGACCGCCAGACCAGAGAGGTCGGTGTCACCAGCCCGTTCAATAGTGGCTTTGGAGACCGTGATCAATATCGGGTTTGCCGCTGGATCGTTGATCTGCTCCAGGGTCACCGGTGTGGAATACTCAAAAAAGCCACCCCAACTGAGATGAATGACGTCGCCCACCGCGATGTCCGGGTAAGGCGAGCCGCTGCCGGACGCGGACCTGATGACAATCGGCACTCCCGCTTCGGCAACGTCTTTGTCCACCCCGCCGTTAACGATTTCCGGAGGAATGTACATGTACAGGTTGGAGTGACCAGGGCCCGGGTCGATGTCCTGGCCACCGGGGAGTTCCAGTTTGACGAAGAGGTTGAGGGGCTTGTCCGGACGCTCTTCTTTTTGATTGGGCTGTTTGATTTCGTAGGTGAGTTCGTAAGACGCGGTCTGCAGATGACGGGGAGCCACCCACAAGAGGGTCGGTTGCTTGAGCTCGGCCTCGTCAATGATGGGACGCCCGTCGACCTCACGGCCATTGAGCAGCAGCTTGGCGGTATCTCCGACAGCCTTGTTGGCCCAGACGGGGATCACGACTTGCAGACCGTCATCGGGAAAGGTGAGCAGCGCCGCCGCCCGGTTGATTCCCCACTGACCGGAAGGCAGGAGGCGCCCGGGAACCACCGGGTCACGCAGTGCCAACGGGACAGGGATTTTCTTCTTGGGCTTGACGAACATGATGGGTCACTCCTTCGGGCTGTCGGAGACAAGAACGATGGAGTCCATTCAGCGCTGAAGTTGCTGTGTTGGCTACTGTCAGAAATAACAGGTAAGAGGTTTTTTCCGACGAGCGGTCAGTGGCAGGGCACTTGGATAACTGGCTCGAAACACACGAAACAGACGGCCTGAGGCGCTGTATCGGGGATAAATGCAGAGGTAGCGGGGGCGGCGGTATTCAGGATTTATCCAAAGTCTTTTGCCGAAGGATGTACACCGTCACCAACACCGCGCTGGTCAACATGAACCCCCGTGCCCACGGCAGCGGCACCAGGTAGCACGAGAACAGAATGCTCGCCCACATCAAACCGATCGCGTAGACCTTGCCCTTGAGCGGTATGCCGTTACCGTCGAGGTAGTCGCGGATCCATGGCCCGAGCTTCGGGTGCTCGACCAGCCATTGATAGAAACGCGGAGAGCTGCGGGCGAAACAGGCGGCCGCCAGCAAAAGGAAAGGGGTGGTGGGCAGAACCGGCAGGAAAATCCCGATCACCCCCAATGCCACGCTGAGCCAGCCGACGGCCAGCAGGAAGTAGCGCAACATCAGGGGGCGGTTGCCTATGGGGTTGTCCATAGGCTGGGGCTTAATGGTGACGTGGCTTGAGGATCGCCGGTTTTTCGTCCGGGGCCTGGCACAGCAGGTACAGCGCGGTCAGGGCTTCCGGGATCTGCACGATCATGTCGTCCATCAGGTTGGCGTCCTTGGCGATGTCTTCGAACTCTGGCTGCTCGTCGAACAAGCCCGAACCGACCATGATCGGCAGGAGCATTTCGCTGACTTCTTCTTCAGCGGTTTCGAACCAGGCCGCTTCACGCAGGAATACGCCTTCCATGAAGCCGATGCACCAGCCGCGCAGTTCGGAGTCGTCCGGCTCGTCGCCCAGGTCCAGGTCGCACGGCAGTTCGAATTCTTCGTCGGACGCCAATTGGCGGGCGATGTGTGCCTTGAGACCAATCAGGGTGGCTTCGATTTCTTCGCGCTGGGCTTCGCTGCTGTAATGCGGCTCTTCGGCGAACAGGGCGTCGATCCACTCACGCTCCGGTACGTCTTCTGCACAGATTGACAGGGCGGTCAGGTAACCGTGGGCGGCCACGTAATCCAGCGCCTCTTCGTGCAGCTCGTCGGCGTCGAGAAAGACTTGCAGGCGGGTTAGTTGCTCAGCGAAGGACATTACGGGGCTACCTTGGGGGAATAAACAATGCGGGAATTCTAGGCCTTCTTGAGCGCTCAAGCCAGCCGCACGGCAGATTTGCCGCAATTACAGGCAACACGAATATCCCTGTGGGAGCAGGCTTGCTCGCGAATACAGCGTATCAGACACTTTTGCATCGACTGGCACGCCGTCTTCGCGAGCAAGCCCGCTCCCACAGGGTTTTTGTGTTGGCGGCTGGCAGAGTCTTATCAGCGGCACCCTGTGCCGGGGAACGCTCGGGTATACTGCCGCGTTTTGCGCTCCCTGCTCGTATTGCGGTGGTCTGGCAATGCGCTCTTACGTTTTGTTTAAGCAGCTGTGGCTGTCCTGAACCAGCCTGTGCAGGGATGTTTCGGTAGATTTTTGGAGTTTTTATGCTCGAACAGGCTCAACGCGTCCTCAAGGACATCTTCGGCTACGACAGTTTCCGTGGCCGCCAGGGTGCAATCATTGAGCGCGTGGCCAGCGGCGGTGATGCGCTGGTGCTGATGCCTACCGGTGGCGGCAAGTCCCTGTGCTTCCAGGTGCCGGCGCTGCTGCGCGAGGGCCTGGCGGTGGTGGTGTCACCGTTGATCGCCCTGATGGACGATCAGGTCGCCACCCTTGAAGAGCTGGGCGTGGCGGCCGCTGCGCTGAATTCCACGTTGAGCGCCGAACAGCAGCGCGATCTGGCGGCGCGGATCAAACGCGGTGAAGTGAAGATGCTCTATCTGGCGCCCGAGCGTCTGGTGCAGCCGCGCATGCTGTCGTTCCTGCAAGGCTTGAACATCGCCCTGTTCGCCATCGACGAAGCGCACTGCGTGTCGCAATGGGGCCATGATTTCCGCCCGGAATACCTGCAACTGGGCCAGTTGGCGGAAATGTTCCCCGACGTACCGCGCATCGCCCTGACTGCCACCGCCGACAAGCGTACCCGCGAAGAAATCGTCACCCGCCTGCACCTGCAGAACGCCGAGCGCTTTCTGTCGAGCTTCGACCGGCCGAACATCTTTTACCGCATCGTGCCCAAGGAGCAGCCGCGCAAGCAGTTGCTCGCGTTCCTTGCCGAGCGGCGCAGCGATGCCGGCATCGTCTACTGCCTGTCGCGCAAGAAGGTCGAGGAAGTTGCCGCGTTCCTCAGCGAGCAGGGCTTCCCGGCGCTGCCGTATCACGCCGGCCTGCCCAACGATTTGCGCGCCTACCATCAGAAGCGTTTCCTCAACGAGGAAGGCCTGATCATGGTCGCCACCGTGGCGTTCGGTATGGGCATCGACAAGCCCAACGTGCGTTTCGTCGCGCACCTCGATCTGCCGAAATCCCTGGAAGCCTATTACCAGGAAACCGGGCGCGGCGGCCGTGATGGCCTGCCGGCGGATGCGTGGATGGCCTACGGTCTGCAAGACGTGGTGATGCTCAAGCAGATGCTGCAGAACTCCGAAGGCGATGAGCGCCACAAGCGTCTGGAGCAGCACAAACTCGATGCGATGCTCTCGCTCTGCGAAGAAACCCGCTGCCGCCGGCAGACGCTGTTGGCGTATTTCGACGAAGACATGCCCGAGCCGTGCGGCCACTGCGACAACTGCGTCGACGGCGTGCAGACCTGGGACGCCACCGAGCCGGCGCGCCAGGCACTGTCGGCGATCTATCGCACCGGCCAGCGCTATGGCGTCGGCCATCTGGTGGACGTGTTGCTGGGCAAGGACAACGAAAAGGTCCGCAGCTTTGGCCATCAGCACCTGTCGGTGTACGGCGTCGGCAAGGCGCTGAGCGAGAGCGAGTGGCGCTCACTGTTCCGGCAACTGGTGGCGCGTGGTCTGGCCGACGTCGATCATGAAGGCTACGGTGGCCTGCGCCTGAGCGATACCTGCCGGCCATTGCTCAAGGGCGAGGTGAGCCTGGAGTTGCGCCGCGACCTCAAGCCGCAGGTCACCGCCAAGACCGCGAGCAAGAGCCCGGCCAGCCAACTGGTGCGTGGCGAAGAGCGCGAACAGTGGGAAGCCTTGCGTGCACTGCGGCGCAAACTCGCCGAAGAGCATGGCGTGCCGCCGTACGTCATCTTCCCCGACTCGACCCTGCTGGAAATGCTTCGCAGCCAGCCGACCTCGCTGGCCGACATGGCGCGGGTCAGCGGTGTTGGTGCGCGCAAGCTGGAACGTTACGGCGAAGCCTTCCTCGAAGTGCTCGGCGGCGAGGCCGAGGCGCCGAAAGTGGTGGCCGATGTGCGTCACGAACTGATCACCCTGGCCCGCGCCGGCATGACCCCGATGCAGATCGCCGGGCAGTTGCAATGCTCGGAAAAGAACGTCTACACCATGCTCGCCGAGGCCATTGGCAAACAGCAATTGTCGCTGGAGCAGGCGCTCGACTTGCCTGAAGAACTGATGGGCGAAGTGCAGGACGCGTTCCTCGACGGCGAGGGCGAGTTGCCGTCGGTCGCCGAAGTGGCCGAGCTGTTCGCCGGTCGGGTTCCGGAAGGCGTTCTTTACTGCGTAAGGGCTGCGCTGCAATCGGAATTCGAAATGTAAGAGGGCGATTGCGCCAACCGTCAGGCAGTTGTAACGATTCAGTACAGGTCGGCTCTTGCCTATAGCCAAATGTCATGCTTAGCTGACTAATAATTAGTTTTTCTCTATTTGTCAGTCTACTCATGAGTGTTTTATGCCGTTAACCGATCAACACCGCTTTGGCATGCAATTGGCCCAGATGTCCCGTGGCTGGCGTGCCGAACTGGATCGCCGGCTGGCCGGTCTGGGCTTGTCCCAGGCGCGCTGGCTGGTGCTGCTGCATCTGGCGCGTTTCGAAGACGCGCCGACCCAACGCGAGCTGGCGCAAAGCGTCGGTGTCGAAGGGCCGACCCTCGCGCGCTTGCTCGACAGCCTGGAAAGCCAGGGCCTGGTGCAACGTCAGTCGGTGATGGAAGACCGCCGGGCGAAAAAAATCGTGCTCTGCGCCCCGGCGTTGCCGCTGATCGAACAAATCGAAACCATTGCCACGCAGTTGCGTCACGAATTGTTCGAAGGCGTCGACGAGGCGGATCTGAAGGTGTGCATGCGCGTTCACGGGCACATTCTGGGCAACCTGGAAAAATCTTGAGGCATAAACCGCGCGCCGGTTTTTTGAGGGATCGCGCAGAGCAGACTATAAGAACTACTGGGCAATATCGTGTTCGTACCGGATGTGCGAACGCATAGAAACCGGTTTTGCTTATTTAAGGGATGCTCATGCTCGCAAGTCGGCACGTTGTACTGCGCGGTGGCGCCAGATGGCTGCTGGTCGCTGGTGTATTCAGCTATTCGACCTGGTCGATGGCGCTGGGGTTGGGGGACATTACCGTCCATTCGGCCCTCAATCAGCCGCTCAAGGCCGACATCGCCCTGGTGGATGCCGCGGGCCTCAGTGCCAGCGACCTCTCGGCCAGCCTGGCCACCGCGGATGAATTCGGTCGGGCCGGGGTCGAGCGGGTGTTCTTCCTCAATGACCTCAGGTTCACCCCGATCCTGCATGGCAATCGCCAGATGATCCGGGTGACCTCGCGCAAACCGGTAAATGAACCCTTTCTGAATTTTCTGGTGCAGCTCAATCAGCCCAATGGCCGCTTGTTGCGCGAGTACACGCTGCTGATCGATCCGCCCGGATCACCGAGCATCGTGCCGGCCACCGACGAGCCCGATCCACGTCCGCAATCTTCTGAATTTCCCACCGTCGAACCTGCCACGGCGGCGCCTCAGGCTGCTCAGGGCAAGCGCGACGCCGCCCCTTCAGCGCCACCCGCTCCGGCGGCGCCAGCCAACGATGCCGTGGCCGAGCAATTGGCGGCCAGCGTGTTGCTCAATCAGCAGCTGCAAAAGACCGTCGAGGAACTCAACACAAAATTGCAGGCGCAGGATATCCAGCTAGCCGACGGCAAAAAGCAGATCAGTGATCTGCAAACGCGTTTGAGCGAACTGCAACAGCCGCCGGCACCGGCCCTCACGCCGCCAACTCCCGCGCCAGTCACCACCGCGCCTGAAGCTGCCGACGATGGTCTCAACTGGCCGCTGCTCGGTGGCTTGCTGATGCTGCTGGGATTATTGGGTGCCGGGCTGTTCGTACGACGTCGGCGGCAACTGGTGGAGGGCGCGGCGCCACTGGCAGCTCTGCCGGCAGATCGGCAAACAGATCCTGAAGACCCGCCAACCACTCAATCGGCGAGCATCCGCGCAGCCACCGAACACCGTGAAGAACCGGCGGCCGGCGATGTGCTGGAGGCGGTGGGGATCTATCTGGCTTATGGGCGTTTGAGTGAGGCGGTCGGGTTGTTGCGCAATGCCATGGACAAGGAGCCCGAGCGCACCGAATTGGGTGTGCAATTGCTCGAAGTGCTGGGGCGGCAGGGCGACAGCGCTGCTTATGAACAACAGGAACACCGCCTGCGTGATGCCGGGGTGGATCCTCAGCAACTGGCCGCGATCCGTGAACGGCATCCAAAATTGACCGGCGCTGCGCCGATAACCCCGGCAGTGCCGATGGTCGCTGCTGCAGCGGTGGCGCAGGCGCCCGAGGATGATTTCGAATTGAATCTGGGTGAGCTGTCGATGGCGTCCAGTTGGGATCTTGAGAGCAGTCGCTCAGCACTTGAGCAGCACCCGGATCCGTCTGCATCGAATTCAGGGCTTGAAGTCCTGCCAGCGGATTTCGAGTTGCCCGAAACAGTGGCCAGCGAAGAGGCGGAGCTGGAGTGGATCCCCGAACCGGACGCGCAGCCGCTGGACGATGACTTTCTCAATGCGTTCGGCGATCCTCCGTCCACTCTGGCGCTGGAGCCGCTGAGCTTGCAGGAGCCGGAACCTGCTGTCGGGTCAGTGAAACTCGAACAAGCACAGACCTGCATTGATGATGGGGATATCGACAGTGCGATTGCCTTGCTTAATGAGTTGCTCAAGGAAGGGGATGAACCCCTCAAGCAAACGGCGCGGACGTTATTGGCGGGGATTCGCTGAAGGTTGAGTCAGCGGAATTGTTCGCTGACTGAACTATCGCCTTCGCGAGCAAGCCCGCTCCCACAGTTGGAATGCGTTTCAGTGTGGGAGCGGGCTTGCTCGCGAAGGCGGCCTGGCAGGCAATATAGATCCATTTGAATGATCAGAACGTCTGCCCCAGATTCAAATAAACCGCCTGCTCATTCGCATCATTCAGGCCATAGGTGAAGTTCAGCGGTCCCAACGGCGTATCGAAGCCGATAAACACACTGGCGGCATTGATGTAGCCGCTGTCGAATTCATTGTCGTTGTTCCACGCCCGCCCACGTTCCAGCGAAGCCCCGGCATACAGCGGGAAGTCCAGCGGCAGATAGGAACGCGGCGTCAACCGGCGGTAATACACCGCGCGCATCAGGCTGACGTTCTGCCCGGAAATCGAATCCTCGCGAAAGCCCGACAACTGTCGCGCACCGCCGAGCAGGAAGCTCGACGTCACCACGTTGGCATCGTCCAGCGTTCGGCCATAACGGCCGCCGAGAATCAGCGTATCCGGGCCATGGCTCATGGCTTTATCGAGCTTGAATTCCCACTGCCGGTAGCGCGTGTCCGAGCCGAGGCCCGGTTCGAATTGCATCAGGGTCAGGCTGACGTCCTTGCCCTCGTGGGGGAAGTAGACGTTGTCCAGCGAGTCGAACGAGTACTTCAGCGAGTAGAAACCTTCAGTGAAGTTTTCTCTCGGCAGGTCCTGATCGCCGATGCGCACATCCGCTTTGCCCCAGGCCTCGCCGACCCCGAAGCGGATTTCACCGTTGTTGCCGATCTGCCGGCCGAAATTGAGGCCGAAACCGTAGCGTTCGACGCGGTATTGGGCGATCGGGTCGTTGTCGAGCACCGCATCGACGTTCTGCGCTTCAAACGCAGCATACGGGGCGACGAAGTAGCGCGAGCCGACGTCCAGCGGCTGATAGAACTCGGTGTAGAGCTCCTGTTTGTCGCCGATCTGCGCCCGGGTCAGCCATTCCGCGCCGAGGCGGTTGATGCCGTTGATGCGGTAGCTGGCGCCGAGATTGAAGGCGCTGTCACCGCGCATGTCGTCTGACAGGTTCAGGCCGACCCGCAGGTAATCGGTGCCGCTGCGTTTGCCCCGGGCGCTGATCACCAGCGTGTGATCCTGGCCCTTGTGCACTACGCGGTACTGCACCTGTTCGAAGTAATCGAGGCCGTACAGCGTGCCCATGTCCGAGTGCAGTCGGCCCAGATCCAGCGGCTCGCCGATCGGCTGACGGATGTAATAGCGAATCACCTCATCGCCGACTTTCGAGTCGTTCTCGACCCTGATCGCGGTGATGATCGGCGTGCGCTGGCCCGGGGCGCGGGCGGCATTGAGTTCGGCGTCTTGAGATTCGTGAGGTTTCAGCTGAGCGAGGCGGGCGTCGAGAATCCGTGTGGCGCGGTAACCGGCGTCGATCATTTCCTGGGCCTTGCCGAAATCGGTCACGCCGAATGCCGCCAGCGCCGGCTGGATCAGCACGTCGCTGGGTTTGAGGGCGGCCAGTTGCTCTTCGGAGTTGCGCCGGGTCATCAGGGTGATCGACTGGTTCAGCACATCGACCACGGTCGTCAGTTGTTTGCGGTTGCGCAGTGGCGTGCCGATGTCGACCACGATTGCCACGTCGACGCCCATTTCCCGCGCGACGTCGAGCGGGATGTTGTCAGTCATGCCACCGTCCACCAGCAGCCGACCGTCCAGTTCGACCGGGGCAAACACCGCCGGAATCGACATGCTGGCGCGGATCACCTGCGGCAAGTGACCTTTGCGGAACACCACTTTTTCGCCATTGGCGATGTCGGTGGCGACGGCTCGGAACGGGATTGGCAGTTTGTCGAAGTCGCGGGTGTCACTGGTGTGCGCCAACAGGCTTTCCAGCATCAGCGCCAGGTTCTGGCCCTGAATCACCCCCAGCGGCAGGCCGAGGCTACCGTCATCGCGAAAACTCAGTTGCTGTTTCACCAGAAAGTCGCGGTCGTCCTGCTTGCGGCGAAACGGCACGTCTTCGCGTGGCGGCGCGTCGGACAGCGCCTGCTGCCAGTCGATGTTCAGCGCGAGTTTTTCCAGTTCATCGATCTTGTAGCCCGAGGCGTACAGGCCACCAACCACCGCGCCCATGCTGGTGCCGGCAATCGCATCGATCTTGATGCCTTGCTCCTCAAGCGCCTTGAGCACGCCGATGTGCGCCAGGCCACGGGCGGCGCCACCGGACAGCACCAGGCCGACTTTCGGGCGGGGCGCTTCGGCGGCATGCACGGTGACATTAGCAAAGAGGGGCAGGAAGCCAAGCAGCAGGCAGAACAGCAAACGGCGCATGGCGAGTCTCGGGGCAAGCGATAAAGCCGGCTATTATAGCGGCGCCCTCTGTCTCAGGAGTTTCAGCGAACATGTCTGCTGCAAAACCGGAAATCGTCATCACTTATTGCACCCAATGCCAGTGGCTGCTGCGCGCCGCGTGGCTGGCGCAGGAGCTGCTCAGCAGCTTCGGCGATGACCTCGGCAAGGTCTCGCTGGTGCCCGGCACCGGCGGGGTGTTTCACATCAGCTGCGACGACGTGCAGATCTGGGAGCGCAAGGCCGACGGTGGTTTTCCCGAGGCCAAGGTGCTCAAGCAGCGGGTGCGCGATCAGATCGACCCTGAGCGCGACCTTGGCCATAACGATCGCACTCAGTGAGACGCGGCTTCGGCAGCCACGGTTTTCTTGTCGGCGCTGCCTGACATCCGCGCCGAGACCACGATGGCAACGATGATCAGCGCGCCACCGATCAGCATGCGCACGGTCGGGTTTTCATCGAACAGCAACCAGGCGACGGTGATTCCGTAGACCGGCTCCATGGCGAACACCACGGCGGCGGTGCGCGCCTTGATCACCGCGAGGCTGGCGACAAACAGGCTGTGGGCGACACCGGTGCAAAACACCCCGAGCAGGCCGATCCACAGCCAGTCCAGCGCGCGCACTTCGCTCAGTTGCGGGGCAGCGACCGGCAGCAGACACAGCGCCACCACCACGTTCTGGCACAGCGCGGCCTGCACCGCCGGAATCCGTCCAGAGCTGGCGCGGTTGGTCAGCGACAGCAGGGCGAACAGCAAGCCCGACAGCACCGCCCAGAGCAACCCGGTGGTGGCGCCGCTGGCCAGATCGAACGCCGGAGTTACCAGCACCAGACCGACGCTGACCAGCACCACCAGCACGATTTCATTGGCGCGGATGCGTTCGCGGAAAATCAGCCCTTCGAGAATCACCGTGAACGCCGGGAAACTGGTAAAGCCCAGGGTCGCGATGGCCACGCCGGCGACCTTCACCGCGATGAAAAAACTCACCCAGTGCCCGGCCAGCAACACGCCGCTGAGCGCCAGACGCCGCCAGTCGACCGCCTGCAGTGTCCGCCAGCCGTGCTGACTGGCGAAGCGGGCAAAAAAGGCCAGGGCGAGCACGGCAAACGCCGCACGCCCGAAGACGATCACCGCCGGCGAGGCGGCCGCGAGTTTGCCGAACACACCGGTCAGGCCGAACATTAAAGCGCCGATATGCAGGGCGCCGAGGGCGGTACGCGGAGTCATTGCAATCCTTAATCCGAACACAGTTTCAATGTTGCCCATTGAAACGTGTTGCGGCGCAGAAGTCTGTCGGCGAACTAGCGTTTTTTGTCGCAGGAGTCGCGGCGCAACTGCCCCGGTGACGCGCCGAACTCGCGCAACACCGCCGCCGCGAACGCGCTCTGCGAACTGTAGCCGACCCGACTGGCGATCTCACCGATCGGCAGTGCCGTGTCGCGCAGCAGGCAGACTGCCTTGTGCAGCCGTCGGCTGCGAATGTAGTCCATCGGCGTCTGCCCGCATTCCGCCATGAACCGCGCGTGCAGCCGGGCGCTGGATAGCCCCGCGATCTGCGCCAGATCGGCCACTTGCAGCGGGTAGGCGGCGTATTGTTCGATGTGCGCATCCAGCGCTGCGTAGGGCAGGCGCCGTGCCGAGAGTTCGCCAGGTCTGGCGTGATTCAGGCTGGCGAGCAGCAACACCGCGCCTTGCTGGGCGATCAGCGGATCCGTGACCGGGCTGTTCGCCAGCCAGTGGACCAATTGGCTTTGCCCGGCATCAAGCGACAATCGCGCAGGCTGGTCGAGCAAGCGCTGACTGGCGTCGGCGTGCTCGCCCAGTGAGTCGTTCAGCCATTGCCCGTCGGGCACATCCAGCACCAGACAGCGGCTGCCATCGGGGCTGCCGCAGGCGTGATGCGCGCCGCCTGGAACCACCACGAAACTCTGCTGGCGCACCTGGCTGCCCTGACCCTCGACTTCGAAATCCAGCGCGCCGGACAGCCCGAACACCAGTTGCGCGTGGTCGTGGCTGTGGACGATCAGGTCGTGGGTGTATTGGCGCAGGGTGAGGATCGGGCGCATGGCAGAGGTCTCCGAAGTGAGCGCCAGTCTACACCGGGGTGACGGGCTTGCGCGCTGTCACACGACTGACGCCTGTCTGTCATGGTCGATTCACCCGGCACGTGCACAGTGGCGAAAACATCGCAGAGGGTTGCCCATGACCAGCGCCGAGCTCGCCAGACCCAGCCGCAAACAACGGGTGCGTACCTTGTGGATTTCCGACGTGCACCTGGGCACGCGGGATTGCCAGGCCGAGCACTTGTCGCAATTTCTCAAGGGCTACCACGCCGACAAGATCTATCTGGTCGGTGACATCATCGACGGCTGGAAGCTGCGCGGTGGCATGTACTGGCCGCAGGCGCACACCAACGTGATCCGCCGCCTGCTGACCATGAGCAAGCGCGGCACCGAGGTGATCTACGTCACCGGCAACCACGATGAATTCCTGCGCCGCTATTCGAAGCTGATTCTCGGCAACATCCAGTTGGTCGACGAGGCGGTGCACGTCACGGCGGATGGCCGGCACCTGCTGGTGATCCATGGCGACCAGTTCGACGTGATCACCCGCTACCACCGCTGGCTGGCGTTTCTCGGCGACTCGGCCTACGAATTCACCCTGACCCTCAACCGCTGGCTCAATCACTGGCGAGCGCGTTATGGCTACGGCTACTGGTCGTTGTCGGCGTACCTGAAACACAAGGTGAAGACGGCAGTGAGTTTCATCAGCGACTTCGAAGAAGCCATCGCCCACGAATGCGTGAAACGCGAATTGCACGGCGTGGTCTGCGGGCACATTCACCATGCCGAGATCCGCAAGGTCGGCGAGGTGGATTACCTCAATTGCGGCGATTGGGTGGAGTCGTGCACGGCGTTGATCGAGCACTGGGATGGCACGATCGAGCTGTATCGCCTGGCGGATGCACAGGCGCGGGAGGCACAGCTCAAGGCGGCCAAGGTTGCCGAGATTGCCTAGACCCCAGATATCTCCTGTGGGAGGGGGCTTGCTCCCGAATGCGGTGTATCAGTAAGTACATGTTTATCTGACACACCGCCTTCGGGAGCAAGCCCCCTCCCACATTGAGTTGTGGTGTTCTCAGGCCGGGCTGTGTTCTTCCATCGCCGCCTTGTAGATCGAGTGCTTCGGCTGGGCAAACAGCCGCTCCATCATCGGCTCGAAGAAGCTCAGCGGCAGGGTTTCATAGGCCGGGTCGAACGCCGCCGCATCGTACCTGGCGCAAAATTCCGCCGTGGCCTGATACTGCGGATGCGCGGCGAATTGCTCGCGCAGATGCCGATCCATGCCCAGGTGATGGAAGAAGTAATAACCCTGAAAGATCCCGTGCTTTTCGACCATCCACAGATTCTCGGCACTGACGAACGGTTTGAGAATCGCCGCCGCGATGTCCGGGTGGTTGTAGGAGCCGAGGGTGTCGCCAATATCATGCAGCAGCGCACAGACCACGTATTCCTCGTCACGCCCGTCGCGATAGGCGCGGGTCGCGGTTTGCAGCGAATGGGTCAGGCGATCTACCGGGAAGCCGCCGAAATCACCTTCCAGCAACTTCAGGTGCGCGATGATCCGCGACGGCAATTGCCGAGCGTAGGCGCTGAAGTCGGCGGCGATGATCGCCCAGTCTTCCTGCGTGCCGTCCTGCATGTGAGTGAAGCGGGCATTGGCGTTCATCGGCAAGCCTCCTGATGGGTCGGGGTTCAGAACGCCACGCGGCCGAGGATCATGTCGCGGTACATGACGAAATCGCCGAGCAGGCTGTACAGCGGATGCTGGAAAGTCGCCGGACGGTTCTTTTCAAAGAAGAAGTGGCCGACCCAGGCAAAGCTGTAACCGGCCAGCGGCAGGGCCAGCAACAGCAGCCAAGAGCCTTTGGCGATGGTCATGGCCAGAATGAAAATCACCAGCGTGGTGCCGATGAAATGCAATCGTCGGCAGGTACTGTTGGCGTGTTCGCTGAGGTAATACGGGTAGAACTCGGCGAAAGTGTTGAATTGCTTGATGTTTTCCACGACTGCGATCTCTGTGGTTATTGTTCTGACGGCAAGTTGTTCGGCGGGTAGCTTATTTGAGTCTAGAGTGAACACTGGCATCAGCCAGTGACAATGGGCGCCACTTTAGTATCCTTCGCAAATCGGGTCGTAACATGCGATCCATCATGTAAAAGAATAACGCCATGAGCGAACGAACGACTTCTGCAAGCTGGGCGATGGGGATTGTCAAAGCATTGGAGATGGACGGCCTGGATTGCCGGGTACTGTTCAAGCAACTGGGGCTCGATTACGCGGCCCTGAATGATCCGGATGCGCGCTTCCCGCAAGATTCCATGACCCGCCTCTGGCAACGGGCGGTCGAGCTGTCCGGCAACCCGGCGATCGGCCTGAACATGGGCAAGGTGGTACGCCCGGCGTCGTTCCACGTTGCCGGCTATGCCTTGATGTCGAGCAACACCCTGGCCGAAGGCTTCCAACGCCTGGTGCGTTATCAGCGGATTATCGCCGAGAGCGCCGACCTGAGTTTTCGTCTGCTCGAAGAAGGCTATGCGCTGATTCTGACGGTGCATGGCGATCACCTGCCGCCAACCCGGCAGAGCGCCGAAGCCTCGCTGGCCTGTGCGCTTGGCCTGTGCGGCTGGTTGACCGGACGCACCCTGCACCCGGTCAAAGTGCTGTTTCAGGGTGACGAACCCGCAGACCTGCAACCCTACCGACAAGCCTTCCACGCGCCGCTGATGTTCAACGCGCCGTACGATGCGCTGATTTTCGAACGCGCCGACATGGAAGCACCGCTGCCCACCGCCAACGAAGCCATGGCGCTGCTGCACGACCGGTTTGCCGGGGAATACCTGGCGCGATTCTCTGAAAGCCGCGTGACCCACAAGGCGCGCCAGGTGTTATGTCGTTTACTGCCGCAGGGCGAACCCAAGCGCGATACCGTGGCGCAGACCCTGCATCTGTCGCAGCGCACCTTGCAGCGCCGTTTGCAGGAGGAGGGCACCAGTTTTCAGCAGCTGCTCGACGACACCCGCCGCGAACTGGCCGAGCAGTATCTGGCGCAGCCGAACATGACCTTGCTGGAGATCGCCTATCTGCTGGGGTTTGCCGATCCGAGCAACTTCTTCCGTGCGTTCCGCCGCTGGTTCGACACCACGCCCGGCGATTACCGGGCGCGGCTGTTGCAGGCGCCGGTCAGTGACGCCAAAAGGCCGGAATACACAGCACAAACACCGTAATGATCTCCAGTCGGCCGAGCAGCATGCCGAATGACAGAATCCACTTCGCGGCATCCGGCAAGGTGGCAAAGTTGCCCGCCGGGCCGATGGTCTCGCCCAGGCCCGGGCCTACGCCGGACACGGTGCTGGCAGCGCCGGTCAACGCGGTCATCCAGTCGACGCCGAGCAGCGACAGCAGCAGGGCGATCACGCAGATGGTGATGGCGAAGAAGAACGAAAAGGTCAGGATCGAACGCACGATCTCTTCATCAAGACGGTGGCCGTTGTACTTTTGCTTGATCACCGCGCGCGGGTGAATCAGCTGGTTAAGGTTGGCCTTGAGCAGGATGTAGGCGACCTGAAAACGGAAGATCTTGATCCCGCCCGCCGTCGAGCCGGAGCAGCCGCCGACAAAGCCCAGATAGAAAAACAGCATCAGCGAGAAATTGCCCCACAGGCTGTAGTCGCCGAGGGCAAAACCGGTGGTGGTGACCACCGACGTTACGTTCAGCGCCACGTGCCGCAGCGCTTCCAGCCAGTGCAGCTTGGTGGTCCACCAATACCAGGTGCCGAGCACCAGCCAGGTCACCAGCAACATGCCGAGCAAACCCTGCACTTGCTGATCCTTGATCAGCGCACGACGGTTGCCGCGCATGGTCGCCACGTACAGCGTGAACGGCAGGCTGCCGAGAATCATCACGACCACCGCGACCCAGTGCACCGCCGGTTGCGTCCACTTCGCCAGCGACTGGTCGGAGGTCGAGAAACCGCCGGTGGAAATCGCCGACATCGCGTGGTTGATCGCATCGAACGGGCTCATCCCGGCCCACCAGAACGCCAGGCTGCCGAGGATGGTGATACCGACGTAGGCCGCCACAATCAGGCGCGCCACCATGTGCGAGCGCGGCATGACCTTTTCCGAGCGGTCGGACGATTCGGTCTGGAACAGGCGCATGCCACCGATGCGCAGCAACGGCAGAATCGCCACCGCCATGCCGATGAAGCCGATACCGCCGAGCCAGTGCAGCAGCGAGCGCCACATCAGAATCCCCGGCGACATGGTGTCGAGCCCGCTGAGTACGGTCGAGCCGGTGGCGGTGATGCCGGACATGCTTTCGAAGAACGAGTCGGTGTAGCTGATGTGCTGGGTCAGCAAAAACGGCAGCGCGGCGAAAATACACACCACCAGCCAGCTGCTGACGGTCAGCAGATACATGTCGCGCGGGCGCAGGTGAATGTGCTCGGGGCGGCCGGGGATCACCAGTGCGAGGCCGGCGAGGAAAGTGATCATGCTCGCCCAGAGGAACGACGGCAGATCGCCGGTGCGCTCGAAAATCACCAGGGTGGCCATGGGCACAACCATGGCGATGGCCAGGGTGATCAGGAAGATGCCGATGATGAAACCAATGATCCGTAAGGTCGGCAACGCCATGAAGTCCGCTCGGGCTGATGTAGGAAGGGCGCCATTCTACCCGTGGGGCAGGGCATGTAAACCGGCACCCTGTTGCCGGATACCGCTAGAATAGCCGCACATTTTTCTCAGGAGGTGGCCGATGCAGGCTCTCGACGCTTTGCTCAACCGTGTTTCCGTTCCACGCCTGGTCGAACCGGCCCCTACCGCCGAGCAGCGCGAAGCCCTGTTTGGCGCAGCCCTGCGCGCACCGGATCACGGCCACTTGCAGCCGTACCGTTTCCTCACCGTCGAAGGCGCGGCACGTGAGCAAATGGGCGAGTTGCTGGCCGAAGCGGCGCAGATGCAGGAAGGCGAAGTCACTGAAGCGATGATCGACAAGGCGCGCAACGGCCCGCTGCGGGCGCCGCTGGTGGTCGTGGTGATCGCGAAACTGCAGGATCACGTCAAGTATCCGAAGGCCGAGCAGTTGCTGGCGGCGGGGTGTGCGGCTCACGGGATTCTGCTGGCGGCGTACGCGCAGGGGATTGGTGCGGTGTGGCGTACCGGTGATCTGGCTTATTCGGCGCACGTGGCCAAGGGACTGGGCCTGGCTGAAGACGAGCAGGTGATTGCCTTTCTGTACCTCGGCACGCCGCAGAAAGAACCGCGTGTGGTGGAGAAGGTTGATCTGACCGAATTCGTCAGCGCCTGGCCCGCCAAGGCCTGACACCACCGATCAAATGTAGGAGTGAGCCTGCTCGCGATAGCGGTGGATCAGTCAATGAATTTTTGTCTGATCCACCGCTATCGCGAGCAGGCTCACTCCTACAGGTTTGATCAGGGTTGCACGACGGCGCCTGGCACCAACGGCAATTCCAGGCTGGCGACAAACCCGCCCTCAGGATGATTGGCCAGCAGCAGACTCCCGCCATGCCGCTCCGCCGCGCGCTTGGCAATCGCCAGGCCCAGACCATGCCCGGCCGCCGTCTGCCCCGGCGCCCGGTAGAACGGCTCGCCCAACTGGCTCAGATGCTCGGCCTGCACACCCGGCCCGTGGTCGCGCACACTCACCACAATTCGTTCGCCCTGACGCGTGGCCTGCATCTCGATTGCCTGATCCACCGGGTTGAAGCGTTGGGCGTTGCGCAAAAGGTTATCGACGGCGCGCTCGATCATGGTCGGCCAGCCGGTCAGCGTCAGGTGTGGTTCGGCATCCAGGCGCACGGTCTGCTCCGGCGAGCCAAGTTGCGCGTCTTTCTGCAAGGTGCCGAGCAGCGCATTCAGGTCTACCGCTTCGGCACTGGCGTTGTCGGCATCGACCCGTGCCAGCACCAGAATCTCGCTGATCAGCGCTTCCAGCCGATCACATTCGCGGGTCAGGCGTGGCCAGAGCTTTTCCCGTTCTTCCGGGTTGGCCCGTTCCGCCAGCGCCAAGGCGATGCGCAGCCGTGCCAAGGGTGAGCGCAGTTCGTGGGACACATCGCGCAGCAACTGGCGCTGACTGCCGATCAGGCTTTGCAGGCGCGCGCCCATGCGGTTGAAGTCGTTGGCCAGCACGCCGAACTCATCGCGACGGTTGGCCAGTTTCGCCAGGCTGTTCTGCTGATAGGTGGTCTGCCCCAGATCATGCACCGCACCGCGTAAACGACTGAGCGGGCGGGTGATGGAGAAGGTCACCAGCAGGCTGAACAGGGTCAGCACCACCAGCGCAATGCCCAGCGCACTGAGCGGCCAGAGCAGGCTTTCGCGGTGCCAGGCGTCGAGCTCCGGGTGCGGGATGCGGAAGATGAACAGGTAGGTGTCGCCGGTTTTTTCGCTGGTGAATTCGTCGGTCAGGCGCCGCCAGGGCAGGCGTCGGTCATCGTTGTTCTGCCGGGCTTCGAAGGCGGCGGCGCGACGCGGGAAGGTGCCACGCACCACCGGGTCGCCGCTTTCGTTCAGCACCTGGACATCGATGTGATATTGGCGTTTGCGCTGTTCGAGGATGTCCTGCGCGGCGTCTTCGCCCTGGGCTTCGTAGGTTTGCGTCCATTCGGCGGCCAGGGTGTTGAGGCCCGGATGGCGGCTGAGGATCCACGCGTCCTGGTTGAGCATGTGCCCGAGCAGAATCGACAGCCCCGCCACCAGAGCAATGGCCAGCCAGAAGCTCGCGAGAATACGCCAGAACAATGAACGCACAGAAAATCCTCAATCAAACAAAAAACTCAACAATGTGGGAACGGGCTTGCTCGCGAATGCGGTGTGTCAGTCAACATTACTTTGTCTGATACACCGTATTCGCGAGCAAGCCCGCTCCCACATTTGGATTGAGCGGCAACAGAACCGACGGCGCTTAGCCGTCGGATCCGAGGTTATCGCATTATTGCGCTTTTTGCGGTTGTTGCGCTTTCCACGCTTTGAACTCGGCCCATTCGGCGCGGCGTTCAGCCTGTTTCTTCTGGATCTCGTCGAATTTCTTCTGTTGATCCGGTTTCAGCAGGTTGCGTACGTCAGCTTCGGCTTTCTTGTGGTTGGCGGCCATCTCGTCTTTCATGGCTTTCTGGTCAGCCGGCGAGAGTTTTTCCAGGTACTTCTCGACTACCTGGCGACGCTCATGCATCTGCTCGCCCATGATCTTGCGGATCTGATCACGTTGTTCACGGGACAGGTCGAGTTGGCTGTACGGGCCTTTGCCGTGCTCACCGTGCATCTGACCGCCGTGGCGTGGGCCGTCGAGCGGGCCACTCATCGGGCCACCATCCTGTGGCATGGCCATGGCGACGGTTGGCAGAGCGGCAGCGAACATCAGAGCGATAAGAGTCTTGCGCATGGTGTATCTCCTTGTCTCGTTCCCGGTACGTTCCGGATGAGTTCAGATTACGGAGATCAAGGTCAGCGGCGGTCAGCGCTGCGTAAAGCTTGGGTAAAGACGCTTTGTTTCCAGCCTTACACATATCCCCTGTAGGAGCTGCGGCACGCTGCGATCTTTTGATCTTCAAAAGCAAAGATCGCAGCCTTCGGCAGCTCCTACAGGGGGGGCGTCGTTGTATCGGACGTGGATCAGAGGCTGTAGTAATAACCACGGCTGCGCAGGGCGACGATTCGTGGGCGGCCGTCGGGGTGGGGGCCGATCTTCTTGCGCAGGTTGCTGACGTGCATGTCGAGGCTGCGGTCGTACAGGGTCAGTTTGCGGCCGAGGGCCAGTTGCGCCAGTTCCTGTTTGTCCAGCGGCTCGCCGGGCTGCTTGAGCAGGGCTTCGAGCAAACGACTTTCGGAAACGGTGAGAGTCAGTTCTTTCTCGTCGATGCTGACCACGCCACGCACCGGGCTGAAGCTCAGGTCGCCGAGTTCGAGCTGGGTCGACACGGCAGCCGGGTGACTGCGGCGCAGCACGGCGCGCAGGCGCGCGGTGAGTTCACGCGGATCGCAGGGTTTGGCCAGGTAATCGTCGGCGCCCAGCTCCAGACCGAGGATGCGATCCAGCGGTTCGCCACGGGCCGAGAGCATCAGCACCGGCAGCTCCGCGTGTTCGCTGCGCAATTGCTTGAGCAGTTCCAGACCGCTGCCGTCGGGCAGCATCACGTCCAGCACCACCGCCGCCGGGGCGGATTCGGCCAACGCTTTGCGCGCGCTCTGGCCATCGTGGCAGGCGCGTACCTGGAAGCCTTCCTGGCTCAGCCAGCTACTCAGGAGTTCGCACAACTCCTGGTCATCATCAATCAGTAACAGCTCGCTCATGACTCACTCAATTTAGCCATTGCCGACGTTTTCGGCTTGCTCCACTGGCAAAGATACCGCACAGCAGCGCCAATAGCGCTACCCCGGCGCCGGTGACGAACCATTGCTGCTGTTCGGTCAACAGACGCGGCAATGGACTGGCCTGGGCTTCCTTGAGTTGCAGCTTCAGGCGCTGGTTCTCCTGACTCAACCGGGCAAGCTGGGCGCTTTCGCGGGTGTTATCGGCATTTTTCAGTTGTTTGCTCAGTTCTTCCCGCTGCTGCTCGCTGGCCTTCAGGCGCTGCTGCAGTTCGGTAATCTGACTGCCGGCACTTAACGACAATGGCGTGGAGCTGCCGCTTTCGGTGGTTTCCTCACCATGGGCGGGCGCCATGATCGACAACGTGACCCACATCAGACACAACGGACCTTTGCGCATTGCGATTCCTGCTTGCAAATGGATATTGGGCAGGTTGTCGGCAGGCAAACGAGAATAATGAGCGATTGAGAGCGGTTAGAGCCGGGAAGGTTCAGTGCTTGGAGTGGGTTGAGTGTGGCGAGAGAGCTGTTGTGGTGAGGGGATTCAGCGAAACGTCGCACCGCCCCGATGGGCTGCGAAGCAGACCTGAAATGGGAGCATGCGGTGTGTCAGGCACACCGCATTGGATGGCTTTGGGTTGCTGCGCAACCATCGGGGATAAATCCCCTCGCCACAGAGCCCCTCCACATTCCTTGGTTACGGCAAAACTTGCTTGAACGGCTTGACGATCACGTTGGCGTACACGCCGGCGGCGATGTACGGATCGGCGTCGGCCCAGGCCTGGGCGGCGCTCAGGGAGTCGAATTCGGCGACGATTAGGCTGCCGGTGAAACCCGCAGCGCCCGGATCATTGCTGTCGACCGCCGGGTGCGGGCCGGCCAGTACGATGCGGCCTTCGCCCTTGAGCACTTGCAGGCGTTCGAGGTGGGCCGGGCGCGCGGCGAGGCGGGCTTCGAGCGAGTTGGCGACGTCGGTGGCAATGATTGCGTAAAGCATGTCAGTCCTCGGTTTTTGGCGTTGTGGTATCGGCGTCATGCAGATGGCGGGACAGGTAGATGCCCTGACCGACCAGGAACAGCACGGTCATGCCCAGGCTGCCGAACACCTTGAAGTCGACCCAGATGCTCTGGAAGGTGAATGCCACAAACAGGTTGGCAGCGCCGCAGAACAGGAAGAAGGCGATCCAGGCGATGTTCAGGCGGGTCCAGACCGGATCCGGCAGGGTCAGCGCGTGGCCCATGATGCGTTTGATCAGCAGGCGGTCACCGATGAAGTGGCTGCCGATGAAGGCCAGGGCGAACAGCCAGTTGACCACCGGGGCTTTCCATTTGAGGAAGGTCTCGCTGTGGAAGGCCAGGGTCAGGCTGCCGAACACCAGGCAGGCGATCAGGGTCAGCCATTGGCTCTTTTCCAGCTTGCGCTGTTTGATGAACAACGCGCCGTAGACCACCAGGGAGCTGATGATCAGCATCGCCGTGGCGCTGTAAATACCACCTACAGTGACTTCGTGACCGGCGATATCGACAACCCGTGGATCAAGTTTGTAAACGATGAAAAACAGCAGAAGCGGGATGAAATCGATGAATTGTTTCACAGTGAGAGCCAGAAGCTGGATGTGGCGGCATAATAACAAACATATGGGCGCGCGATAGCGCCAGCTGATTTGAGGTTACAACTCCCCGTGAATGTTGATTTGCACTGCCACAGCACGGCCTCCGATGGCGCCCTGGCGCCGGCGGTTCTGGTTGCGCGTGCGTTCGAAAACGGCGTGCGAGTCCTGGCGTTGACCGATCATGACACCCTCGAAGGCCTCGCCGAAGCGCGCAGCGCCGCCGAAGAACTGGGCATGCAACTGGTCAATGGCGTCGAACTGTCCTGCACCTGGGGCGGCGCGACCATCCACGTGCTGGGCTACGGTTTCGACGTCAACGCCGCGCCACTGGTCGAGGCGATCGCCCGATTGCACGATGGCCGCTGGCTGCGGTCGGAAGAAATAAGCCGCAAGCTCGGCCTCAAAGGTATGCCCGGTGCCCTCGACGGCGCCCGGCAGATCCAGCAGGAGCTGGGCGACAGCGGCAACGCCCCGGCCCGTCCGCATTTTGCCGACTGGATGGTGCGTGAAGGTTTTGTAAAGGATCGCGCCGAGGCGTTCCGTAAATGGCTCGGCGCCGGCAAGCTGGGTGACGTCAAGCAACACTGGCCGACGCTGGAAGACACCGTCGGCACCCTGCGCGCCGCCGGAGCGTGGGTCAGTCTGGCGCATCCATGGCACTACGATTTCACCCGCAGCAAGCGCCGAAAGCTGATTGCCGACTATATTCAAGCGGGCGGGCATGCAATCGAAGTGGTCAATGGCCATCAGCCCGCGGAACAGGTCGGCAGCCTGGCAATCCTTGCCCGCGAGTTCGGTCTGCTGGTCAGCGCCGGCAGTGATTTCCATGGCCCTGGAGGCTGGTCCGAGATTGGCCAGTACCGGCCGGTTCCCGAGGACCTTCCACCCCTGTGGTGTCGGTTCAAACATGACACAGATATTGCCGCCGTCTGAACAGGTAGAAAACGTGAGTCAATTTTTCCAGATCCATCCGGAAAACCCGCAAGCGCGCCTGATCAAACAGGCAGTCGAGATCATCCGCAAGGGCGGGGTGGTGATTTATCCCACGGACTCTTCCTACGCCATCGGTTGCCAGATCGGCGACAAGACCGCGATCGAGCGCGTGCGCCGTCTGCGCCAGCTCGACGAGAAGCACAACTTCGCGCTGATCTGCAGCGACCTGTCGCAACTGGGCAACTACGCCAAGATCGACACCGGCACTTTCCGCATTCTCAAGGCGCATCTGCCGGGGCCTTACACCTTTATCCTCAACGCCACCCGCGAAGTGCCGCGTCTGCTGCTGCATCCGAAGAAACGCACCATCGGCCTGCGGGTGCCGAGCCATCCGATTGCCCTGGCGTTGCTGGCCGAACTCGGCGAGCCGCTGATGAGCGTGACCCTGATCATGCCCGGCGATGAAGATCCGCTGAGCGATCCGTACGAAATGCGTCAATTGCTCGAACACCAGGTGGACCTGATCATCGACGGCGGTTTCGGCGGGATCAAGGCGTCCACCGTGATCGACCTGACCGGCGACGACCCGGAAGTGATCCGCGTCGGTTGCGGCGACCCCGCGCCGTTCATGGTCGAGGCCTGAATGTCCGCAGTGGAAACCGTTGTCGATCCCCAGGCCGGCGCCCAGCAGGAACTGCCGTTTGCCATGGTCTATGGCCAGGCGGTCACGGAAATGCCGCTGGACCTGTACATCCCGCCGGATGCGCTGGAAGTGTTTCTCGAAGCCTTTGAAGGCCCGCTTGACCTGCTGCTGTACCTGATCCGCAAACAGAACATCAACATCCTCGACATCCCGGTAGCGGAAATCACCCGTCAGTACATGGGCTATGTCGAACTGATGCAGTCGGTGCGTCTGGAGCTGGCCGCCGAGTACCTGGTGATGGCGGCGATGTTGGCCGAGATCAAGTCGCGGATGCTCCTGCCGCGCGCCGAAACCGTCGAAGACGAAGAGGACGACCCGCGCGCCGAACTGATCCGCCGCTTGCAGGAATACGAGCGCTTCAAGGCTGCCGCCGAAGGCATCGATGGCCTGAGCCGGGTCGGTCGCGATGTGGTCGTGCCCAAGCTCGACGCCCCGGAAGCCCGGGCGCGCAAGCTGTTGCCGGATGTCGCGCTGGAAGAGATTCTGATGTCCATGGCCGAAGTGCTGCGCCGGGGCGACATGTTCGAGAGCCACCAGGTCAGCCGCGAGGCACTGTCGACCCGCGAGCGCATGAGCGATGTGCTGGAACGGCTCAAGGGCGGTGGTTTTGTGCCATTCGTCGAGCTGTTCACTGCCGAGGAAGGTCGCCTCGGTGTGGTGGTGACCTTTATGGCGATCCTTGAACTGGTCAAGGAATCCTTGGTCGAGCTGGTGCAGAATGAGCCGTTCGCCGCGATCCACGTGCGAGCCCGAGCCGAATAACGAGTCGAAACATGAACCTGACTGAACCCCGCGAGCTGGCGCCCCTGCTTGAAGCCTTTCTGTTGGCCTCGGGAAAACCGCAATCGCTTGAACGCCTCTACGAACTTTTCGAAGAAGGCGAGCGCCCCGAACCGCCGGTCTTCAAGAAAGCCCTGAGCCTGCTGGCCAAGTCCTGCGAGGGCCGCGCGTTCGAGCTCAAGGAAGTCGCCTCCGGCTACCGCCTGCAGATCCGCGAGAGGTTTTCGCCGTGGGTCGGACGTTTGTGGGAAGAACGTCCGCAGCGCTATTCCCGGGCGCTGCTGGAAACCATGGCGCTGATTGCCTATCGCCAGCCGATCACCCGCGGCGAGATTGAAGACGTGCGGGGCGTGGCGGTCAACACCAACATCGTCAAAACGCTGATCGAGCGCGAGTGGATCCGCATCGTCGGTTACCGCGACGTCCCGGGCAAACCGGCGATGTTCGCCACCACCAAGGCGTTTCTCGATCACTTCAACCTGAAGAACCTCGAAGACCTGCCACCGCTGGCTGAGCTGCGCGAGATGGAAACCGAGCCGGTCCTCGATTTTGACGACGCACCGGTACCGCAGGGCCTGCAGGAAGAGGCCGACGCCAGCGCCGACCCGGAAGAACCGAAGGAAGAAACCAGCTTCCACACCTTGCTGCTGGAGCTGGACAGCATGGAGGAGGGGATCAAGACCGACTTCGATGATCTGTTACGCGATGCGGCTGATGGTGAAGCGTCGACGACTGAGCCGGAAGTCGAGACCGTCGAGCCGGCGATTGAAGTTGAACTCGAGACCGAGCCAGAAGCCGAACCGGAAGAGGACATTCTTGGCGTTGCCGAAGCCCGGGAAAAACTCCTGGCCGCCGTCGCCGCCCTCGAACAACCGGTGCCAGCGCCCGAACCCGAGCTGAGCGAAGAAGAAGCCGAAGCCCGTGCGCTGGCGGAAGCCATCGAAGCCGAACGTCGCGAATTCGAGGACTGATAACGAACAACTGTGGGAGCGAGCCTGCTCGCGAATGCGGCGTGTCAGACAACGTTGATGTCGACTGACAGGACCCTTTCGCGAGCAGGCTCGCTCCCACATTTGGATCTACGTTCAGCCAGGAGATGCTGATGAGCTCAACCAAAGACCCGTGCATCAGCCTGTGCAAGTTCAGCGACGACATCTGTCTCGGCTGTGGCCGCAGCAAGCGCGAGATTCGTGCCTGGAAGAAACTCGACAAGGACGACAAGCGCACGGTGCTGGCCGAAGCCGCGCTGCGCCTGATCAAACTTGGTGGCGCCGGTCGGCGGAAAAAGAAATAACTGGCGATCGATCAGCTAGTCTCTGATGCGCGATGGCGCACATCCGCGTATGATTCGCGACCCTTCGGCGATCCCTTCGCCCGAAAACCAGATTTCAATGCTTCAGGCGTCGCCTGAACAGACCACACCGGGAGGTGCCCAGATGAGTGACATCAATCAGCAAGACAACCAGGAAATCGGCCCAGCAGGCGAAAAACTGCAGAAAGTCCTCGCCCGTATCGGCGTTGGCTCGCGCCGTGACGTCGAAGCCTGGATCAGCCAGGGCCGGATCAAGGTCAATGGCAAAGACGCCACCCTCGGCCTGCGCGTCGACATGCACGACGCGATCACCATCGATGGCAAGGTGATCAAGCGCGAAGAGGCTGCCGAATCGGTGCGCCGCGTGATCATGTACAACAAGCCCGATGGCGAGATCTGCACCCGTGACGACCCGGAAGGCCGTCCGACCGTGTTCGACAAGCTGCCGCGTCCGAAAGAAGGCCGCTGGATCAACATCGGTCGTCTCGACATCAACACCACCGGTCTGCTGATGTTCACCACCGACGGTGAGCTGGCCAACCGCCTGATGCACCCGTCCTACGAGATGGACCGTGAGTACGCCGTGCGTGTACGCGGTGAAGTCGACGACGAAATGATCGAGCGCCTGAAGGCCGGCGTGGTACTGGAAGACGGCCCGGCGCGTTTCACCGACATTCAACAGGCGCCGGGCGGCGAAGGCTTCAACCACTGGTACCACTGCGTGGTGATGGAAGGTCGTAACCGTGAGGTTCGTCGTCTGTGGGAATCCCAGGGCCTGGTGGTCAGCCGTCTGAAGCGCGTGCGTTTCGGTCCGGTGTTCCTCAACTCCGACCTGCCGATGGGCCGCTGGCGCGAAATGAGCCAGTACGAAGTCGACGTGCTCAGCGCCGAAGTCGGCCTGACCCCGGTGGCGATGCCGCAACTCAACGCCAAGAGCAAGGACAAGCTGGAGCGTATGCAGCGCAAATCGTCGCGGCCGATGGCCAAGACCGAGCGCGTGCGTACCCTGCGTCCAGCCGCTGGCGCGCCGACCGGTCCGCGTCCGAGCCGTGAGCCGCAGATCGAAGGCGAGCGTCCGGGTCGCAAGCCGGCTGCACGTCCGGATGGCGAGCGCGCTCCGCGTGGTCGTACCGAGCGTGGCGAAGGTCGTGCGCCGGCCGGTCGCGGTACGCCGGTGGCGGATCGTCCTGCCGACACCACCAACAAGCGTCCGGCCAAGCCTGCACCGAAGCGTCCGGGCATCAAACTGGTCGACGGCGACAAGCCGTCGGGCAAGCGTCGTGGTGCTCCGGCCGGTTCCGGTCAGCGTCCGGGTTTCGGTCGCAAGAAGCCGGAATAAAGCAGTTGTGAGCTTTGAGCGGCAAGCTTCGAGCTAAAGCAAAAAACGCCAACCGAAGGGTTGGCGTTTTTTTTCGTCTGGCGGAAGGTATGTAGCGTCTGATTCGGCCTCTTCGCGAGCAGGCTCGCTCCCACATTAGAATTGCGTCGAACACAAATCTCCTGTGGGAGCGAGCCTGCTCGCGAAGGCGTCGGTCGCCTAAAACACAAATCGCCCATCAAACACCGGCTTGTCATCCAGCGCCAACACCCCGCCAGAGAAGATCAGGTCCAGGTGATGACTGCCCTTGGCCCCACCGCCCAGTCCCAGATGCAACCCACAATGCCGCTCTTCGAACCCGGCATTGCGCGCATACAGATCTTTCACCCCTTCATTGGTACCAATCCCCAATTCCTCGATGCGTCGGTTTGACGGGTTGGCGTCCAGGTATTTGTTGAAGTCGTGTTCCAGCCCCGGCACATCGGTGGCGATGCGGCTGATGGTCGAGTTCTCGATCCACAGTTCCAGTGGCGACTCCAGCACGCCGTACTTGCGTGCAAACGGGATGGTGCTGAGGAACGTGCCCTTGAATTTCACATGGCCGTTGATGGCTTCGCTGTGGGTGGCGATTTCGCCGGGGGCCAGGTCGAAGTTGCCGACGCCGTTGATGTCGGTCCACTTCTTGATGCTGCTCAGCGGTGTTTCGAACCGCGAACCATGTTCGTCGGTAAAGCTTAGTGTGGTGGCCTGGGACATGCGCTGGATCAGGTGGCTGTTGAGCCCGGCGATGCGCTGCGGGGTGACGCTGAAGGTGTCGTAGAAATAGTCGCCGTAATCCTTGAACAGCAGCGACTTCTTCCAGTTTTCCGCCATCACGCCTTGCAGGGCGCGAACGAACTCCGGGCCGTCGGGGCGCGGGTTGGGCAGGGTGGAAGAGTCGTAGAAGAAAATGTACAGATCGCTGTCGGCAATCGCCGCGGTCAGCGTTGCGGTGCTTTCCAGGTCCAGGCGACGGGCACTGAACGTGAAGCGGGGATGATCGCCGGCCTGTTCGGCGATGGCGCCGGTCAGGGCTTCGTAATCGGCGGTGTGGCCGAGCAGTACCTTCGCCGAATCGAGACCGGCAAGGGCAGGGTGATGTTCGAGGTAGTAAAGGAAATGCGAGATCGCGCGGGGCTTATCCATGAGTCCTCCCTGACTGACCGTGAAGAAAGCGGCAGGCACGACCGGCCGGATCGTGCCTGCCCGGGGATGTCTTACAGAGGCCACATCGCCGTGCCGAACGGAACCACCGCGTCGGCTTGCATCATTTCCACAGCCGCCTCATGGGTCGGTGCTTCGAACCATTCGTCCAGTTGCAGTTCGGTGTCCAGGTCTTTTTCCAGTGCTTGCATGGTCGATCTCCTAGATGACTTTCACAGTTATGACTGGCCGGTCGAGTTGGCCGGCAAGACGTGAAGAACCTAGTTCAGGGTGTTTTGTAATGCAAAAAATTATTTATTTAAAATTTAAATAAACTTTTTATTCTGTTTTCAAGCGGCGGATTTCTTATTTGAAAACAAAAAACTAAGCGGCACCTTTCATTAGCAAGCTTGCTACCGTCAATTTGCAGACGTCCTACAGAATTTTCCGAAATGGAAAATCTGCGTTACGCCTCGTAAAGAAAAGTTTACGAAAACACCGGTAAAGCCCAGTGGATTTACCCCTCTGCAGACGCTGTAAGGAAAACCTGCCGAAGCCCGGCTGCAAAGGCGTCGCGCAGGGCTCTGGCGCGCTTGTTTCAGCGCTGTTTGCAGGGTGAGATGCGCCTCATGCCTGTCGTGCAGGTGAATAACAAGAAGGAGGCGCAATGAACGCCGTGATCGATCTCCACTTCTCTGCGCGGGACGTTTTTTTCCTCGTCCCCGTCGATGGCCTGCAAAGGCCTGACTCAATTTTTGCAGCCGCCCGAGTGTCTCGAGGCGGACCCACGCAATCCCGGCAAGCGCCACGCTGATCCAGCGGGGTCTGGCAACAGGGGGTTAGCGGTGTACAATGCGCCGCGTTTTAACTGTGACCCTCTGCGTAATCGCGCAAACCTCAAGGTTATCCGCCTTGTTCACTCCGCCACGTCACAAGCGTGTCGGGTTCGATTTCGTCACAGATAAAAACAAACAGGTGACGCATGACCGTTGTAAAAACGCTGAATTCCTGGTGCTTGCGCTGGGGTTTGATCGGGGTTGTCTGAAATCGCAACCTTGCAGCAACGTCTACTGAACATCATCAAACCTTGCGTGGGACCTTTTTCATGAGTGGACAAAACTCGCAATCAGGCGAGCTGAAACGCGGCCTGAAAAATCGCCATATTCAACTGATCGCCCTCGGTGGCGCGATCGGTACCGGATTGTTCCTCGGCTCGGCCGGGGTGCTGAAATCCGCCGGCCCGTCGATGATCCTCGGCTACGCCATCTGCGGCTTCATCGCCTTCATGATCATGCGCCAGCTCGGCGAGATGATCGTCGAAGAGCCGGTGGCCGGTTCCTTCAGCCATTTCGCGCACAAGTACTGGGGCGGTTTTGCCGGTTTCCTGTCGGGCTGGAACTGCTGGATTCTGTACATTCTGGTCGGCATGTCGGAGCTGACCGCGGTCGGCAAGTACATCCACTACTGGGCGCCGGACATCCCGACCTGGGTCACCGCTGCAGCGTTCTTCGTGCTGATCAATGCGATCAACCTGGCCAACGTCAAAGTCTTCGGGGAGGCCGAATTCTGGTTCGCGATCATCAAGGTCGTGGCGATCGTCGGCATGATCGCGCTGGGCAGCTACCTGCTGGTCAGCGGCCATGGCGGCCCGCAGGCCTCGGTCAGTAACCTGTGGTCGCACGGCGGGTTCTTTCCCAACGGCGTCAGCGGCTTGGTGATGGCCATGGCGATCATCATGTTCTCCTTCGGTGGCCTGGAAATGCTCGGTTTCACTGCAGCCGAAGCCGACAAGCCGAAAACCGTGATCCCGAAAGCGATCAACCAGGTGATCTACCGCATCCTGATTTTCTACATCGGCGCGCTGGTGATCCTGCTGTCGCTGACTCCTTGGGACAGCCTGCTGGCAACCCTCAACGCGTCCGGCGATTCGTACAGCGGCAGTCCGTTCGTGCAGGTGTTCTCGATGCTCGGTAGCAACACCGCCGCGCACATCCTCAACTTCGTGGTGCTGACCGCAGCGCTGTCGGTGTACAACAGCGGCACCTACTGCAACAGCCGCATGCTGCTGGGCATGGCCGAACAGGGCGATGCGCCGAAAGGTCTGGCGAAGATCGACAAGCGCGGCGTGCCGGTGCGTTCGATCCTCGCGTCCGCGGCTGTCACGCTGGTGGCGGTGCTGCTCAACTATCTGATCCCGCAGCAAGCGCTGGAACTGCTGATGTCGCTGGTGGTTGCAACGCTGGTGATCAACTGGGCGATGATCAGCTTCTCGCACTTCAAGTTCCGTCAGCACATGAACAAGACGCAGCAGACACCACTGTTCAAGGCGCTGTGGTACCCGTACGGCAACTATGTCTGCCTGGCGTTCGTGGTGTTCATCCTTGGCGTGATGCTGCTGATCCCGGGCATCCAGATCTCGGTGTACGCGATTCCGGTGTGGGTCGTGTTCATGTGGGTCTGCTACGTGATCAAGAACAAGCGTGGGGCGCAGCAGGTGCTGCACGCGGCGGGTTCTGCCGCGAAGTAAGCCAGACGCAGAAAGTGAGAAACCCGGCCAATGTGCCGGGTTTTTTATTGGTCGTCAGACGTATTCGGCGATGGGATGGGCTGTGCAGAACGCTTCGGTCTGCAACCGGAATTGCTCGCGCAAGGCCGGTTCCAGCAGGTAATCCTGCTCGCTGATCGGTCTCACACTGTCGAGGATCCGGCAGATCAGATCGACGATCTGGCGACATCCCTGCGGATCGATTCTGCGCTGCGCGATGGAGCCCGTGCCGATGCGCAGACCGCTGGTAATGAGTGAAGGGCGTGTCTCGCCCGGTACACGATATTTGTCCACGATAATTGCGCAACGCTCCAGCGCCGACTCGGCAATGGCGCCGGTGATGCCGCCACGCAACCGAATCAATACCGTATGGTTTTCGCTGCCCCCGCCGACGACTTCGTAGTCGTGAGCCTGAAAGGCGCTGGCGAACTCGTCAGCCGTGCTGCGAACCCGCCCCATGCTTCTGTCGAACTCCGTGGACTTTGCGTAAGCCAGAGCCGCCGCCTTCGCAGCGATCATGTTGACGGCAGGCGCGCCCTGCATTCGCGGATAAACGGCCTGGTCGAGGGCGCGGCTGAATGTCGTCCTCAAGCCGGGCACCTTGGTGTTCGCCGCTTGACCCGAAAGGATCAGACCGCCGCGCGGGCCCATGAGTTGTTTGTGGGTGCAGGTGGTGGTGACGTGTGCGACGTCGATCGGACTGGGATGCCGCCCTGTGGCAACCAGTCCGGCGATATGCGAAATATCGGCGAGCAGGATGGCGCCGGCTTCATCGGCAATCTCGCGAAATCGTTGGAAATCGATGACCCGTGAGTACGCCGTCGCGCCGCACATGATGATGCGTGGGCGATGGGCGAGCGCCAGTTTGCGCACCTGGTCGTAATCGATGACCCCCGCTGAAGTCGTGCCGTACCGAATCGCCTTGTAGTAAATGCCGGCGAATGAGGTGGAACTGCCATGGGTATGATGGCCGCCGTATTTGACGCCCATTCCCAGCAAGGTATCGCCTGGTTCGAGCAGGGCGGTCAGCACGTGGTAATTGGCGTTTGATGCCGAATGCGATTGCACGCTTGCGTACTGGGCATCGAACAGTTCCCGCGCTCTGCGGATGGCAAGCGCTTCGACCAGATCGACGTTTTCGCACCCGCCGCCGTAACGTCTGCCGGGCAGCCCCTCGGCCGTCACATTGACCAGTGCCGAAGCGGAGGCGGCCAGGGTCATGGGCCTGACGGCGCAAGAGGAGGAGACCAGCGACAGCACCTGGTGCTGACGGGCAACTTCCGCGTCGAGGATCCCTGCCAGTTCGGCGTCTTGCGCCCACAGATCCGCCAGGCCCCGTTGCAGCAGATCAGCCTGGTTCATGAGCGGTTCGGTATGGACTGCCATTGTCTGTATTCCTTCCCTGTGTGCAGCGCGCTGCGAACGAGCGCGACTTCCTTGGTTTTACCGGAGGGTGCGTGCGTTTCTGCCCTTGCCCGACCGGATACAGCGGATTCCTTGTTTTCGCGGCACTGCGCGCAAACTAATCTCTGTATCGCCGGCCCGTTTTCTGTTGACTGCGGTCGCTGCCGACAGTCCGGTCTGCCCGACGCATCATAGGTTTTTCACGGCGGAACACCAGAAAATTAATCAGAAAAATGAACATTGTTCAAATAAAATGATTCTTTTCGCCGGGCCTCAGGGTGTAAAACTGCAGGCGGGAAGGATCGCTATTCACGAGATTCTGCTGGCCGATGAGCAGAACTGACGGGTCAGTACAGAATTCGAATTGTTCTTTTTGGTTCACACCAGCGGTGTTGTTCACACTATGTTTATGCCGAAATCAGGGAGGGGGAATGCTATGATCTGCCGCGCTCTAATACCCGTATAACTATTTCCTAGTGGGCCTGTTGAGTCCCTGAATGATGATTCGAGGGGTATTTCCAAATTGCCTTTATAAAAGACGGTAAGCATTCCATGCACAGAAGAGAACGATCGGAGAATCTGAAGAACAATATCAAGTACCTGATAAAGAGTCGTGGGGAAACGCAGCTGTCGTTATGTAATTCCAGTGGACTGACCCGAACCACGATCTACAACATTCTTGAAGGTAAAGTGGTCAACGTACAGCAGTCCACTGTGCGCAAGATTTCCGACTTTTTCGGAGTGTCCTACGAAGAGATAGAGACGATCTCGTTTGAAGAAAAGGAAATCATCGACAGCAGCATCTCGCCGCAGGGCAACATGAACCCGGCGGCAGTGCCTGTCATCAAGGAAAGTCTGCTTCTGCAGAATCTGGATAAGCGAATCGGCGAGTTGGCGACGATTTTTCCACTGACTTACTATTTCGGAACGTCCTTCAATTTGATAGGCGTCCTGCTGGAAAATGAAGTCAGTGGCATGAATGAACCGGGCGACCTGCTGATCGTGCAGAAAGGCGCGGCAAGCATCGACAAGGAAAAACTGGTGTATGACAAGGTCAGTAAAAGGTTATTCATAACAACTGAAGTTGATCTTGCGCTGGAGAGTGTTTGTGTTGTCGGGGATATAATCGAGGAACGATTTAATGGATTGCAGCGTTGAAAGGGAAAACACCAAATATAAGCTGTTGGGGTTCGAAAACGGAAAAAGCCTGGCGGTGATCATGGTCATTGCGACAGGCAAGATAATTAAAATAAAGCTGAGTGAAGTGTTGAATAGTGAGATTATGGATAATCTGAACAAGATAGAAGTAAAGAATCTGTACAAGAAATTCTACTCCCGGGGAGGGTCGCTTACCGCTTATGAAATAAATGATCGGCATGAGAGCTCCTGGATGATTTATATCATTCTGAACCTGATGCTGTTCACGCTTTATATTTTTACCAGCATTGCGGCGACCAAGCCTATCTATCTGGAATATTTTGATATTGTCGTAACGCCGGGTACTTTCCTGTATCCGCTGACGTTTTTGATCGTCGACTTGCTGAATGAAACCTTCGGCCTCCGGTTGGCGCGCAAGGCGATACTCTTCGCGTTCATCAGTAATGCGGCCATTATCATTTTGCTGGCCATGACTACGTACCTTCCCGGGCTACCCGGGTGGAAGCTCGACGGGCCTTACAATGATGTGATCAGTCAGCTGTCGTCGGTGCTGGTAGCTTCGTCTGTATCGTTTCTGGTGTCGGAAAATATAAACTCTTATCTGTTGTGCAAAATCAAAGAACTGACCAACTCCCGGTTTCTCTTTTTGCGGGTGTTTCTCAGTACTTTGTTTGCGGTGATAATCGACAGTTTTCTTTTCTGCTACATCGCCTTTTACGGGACGATGGAGAACAGCGCGATACTCAGCATGATTTACGTCCAGATCGCGATAAAGGTCGGTTTTGCGTTCTTCAATATCATGCCGGCATACGGTGCCAGGTCATTGTTCAAGAGGTATCTGACGGGTAGTCAGGCTTGATGGATTAAATAATGCGCTCACTCGAAATTTTCAAGTGAGCGCATTTTTATATGCTGGGTGCTTTATTGCAGATTCAGCTTCGCTTTCAAGCTGTTCATCACCTCATCCTTGTTTTCCAGAAACTCATTGAGGCCTTTTGCGCGAAGATTGCAAGCGTCGCAATTTGCACATCCGCTACCGGTTATGCCGTTGTAGCAGGTCAGTGTCTGGTGGCGAACCAAATCAAGCTGATGGTAATGATCGGCCAATGCCCAGGTTTCCGCCTTGTTCAGCCACATCAGCGGAGTATCAAGTTTCAATGGGTAATCCATGCCCAGCTCAAGGGCTTTGTTCAGTGCCTTGACGAACTCGTCCCGGCAATCCGGATAGCCCGAGAAGTCCGTTTCGCAAACCCCGGTGATGACCGTTCTGGCTTGTACCTGATAGGCGTAAATAGAGGCGAGGGTCAAAAACAGGATGTTTCTTCCCGGCACAAAGGTGCTTGGCAGACTTTCGCCAGAACTATTAACCGTCGGAACCGGGATGTTGTCGCGAGTCAGGCTGCTGATGGCCAGCTCATTCAGCAAAGATACATCCATCACTTTATGCACGGTCACGCCGAGCTGTTTGGCCAGTTGCTGCGCGACTTCGATTTCCGCGCGATGACGCTGACCATAGTCAAACGTGATGCAATGAATTTCGTCATAGTGGCTCAGTGCATGGATCAAACAGGTCGTCGAGTCCTGTCCGCCACTAAAAACGATAACTGCTTTATTGCTCATGCTTATGCTTCCTGCATTGAACTGGTAAATTTTCGCTGGGGATCATAACGCGAAACGATTGATGCAAGAAGTTGCGCATGGCCGCAGGAGACCTGCTTTGTGGCTAATCGCGGTATCCTGCACGCTCTGAATTCGGACTTTTTTCCATGCTGGTGATTTCCAACAACGTGCATTTGCCGGATGCCGAGATCGAACTGACGTACATCCGCGCGCAAGGCGCCGGTGGGCAGAACGTCAACAAGGTCTCCAGCGCTGTGCACCTGCGCTTCGACATTCCGGCCTCGTCCTTGCCCGAGTTCTACAAGGAACGGCTGCTGGCGCTGCGTGACAGTCGCATCACCAGCGATGGCGTGTTGATCATCAAGGCTCAGCAATACCGCACGCAGGAAGCCAACCGTGCCGATGCGCTGGAGCGTCTGACCGAGTTGATCCTCAGTGCCACCAAGGTCGAAAAGAAGCGCCGCCCGACCAAGCCGACCCTCGGCTCGAAGAAGCGCCGGCTCGAATCCAAGACCAAGCGCGGCAGCATCAAGGCCGGGCGCGGCAAGGTGGATTTTTAAGGGTTGGTGTCATGGAGTTGTTCCATTTCATCCGCAGCGGGCATTGTATCCATTACGCACCTCTCAACTTAAATCAAATTCCGGACATTAAACGACTCTTTTATAACTAATTGGTCTACATGACTGTCATATCTGACAGGTGTGCCGGATTGCTGTTACACGTTTACTGAGCTCTCTTTTCATTGATTGAGCAAAAGTAAATGAATAACTTAAATGTTGTGCGTGGTACTCCTGATACTGATTTTGGTGTGCGCAGTGAGGTCGTTTTATACGGAGAACAAGGTCAGAGGCTTCAACCTCGGGTCGTCACTCTTCTCTCAGAACCGAACAGGATTCTTTGCGCAGCAACTGACGAGGAGCGGCAAGAGATTTACCTGTGCATGCTTGATGAGGAAGGAGGTATCGACGAGAGTTTCGGAAAAACGGGTAGTGTTTTTTTTAGACTCTCGGAGTTTTTTCCTGGGTGGGATTTGCCGCAGCCCTATAGCGTGAAGTTTGATAGTGTTCATGGCAAGTATGTGTTGGGGTTCTTCGCTCGTAAAGACGGCTTTAATCGTGCTACGGGCCTGGCTCGATTCGATTTGAATGGGAAACTTGATGAAGGGTTTGGCAGCGAAGGCGTCATGTTGTGGAGTCTGGATCTGAAAGAGGTTGTTCCTGCAAGTTTAGATGTTCCAAAGATGAAGCAACCTCTGGCGGATAAGGGGCGCGACTACCACGGAACTATGGAATTATTGGACGATGGCGGCGTTTTGCTTCTGACCACGCTTGATGAAAGAGGACTTTTCGATAGTGCGATCCTGGTCAAGTTAAAAAATAACGGTAGTTTGGACGGAGCGTTCGGTAATGGCGGGTACCGATTAGTTTTTCGAGGTCCGTCTGTTTTAGTCATAGGACAGGATATGTTTCGCCAAGGCGATGGTTATATTGTCGCCGCTTCAGAGGGGCTGCGTGATAAACGTTGGTTTGTTGGCCGGTATGATGCCCGTGGTGATCTTGACGCCAGTTTTGGGGTCGGAGGATATTATGATGGAGTACCTTCGGTTAAAAACGTCATTCTGAAACGCGACGATCGTTCTCAGTTTTATATTGTAGGTACTTCGGATAATGGAGTTCCGCAGTATCTGTTTCTCCAGCTTCAACGTCGCGGGCTCAAAGGCGAGGAAGATCCACTTTTTGGCAAACAAGGGTGGGGAGGATTTATCACTGATGATTTCAGCGATATCTATATGACGAAAGCAGTACTCTATAATTTGAAATCAACCGTTGTGGTAGCAGGTTATGCTTATTTGCGTGGCGGGTCGGATAGTCAGGCATTTATTGCCAGTCTTGAACAAGACATGGGTTGGGACGAGGGGTTTGGTAATGTTGGAAAGGTTGTATTTCCAAAAGACCAGATTATTCACGATCTCGCGGTCCAGGAAGATCGAAAAATTGTGTTTGTATCCAGTAAAAATAGAGAGAACGGTAGCTTCGCCATTTTCCGTTTGCATGGTTAGCGTATAAAAGCCGCAGTTGTTTATTGGCCATTCGGAACCAATGAATGGCCAATATTGGGCGATCAATGAAAGTGGTGTTTTGGTGTAATGCGGTACAAATACACACTCAGCATCAGGCCGCTCAGTGAGGCAATGGCGGCAAACAGAAAGATCGAAGCAAAGCCGAAACCCGCCGCAATTGCCCCCGCCAATGGCCCGGTGATCCCCAGCGACAAATCGATGAACAACGAATACGCGCCGACCGCTGCGCCACGGCTGGAGGCTGGCACCAGGTTCACCGCTTCCACGCCCAGCGCCGGGAATACCAGCGAGAAGCCGAAACCGCTCAACGCCGCCCCGGCCAGCGCCCAATGCGCATCCGGCGCCAGCCACAGCAGTAACAGGCCGAGGGTTTCCACCGAGAGGCAGGCGATCGCTACGCGGAAGCCGCCGAGGCGGTTGATCAGGTTGCCGAACAGCAGTCGCGCGCCGATGAAGCTGGCGCCGAACAGGCTCAGGCACAGCACTGCGTTGTCCCAGTGCCGGGTGGCGTAATACAGGGTGATGAAGGTGGCGATGGTGCCAAAACCAATCGAGCCCAGCGCCAGGCCGCAGCCGTGCGGGAACACGCGACCGAGCACATGCATGAATGGCAGGCGCTCACCGGCGACAATCGGCGCCGCGGTTTTCGGCCACGCCAGCAGCAGGCCCAGCGCTGCCAGCAGAATGATGCTGACGCCCATGCTCCACAATCCCAGCTGGCCGACCAGCCACACCCCGAACGGCGCGCCGACCGCGAGCGCGCCGTAACTGGCGATGCCGTTCCACGAAATCACTTTGGCGGTGTTCGCCGCGCCAACGCGGCCGATGCCCCAGCCGATCGAGCCGGAGCCGACTAGGCTTTCCGCGCTGCCCAGCACCAGACGCCCGATCAACAGGCTGATCAGGCTGAACATCGGCAAGTTGGGTGTCCACGCCGAAATCAGCATAAACACACCACTCAAGCCGCATCCGGCCAGACCGATCATCACCGCGCGCTTGCTGCCCTGGTTGTCGATGATCTTGCCGGCGTACGGACGGCTGAGCAGGGTGGCGAGGTATTGCACGCTGATCACCAGCCCCGCGATCACCGCGCCAAAGCCAAGATCGCTGTGGACGTAACCCGGCAGCACGGCGAGCGGAATGCCGATGTTCAGGTAGCCGATGAAGGTGAAGAGGACGATGGACACGACTTGCAGCGTGACCGCCAGGGGGCGCTGGGGTTGTGGCATAGAGGACGACATGAGAAACGATCCACGGCAAAGCAGGATTAGATAGGCTGCTTATGATACCGGCGCGAACGAGTCTGGGGCGGGGAAAAGTAAAACTATTTGCCGCAGGGCCGATTCATGACTTGGCCGGGGCGACCAGTTGCGTGGTGACGAGGGCGGCGAGGGCGTTTTCCTCGCTGCCGAAACGGGCGAGCAGGGCGGCCTGCTTTTCCGGGGAGAGGCGGTTCCAGATCTCGATCATTTTCTCGGTGGCGCCGATCAGGACGGCGGCTTGGCTTTCAGAGAATTCGTCGGTCATGGCGGGCTCGGTTTCAGGCAGTGTGGAAAGCGCATCTTAGCGCTTTCCACACGGTCTGTACGGCGGGGTTTTACTCTTCGCTGTCGGCCTGGCGGCTCTCAACGGCTTCTTTCGGCTCGGGCTGTTGGGCACCGGCTTGTTGCGTGGTCGTCTGCTCAGGTACGTGCAGGCTTGGGAAGGGGAGATTAGGAATCTCGTGCATGGTTGCGCTCCTCGCTAAGTCTGTTGATAGATCTGGTAGATCCGCGCTTCTTGAAAGCCTGCGCAGGATACAGCAGGAAAAATGACAATCAGACTTTTAATTGAAAATAATGCGACAGATGGCCGCAGGGGGGGGGCGTATTCCAAGTGTGGGTGTGAATGAACCTGTGGCGAGGGGATTTATCCCCGATCGGCTGCGAAGCAGTCGTAAAACAACTGCACGCGCCATGACATTTCGCGATTGCAGTGTTGGGGCCGCTTCGCTGCCCATCGGGGATAAATCCCCTCACCACAGGGCTCACTCCTACCGGGGATTGCGGGGTTATTTGCAGGCGTTGGCGATGGCCTCGGCCAGCAGTGCCAGGCGCGTGGCGTCGATCCCGGCGACATTGGCCCGGCCCGAGCTGACCATGTACACGCTGTGCTGCTCACGCAGTTGTTTGACCTGCTCCGGTGACAGCCCGGTGTAGGAGAACATTCCGCGTTGCACGCCAATGTGCGCAAAGCGCTCGCGCAGACCGTGTGGTTCCAGTGCTTCGACCAGACCGCTGCGCAATTGGGCGATGCGCAAGCGCATGGCTTCCACTTCATCGGCCCAGCGCGCTTTCAGCTCCGGGTCGGCGAGGATGGTCGCCACCACGGCCGCGCCGTGATCCGGTGGCGTCGACCACAGGTTGCGGGCGATGTTGGCCAGTTGGCTGCGGATGTCGATCAGCTTGTCGGCGGTTTTCGCGCAGACAATCAGCGCGCCGGTGCGGTCGCGGTACAGGCCGAAGTTCTTCGAGCAGGAGCTGGTGATCAGCAGCTCAGGCACCTCGGCGGCGAACAGTCGGGTCGACCACGCGTCCTGTTCCAGTCCGTCGCCAAAGCCCTGGTAGGCAAAGTCGATCAGCGGCAGCAGGTCACGGCGGCGCATCACGTCGAGCACACGCTGCCAGTCGTCATGGTTCAGGTCGAAACCGGTCGGGTTGTGGCAGCAGGCATGCAGCAGCACCACGTCGCCTTGCGGCACTTCGTTGAGTGCGGCGAGCATCGCATCGACGTCGAGGCGGTTGTCGCTGCCCACGTACGGGTAGTGACTGACCTTGACCCCGGCCGCGGCGAAAATCGTTTCGTGGATCGGCCAGGTCGGGTTGCTCAGCCACACGCCTTTGCCCGGCAGGCACTGGGCGATGAAGTCGGCCGCCAGACGCAGGGCACCGGTGCCGCCAGGAGTCTGGGTGGCGCCGGCGCGCTGTTCGGCGATCAGCTTCGAGTCGGCGCCAAGCACCAGTTCATTGATGACTTTGCCGAACAGCGGATTGCCGTGACCACCGATGTAGGTCTTGGTGTCCTGGCTTTCGACCAGTCGCGCCTCGGCGATTTTCACCGCTTCGGGGATCGGCGTCAGGCCCTGGGCATCCTTGTAGACGCCAACGCCGAGGTCGAATTTGCGCGGGTTAGTGTCCTGCGCATAGGCCTCCATCAAACCGAGGATCGGGTCGCCGGGTACCCGGCCGATGGCGTCAAAGTGCATTACTTGCGTCCTTCTGCGGTCTTGGCTACTTCGTCAGTGCGCGCGGCCATGATGAAGTCGTTGCGGTGCAGGCCTTTGATCGAGTGGCTCCACCAGGTCACGGTGACTTTGCCCCACTCGGTCAGCAGACCCGGGTGGTGCCCTTCGGCCTCGGAGATCTCGCCGACGGCGTTGGTGAACGCCAGAGCATGCTTGAAGTTCTTGAACAGGAAAACTTTCTCCAACTGCATGATGCTGTCGCGTACTTCGATGTTCCAGTCAGGGATCTGCTTGATCAGGATCGGCAGTTCTTCGTCGCTGACTTGTGGCGCATCGGCACGGCAGGCTTCGCAGTGGGCTTGGTTCAAAGTGGACATGGTGTGATTCCTGAAATCGAGTGTGTTTTTTTTATAGAAGCTATCGGCCCGTCAATGCCGTCACGCTAAACCAAAGTGACGGCGACTGACAGACTCAATTCTCAGCAAAAGTCGCGGATCACGCGGCTTTCGGTTTTGGCGGAAACTTCGGTGCGTGCAACCCCAGCTGCATGCCTTGGCGAACCATGGCCATGATGTCTTCATGGGCGACATCGAACAGGCGCTTGAGGTTCGGCAGGACAAAGTACAGCGGCTGCAGAATGTCGATGCGATACGGTGTGCGCATGGCTTCCAGCGGATCGAAGGCCTGATGCTCGGGTTCGTCCGACAGCGAGTAAACGGTTTCCTTCGGCGAGGACAGGATGCCGCCGCCGTAGATGCGTTTGCCTTGCGGGGTGTCGACCAGGCCGAACTCGATGGTCATCCAGTACAGGCGCGCCAGATACACGCGCTCTTCCTTGGTGGCCTGCAGGCCGAGCTTGCCGTAGGTGTGGGTGAATTCGGCGAACCATGGGTTGGTCAGCAGCGGGCAGTGGCCGAAGATCTCGTGAAAAATGTCCGGCTCTTGCAGGTAGTCCAGTTCTTCACGGGTACGAATGAACGTGGCCACCGGAAACTGTTTGCTGGCGAGCAATTCGAAGAAGGTCTGGAAGGGGATCAGTGCCGGGACGCGGGCAACCTGCCAACCGGTGGTCTCACCGAGCACCTTGTTGATCTCGCCCAGCTGCGGAATGCGGTCGTGGGGCAGACCGAGTTTTTCGATACCGTCCAGGTACTCCTGGCACGCCCGACCCTCGATCACTTTCAACTGGCGGGTGATCAGCGTGTTCCACACCGCATGCTCTTCGGCGGGGTAGTCGATAAAACCTTGCGCATCGGGCTCGCGGGCCACGTATTGCGTCTGCTTCATACTGCTCTCCTGCTAGGGGAATTCGTTCTTGTTATGTCCAGCGATGGACTGAGAATTACCCGAGAGTGCGGCGTGATGCAGCAGGTTGAGTGCGTTCCTAGTAGGAACAACCACCGCATTTCGTAAAAAAATCGTTACGCTTTGGCTGATATCGCGCATTTGCGGTGATTTGCAGGTTTGAAAAGGGCTGTGGCTGTCACATAATCTTGACAACTATCTGCGCGCCTCGACAGAAAAGTCTGGCGCTAACACCTGTGGGAGCGAGCCTGCTCGCGAATGCGGTCTGTCTGACACATCTATGCTGAGTTTGCAGCCGCCTTCGCGAGCAGGCTCGCTCCCACAGGTCTGTGTTCAACCTTATTGCTGGTTTGTCGGGTCATTCATATGCGTATCAAAGTCCACTGCCAAAACCGCATCGGCATCCTGCGCGACATCCTCAACCTGCTGGTGGAGTACGGGATCAACGTTGCACGCGGCGAGGTCGGCGGCGAGCACGGCAACGCGATCTATCTGCACTGCCCGAACCTGATCAACATCCAGTTCCAGGCGCTGCGGCCGAAGTTCGAGGCGATTGCCGGGGTGTTTGGGGTCAAACGCGTCGGGCTGATGCCCAGCGAGCGTCGGCACATGGAGTTGAACGCGTTGCTCGGCGCGCTGGAATTCCCGGTGCTGTCGATCGACATGGGCGGCTCGATCGTTGCGGCCAACCGCGCGGCGGCGCAGTTGCTCGGAGTGCGCGTGGATGAAGTGCCGGGGATTCCGCTGTCGCGCTATGCCGAGGATTTCGACCTGCCGGAACTGGTGCGCGCCAACAAATCGCGAATCAACGGCATGCGCGTCAAGGTCAAGGGCGACATCTTTCTCGCCGACATCGCGCCGCTGCAATCGGAGCACGACGACAGCGAAGCCATGGCCGGTGCGGTACTGACCTTGCACCGCGCCGACCGCGTCGGTGAGCGCATCTATAACGTGCGCAAACAGGAATTGCGTGGCTTCGACAGTATCTTCCAGAGCTCGAAAGTGATGGCCGCTGTCGTGCGTGAAGCGCGGCGCATGGCGCCGCTGGATGCGCCGCTATTGATCGAAGGCGAAACCGGCACCGGTAAAGAGTTGCTGGCCCGTGCCTGTCACCTCGCCAGTCCGCGCGGGCAGTCGCCGCTGATGGCGCTTAATTGCGCAGGGCTGCCGGAGTCGATGGCCGAGACCGAACTGTTTGGCTACGGCCCCGGCGCGTTCGAAGGGGCGCGTGCTGAAGGCAAACTCGGTCTGCTGGAGCTGACGGCGGGCGGCACGCTGTTCCTCGATGGCGTCGGTGAAATGAGCCCGCGCTTGCAAGTGAAGTTGCTGCGCTTTCTGCAGGACGGCTGCTTCCGCCGGGTCGGCAGCGACGAAGAGGTGTATCTGGACGTGCGGGTGATCTGCGCGACTCAGGTTGACTTGTCCGAGCTGTGCGCGCGCGGCGAGTTTCGTCAGGATCTGTATCACCGCTTGAACGTGCTGTCGCTGCACATCCCGCCGCTGCGCGAATGCCTCGACGGCTTGACTCCGCTGGTGGAACACTTCCTCGATCAGGCCAGCCGCCAGATCGGTTGTTCGCTGCCGAAACTGGCGCCGGCAGCGATGGATCGCCTCAGTCATTACCACTGGCCGGGCAACGTGCGGCAGCTGGAGAACGTGCTGTTCCAGGCGGTTTCACTGTGCGAGGGCGGCACGGTGAAGGTCGAACACATCCGCCTGCCGGATTACGGCGTGCGTCAGCCGCTTGGCGATTTCTCGCTGGAGGGTGGGCTGGACGAGATCGTCGGGCGTTTTGAGAAAGCCGTACTGGAGCGGCTGTACTCCGAACACCCGAGCAGTCGGCAACTGGGTAAGCGGTTGGGGGTTTCGCATACCACCATCGCTAATAAGCTCCGCCAATACGAAGTTGGTAAGGGTCCCGAGAGTTAACAGCAACACTGTGGTGAAAAGAGCTTTTGTGGTGAGGGGATTTATCCCCGAAGGGTGGCGAAGCAGCCCCAAACCCGGCAAATGCGGTCCATCCGATACACCATCAATGGATGGATTGGGCTGCTGCGCAGCCCATCGGGGATAAATCCCCTCACCACAGGTTCTTTTTCCATCTGCAACAATCGGGATTGCCGCCCAGCGGCATAACACCGCCGGTTTTTCGACTTCGATACATTTCCAATTTCCCCGCAAAACCCCGCAAGTCCTTTGTTTACCGGGCCGCAAGCCGCCAGAAAAAAGTTGGTCTGCAAATTGCTTATGGCTCAGCAGTACAGCGGTGGGCGGCAAACGTCCGGCATGCAGAGGAAAGAGTGTGGACAAGTACCTTTATGTGGCAATGACCGGCGCCAGTCAGAACGCACTGGCGCAAAAGGCCCATGCCAACAACCTGGCGAACATCTCCACCAATGGTTTTCAGCGCGACCTGGAGCAGGCGCGTTCGATGCCGGTGTTCGGTGACAGCTTTCCGGCGCGTGCGTTTGCCATGAGCGAACGGCCCGCCACCGACTTCACCGCCGGTTCGCTGGTGCAGACCGGGCGTGACCTCGACGTCGCCGTGACCGGCAACGGTTTTATTGCCGTGCAGAACCCTAACGGTGGCGAAAGCTACGTGCGCACCGGCAGCCTGAACATCGACGCCCTCGGCGTATTGCGCGCCGGCAACGGCATGCCGGTACTCGGCAACGGCGGTCCGATCGCCGTGCCGCCGGAGCAGCAGGTCGAAGTTGGTGAAGACGGCACCATCAGTATTCGTGCGATGGGCGAAGGCCCGCGCGTCATGGCGGAAGTCGACCGGATCAAACTGGTCAACCCGGACATCAAGAACCTCAACAAAGGCCTCGACGGCTCGATCTACACCAAGGACGGCCAGCCGGCGCCGGCCGATGCCAACGTCAAACTGGTGTCGGGTTTCCTTGAGTCGAGCAACGTCAATGCCGTGGAAGAAATGACCTCGGTGCTGGCCCTGGCCAAGCAGTTCGAGTTGCACGTCAAGATGATGAACACCGCCAAAGACGACGACCAGGCCATGGCTCGGGTCTTGCAGATCAGCTAATTATCAGAACGTCGCGCCGTAAAACAGGCGCACGAGGAGAATCGAATGCTTCCGGCTCTATGGGTTGCCAAAACCGGTCTGTCCGCCCAGGACACCAACCTGACCACCATTTCCAACAACCTGGCGAACGTCTCGACCACGGGTTTCAAACGTGACCGTGCCGAGTTCCAGGACCTGCTGTATCAGATCAAGCGTCAGCCAGGCGCCCAGTCGACCCAGGACAGCGAACTGCCGTCGGGTCTGCAACTGGGTACCGGTGTGCGCATCGTCGGCACCCAGAAAAACTTCACCGCCGGCAGCCTGCAAACCACCGAGCAGCCGCTGGACATGGCCATCGACGGTCGCGGTTTCTTCCAGATCCTGCAGCCGGACGGCACCACGTCCTACACCCGTGACGGTACTTTCCACCTCGACTCCAACGGTCAGATCGTCAACGCCAGCGGTTTCGCCCTGGAACCGGCCATCGTCATCCCGAACAACGCGCAGAGCTTCACTGTCGGCACCGACGGCACCGTGTCGATCACAGTGCCAGGCAACCCGGCCGCTCAGGTGATCGGCAACCTGCAAACCGCCGACTTCATCAACCCGGCCGGTCTGCAGGCAGTGGGCAACAACCTGTTCCTGGAAACCGCTGCTTCCGGCGCGCCGCAAATCGGCACCCCGGGCCTGAACGGTTTCGGTACCACGCTGCAGAACACCCTGGAAGGTTCCAACGTCAGCACCGTTGAAGAGATGGTCAACATGATCACCACTCAGCGCGCTTACGAGATGAACTCCAAGGTGATTTCCACCGCCGACCAGATGCTCTCGTTCGTAACGCAGAATCTGTAATCAAGTCTATGGGGCGGCCATGAGGTCGCCAGCAACACCGTGAGGTAGGGTCATGAAACGCTTCGTATCTGTTCTGGCATTGGGTGGGGTCGTCTCGCTCGCGGGCTGCGTCGCACCGACGCCCAAGCCCAATGACCCTTATTACGCTCCGGTGTTGCCACGCACGCCATTGCCGTCTGCGGCCAACAACGGCTCGATCTATCAGGCCGGCTTCGAGCAGAACCTGTACAGCGACCGCAAGGCATTCCGGGTCGGTGACATCATCACCATCACCCTGAACGAGAAGACTCAGGCCAGCAAAAACGCCAACTCGCAAGTGGCCAAGAACAGCAAGACCGGCATCGGCCTGACTTCGCTGTTCGGCGGCAGTGGCACCACCAACAACCCGTTGGGTGGCAATGACCTGAGCCTCGACGTCGGCTACAGCGGCGACCGTGCGACCAAGGGCGACAGCAAGGCGGCGCAGGGCAACACCCTGACCGGCTCGATCACCGTGACCGTGGCCGATGTGCTTCCCAATGGCATCATCGCCGTGCGCGGCGAGAAGTGGATGACCCTCAACACCGGCGACGAGCTGGTGCGCATCGCCGGTCTCGTGCGTGCCGATGACATCGCCACCGACAACACCGTGTCGTCGACCCGTGTCGCCGATGCGCGCATCACCTACTCGGGCACCGGTTCGTTTGCCGATGCGAGTCAGCCAGGCTGGTTCGACCGTTTCTTCCTCAGCCCGCTGTTCCCTTTCTAGGTGGCGACTTTGAATTTCAAGAGCCTCATGCTGGCTGCGGCCCTGTTGTCCGCAGCCTTTGGTGCCCACGCCGAGCGGCTGAAAGATATCGCCAGCATTTCCGGCGTGCGTTCCAACCAGTTGATCGGTTACGGCCTGGTGGTCGGGCTTAACGGCACCGGTGACCAGACGACGCAGACACCGTTCACTCTACAGACCTTCAACAACATGCTGTCGCAGTTCGGCATCAAGGTGCCGCCGGGATCGGGCAACGTGCAGTTGAAAAACGTCGCAGCGGTGTCGGTGAGTGCCGATCTGCCGGCGTTCGCCAAACCGGGGCAGCAGGTCGACATCACCGTTTCTTCGATCGGTAACTCCAAGAGCCTGCGCGGCGGTACCCTGTTGCTGACCCCGCTCAAGGGTATCGACGGCAACGTCTACGCCATCGCCCAGGGCAACCTGGTGGTCGGTGGTTTCGATGCCGAAGGTCGTGACGGTTCGAAGATCACCGTCAACGTTCCGTCGGCCGGTCGCATCCCGGGCGGTGCGTCGGTTGAACGTTCGGTACCGAGCGGTTTCAACCAGGGCAACAGCCTGACGCTGAACCTCAACCGTTCCGACTTCACCACCGCCAAGCGCATCGTCGACAAGATCAACGACATGCTCGGCCCTGGCGTGGCGCAAGCCATCGACGGCGGTTCGATTCGTGTGACCGCGCCGCTCGATCCGAGCCAGCGCGTCGACTACCTGTCGATCCTCGAAAACCTTGAAGTCGATCCGGGTCAGGCGGTGGCGAAAGTCATCATCAACTCGCGCACCGGCACCATCGTCATCGGCCAGAACGTGAAAGTCTCGCCGGCCGCCGTGACCCACGGCAGTCTGACCGTGACCATCACCGAAGACCCGATCGTCAGCCAGCCGGGCCCGCTGTCCAATGGGCAGACGGCCGTCGTGCCACGTTCGCGGGTCAACGCCCAGCAGGAAGCCAAGCCGATGTTCAAGTTCGGCCCGGGCACCACCCTCGACGAAATCGTGCGGGCGGTGAACCAGGTTGGCGCGGCACCGGGTGACCTGATGGCCATTCTCGAAGCACTGAAGCAGGCCGGCGCGTTGCAAGCCGACCTGATCGTGATCTGAGGACGCCGACCATGGATATGCGCAAAGGCAGTCTGGTGGGCACGGGCGATTCGGGTTCGTACTCCGACCTCAATCGTCTGAACCAGCTCAAGGTCGGCGACAAAAACAGCGATGCGAACATGCGCAAAGTGGCGCAGGAATTCGAATCGCTGTTCCTTGGCGAAATGCTCAAGTCGATGCGTTCGGCCACTGAGGCATTGGGTAAAGACAACCCGATGAACACCCCGGCGGCCAAGCAATATCAGGAAATGTACGACCAGCAACTGGCGGTGTCGCTGTCCCGCGAGGGCGGTGGTATCGGTCTGGCCGACGTGCTGATGAAGCAGATGTCGAGGAACAAACCGCTGGCACCGGGTGAGGCTGCGGCCGCGTCCGCTGCCAAGCAGGAAGCGGCGAAAGCCGCTGCGGTGCAGACCCCGATTGCCGCCGGCACCACCGCCACCAATGGGCCGTTATCGCGGCTCAATGGCGAGCGTCCGTTGTGGGCCTCGCGTTCCGGGCGTGTGGCTACTACCGAAGCCTCGCACAGCAATGACATGGCAATGATCAACAAGCGTCGTCTGGCATTGCCGCCGAAACTGGCCGATCGTTTGCTCGCCGGTCTGGTGCCGTCCGCCACGCCGACCGCCACCAATGCCTTGCCACAACGTGCCGTGACCACGGCCGCCACCGGCGCCGGCCCGCTGTACAACGGCGACTGGCTGAGCCGTGCCGAAGACGCCAAGGCGTCCGGCGGGCAGATGCAGATTTACGGTCGGGCGATGGCGCAGATTCCGCTGGCGCCGGCCAAGCGCGCTTTCAGCTCCGCCGACGAATTCGTCAACACCATGTTGCCAATGGCCAAAGAAGCCGCCGCGCGTATTGGCGTCGATCCGCGTTATCTGGTGGCGCAAGCCGCACTGGAAACCGGCTGGGGCAAATCGGTCATGCGTGCCCAGGATGGCAGCAGCAGTCACAACCTGTTCGGCATCAAGGCCAGCAGCAACTGGACCGGCGATTCGGCCCGGGCAATCACCAGCGAGTTCCGCAACGGGCAGATGGTCAAGGAGACGGCGCAGTTCCGTTCCTATGCCTCGTACAAGGACAGTTTCCACGATCTGGTGACTTTGCTGCAGACCAACAATCGCTATCAAGATGTGGTGAAGTCGGCCGATAACCCAGAACAGTTTGTACGCGAGTTGCAAAAGGCCGGTTACGCGACCGACCCGAACTACGCGACGAAGATTTCGCAGATAGCCAAGCAGATGAACAGTTTCGAAAACTACGCTGCGGCCGGCGTTTCAACAACGCCTCTATAAACACACGGTAAGGTTTGAATCATGAGTTTGCTCAATATCGGGATGTCGGGGTTGTCCGCGAGTTCTTCCTCTCTCGCGACCACAGGTAACAACATTGCCAACGTCGACACCGCCGGGTATTCACGCCAGCAAACCGTGCAGAGCACCAAGTCATCGCAGCAGTTCGGCAACGTCTTCATCGGTACGGGGACGACCCTGGCCGATGTGCGCCGGGTCTACAACTCTTACCTCGAAAACCAGCTGCATACCGCCACCTCGCTCGATAGCGAAGCGGCTGCGTACGGTGCCCAGGCCACTGCGCTGGATGCCTCGATGTCCGATACCAACACCGGCCTGACCGGTGTGCTGCAAAAGTTCTTTACCTCGATGCAGGGCGTGGCGACCTCGGCCACTGATGACACCTCCCGTCAGTCGGTGCTGACCGGTGCGCAGGCCCTGACCAGCCGTTTCAATGCGCTGGCCAAACAGCTGAACGATCAGAACACCACGATCAATGGCAACCTGGGCGACATGACGTCCCAGGTCAACAAGCTGGCGACTTCGATTGCCAACCTGAACCAGAAGATCGGCGAGATTTCCACCAGCGGCGGCCAGCCGAACGATTTGCTCGACAGTCGTAACGAAGCGGTGCGCCAGCTCTCCGAGCTGACCGGGGCGCAGGTTGTCGAACGTGGCACCAGTTTTGACGTGTACATCGGCACCGGCCAGCCGCTGGTGATCGGCAACACCACCAACACCCTGAGCACCGTGCCGAGCAAGGACGATCCGACGCGCATGGCCATTCAGCTGGACCGCGGCTCAAGCGTGATCGACATCACGTCGGCCATGAGCGGTGGCGAAATCGGTGGCCTGCTGACCTATCGCAAAGAAGTGCTCGACCCTTCGCTCAATGAGTTGGGGCGTGTCGCGCTGGTAGTGGCCGATCAGGTCAACAGCCAACAAGCCCAGGGTATCGACAAGAACGGTGACTTCGGCGCCGCGATCTTCAACAACATCAACAGTGCCGCACTGGTCAGTCAGCGCAGCATTGCGCAGTCGACCAATAGCGCCGGCTCGGGCAACCTCGATGTCACCATCAAGGACACCGGCAAGCTGACCACCAGCGATTATCAGGTGACCTTCACCAGCGCCACCAACTATTCGGTCAAGCGCTCCGATGGCACCGACATGGGCTCGTTCAGCACCACGACCACGCCACCGCCAGTGATCGACGGCTTCACCCTGGCCCTCAACGGCGGGGCGCTGAGCGCGGGCGACACGTTCAAGGTGACGCCGACCCGTAACGCGGCAAGCACTATTCAGACCGTGCTGACCGATCCGAAGAAAATCGCTGCGGCAGCGCCGTTGACCGGCGTGGCCAGTGCGAACAATTCGGGTACCTACACCCAGCCGACGCTGACTGATTCGTTCGACATCTACAACCCGGCGTCGCAGACCGAGTTGCAGAATGCGCTCAAGTATTCGACGCCGGTCAAACTGGTGTTCGGTGCGGTCGCCAGCGGCAGCCAGTCGTACAACATGGTCGACGCCAAGGGCAACACCATCGGTTCGGGCACCATCGTGCCGGGGCAGGCCAACACCTTGAACCTCAAGGTCGGCATGGTCGACTCCACCGGTGCTCCGGTGATGGACACCACGGTCACGCCGAACGTGCAGAAGACCTTCACCGTACAGACCACCGTGGGCGCGACGCCGAAGTCCGGCGAAACCTTCACCATCAACCTGACCGGCGCGGCGTCTTCGGACAACCGCAACGCACAGACACTGGTTGGCCTGCAGACCAAGCAGACCGTGGACACCGGCAGCGGCAGCAAGGGCATCAGCCTGACCGACGCCTACAACAAACTGGTGACCAACGTCGGTACCAAGGCTGCGCAGAGTAAGTCCGACAATGAAGCCACCTCGGTGATCCTCGATCAGGCCAAGGGCGCGCGTGATTCGCTGTCCCAGGTCAACCTCGATGAAGAGACCGGCAACCTGGTCAAGTATCAGCAGTACTACACAGCGTCTTCGCAGATCATCAAAGCTGCGCAGGAAACTTTCGCCACGCTGATCAACAGTCTTTAAGGAGTCGTAATTCATGCGCATTTCCACCGCCCAGTATTACGCGACGCAAGCTGCTCAATATCAGCGCAACTACAGCAAGACGGTCGCGACCGCCAACGAAGCGAGCAGCCTGCAGCGCATCAACACCGCTGCCGACGATCCGATCGGCGCCGGTCGCCTGCTCAAGCTGGGTCAGCAAAGTGCGATGCTCGACCAGTATCAGGGCAACATCGACACCACCAAGAGCTCGCTGACCGTGCAGGAGTCGACGTTGAACTCCATCACCACGGCTCTGCAGCGCGCCAAGGAAATCGGCCTGGCCGCCAACAACGGTATCGCTACCGACGACAACCGCAAGGCGTACGCGGCGGAACTGAGCCAGATCCAGCAACAAGTGCTGGGCCTGATGAACTCCAAGGATGCCAACGGCAACTACCTGTTCTCCGGTTCCAAGACCGATACCGCGCCGTACTCGCAAAACGTCGACGGCACCTACACCTATAACGGTGACCAGACCCAGATCAACCTGGGCATTGGCGACGGTATGTCGGTCGCGACCAATACCACCGGTTGGGACGCCTTCCAGCAGACCATCAACACCAGCCGCACCCAGACCAGCATGACCGCTCCGGCGCTGGATGACGGTCGTGTGGTGCTGTCCAACGGTACGGTCGGCACCGCAGCGACCTACAACGCCAAGTTCACGGCGGGCCAGCCATACACCGTGGATTTCATCAGCAGCACGCAGTTGAAAATCACCGATGCCCTGGGCAACGACGTGACGTCCGAGGCCAGCCAGAACGGCCTGATCAGCAACAGCAATGGTGCCAACCAGACCGTCAGCTTCCGTGGCGTCGACATGAAGTTGAACATCAACCTCAAGGCCGGCGACACCAACCCGGATGCGGTCATCGCCGGTCACAGCTTCCAGCTGTCGGCCACACCTGACTCGTTCACCACCGCGCGCAGCCCGGGCAACCCGTCGACGGCGGTCATCACCGGCTCCAGCGTGACCAACCAGGCGGCGTACAGCGCGGCCTTCCCGTCGGGCGGCGGCGCGGTGCTGAAGTTCACCAGCGCCACCGATTTCGACCTGTACGCGGCCCCTGTGACCGCTGACAGCAAACCGGTGTCATCGGGCACCATGGTCGGCAGCAACGCCACGGCCGCCGGTGTGACCTTCGCGATTGGCGGTACGCCGGGTGCGGGCGATCAGTTCTCGATTCAGTCCAACAACCACCAGACCCAGAACGTGCTCGACACCCTGGGGCAGATGGTCACGGCGCTGAACATGCCGGTCGATGGTGATCCGGTAGCCAAGCAGAAATTCCAGGGGGCCATGGAGTCGGCGCTGGGCAACATCGACAGCGCCTCCAACCAGATTGGCGCTGCGGTGACCTCGATCGGTGCGCGCGGTCAGTCGCTGGATGACCAGGACACCACCAACCAGAGCCTGATCCAGGCCAACACCACGACCCAGGGTTCGATCCGTGATTCGGATCCGGCCGAGGTGATGACCCGCCTGACGTTGCAGCAGACCATGCTGCAAGCCTCGCAACTGGCGTTCAGCAAGATCAGTCAGTTGGGTCTGTTCAACAAGATCTGACATTGGACGGGCGCGCAGGCGCCCGTTTGTCTCGTCCTTCAGTTAATGTTTTTTTGCGGTTTCATGGGCTCGCTTTACCGAGCGGGCTCGTACCGCCTGTGAGCCCGCCGTGAATCCACTTCCTCTCGTCAGTCTGGTCATTCCCGCCTTCAATCCGCGCTTCTTCGAGCGGACCTTGAACAGTGCGGTGAGCCAGACTTATGGCCAACTCGAAATCATCGTTTGCGACGACAGCCGCGGCAGCGAGATTGAAGCCATCGTTGCGGCGGTAGTCGAGCAGTCCGGCGTCGCCGTGCGTTACGTGCGCAATCCGCGCACCCTGGGCATGGTCGGCAATCTCAAGGCCTGCCTGGAACAGGCGCAGGGCCAATTGGTCAAATTTCTGTGCGACGACGACCATCTCTACGCCGCCTGTGTTGAACAGCAAGCGCAGGAAATGGTGCGTGAGGAAGTCCGGCTGGTGCTGGCTCAGCGTCTGTTCTGGGACGCTGACGACATCATTCTTCCAGCGCGTCTGGAAAACACTTCGCTGTCTCCGCTCAGTGGCTTGTTCAAGGGCGACGACCTGCTGGGCATCTTTGAGAAGTTTCCAGTCAATGTGCTGGGTGGGTTCACCAATGCGCTGTTTCGCCGGGAAGATCTTGTCGAGTTGCTGCCGGCGTTGACCCAGGAAGGCCACTGCTTTGTGGCAACCCTGGATTTCGCGCTGTTCGTCTGTCTGATGCGGCGCGGCAATGTGGCGGTGTCCAACAATGTGCTGAGTGCCGAGCGACTGTACCCGGAGCGCCTGTGCGCCCAGCAGTCGATGAAAGATGCGGTTGAAGTCGAGCGCGAGTGGATTCTGCAAATGCTCAAGGCGCGCAGCGGCGAATCTGCGCCTGCGCCGGGTTGGGTTCGCTACATCCCGCTGACCAAGGCTGATGAGACACCCCGGGTCTGGGAAGAGCTGCCTCTGAGCCGCACCCTGGGTACCAAACAAAGTCGCCAGGAGTGGTGTGTCGGCATCGACAGCTGGAGTTTTGCCGAGCTTTATGCGCAATGGCTGGAGTGCCGGGTGCTCACCGAGGGGCAGCGCAAGTTGCTGCCGGAGACCCTGGCTGGCTGGTCGCATCAGCCGCGCATCGTCCCGATCGTCATCGATCGCGACGGCAGTCGCGACGGTGTCGAGCGCACGCTGGAGGCGCTTGCCGCACAGGATTATCTGCCGGAGTTGATTCTGGTGCTGTCCGCTGCCTGTTCCGAGGCCGAGCTCGATGGTCGGGTGTTCCGCATGCCGTTGCAGGACGACGGACTGGAGCAGATCAATGCATTGTTACCGCAACTGGAAGGGGCCGACTGGTTCTACCTGTTGCAGGCCGGCGATCGTCCGGTGGTGCCGGCGTTGTTGATCATGGCCGAGCGCATCGCCCATTCTCCGGCGCTGACGTGTCTGTACAGCGATGAAGGCAGCCTGCGCAACGGCGAATCGGCGGAGCCTGCGTTCAAACCGGATTTCAACCTCGACCTGCTGCGCAGTTACCCGTACGTCGGGCGCGCGCTGGCGTTCAAGCGCGAACGCTTTCTGGCGCTGGGCGGATTCGCGGCGACGTTCGCCGAACTGGCCCCCCACGACGTGCTGTGGCGCATGGTCGAGAGTGATGGTACGCAGGTGGTCGGGCATGTCGCCGAAGTTCTGCTGCAATCGCCCTTCGATCTGTCCGCCTGGCTCGCCGCTCCGGCGGTCATCGAGCAGAATCCGCGTGTACTCGAGGCCCATCTGCAGCGCCTGGGGATTGCCCACGACATCCGCCGTGGCAGTTCCGGGTTGCTCAATCGTGTCGACTATCGCCATGCCCGGCGTCCGCTGGTGTCGATCATTATTGTGACCAAGGACCAGACGGTTGCCTTGCAGCGCTGCGTCGAGACGCTGTTGGAGAAGACCGCTTACTCCGAGTACGAGTTGTTGCTGGTCGACAACGGCAGCGAAAGCACCGAAGCGCGGGCCTGGCTGGACGGTATGGCAGAGCTGGGCGGCGAGCGGATTCGTGTCCTGAACTACCCGCAGCAGGGCAACGCAGCGGCGCTGCATAATTTTGCGGTAGGGCAGGCGCGTGGTGAATACGTGCTGCTGCTCAATTCGTTTGCGGTAATCACCCAGGCCGACTGGCTCGACGAATTGCTCAATCATGCGCAGCGTCCGGAAGTCGGCGTGGTCGGCGCCAAGCTGTTCAATCCTGATGGGTGCGTGCTGCACGCGGGTCTGATTCTTGGTCTGCAAGGTGCAGTGGGTTTGCCGTTCTATGGTCAGTCGTTGCAGTCGGATGGTTACATGTTCCGGCTGCAAGCGGTCCATGACCTGAGTGCCGTCAGTGGCGATTGCCTGATGGTGCGCAAGGCGGTTTATGAAGCTGTCGCCGGTCTCGATGAGCAAGCGCTGAAACAGGCGCTGAATGTCGTGGATCTGTGCCTGCGAATCGGTCAGGAAGGATACCTGGTGGTGTGGACCCCTTATGCCTTGCTGGCACTGGGCGCACGCCCCAGTGTCCAGGCGACGGCAGAAGAGGAGCAATTGCAGCTTCAGGAGCAGGAAACCTTCTACCAGCGCTGGTTGCCGCGCATTGCCCGTGATCCGGCCTTCAACGTCAATTTGTCGTTGCAGGGTGTCGGTGCGACGAGCTTCAGCCTGGAACCGGGCCTGCGTACCGGCTGGAGTGCATTTTCCCGGGCGCAGTTGCCGAACGTGCTTGCCGTGCCGATCAACGCCTCGGCCATCGGTCACTACCGCATGAGCCAGCCGCTGATCGAACTGGAAGCGGCCAACCGCGCTGAAGGGCGGATTTGCTATGGACTGCCGTCGATCATTGATATCGAGCGTCAGTCCCCGGACGTGATTGTGCTGCAGGGGCGTTATTCGCAGGGTGCCATTGATGAGATTCCGCCACTGAAGAAATTCAGTCATGCCCGGCGCATCTTTGAGCTTGATGACTATGTGATCGACGTTCCTCATCGCAATGCGCATATTCGCAACATGCCCAATAAACAGGAAATGGAGCGGATGGTGCGCAGTGCGATCAGCCTGTGTGATCGGGTGGTGGTATCGACCCAGCCACTGGCCAATGCATTGTCGGACATGCACCACGACATTCGCGTCGTCCCCAACATGCTCGCGCGCAACTTGTGGACTGACTTGCGCAGCCAGCGCCGCACTTCGAAAAAACCACGGGTCGGCTGGGGCGGTGGGACCAGTCACCACGGCGACCTGGCGGTGATCGCCGATGTCGTGCGTGAGCTGGCCAACGAAGTCGACTGGGTATTCTTCGGCATGTGCCCGGATGATCTGCGTCCGTACATGCATGAATTCCACGGGGTAATCCCGTTGGAAGTGTACCCGGCCAAACTGGCAAGCCTGAATCTCGATCTGGCGCTGGCGCCACTGGAATTCCACATCTTCAACGACTGCAAGAGCAACCTGCGTCTGCTGGAGTACGGCGCCTGCGGTTACCCGGTGATCTGCACCGATACCGAGGCCTATCGCGGCTACCTGCCGTGCACCCGGGTCAAGACCAACAGCACCGATGAATGGCTGCAGGCGATCCGCATGCACCTGGCCGACCCGGATGCCAGCTACCGCATGGGGGATCAGTTGCGTGAGGTGGTGTTGCGTGACTACGTGTTGCGTGGCGACAACTTGCGTTACTGGGAGAATGGCTGGCTGGCGGATTGATTGAATCGCGTACGGACCTCTGAGAAACAGGCGACTTTCGAGTTGCCTGTTTTTTTTTGCGTGGCGAAAAGTTTTTGTATCAAGCCCGATACTTTTTTTGGCGGCGGGCTCAAGCAGCGGGATTTTTCTGTCGATACCTTTCCATGCGCTCAATTGGCACGGTCAGCGAAGACCTGTCCGGCCAGCGTCTGAGGTGACCGATTTCCGGATTCGACAACAACGCAAGGAAGAAGCAAATGGCAGTAGTAAATGGAACGAGTGAAGCGGATGTCCTGTCGGGCACCGAGGGCAATGACGAACTCCATGGACTGGAGTCCGACGATCAACTGCTGGCCAGTGCAGGATCCGACCTGCTCGACGGTGGTGAAGGTTTTGACACGGCGAACTATTACGCAATGGGGTCGGGAGTCAGCGTCGAGTTTGGCACCGGTGCGGCAACGGTCGCAGGGTCTGACGGCAAGGTCGATACGCTGGTGTCGGTGGAGAAGGTGGCCGGCAGTTACCACAAGGACACGTTTACCGTTTCGGTGGGTGGGGTGACGCTGGACGGCAGCGGCGGTGATGATCTGTACATCGTCGACGCCGAAGGCGTGACCCTCGTTGAAGAAAACTACGGTGGCTACGACGAACTGCGCACCAGCCTCAACACGATCAAGATGGATCCGTTCATCGAGAAGCTGACCTTTACCGGTACCGGCAATTTCAAGGGTTACGGCAACGCCAGTGACAACGAGATCATCGGCGGTGCGGGCAATGACTGGCTGTGGGGTGGTGCCGGTGCCGACCACTTCGTCGGTGGCGATGGTTACGATACCGTCAGCTACACCGACAGCCTTGAAGGTGTTCGGGTTCTGGACTTTGCCAACTACGATGGCTTGACCATTGCCTATGGCGATACGTTCACCGGCATCGAGGCAATCCAGGGATCGAATTTCGATGACGAGGTGTACCTGCTCGATAACGCCATGACCGTGGATGGCGCCGATGGCTATGACACCGTGAGCTATCGCCAATCCTGGGATGGCGTCAGCATCGACATCGGCCAGCGTGCCGGTGCTGCGGGTGTCACGTTGCTGAACGTGGAGAAGGTCATCGGCACATCGTTCGCTGACCAATTCACGGCCAACATCGCGGGCGTGACGCTGGAAGGTGGAATGGGCGACGATGTGTACACCATCAACAGCACCGGTGTCAGCATCGTCGAGACAGACCTCTTTGGTGGCATCGACCATGTGTACACCAGCCTGTCGTCGCTGCACATGGACCCCTTCATTGAAAAAATGACGTATACCGGCACCGCAGACTTCACGGGCTACGGCAATGACGGGGACAACGTCATCGCTTCGGGCGCCGGCAACGACGTCCTGTTCGGCGGCGCGGGTGGCGATCGCTTCGAAGGCGGAGCCGGTGTCGACACCGTCAGCTACGAAGTCAGCACTGAGGGTTTGAGTGTCTCTCTCGGCTGGGGCCCGCAGAGCGGGATCGCTCTTTACGACACGTACATCGACATCGAAAACCTGCGTGGCAGCCATTTCAATGATGTGCTGCAAGGTGATTGGGGCGACAACATTCTGGAGGGCGGTGCGGGCGACGATTTCATTCAGGGTGGCGCAGGTGCGGACATTCTTTATGGAGGCCTGGCATCCGGTCTGGATGGCGAGGCGCCACAGAACGATACGCTGATTGGTGGCGATGGTGATGACACCTATGTGGTGAATGCCCCAGGCCTGGTATCCATTCAGGATATGGCGAGCAGCTACAACGACACCCTGATCATGAACACCATTGCCAACCTCAGTCAGTTGAGCGTCACGCGCGTCGGCGACGATGCCTACCTGCACGGCGCCAATGACGGCAGCAGCGGTGTGCCGGCCAATGGCGTGAAACTGGTGGACTGGTATGTGGGTGGGTATAACAACATCGAACATCTGCAGACCGCTGACGGCCAGTCCTACGACCTGCCTGCCACGATCGATGGATTCGCGATGTTTGGCTGATCCGTCCGATTCATTGAAGTAGCTTGATGAAAGGGATGATTCCGGCAACGGACTCATCCCTTTTTCATGCCTTGAATTCCCGCCGACGCAGCGCTCGCGGAGCTGGCGCGTTTCCTGCAAGTCCCCCTCAAATCGCCATAAAACGAGCGCTCGCGGTCATCGCAGCGGCGCCGCAGGCGGCAAAAGGGTTAGCCAGACGGCCCGCATCGCTCAACCAAGCCATGCGCAGCCCGGTGACGAACGAGAGGGGAGACGATGAAGGCAGTTATTTTGGCGGGTGGCCTCGGCACGCGCATCAGTGAAGAGTCGCACCTCAAGCCCAAACCCATGATCGAGATCGGCGGCAAGCCAATTCTCTGGCACATCATGAAGCAGTATTCCGCTCACGGAATCCACGACTTCGTGATTTGCCTGGGCTACAAGGGCTATGCGATCAAAGACTTCTTCGCCAACTACTTCCTGCACACCTCCGACGTCACGTTCGACATGCGCAACAACCGCATGGACGTGCACCAGAACTACAGCGAGCCGTGGAGCGTCACCCTGATCGACACCGGCGAGGAAACCATGACCGGTGGCCGTCTGCTGCGTGCCGGCCGTTACCTCAAAGATGAAGAGGCGTTCTGCTTCACCTACGGCGACGGCGTTTCCGACATCAACATTGCTCAACTCGTCGATTACCACAAAGCCCACGGTCGCCTGGCCACCGTCACCGCGGTGCAGCCGCCGGGACGTTACGGTGCCCTTGAGCGCCAGGGCGATCAGGTGCTCGGTTTCACCGAAAAACCGCGTGGCGACGGTGGCTGGATCAACGGTGGCTTTTTCGTGCTGTCGCCCAAAGTCCTGTCCTACATCGCTGGCGATGAAACCACCTGGGAGGCCGAGCCGCTGGCGCGTCTGGCAGAGGATGAACAGCTGAACGCCTTCGAGCACGAAGGCTTCTGGCATCCGATGGATACCCTGCGCGACAAGAACCACCTCGAAGCGTTATGGCAGAGCGGGGAGGCCCCATGGAAGCAATGGGCCTGAGTGCGGATTTCTGGCGCGGCAAACGCGTACTGGTCACCGGTCACACCGGTTTCAAAGGCAGCTGGCTGACCCTGTGGCTGCAAAGCCTCGGCGCGCAAGTCAGCGGTTTTTCGCTGGATCCTTCGACTGAACCGAGCCTGTATGAACTGGCGCGGGTTCACGAAGGGATCAACGATCAACGTGGCGATCTGCGCGATCTCGGCGCGTTGCTGGAGATCATTGCCGACACCGAGCCGGAGATCGTTCTGCACCTGGCCGCGCAGCCACTGGTGCGTGAAGGCTATCGCGACCCGCTGGGCACTTACTCCAGCAACGTCATGGGCACGCTGAACCTGCTCGAAGCGATCCGTCAGGTCGGTTGCGTGCGCGCCTGCGTGCTGGTGACGACCGACAAGGTTTACGCCAACAAGGAATGGCTGTGGCCGTACCGCGAAGACGAAGCCCTCGGCGGCCACGATCCCTACAGCAGCAGCAAGGCTTGCTGTGAACTGTTGGCGCAGTCTTACGCCGCGTCGTTTTTCCCGGCCGACAAGTACGCTGAACACGGTCTGGCCTTGGCCACCGCGCGCGCCGGCAACGTCTTGGGTGGCGGTGACTTCGCCCCTGAGCGGCTGATTCCCGACGTGCTCAAAGCCTGGACTGCCGACGAGCCGGTGACCCTGCGTTACCCGCAAGCCGTGCGCCCGTGGCAGCACGCGCTGGAACCGCTGGCCGGTTACCTGCAACTGGCTGCCGGCCTCTACGAACAAGGCCCGGAATACGCCGGGGCGTGGAACTTCGGCCCGGGCGAGGCGGACATGTGCAGCGTCGGCGAAGTGGTCGAACTGCTCGCCAGTCGCTGGCCACAGGCACGTGGTTTGCGCATTGAGAAAAGCGAATTGCACGAGGCCGGTCTGTTGCGTCTGGACAGCAGTCGCGCCCGTCAGGTACTCGGCTGGCAGCCACGCTGGACCTTGCAGCAATGCCTGACCCAGACCCTCGACTGGCATCTGGCGTGGCAGAACGGCGATGACATGCGCAACGTCACTCTCGGCCAACTGAACCTGTACCGAGGCGCGCTGTGAGCGAGTTTTCCTTGAAACCGTTGCCGCTGGCCGGGCTGTTCAGCGTCCAGCACAGACGCTTCGAAGATCAGCGCGGGCATTTCGCCCGGCTGTTCTGCGAAGGCAGCCTGAGTGCGTTCGGCAGCGAATTTCACATCCGCCAGATCAACCATTCCTGCACCCGTAAAAAGGGCAGCGTGCGCGGTCTGCATTACCAGAATGCCAATGCGCCGGAAGCCAAGCTGATCACCTGCCTGCGCGGTGAAGTGTGGGACGTGGCGGTGGATCTGCGTCCGGATTCCGAGACCTTTCTGCACTGGCACGCCGAGCACCTCAAGGCTGGCGATGGTCGCAGCCTGTTGATTCCGGCCGGGTTTGCTCACGGCTTCCAGACTCTGAAGGAAGACGCCGAACTGCTTTACCTGCACAGCGCCGATTACGCGCCGGAGCATGAGGGCGGCTTGTCGGTGAACGATCCACGGCTGGCGATTGCCTGGCCGTTGCCTGTCAATAATTTGTCAGCGCGTGATTCCAGCCATCCTGCGCTCGATCAACACTTTGCCGGAGTGCGTCTATGAACTGCCGTGGGTGCGCCGCACCGCTGAGCCTGCCGCTGATCGACCTCGGCACCTCGCCACCGTCCAACGCCTACGTGCACGCCGAGCGCCTGGAACAGGCCGAGCAATGGGTGCCGCTCAAGGTTGCGGTGTGCCAGCAATGCTGGCTGGTGCAGACCGAGGATTACACCCGCGCCGACAGCCTGTTCGATGCCGAGTACGCCTATTTCAGTTCGTTCTCCAGCACCTGGCTGGCCCACGCCGAGCGTTATGTCGCCGAGATGGTCGAGCGCTTTGGTCTGAATGCCGACAGCCGTGTGGTCGAAATTGCCGCCAATGACGGCTATCTGCTGCAGTACGTCGCCGCTCGCGGCATTCCGTGTCTGGGTGTCGAGCCGACCCGCAGCACCGCGCAAGCGGCGCGGGAAAAGGGTCTGCAGATTCGTGAAGTGTTCTTCGGTCGCGACAGCGCTGCGCAGCTGCACAGCGAAGGCTGGGGCGCCGACCTGATGGCCGCCAACAACGTGCTCGCGCATGTGCCGGACATCAATGATTTCCTCGGTGGTTTCGCCACGCTGCTCAAGCCGACCGGCGTCGCCACTTTCGAATTTCCGCAACTGCTGACGCTGATGGCTGGCGCGCAGTTCGACACGCTGTACCACGAGCACTATTCCTACCTGTCGCTGACCGCCGTGCAGACCTTGTGCGAGCGCAATGGTCTGGAAGTGTTCGACGTCAGTCAGTTGAGCACTCACGGCGGTTCGCTGCGGGTGTTCGTGCAGCGCCAGGACGGTGAGCGTCGTGCGGTGCAGCCGGCGGTGCAGCATCAACTGCAGGCCGAACTGGATGCCGGGGTGAAAACGCCGGAGTACTACGCGACCCTCGCGCCGGCTGCCGAACACATCAAGCATGAACTGCTGCGCTTTCTGTTGCAGGCCAAGGCCGACGGCAAGCGGGTGGTCGGTTACGGCGCGGCGGCCAAGGGCAACACCTTGCTCAACTACGCCGGGGTCAAACCGGATCTGCTGGCGTGGGTGGCCGATGCCAACCCGCACAAGCAGGGCAAGTTTTTGCCGGGCAGTCGGATCCCGATTGTCGCGCCGGCGCAGATCGACATCGAAAAACCGGACTACGTGCTAGTGCTGCCGTGGAACCTGCTGCACGAAGTCAGTCAGCAACTGGCGCAAGTGCGTCAGTGGGACGGGCGCTTCGTGATCGCCGTGCCTGAGATGAAAATCCTGTGAGCGTTCTGGTCACCGGGGCCACGGGCTTCGTCGGCCGGCATCTGGTCGCGGCGTTGCTGGCGCGTGGCTGCGCCGTGCGCGCGGTGGCGCGCAAAACAGATACGGCTGCGAGCATGCCATGGATCAATGACGTCGAATTCGTTGCGGCGGATATTCACGCGTCGGATCTGGACATTGCGGCGCTCACCGACGGTATCGACGTGCTGGCGCACCTGGCCTGGCCGGGGTTGCCGAACTATCGGGCGCTGTTTCATTTCGAGCACAACCTGATGGCCGACTACCGCTTTATCAAAGGCGCGGTCGAGGCGGGTGTGGCGCAAGTATTGGTGACCGGCACCTGCTTCGAGTACGGCATGCAAAGCGGCCCGCTCGGCGAAAGTGTCGAGCCGCAGCCGAGCAACCCTTACGGTCTGGCCAAACACACGCTGCACCTGTTCTTGCAAAATCTGCAGCAGGAAAAACCGTTCACCTTGCAGTGGGCGCGTCTGTTCTATCTGCATGGCGAAGGGCAGAACCCCAACAGTCTGCTGGCAGCGCTGGACCGGGCGATCGATGCCGGCGAGGCGTCGTTCAACATGTCTGGCGGCGAGCAGCTGCGCGATTTTTTGCCGATCGCCAGCGCCGCCGATTACCTCGCCACGATCGTCCATCAGCGCGATTTCAACGGCGTGATCAATTGCGCCAGTGGCCAACCGGTATCGGTGCGCGCACTGGTTGAACAACGGCTGCGCGAGCGCGGTGCGGCACTGAATCTGAATCTCGGCCATTACCCTTATCCGACCCATGAACCGATGGCGTTCTGGGCCGTGACCGAGCGTTTGCAACAGCTACTGGGAGAGCCGCAATGAGGCACGAGTTGTATCGGGTCACCGACCTGCCGGTGTTGCAGAACCGCACCTTTGCCGACCCGGAGTCGGCCAAGGCTTCGGCCAGCGCCGACATGCTGCTGGTGCAGGATGAGCGCAGCGGCCTGATCTTCAACGCCGCGTTCGATGCCGACAAGCTCAGCTATGACGCCGACTATCAGAACGAGCAGGCCCATTCGGGCCAGTTCCAGAAGCACCTGAGCGACGTCGAAGGCATCATCGCCAAACACTTCAAGGGCCAGGAGCTGATCGAAGTCGGCTGCGGCAAGGGTTACTTCCTTGAGTTGCTCAAGGGCCTCGGTTATTCGATCACCGGGATCGATCCGGCCTACGAAGGCGAAAACGCCGACGTGATCAAGGCGCCGTTCACCCGTGGTCTTGGCCTGGCAGCTGACGCCATCGTCCTGCGCCATGTGCTGGAACACATCGAAGACCCGGTGAGCTTTCTGGCGGTGATCGCCGAAGCCAATCAGGGCGGGCAGATCTACATCGAGGTGCCTTGCTTCGACTGGATCCTCGAACACAAGGCCTGGTTCGACCTGTTCTACGAGCACGTCAATTATTTCCGCCTCGATGACCTGCGCCGGATGTTCGGCACCGTGCACGAGGCCGGTCATCTGTTCGGTGGCCAGTACCTGTACATCGTCGCCGATCTGTCGACGTTGCGCCTGACCCCGCAGCAACCGGTGCCACGCCTGACGCTACCGGACGGTTTCACCGCCAGCCTTGAGCGCGCGGTGCAGATCATTCAGTCCGCACCCGAGCAGGGTTCGGCGATCTGGGGCGCATCGTCCAAAGGCGTGATCTATTCGCTGTTCCTGCAACGCGCGGGTGTCGCGGTGGATCGTGTGGTGGATATCAACCCGGCCAAACAGGGGCGTTATCTGCCGCTGAGCGGCGCGCGAGTGTCCTCGCCGCAAGAGGCGATGGATGCGCTGCCCGAAGGCGCCCACCTGTTTGTGATGAATTCCAATTACCTCGAAGAAATCAAGCGGATGACCGGTGGACGCTACGTCTATCACGCCGTCGATAGCGCTTCGTTCCAGTGACCATTGAGACTTTGAACATGACCGATAACAGCATCAACCAAGCTTTCGAAGCCGAGTGCCGCGAGCAGATCGCCCAGCAGGGCGACGACCAGAAACTGACTGGCCTGGCCCGTGATTTCTTCAACGAATCGGCCAAACACAAGTACAGCTACCACTTCTCGTGGATGGGCCGCCCGATCATCCAGCTGCCGCAGGACATGATGGCGATGCAGGAGATCATCTGGCAGGTCAAGCCGGATCTGGTCATCGAGTGCGGCATCGCCCACGGCGGTTCGATCATCTACTACGCCTCCCTGCTGGAGCTGCAAGGTCACGGCGAAGTGCTGGGCATCGACCTCGACATCCGCCCGCACAACCGTGAAGCGATCGAAAGCCACCCGATGGCCAAGCGCATCAAGATGATCGAAGGTTCGAGCATCGACCCGGCCATCGCCGCTCAGGTGCAGGCTGCGGCCAAAGGCAAGAAGGTCATCCTGGTGCTCGACTCCAACCACACCCACGACCACGTACTCGAAGAGCTGCGCCTGTATGCGCTGCTGGTCTCGGTCGACAGCTACTGCGTGGTGATGGACACCGTGGTCGAAGACATGCCGGCCGATTTCTTCCCGGATCGTCCATGGGGCCCGGGCGACAATCCGAAAACCGCGGTGTGGAAGTACCTGGAAGAGAACCAGGACTTCGAGATCGACCAGCAGTTGCAGAACAAGCTGCTGATCACCGTGGCGCCGGACGGCTATCTGCGTCGCGTTCGTTAATTCGCAACATCACCAAAGCGTTATCTCGGCGAGTCGCCGGTTGTGGAGAGAAGTTATGCAAGGCAAGTACAGTTCTGAACTGGCGCTACCGCTCAACGAGCTGTTGACCGTGGTGCTGATTACTCACAATCGGCCGGCGTTCCTGCGTCGGGCGGTGAAGTATTACAGCAGCTTGCCCTGCCGGATCATGGTGCTCGACTCGACGGTCGAGCGGCCTGAAGGGGATTTTTCCGCCGTCGATTATCACCATGTGCCGCAGTTCGCCTACTGGGGCATGCAGGCCAAACTGGCGTACGGTGTAGAGCGACTGACCACGCCGTACATGGTGCTGGCGGCTGACGACGATTTCATCCTGCACGATTCGCTGGCCGACTCCGTCGGTTTCCTGCAGGCGAATCCGGACTATGGCATGTGCCATGGCTATTGCCTGATGTACCTGACGCTGTCCGGTGGTGTGAGCTATTACCGTCGCGACAAGAAAGTCCAGGAAGATTATGCGTCCGAGCGGGCTCAGGATCGGGTTATCGACTACATGAGTCAGTACATCCCGCCGTTTTATGCGGTGACCCGTACTGACCTGATGAAAACCTGGCACTCGGCATTGCCGGCGGGGACCAATTTCCAGTGGCAGGAAATCGGCCACGTGTACTTCCTGCTGGCGAGTGCCAAGGCGCGGATTCTGCCGATGCCCTATGTGGTGCGCGAGATCAACTACGGCAATTCCGAGCACAGCACCGAGGTGTATCACTCGTTGACTTACGTCGACGCCAAATCGGTCGCCGAGCGAGAAGCGTTCGCTGAATTCCTCGCGTCGCTGCCGACCGGTATCAAGGATCTTGATGCGCAACAGGGCAAGGCGTTTGCCCTGCAGAGCTTCGAGGCGATGGTCGACAGCCTGCAAAGCGGCCGGGCACTGACGGCGGAGCTGATTATTCAGTCCACCTGGAATCAGTCGCTCAAGAGGCCTGATCGGCGGTTCGGGCCTTTGCAATACGTCGAGATGCCGTTTTACAACCAGCCATTTTTCGATCGTCTGGAACAGTTCGAATTCATGCTGCACGCCATGCCCGCCGGGCGCATTCAACTGCGCGACCTGGAGGGTGTGTGGACCCGTCAGGCGCACTTGCTGCAGGCGCGCAACAACGATACCCCGGAAAGTGTTCTGGATCGCTTGTGGCAGGCGCACGACCTCAATGCGTTCAACCGCACCGTGGTCAAGCGTCTGGCGCAACAGCTGGAGCTGGCCGGCGAGGACAAAGAGGCGCAGACAATGCGCGACTGGAATGCTCGTCTCGAAGCGTTGACGGTGGAAGACCATCATCAGGTGTTCGACCAGACGCAGTCCGGCCGACTGCTCAAGTGGCTGGATTCGCGTCAGGCCGATGGTGCTCAGTTGGCATCGATTGCCGAGCACCTGTCGGTCAACGGCGGTGGCCCGCAATTCGGCATCTTCCTGCTGGATCTGGACGATGACATCGACAAGTTGCAGGTCAGCCTCGACAGCCTGCTCGAAGGCCAATGCAAGGCGTTCAGAATTGTCGTGTTCACCACCGGCGAAGCGCCGGCGGCCACCACGGCGCAGAACACTTTGCACTTTGTCCGGGTTACGCCGGCCAACCTGGTCGATAAACTCAATCAGAGTGCCCGTCAGTCGCCGTGCGACTGGGTGCTGCTGGCCGAGGCGGGCGACGAGTTCACCGCCAGTGGTTTGTTGCGCGCCAGCCTGGAGTTGATGTCCGCAGGCGATTGCCGTGCTGTTTCCACCGACGAGATTCAGCGCGGGGAGAAGGGCGCGCTGATGGATGTGTTCCGTCCCGGCTTCAACCTCGACCTGCTCTTGAGCCTGCCGGGCCTGATGGCGCGACACTGGCTGGTGCGGCGTGACGCTTTGATCGAGGTAGGCGGCTACCGCGCCGATTTCAACAAGGCGCTGGAATTTGACGTGCTGCTGCGCATCATCGAAGAGCACGGTTTGAACAGCCTGGCCCACCTCGACGAGCCGCTGCTGATCACCGAAGCCGCGTCGCTGGAAGAAAACGCGCATGAGCGTCTGGCGCTGTTGCGCCACCTGGGCAATCGCGGCTACAAGGCCAAGGTCACCTCGGCGGTGCCGGGCATTTATCAGATCGATTACCACCACAGTGATCGTCCTCTGGTATCGATCGTGATTCCGGCCGGCGATGACCTGCCCGCCCTGCAACGCTGTCTCGAAGGGGTGCAACTGCGCACCCGTTATCACCATTACGAGATCCTGATCGCCACCACGGCCACGCAATCGGCCCAGGTCAATGACTGGCTGGGTACGTACCAGCATCCGAAAGTCCAGGTGCTGCGTGCCGATCAATCACTGAGCGTACCGGCATTGCTCAACGCCGCCAGCCGCCAGGCGCAGGGCGAATACCTGGTATTGCTTGCGGCCGACGCGGAAGTGGTCAACCCGAACTGGCTGGACTCGCTGCTCAACCATGCCCTGCGTCCGGAAATCGGCGTGGTTGGGCCGAAGCTGGTCGATCGCGACGGCAAAGTCAGCCAGGCCGGGCTGATCCTTGGTATGCATGGCGGGGTGGGTTCGGCGTTCGTCGGTGAGAAACATGATGCCGACGGCTATCTGTACCGGTTGTCGGTGGAGCAGAACTGCTCGGCGGTATCGAGCGTGTGCCTGATGGTGCGCAAAGAACTGTTTGAAGCATTGGGTGGTCTGGACGACAGCACATTCGGCGACGCTTTCAACGATGTCGATCTGTGTCTGAAAGCCGCTCAGGCCGGTTACCTCACGGTATGGACGCCGTCGGTGCAGGTCCTGCATCAGGGCGCGATTGCCCAGGCACCCCAGGCACTGGCAGCGCTACAGGAAAAATGGGCCGCCGCGTTCGCTCAGGATCAGGCGTACAACGCCAACCTGAGCCTGAGCGGCAAAGGGTATGGTCTGAACGACAGTGCGTCGCTGGACTGGTCGCAGTTACTCGCTTGAGTCCGTCGGACAAGGAACAGGAATCAGCACATGTTCAACGGTAAATCGATCTTCATCTCTGGCGGCACCGGCTCGTTCGGGCGCAAATTCATCGCCCGTCTGCTTGAGCAATACCAGCCCAAGCGCGTGGTGGTGTTCTCCCGCGATGAGCTCAAGCAGTACGAAATGCAGCAGACGTTCAACGCGCCGTGCATGCGCTACTTTCTCGGTGACGTACGCGACGCCGATCGTCTGCGGCAGGCCATGCGCGGCATCGACTACGTGGTGCACGCGGCGGCGCTCAAGCAGGTGCCGGCGGCGGAGTACAACCCGACCGAATGTATTCGCACCAACGTCAATGGCGCGGAGAACATCATCGCCGCGGCCATCGACAACGGCGTGAAGAAAGTCGTCGCGCTGTCCACCGACAAGGCTGCCAGCCCGATCAACCTGTATGGCGCAACCAAGCTGCTCTCGGACAAGTTGTTCGTTGCCGCCAACAACATTGCCGGCGAGCAGCAGACCCGTTTTGCCGTGGTGCGCTACGGCAACGTGGCCGGATCCCGTGGCTCGGTCGTACCGTTTTTCAGCAAGCTGATTGCCGACGGTGCGCAGGAGTTGCCGATCACCGACGAGCGCATGACCCGTTTCTGGATCACTCTGGATCATGGCGTGCAGTTTGTTCTCGACAGCTTTGCGCGGATGCACGGCGGCGAAGTGTTCGTGCCGAAGATCCCGTCGATTCGCATCGTCGATCTGGCGCGGGGCATGGCCGAGCATCTGCCGCACAAGAACGTCGGTATTCGTCCCGGGGAAAAACTGCATGAACTGATGGTGCCGCTGGACGATGCGCGGATGACCCTGGAGTTCGCAGACCACTACACCATTCAGCCGTCGATCCGCTTCACCAGCGTCGATGTCGATTTCTCCATCGACAAGCTCGGCGAACATGGGCGGCCGGTGAGTGAAGATTTCGAATACCGCTCCGATACCAATCCGCACTACCTCTCGGTCGGGCAGATCGCCGAGCTGCACGCGAAGTTGTCGGCATGATTCCCTACGGTCGGCAGAGCGTTGATCAGGCGGACATCGATGCAGTGGTCGAGGTGCTGCAATCGGACTGGCTGACTCAAGGGCCGACTATCGAGCGTTTCGAGCAGGCGGTGGCCGAGCGATGCCAGGCCGACTTCGCCGTGGCGGTGTGCAACGCCACGGCGGCGCTGCACATTGCCTGCCTCGCGGCCGGCCTTGGCCCGGGCGATCGCTTGTGGACCACGCCGAACACTTTTCTGGCCTCGGCCAACTGCGGGCGCTATTGCGGCGCCGAGGTGGATTTCGTCGACATCGATCCGCTGACCTGGAATCTCGATGCCTTCGCCCTCGCCGCGAAGCTCGATCACGCCGAGCAGGACGGCACGCTGCCGAAAGTGTTGGTGGCGGTGGCGTTCTCCGGGCAGAGCTGCGACCTGCGCAAGATTGCCGAACTGGCCGAGCGCTACAACTTCACGGTGATCGAAGACGCCTCGCACGCCGTGGGCGCCAGCTACGCCGGGCGTCCGGTGGGTTGCGGGGAGTTTGCGGCGATGACCGTGTTCAGTTTTCACCCGGTGAAGATCATCACCAGTGCCGAAGGCGGCATGGTCCTGACCAATCGCCCGCAACTGGCCGAGCGTCTGCAACGCCTGCGCAGCCATGGCATGACCCGCGATCCGCAGCACATGAACGAACCCAGCCACGGCCCGTGGTATTACCAGCAGATCGAGCTGGGCTTCAATTACCGGATCACCGAGTTGCAGGCGGCGCTGGGTCTGTCGCAACTGGCCAAACTGGACGGGTTTATCGCCCGTCGCCGCGAACTGGCGGCGCGTTACGACCGTTTGTTGGCCTATCTGCCGCTGACCTTGCCCAGCGCGCAGCCGGAGGCAGAATCGGCGTGGCACCTGTACGTGGTGCGCCTGCAGACCGAGCGCATCGGCCTGACCCACCGTCAGGTGTTCGAAGGCTTGCGTGCCGCCGGTATCGGCGTGAACCTGCACTATATTCCGGTGCATTTGCAGCCGTACTATCGCGACCTGGGTTTTGCCGAAGGTGACTTCCCCGAAGCCGAGCGTTATTACGCCGAGGCGATCAGCCTGCCGCTGTATCCGCTGCTCAGTGACGAGCAGCAGGATCATGTGGTTGAGCAATTGCGCCGGCTGACCGAATAAACCCCGCTGCGGCGGCGAATGAGACTGTGCAATGCGTGATCTGAGTGAGCAGGAAAAATTCTGGCAGGGCGATTTCGGCAACCAGTACGTCGATCGCAATGTCGGTCAGCCCCTGGTGGCGGCCAATCTGGCGTTGTTCGCCAAGGCCCTGAGCCGCGCCGGGCGCATTGACAGTGTGGTTGAGCTGGGCACCAATGCCGGCAACAACCTGCAGGCGTTGCATCAACTGCTGCCGCAAAGTGAGTTGTTCGGCGTTGAGATCAATGAAAGCGCCTGTGCTCAGGCGCGGGCACTGGGCATCGCGCAGATCTGGCACGGCTCGCTGTTCGACTTTCCGCGCGAGCGCAGTTACGACCTGACTCTGAGCAAAGGCGTGCTGATCCATCTGGCGCCGGAGCTGCTGCCGACTGCCTATGCGCAGCTGTATGAGCTGAGCCAGCGCTACATCCTGATCGCCGAATACTACAATCCGGCACCGGTGGAAGTGTCCTATCGCGGCAACAGCGGCAAGCTGTTCAAGCGCGATTTCGCCGGGGAAATGCTTGATCGTTATGCCGATCTGCAATTGCTCGATTACGGCTTTGGTTATCACCGTGACCGGCAATTCGCGGTGGACGATATCACCTGGTTTCTGCTGGAAAAACGTCCTTGAACAGCGTCGCAATCATCCCGGCCCGTGGCGGCAGCAAGCGCATCCCGCGCAAGAATCTGTTGCCGTTCGACGGTGTGCCGATGATTGTCCGCTCGATCCGAACGGCGCTCGACAGTGGCCTGTTCGAACAGGTCGTGGTCAGTACCGATGACGCGGAAATTGCTGAGTTGGCGCTGGCCCACGGTGCGCAAGTGCCGTTCCTGCGCCCGGTTGAACTGGCGGATGATTTCACCGGCACCGCTGCGGTGATCGTGCATGCCTTGCAGCAACTGCCAGCCTTCGATTACGCCTGCTGCGTGTACGCCACGGCGCCGTTGTTGCAGGCGCGCTTTCTGAGTGAGGGATTCGAGCTGCTGCAACAGCATCCGCAGAAGTCGTTTGCTTTCTCCGTGTGCAACTTTGGTTTCCCCGTGCAGCGGGCGTTGACGCTGGACGGGCAGGGCGCATTGACGGCGTTGTACCCGGAGTTCCGCAACACCCGCTCGCAAGATCTGCCTGAAGCTTTTCAGGACGCCGGCCAGTTCTACTGGGGCCGTAGCGAAGCGTGGTTGCGCGGTGAAGTGTTGTATTCAAGCGCCAGCCTACCGGTGCTTCTGCCGCGGCATCTGGTGCAGGACATCGATACGCCGCAAGACTGGAAACGCGCCGAATACCTCTACGCCGCGCTCAAGGCCGGCGGAGAACTGCAATGAGAGTGCTGATCCGCGCTGACGCTTCGCCGACCATCGGCAGTGGCCACATTGCCCGTTGTCTGACGCTGGCGCGAGTGCTGCGCAAACAGGGCAGTCATGTCGCGTTTGCCTGTCGGCGGTTGCCCGGGCATCGGCTCGATGCCTTGGCTGCCGAAGGTTTCGAGACCTTCGCCTTGCCGGACTTCTACCCCGAAGAAGACCCGCAGCAAGCCATCGAATCGATGCTGCCGTGGCAGGCTGATATCGATGCGCTGGCTTCGCTGCTGGAAGGGCGTGAAGGGTTCGACTGGATCATCGCCGACCACTACGGCCTCGATCATCACTGGCAAACCGCGGCCCGTCGCTGGGCGCCTCGGATCGCGGCGGTGGACGATCTCGCCACCCGGCATTACAGCGTCGATCTGCTGCTCAATCAGAACTTGTCTGGCCTCACCGAGAACTACGCGCCGCTGCTGCCCGAAGACTGCCGCACCTTGCTCGGTCCGCGCTACGCCATGCTGCGCGAGGAGTTCGTCTGTCCGGCCATTGCGATCAAGCCCAAGGCGCGCCGGGTGCTGGTGAATTTCGGTGGTTTCGATGCGGCGATGCAGACCCATCACGCGATGTTGGCGCTGCAGGATTTCGCAGAGCTGGAAGTGGATTTCGTCGCCGGTGCAGACAATCCTGCGTGGGCGCAAATGCAGACACTGGCCGCAACACGGCCGCATTGGCGCCTGCACAGTTTCGTCAGCGATTTCCAGCAGCGCATGACCGCGGCCGATCTGTTTATCGGCGCGGGTGGCGGCACCAGTTGGGAGCGTGCAGCCCTCGGCCTGCCGACGATCTGCATCGCGGTATCGAACAACCAGAAAGCCAACGGCGAAGTCATGGCAGCGGCGGGGGCGCATGTGTTCATGGGCGCCCGCGAGCAGGTCAGCGTCGAACAACTGCGCGACGCCATCGGTTTTGTCGTCGACAATGTCTATCTGCGCCAGAGTCTGGCCGAGCGTTCACGGCAACTGGTCGATGGGCGCGGTGCGTTGCGCGTGGCGGCGGCGCTGGCCGGTGCGGTGCTCAAGCTGCGCCTGGCGACTCTGGATGACGCGCAATTGCTGTTCGACGGGCGCAATGCCGAGGCTGTACGCCGTTGGTCACTGGACACTGGCGCAGTCGAATGGCCGCAGCACCTGAACTGGCTCAATGCGAGCCTGTGCAACCCGCAACGTCTGCTGTTGATTGCCGAGGCCGATGACGGCGCGGTCGGCGTCTTGCGTTATGACTTGCGTGGATTCGAGGCTGAAGTGTCGCTGTATCTGCTGCACGGGCGTTTCGGTCTGGGTTGGGGCAGGGCGCTGCTGGCGCGAGGCGAGGCGTTCGTCCGCGAGCACTGGCCGCAGATGACCGCCATCACCGCTCAGGTGCTGCCGGGCAATCGCCCCTCTTTGAATGTGTTTCGTGACGCCGGATTCACCCAGAGTGCCTGCGCGTTCACCAAGGTTTTGAAGGATCACCGCGATGAGTAGTTTCAAGATTGGCGAGCGTCTGATCGGTGCCGATGCGCCGCCGTTCATCATTGCCGAGATGAGCGGCAACCATAACCAGTCGCTGGAGATGGCTCTGCAGATTGTCGAGGCCGCCGCCAAGGCTGGCGCGCATGCCTTGAAGCTGCAGACCTACACCGCGCAGACCATGACCCTGGATCTGGCCGAGGGCGAGTTTTTCATCAAGGACCCGAACAGCCTGTGGGCCGGTACTTCGCTCTACGACCTGTACGAGAAGGCCCACACGCCGTGGGAGTGGCACGCACCGATTTTCGCCCGGGCCAAAGAGCTGGGCATGCTCGCGTTCTCGACGCCGTTCGATGACACGGCGGTGGACTTTCTCGAAAGCCTCGATGTGCCGGCGTACAAGATCGCCAGTTTCGAAAACACCGACCTGCCGTTGATCCGCCGTGTGGCCGCGACCGGCAAACCGCTGATCATCTCCACCGGCATGGCCAGCATCGCCGAGCTCGACGAAACCGTGCGCGCCGCCCGCGAGGCAGGGTGCAAGGATCTGGTGCTGCTCAAATGCACCAGCACTTACCCCGCGACCCCGCTCAACAGCAATGTGCGCACGATCCCGCATCTGCGTGAGCTGTTCGGTTGCGAGGTAGGTCTTTCCGATCACTCCATGGGCGTTGGCGTGTCTGTGGCCGCTGTGGCGCTCGGGGCGACGGTGGTGGAGAAACACTTCACCCTCGACCGTTCGGCGGGCGGGGTCGACGCCAGTTTCTCGCTGGAGCCGGCGGAACTGGCCAGCCTGGTGGTGGAAACCGAACGCGCCTGGCAGGCCATGGGCCAAGTGCATTACGGCGTCACCGAGGCCGAGCGCAAGTCGCTGGTCTATCGCCGCTCGCTGTACGTCACTGCCGACATGGCGGCCGGTGAAGCCTTTTCCGGGGACAATCTGCGCGCCATTCGCCCAGGTCTCGGTCTGCCGCCCAAGCACACCGATGCCGTCCTCGGTCGCCGCGCTCGTCAGGCGATCAAACGTGGCACGCCGCTGGACTGGTCGTTGGTCGAATAACCCGATCTGCAACCGATTCGGCAAAATAGCGTGACCTGCGAGTCATAACGCGCATCTTCACTGTATTGTATTGACCGGGGAGATGGCGCCTGGCCGTGTAATCGGTTCCAGTGATAGCCCTTTGCGCTCCCCGTGGCTGCCCTTTGTGGCGGCCGTTTTCTGTTTGTCGGCGCCCCTCGAATCCTTGCGAGCGGTGGTTTTGGGCTGTTTTTTATTGGGAAGCCGTAATGATTGGCATAAAAAGCATTGCGAGCTACGTTCCTGTAGCCGGCGTGGACAATTACGCACAAGGTGCAAAATTCGAGAAGGATGAAGAATTCATCCTTGGCAAAATCGGTTCGGCCTTCCTGCCGCGCAAAGATGCTGAACAGGAAACCTCCGATTTGTGCGTGGAAGCGGCCAATGCGCTGTTTGCCAGCAACCCTGAACTTAAGCGTGAATCGATCGACGCACTGATCGTCGTCACCCAGAACGGTGACGAAGAAGGTCTGCCGCACACCGCTGCCATCGTCCAGGACAAGCTCGGTCTGCCGACTAATGTCGCGGCGTTCGATATTTCCCTGGGCTGCTCCGGTTACGTCTACGGCATCTACGCGATCAAGGGCTTCATGGAAGCCGCCGGCCTGAAGAATGGCCTGCTGATCACCGCTGACCCGTATTCGAAAATCGTCGACCCGGAAGATCGCAACACCACCATGCTCTTCGGCGATGCCGCCACGGCGACCTGGATGGGTGAAGACCCGGCCTGGGCGCTGGGCAAGGCCAAATTCGGCACCGACGGTTCGGGCGCACCGCACCTGAAAGTCACCGATGGCGTGTTCTTCATGAACGGGCGTCAGGTGTTCAACTTCGCGCTGCTCAAAGTCCCGGCGCACTTGCACGAATTGCTCGACGACTCTGGCCTCAAGGCTGACGACATCGACGCCTTCTGCATTCACCAGGGCAGCGCGGCGATTGTCGATGCGGTGGCGCGGCGTTTCGAAGGCGAGCCGGAGAAGTTCATCAAGGACATGGTCGAGACCGGCAATACCGTGTCGTCGAGCATTCCGTTGCTGCTGGAAAAACACGTACTCGATTCCGACTGGCAGCGCATTGCCCTGAGCGGTTTCGGTGTCGGTCTGTCGTGGGGCTCGGCGATCATCTATCGTCCTTGAGTCGGTCAAAAACGGCGGATACAAAAATAGCGTTCAAGGTTACCCTTGAGCGCTATTTTTTTGCCTGAATGGAGCGCTAGGCGGCATGAGCGAGTTTTTCCAACCCAACGCCCAGGTCATCCAGCGACGCTGGCCGGCGTTGTTCGAGCGGCTGATGGCGGAAGACACCTCAGTCGTTCAAGCCGAACTGGTGCAGGGCTTGGGCTCGACGCTCAGTGTCAATGGCATTCAACTGACCAGTCGCCACGACCGCATCCATGAAGCCCGCATCCAGGCGGCCAGCCTGGCGGAAAAATCGCAGTTGCATGTCTACGGCACTGGCCTCGGCGATTTGCCAACGGTGCTGCTGGAGCGCGCTGGCCTTGAGCGGTTGTACGTGCATATCCTCAATGGCGCGGTGTTTGCGCTGGTGCTGCAACTGCTCGATCAGCGCCCGTGGCTGGAAGATCCGCGTGTGCAGCTGTTCTATGCCGGTGATCTGTCAGACATCTGCACACCGTTTTTCGCCCTGCCGGCCGAGATGCTGCTGGCTGATGATTTCAACGCGAAAATCCGCGATCGGCTGGTCAGCGAAGTGCACCTGAGCTTCAACAATCGCGAGTTCGATCCAAACTTGCCGTTCATTCAGCAGCGTCTGCAGGACTGTTTGCCGGTGTTGCTGGGCGATGATGATGTGGCGCAGTTGTTCGGCACGGCCAGTGGCCGGGAAATCTATGTGATTGGCACCGGGCCGACGCTGGAAGGGCATTTCCAGCGTCTGGCGGCGGTGCATGCGCAGGCTGAACGTCCATTGTTGATGTGCGTCGATACCGCTTACCGGCCACTACGCGAACACGGCATCGTCCCGGATCTGGTGGTCACCATCGATCAGCGCATCAGCTTTCGGCATTTGCCGTTCGAGGACTCCGCAGGCATTCCGCTGGTGTATCTGCCCATGAGCGATCCTGCAGTGTTGACCGCCTGGCAGGGTAAACGCTACGGCGGTTACTCGGCCAGCCCGGTGTACGCCGCGTTGCGCGAGCAATATCCGCGCGGGCAACTGCATGTCGGTGGCAGCGTGATTCATCCGGCGGTGGACCTGGCGGTGAAGATGGGGGCCGCGCGCATTACCCTGTTCGGCGCCGACTTCGCCTTCCCGATGAACAAGACCCATGCGGGCTGGAATGACGGTGATCTGGGGCCGGGGGTCGATCAGGCGCGGCATTGGGTGCAGGACGGCCATGGCCAGCGGGTCAGCACCCAACTGAACTTTCGCGGCTATCTGTGTGTGCTGGAGCGTTATATCGCCGCGCATCCGCAGGTGCAGTTTTTCAACAGCAGTCGCGCGGGCGCACTGATCGCCGGGACGCAGTTCAATCAGGAGTTTGTGCAATGACGACGATTGACCAGTGCGTCGACGAGTGCCGTCAGTGCGCCGGACTGTTTCGTCTGGGGCGTGATGTCGAGGCGGCGCTGGATATGGTCGAGGTGTTCGAGGGTGCGCAGCAGTTGCTGATCTCTGCGCCTGCGCCGATTCAGCAGGACTGGTCCTTTGTGCTCACGCACATGCTCGATTGTCAGGAGCGTCAGGACTGGCTGGGGTTGGCTGACTGGATGGAGTACGAGTTGATCGAAGTGTTGCAAAAAGTACGATCGGCAAACTGACCGACCGCGCTGGCCCGCGGCTTTGCGTGCGGGTCGGTTTTATGACGTCATTTTTTCGCAGGTGGGAGGGCGCTAAGCCCTTGTTTTCTCGGGGGTGGCAGGGTGATGGCAAATTTTTTTCAAAAAGCCCTCAAGCAACTTGCCAACCCGACGATAACTATTACGAAGGTTCTCTAGGCCATTCCAGGCGGTTGCCAGGGCCGGAAGCCGCAGTACCCAACCAACGAGGAATTCGTCATGGCTTTAACAGTAAACACCAACACCACGTCGCTGAACGTTCAAAAGAACCTGAACCGCGCTTCCGACGCTCTGTCGACTTCGATGCAGCGCCTGTCTTCCGGCCTGAAAATCAACAGCGCAAAAGACGACGCTGCTGGCCTGCAGATCTCGAACCGTATGTCTTCGCAGATCCGTGGTAACACCCAAGCCATCCAGAACGCCAACGACGGTATCTCCGTTGCTCAGACCGCTGAAGGCGCTCTGCAAGCTTCGACCGACATCCTGCAGCGTATGCGTGAACTGGCTGTTAAAGCACGTAACGGCACCAACGGCACTGCTGACCAGACCGCAACCAACGCTGAATTCGCTCAGATGTCTGACGAAATCACCCGTATCTCGGCTGCTACCAACCTGAACGGCAAAAACCTGCTGGACGGTTCGGCTGGTACTGTGACCCTGCAAGTTGGCGCAAACACCGGTTCGGCTAACCACATCGACCTGGTACTGAGCTCCAAGTTCGACGCCGTCAGCCTGTCCGTAGGTAGCGGTACTGTAGTTCTGACTGGTACCACCGGTACTGGCGCTGGTTCTGCTTCGCAGAACATCGACAACGCGATCACTGCAATCGACGCCGCTATCGCTGCAATCGGTGCAACTCGTGCCAGCCTGGGTGCTTCGCAAAACCGTCTGACCAGCACCATCCAGAACTTGCAGAACATCACCGAGAACACCACTGCTGCACAAGGTCGCGTACAAGATACCGACTTCGCCGCAGAGACTGCTAACCTGACCAAGCAGCAAACCCTGCAACAGGCTTCGACCTCTGTTCTGGCTCAAGCCAACCAACTGCCTTCCGCTGTACTGAAGCTGCTTCAGTAATTTCGGAATGAGTTTGGGCGGGAGGGTGCGCTGGTCGCGCTCTCTCGCTTTTTTACGTTAGGAGGTGATGAGCATGGACATGAGCGTAAAGCTTAACGTGTCTTATCCGGCTCCCAAGCCAGCGACGCCTGTTGCTGATAAGCCGTCGGAGACGCCAAAGGCTGTACCGGCCGACGCACCGGTCGCTGACAGGAAAAGTCAGCAAACGGATGACGCCAAGTTGAAACTGGCCGTGCAAGAGATCGAGAAGTTCGTTCAATCGATCAAGCGTAACCTGGAGTTCTCGATCGACGAGCACTCTGGCAAGGTCATCGTCAAGGTGATCGCAAGCGAGACGGGCGAGGTGGTACGCCAGATCCCCTCCGCAGAAGCACTCAAGCTCGCAGACAGCCTCGCCAACGCAAGCCATGTGTTGTTCGACGCCAAAGTCTGATAGCTGGCATGAATAGTGTTTGTCTTTCTTGAATGACGCCTGGATGGGTCAAAAGTCTGGCAACAATCTGAAGGGAGATGCACATGGCAAGTCCAATTCTACCGGGTTCCGGACTGGGTTCCGGCCTGGACATCGGCGCGATCGTGACCGCGCTGGTCAACGCCGACAAGTCGCCGAAGCAGACGCAGATCGATTCCGCGACCAAAACCAATACCCTGAAGATTTCCGGTGTCGGCACGTTGAAGAGTGCGCTGACCGCGTACCAGACGGCGATGACCAACCTGGGCAGCAAGACCAACCCGGCATTTGCCGGCTTCACGGCGACCTCGAGCAACACAGCGATTCTCGGCGCCACCTCCGATAACACCGCGGTGTCGGGGACTTACAACGTTGTTGTCAATCAATTGGCCACTGGCTCGAAAGTTGCCAGCGCTTCTTTCGCCGGCGGTGCTGCCAGTGCCATTCCGAGTGGTACCCTGAAAATCAGTCAGAATGGCACTGATTACAATGTCACGATCCCGGCCAATGCGACCTTGCAGAGCACCCGTGACGCAATCAACACGGCTCAGGGCTCAAATGGTATTTCTGCCAACATCGTGACCGACAGCAGTGGTGCTTCGCGCCTGGTGATCAGCTCGAACAAGACGGGCGCCGGTACCGACCTCTCTGTCAGCGGGATTGCCGGTCTGGAGATCGACGGTACTCAGTCGATGGGTACCAATCCGGCGGCAGGCGCCTCTGGCAACGTCAATGGCCCTGCACAAGATGCCAAGGTGACCATCGACGGCCTGCAGGTTTCCAGCAAGAGCAATACGGTCAGTGGTGCAATCAGCGGCCTGACCCTGAATCTGACCACTGTCAGTCCTCTCGTTGGTGGCGTTGCCACGCCGACCGTTGTCAGCGTCGATACCAACACCAACGGGCTGCAGGCGTCGGTTCAGGCGTTTGTTGACGCCTACAACACCCTGAAGACCACCATCGACACGCTTTCCAAGGCTACGCCTGATGAAGACGGCAAACTGACAGTGCAGGCGGCGTTTACCGGTGACTCGTTGCCGCGTTCGCTGATCGCCGACATCCGTGGCCAGTTGACTGCTCCTGGTGCTGGTGCAAAGGGTTCTTTGTCCTATCTGTCGGAGATCGGTGTGATGACCGACCGCAACACCGGCAACCTGACATTTGATACTGCTGCGTTCACCAAAACCATGGCTCAGCCCGGCAAGGCTGGCCAGGTGCAGCAGATGTTCACCGGGACCGACGATACCAACGGTCTGCTGGCGCGCATGAACAAGGCGGTGGATCCGTATCTGAAGGCGCCTGCCGGTAGCGCCCCGACTGCCGTAGGCCTGCTTGATCAGCGCATGTCCATCCTGAACAGCAACACCCGGAACCTGACCAGTCAGCAACTGGCGCTGGATCTGCGTGTTGCCAACCTGACCAAGACGTTGACGGCCAAGTACAACGCCATGGACTTGCTGGTAGGGCAGATGAAAGCGACGGCCAGCAACATCACGTCGTTCTTCAGCTCGCTGAACGCTCAGCAGTCCGCGAAGTAACCTGCAAGAACGACAAAAACCCGGCTACGCTTTATCGGCGTGCGCCGGGTTTTTGTCTTTTGATCTAAAGTTCTGTGATTCGTTGGCGATACACTGGTTATACGAGTCATTGTGGCAATGAGGTAGAACATGAACCCAATGTTAGCCCTTCGGCAATATCAGAAAGTCGGCGCGCACGCCCAGACCTCCGAGGCGAGCCCGCACCGTCTGGTGCAAATGCTGATGGAAGGCGGGCTGGCCCGCATCGCTCAGGCCAAGGGTGCCATCGAGCGCAAGGATATTCCTGGCAAGTGCACCTCGATCAGCAAGGCCATTGGCATTGTCAGCGGGCTGCGCGAAGGTCTGGATCTGGAAAAGTGTGCCGATGAACTGGCCGATCTGGACGGGCTGTACATCTACATGATGAAGCGTCTCGCCGAGGCCAACATCAACAGCGATCCGCGCATTCTCGATGAGGTCGCCGGCTTGCTGAGCACGGTAAAAGAAGGCTGGGATGCCATCGCCCCCGAGCCTGCTCCGCAGTTTTAAAGGAGAACACCATGAGTCTTGTATTGCAGCGAATCGCCGACACCCGTGAAGCGCTGGTCAGTGCGCTGGCCGATCGCAACTGGGAAGCCATTGGCGAGCTGGATCTGGCTTGCCGTTCCTGCATGGAAGACGTCATGGCCGAGGCCTCGCTGGATGAGGAGGCCTTGCGCAGTAACCTTGAGGAGTTGCTCCACGTCTACAAGGAGCTTCTGGAGGCGGCGATGGGTGAGCGGCAGGCGATAGCCAACGAGATGTCGCAGATCACCCAAGCGCAAAAGGCGGCAAAGGTTTACCATCTGTTTGGTTAATTAACCCCCAGTTAATCCAGACATGTGCGCCATAAATTTGACTGTGCACGGTTTTTTGACTTAACTAGTGGCTGTTTTCAGATTTCAGGCGTCTACAGGCACAAGGTGTCCTGCAAGCGTCTCGCTTGCCCCATTTTTCGGGCATTGAGTTGACTAGGGAAGTTGCTATTGCATGTGGCGTGAAACCAAAATTCTGCTGATCGATGACGATAGCGTCCGCCGCCGCGACCTGGCGGTGATTTTAAATTTTCTCGGCGAAGAAAATTTACCCTGCGGCAGCCATGACTGGCAGCAGGCTGTCGGCTCTTTGTCATCGAGTCGTGAAGTCATCTGTGTACTGATCGGGACGGTAAATGCTCCGGGTGCACTTTTGGGCTTGTTAAAGACACTCTCGACATGGGATGAGTTCCTTCCGGTTTTGCTGATGGGCGATAATTCTTCCGTCGACCTGCCGGAAGACCAGCGCCGCCGGGTGCTTTCGACCCTGGAAATGCCGCCCAGCTACAGCAAACTGCTCGACTCCCTGCACCGTGCCCAGGTCTATCGCGAGATGTACGACCAGGCCCGCGAGCGCGGTCGTCATCGCGAGCCCAACCTGTTCCGCAGCCTTGTCGGCACCAGCCGGGCGATTCAGCACGTCCGGCAGATGATGCAGCAAGTGGCCGATACCGACGCCAGCGTGCTGATCCTCGGCGAGTCCGGCACCGGCAAGGAAGTGGTTGCGCGCAACCTGCATTACCACTCCAAGCGTCGCGACGCGCCATTTGTGCCAGTCAACTGCGGGGCGATCCCGGCAGAGCTGCTGGAAAGCGAACTGTTTGGCCACGAGAAGGGCGCCTTCACCGGTGCGATCACCAGCCGTGCCGGGCGTTTCGAACTGGCCAACGGCGGTACGCTGTTCCTCGACGAAATCGGCGATATGCCGCTGCCGATGCAGGTCAAGCTGCTGCGCGTGCTGCAGGAACGCACCTTCGAACGCGTGGGCAGCAACAAGACCCAGAGCGTCGACGTGCGCATTATTGCCGCGACCCACAAGAATCTCGAAAGCATGATCGAGATCGGCACCTTCCGCGAAGACCTCTACTATCGCCTGAACGTGTTCCCGATCGAGATGGCGCCGCTGCGTGAGCGCGTCGAAGACATCCCGCTGCTGATGAACGAACTGATCTCGCGCATGGAACACGAAAAGCGCGGTTCGATCCGTTTCAACTCGGCGGCGATCATGTCGCTGTGCCGTCACGGCTGGCCGGGCAACGTCCGTGAGCTGGCCAACCTGGTGGAGCGCATGGCGATCATGCATCCGTACGGGGTGATCGGCGTGGTCGAGTTGCCGAAGAAATTCCGCTACGTCGACGACGAAGACGAGCAGATGGTCGACAGCCTGCGCAGCGATCTCGAAGAGCGCGTGGCGATCAACGGTCATACGCCGGACTTCACCGCCAACGCGATGCTGCCGCCGGAAGGCCTGGACCTCAAGGACTACCTCGGTGGTCTGGAACAGGGCCTGATCCAGCAGGCGCTGGACGACGCCAATGGCATCGTGGCGCGTGCCGCCGAACGCCTGCGCATTCGTCGCACCACGCTGGTGGAGAAGATGCGCAAGTACGGCATGAGCCGGCGCGAAGGAGACGAACAGGCGGATGATTGACGCCTGTTTTTCAACGCCTTCATTTATAAGCAGTTTTTTTTAGGCACGGGTATTGCTACATCCCTCGCAACGTTCCGTTTAACTGACGGTCAGCCAAGCGAGAGAACACAATGCCCCACGCCCAGATGTCATCTGCCTCCCATGCCGAGGGGCAACCGTCGTCCGTAGAGCAGGCGAGCCGTCAGGGTCTTGAGCACGCGTTCGCGCTGTTCAATCAGATGTCCAGTCAACTGACCGATTCCTACAGCATGCTTGAAGCCCGGGTTACCGAGCTCAAGGGCGAGCTGGCGGTGGTCAGTGCCCAGCGCATGCAGGAGCTGGCCGAAAAAGAACGCTTGGCCAACCGTCTGCAAAACCTCCTCGATCTGTTGCCCGGTGGCGTGATCGTGATCGACGGCCACGGCATGGTGCGCGAAGCCAACCCGGCGGCGATCGATTTGTTGGGGCTGCCGCTGGAAGGCGAGTTGTGGCGCCACGTCATCGCCCGTTGCTTCGCCCCGCGTGAAGACGACGGTCATGAAATTTCTCTGAAAAACGGTCGACGCCTGTCGATTGCCACCCGCTCGCTGGATGCCGAGCCGGGCCAGTTGGTGTTGCTCAACGACCTGACAGAAACCCGCCACCTTCAAGATCAACTGGCACGCCATGAGCGTCTGTCGTCGCTGGGACGCATGGTCGCCTCGCTGGCCCATCAGATCCGCACGCCGTTATCCGCCGCGTTGCTCTACGCCAGTCATTTGACTGAGCAGGAATTGCCTGTCGCCACCCAGCAGCGTTTCGCCGGCCGTCTCAAAGAGCGCCTGCATGAGCTGGAGCATCAGGTGCGCGACATGCTGGTGTTCGCCCGTGGCGAGCTGCCACTGACCGACCGCATCACCCCGAATACTCTGATGCAGGCGCTGCAAGCGGCGGCGCTGACTCATGTGCAGGATTTGCCCATTCGTTGGCAGTGCGACAGCCATGCCGGCGAACTGCTGTGCAACCGCGACACCCTGGTCGGGGCGATTCTCAATCTGATCGAAAACGCGATTCAGGCCAGCGATGGCAACGTGCGCCTGAAAGTGCACTGCTACACCCGCGACAACAGCCTGCGCCTGTGTGTCAGCGACAGTGGCAGCGGCATCGAGCCGCTGGTGCTCGAGCGTCTCGGCGAACCGTTTTTCACCACCAAAGTCACCGGCACCGGGCTGGGCCTGACCGTGGTCAAGGCAGTGGCGCGAGCGCATCAGGGAGAATTGCAGCTGCGCTCGCGGGTCGGGCGCGGCACGTGCGCGCAGGTGATCCTGCCGCTGTTTTCCGCTGTACAGGGAGCTGAGTAAACGTCATGGGCATCAAGGTTTTGCTGGTCGAGGATGACCGCTCGTTGCGCGAAGCGCTGGCCGATACGCTGTTGCTGGCGGGCCACGACTACCATGCAGTCGGCAGCGCCGAAGAGGCGTTGCAGGCGGTCGAGCGCGAAGCGTTCAGTCTGGTGGTCAGCGACGTCAACATGCCCGGCATGGATGGCCATCAACTGCTCGGTTTGCTGCGTGCCCGGCAGCCGCAATTGCCGGTGTTGCTGATGACTGCGCACGGCGCGGTCGAGCGTGCGGTGGATGCGATGCGTCAGGGCGCGGCGGATTACCTGGTCAAGCCGTTCGAACCCAAAGCTCTGCTGGACCTGGTGTCGCGCCATGCCTTGGGCAGCATCAGCACCACAGATTGCGAAGGTCCGGTGGCGGTCGAGCCGGCCAGTGCGCAATTGCTCGAACTGGCGGCGCGGGTGGCACGCAGTGATTCCACGGTGCTGATCTCCGGCGAGTCCGGCACCGGCAAGGAAGTGTTGGCGCGTTACATCCACCAGCATTCCCATCGTGCCAATCAGCCGTTCATCGCGATCAACTGCGCAGCGATCCCCGACAACATGCTCGAAGCCACGCTGTTCGGTCACGAGAAGGGCTCGTTCACCGGCGCCATTGCGACTCAGGCTGGCAAATTCGAGCAGGCCGATGGCGGCACCATTCTGCTCGACGAGATTTCCGAGATGCCCCTGGGCCTGCAAGCCAAGTTGCTGCGGGTGTTGCAGGAGCGCGAGGTCGAGCGCGTGGGGGCGCGCAAGCCGATCACCCTGGATATTCGCGTAGTCGCGACCACCAACCGTGATCTGGCCGGCGAAGTGGCGGCGGGGCGTTTCCGCGAAGACCTTTTTTACCGTCTGTCGGTTTTTCCTCTGGCCTGGCGTCCACTTCGCGAGCGCACTGCCGATATCTTGCCGCTGGCCGAGCGGTTGCTGAACAAACACGTCAATAAAATGAAGCATGCGGCGGCGAAACTTTCGCCAGAAGCCCAGGCTTGCCTGACCCACTACCCGTGGCCGGGCAACGTGCGTGAGCTGGATAACGCGATCCAACGCGCGCTGATTCTGCAGCAGGGCGGTTTGATCCAGCCACAGGATTTCTGTCTGACCGGCGCAGTGACCTATACCGCGGCGCCGGTGCAACCGCTGGTGCGCGAAATCGAAGTCGAGGCTGAATCCGCCGGGGCGCTGGGCGACGACCTGCGTCGCCGGGAGTTCCAGATGATCATCGATACCCTGCGCACCGAGCGTGGCCGGCGCAAGGAGGCTGCGGAGAAGCTCGGTATCAGCCCGCGTACCCTGCGTTACAAATTGGCGCAGATGCGTGATGCCGGGATGGACGTCGAAGGTTATCTGTTCGCCACCTGAAAGTTGACGCGAATAACGGTGGGAGGGGGCTTGCTCCCGAAGAGGTCAGGTCTGTCACATCATTGTTGAATGACACGCCGCCTTCGGGAGCAAGCCCCCTCCCACAGTCGTTTTGCGGTGATCCCGACATAGCGCACAGACCACAGCGGCATTTATGAAACAAGACCAGCCGAGCTGGCACCCTTGTTGCTAACACCTGTGTACCCGCCGAGTGAGTGTCAAAAAATTGCGGGCCGCCCAAGAGAGTAGACCATGAGCCAAGGTATTGAATTCAATCGGTTGATGATGGACATGAAGGCCATGAAAATGGACGCCATGGCCACGCCGAAATCGACTGCCGCCGTCCCTGAACTGGCAGGCAGCAGCTTTTCCGACATGCTCGGTCAGGCCATCAACAAAGTCAGCGATACCCAGCAGGCGTCGACTCAGTTGGCCAACGCATTTGAAATCGGCAAGAGCGGCGTCGATCTGACGGACGTGATGATCGCCTCGCAGAAAGCCAGCGTGTCGTTCCAGGCTCTGACCCAGGTGCGCAACAAACTGGTTCAGGCTTATCAAGACATCATGCAGATGCCGGTTTAAGGACGAGATTGAGTCATGGCAGAAGCAGTCGCCGATAACGTTCCGGCCAAGGCCACCCCGATAGACGGCAAACCGCCGCTGTTCGGCCTGTCCTTCCTGGAAAACCTCTCCGAGATGACCATGCTGCGTCAGGTGGGCCTGTTGGTCGGCCTGGCTGCGAGCGTGGCGATTGGCTTTGCCGTGGTGCTGTGGTCGCAGCAGCCGGATTACCGTCCGTTGTACGGCAGCCTTGCCGGCATGGACGCCAAGCAGGTCATGGACACCCTGGCCTCCGCCGACATCCCTTACACCGTCGAGCCGAACTCCGGCGCCTTGCTGGTCAAGGCTGACGATCTGTCCCGTGCGCGGATGAAACTCGCGGCCGCTGGTGTCACTCCCAGCGACGGCAACATCGGTTTCGAAATCCTCGACAAGGAACAGGGTCTGGGCACCAGCCAGTTCATGGAAGCAACTCGCTACCGTCGCGGCCTCGAGGGCGAACTGGCGCGCACCATCTCCAGCCTGAACAACGTCAAGGGCGCCCGCGTGCACCTGGCGATTCCGAAAAGTTCGGTGTTCGTGCGTGATGAACGCAAGCCAAGCGCTTCGGTACTGGTCGAGTTGTATTCCGGGCGTTCGCTGGAGCCGGGTCAGGTGGTGGCGATCATCAACCTGGTGGCGACCTCCGTGCCTGAATTGAGCAAATCGCAGATCACCGTCGTCGATCAGAAGGGCAACCTGCTCTCCGATCAGGCGGAAAACTCCGAAATGACCATGGCCGGCAAGCAGTTCGATTACAGCCGCCGCATGGAAAGCATGCTGACTCAGCGCGTGCACAACATTCTGCAGCCGGTACTGGGCAACGATCGCTACAAGGCTGAAGTGTCGGCCGACATCGATTTCAGTGCCGTCGAATCAACTGCCGAGCAGTTCAACCCGGACCAGCCGGCATTGCGCAGCGAGCAGTCGGTCAACGAACAACGCACCGCCAGCAATGGCCCGCAAGGTGTGCCGGGTGCCCTGAGCAACCAGCCGCCAGCGCCGGCCTCGGCCCCGCAAACCACCGGTGGTGCGCAAGGCTCTACCGGCATGATTCAGCCAGGTCAGCCACTGGTCGATGCCAACGGTCAGCAGATCATGGACCCGGCCACCGGCCAGCCAATGCTCGCGCCGTACCCGGCGGACAAGCGTCAACAATCCACCAAGAACTTCGAGCTCGACCGTTCCATCAGCCACACCAAACAGCAGCAGGGTCGCCTGAATCGTCTGTCGGTGTCGGTGGTGGTCGACGATCAGGTCAAGGTCAATGCGGCCAACGGTGAAACCACCCGCGCGCCGTGGAGCGCCGATGAACTGGCGCGCTTCACCCGCCTGGTGCAGGACGCGGTCGGTTTCGACGCCAGCCGTGGCGACAGCGTCAGCGTGATCAACATGCCGTTCTCCGCCGAACGCGGTGAAGTGGTTGCCGATATTCCGTTCTACTCCCAGCCATGGTTCTGGGACATCGTCAAACAAGTGCTGGGTGTGTTGTTCATCCTGGTGCTGGTGTTTGGTGTGCTGCGTCCGGTGTTGAACAACATCACCGGCGGCGGCAAAGGCAAGGAGCTGGCCGGTCTGGGCAGCGACGTGGAGCTCGGTGGCATGGGCGGCCTGGACGGCGACCTGGCCAACGACCGCGTGAGCCTCGGTGGTCCGCAGAGCATTCTGTTGCCGAGCCCGAGTGAGGGTTACGACGCACAACTGAATGCAATCAAGAGCTTGGTGGCCGAGGATCCGGGTCGCGTGGCTCAGGTCGTGAAAGAGTGGATTAACGCAGATGAGTGATAACCGAGCCGCAACCGTCAAACTGAACAAGGTCGACAAAGCCGCGATTCTGCTGCTGTCCCTGGGTTCGACCGATGCCGCGCAAGTGCTGCGCCACATGGGCCCGAAAGAGGTTCAGCGGGTCGGTGTAGCCATGGCGCAGATGGGCAACGTCCATCGCGAGCAGGTCGAGCAGGTCATGAGCGAGTTCGTCGACATCGTCGGCGATCAGACCAGCCTCGGCGTCGGCTCCGACGACTACGTGCGCAAGATGCTTACCCAGGCGCTGGGCGAAGACAAGGCCAACGGCCTGATCGACCGCATCCTGCTCGGTGGCAACACCAGCGGCCTCGACAGCCTGAAATGGATGGAGCCGCGCGCGGTTGCCGACGTGATCCGTTACGAACACCCGCAGATCCAGGCGATCGTGGTGGCATACCTCGACCCGGATCAGGCCGGTGAAGTACTGGGCAACTTCGACCACAAGGTGCGTCTGGACATCATCCTGCGCGTCTCGTCGTTGAACACCGTGCAACCGGCAGCGCTGAAAGAGCTGAACCAGATTCTCGAGAAGCAATTCTCCGGCAACTCGAATGCCTCGCGCACCACCCTGGGTGGCATCAAGCGTGCGGCGGACATCATGAACTTCCTCGACAGCTCGATCGAAGGCCAGCTCATGGACTCGATCCGCGAAGTCGACGAAGACCTGTCCGGTCAGATCGAAGACCTCATGTTCGTGTTCAACAACCTCGCCGACGTCGACGACCGCGGCATCCAGGCGCTGTTGCGCGAAGTGTCCTCCGACGTGCTGGTGCTGGCCCTCAAGGGCTCGGACGAAGGCGTCAAAGAAAAGATCTTCAAGAACATGTCCAAGCGTGCGGCCGAACTGTTGCGCGACGACCTCGAGGCCAAAGGCCCGGTGCGCGTCAGCGACGTGGAAACCGCACAGAAAGAAATCCTCACCATTGCCCGTCGCATGGCCGAAGCCGGCGAAATCGTGCTCGGTGGCAAGGGCGGCGAGGAAATGATCTAAGCCCATGGACAAGCATGACGAGTCAGTGACGGATCTGATCCGCGCCCGCGATGTCCGTGGTTTCGAATCCTGGGCACTGCCCAGCTTCGATCCGCCGAAACCGGAACCCGAACCGGAACCGGAGCCCGAACCGCCGGAAATGGAAGAAGTGCCGCTGGAAGAAGTCCAGCCACTGACCCTGGAAGAACTCGAAAGCATCCGTCAGGAGGCTTACAACGAGGGCTTTGGCATCGGCGAGAAGGAAGGTTTTCACAGCGCCACGCTCAAGGTGCGTCAGGAAGCCGAAGTGGCGCTGGCGGCGAAACTGGCCAGCCTCGAGCAACTGATGACCCACCTGTTCGAGCCGATTGCCGAGCAGGACACCCAGATCGAAAAGTCGCTGGTCGACCTCGTACAACACATCACCAGACAGGTGATCAAGCGCGAATTGGCCATCGATTCCAGTCAGATCGAACACGTCATGCGTGATGCGCTCAAGCTGCTGCCGTTGGGCGTGGAAAACGTGCGTCTGTACGTCAATCCGCAGGACTTCGAGCAGGCCAAGGCCTTGCGCGAGCGTCATGAGGAATCCTGGCGTATCGTCGAAGACGACTCGTTGCTGCCGGGCGGTTGCCGGGTTGAAACCGAGCACAGCCGCATCGACGCCAGCATCGAGACCCGCGTGACTCAGGTCATGGCTAAACTGTTCGACCAGTTGCACGAACAGGCTCTGCACCCGGCCGCGCCGGACCTGAGCCTGGACATTCCTGAAGAAAGCCAACTGGCGGCTGCGCCCGAAGAGCCGCTCGCGGACACCCCCGATGCGCCTTGAACGCACCAGTTTCGCCAAGCGCCTCAGCACCTATGCCGACGCCACTGAAATCGCCGGCGCGCCGATTCTCGAAGGCCGCCTGCTGCGTATGGTCGGCCTCACACTCGAAGCCGAAGGCCTGCGCGCTGCCATGGGCACGCGCTGCCTGGTGATCAATGACGACAGCTATCACCCGTCCCAGGTGGAAGCGGAAGTCATGGGCTTCTCTGGCAGCAAAGTCTTTCTGATGCCGGTCGGCAGCGTCGCCGGCATTGCCCCGGGCGCCCGTGTGGTGCCGCTGGCCGAAACCGGGCGCCTGCCGATGGGCATGAGCATGCTCGGTCGCGTACTCGACGGCGCCGGACGTGCGCTGGACGGCAAGGGCGGGATGAAGGCCGAAGACTGGGTGCCGATGGACGGCCCGACAATCAACCCGCTCAACCGTGACCCGATTCACGAACCGCTGGACGTCGGCATCCGTTGTATCAACGGTCTGCTGACGGTCGGGCGTGGTCAGCGTCTGGGTCTGTTCGCCGGTACCGGTGTCGGTAAATCGGTGCTGCTGGGCATGATGACCCGTTTCACCGAGGCCGACATCATCGTCGTTGGTCTGATCGGTGAGCGGGGTCGAGAAGTTAAAGAGTTCATCGAGCACATCCTCGGTGAAGAAGGCCTCAAGCGTTCGGTGGTCGTCGCCTCGCCGGCGGACGATGCGCCGCTGATGCGTCTGCGCGCGGCGATGTATTGCACGCGCATCGCCGAGTATTTCCGCGACAAGGGCAAGAACGTCCTGTTGCTGATGGATTCGCTGACCCGTTTCGCCCAGGCCCAGCGGGAAATCGCTTTGGCCATCGGTGAGCCGCCAGCGACCAAGGGTTATCCGCCCTCGGTGTTCGCCAAACTGCCGAAACTGGTGGAGCGCGCCGGTAACGCGGAGAAGGGCGGTGGTTCGATCACCGCGTTCTACACCGTATTGTCCGAAGGCGATGACCAGCAGGACCCGATTGCCGACTCGGCGCGGGGCGTGCTCGACGGCCACATCGTGTTGTCCCGGCGTCTGGCCGAGGAAGGGCACTACCCGGCCATCGACATCGAAGCGTCGATCAGCCGGGTGATGCCGGCCGTGGTCTCGGCGGAGCACATGCAGCGCGCGCAGTACTTCAAGCAGCTGTGGTCGCGCTATCAACAGAGCCGCGACCTGATCAGCGTCGGCGCTTACGTCGCCGGTGGCGACCGCGAGACCGATCTGGCGATCTCGCTGCAACCGCAACTGACCCGCTACCAGCGACAGGGCCTGAACGACAAGATCAACATGGGCGAGAGCCAGGCTTACCTCGAAACCCTGTTCGCGCCTGCGGCGGGCGGGTAACCGGCCATGGCCGTGAGCCGAGCTGCGCGTCTGGCACCGGTGGTGGAAATGGCCGAACAGGCCGAGAAAACCGCCGTGCAACGCCTGGGTTACTTTCAAGGCCAGGTCAAAGTCGCTGAAAGCAAACTCGCCGACCTCGACGCCTTTCGTCTGGATTATCAGGAACAGTGGATCGTGCGCGGCAGCGACGGAGTTTCCGGGCAATGGCTGCTGGGTTATCACGGCTTCCTCGCGCAACTGGACACCGCGATCGACCAGCAGCGCCAGAGTCTGGTCTGGCACCAGAACAACCTGATCAAGGCGCGCGATGCCTGGCAGCAGGCATTTGCCAAGGTCGAAGGCTTGCGCAAACTGGTGCAGCGCTACCGCGAAGAGGCGCAACGCCTCGAAGACAAGCGCGAGCAGAAGCTGCTGGACGAATTGTCGCAGCGTTTGCCGCGGCGCGATCCGTATTAACGTGCCGCAGCAGTGGTGCTAGAGGATGGTCTGAGTCATTTGTCCAATATTGTGAAGCTGAAGCCTTTGGAACGACCCAGGAGCTTGGAGTCACGGATCACTTCGAAAAACACACATATTTGTTTGCCCATGAACTCCCAATCCAAGGCGTAATCGAAGGTTTTAGCGTAATCCGGCCGATCACTAAGGTTTATTTGCTCCTTTGTAATGGTATAGGTGTCGTCGGCAACCAGGTAAAACGAAAGTTTGTCGCCTGTTTTACCTGGGTAGGTCGCCTTCACGCCGGAATCACCCCCTAGGAGTTCATCATGAGTAATGATGGTTGGTGACAGGGTTCTAATCAGGGACGGTTTTTCGAAAATTGCACTAGGCGAGTCCATGATGCAGTCCTTTTGACCTGAGCGCAGCGAAATTGCTGCCGCTTGATTAAGGGCTATTCATATTTTCTCGGTCTACTGTCAGATCTGACAGTGGCGACGAGCGGCAGTCGCGGAGTGGCTGCAGGGCATAGCTTCTCCTTCGCAAACGGGTGCAGCGCTACGGCGAAGAGGCGCAAGGCCTCGAAGACAAGTGCGAGCAGAAGTTGCTGGACGAGTTGTCGCAGCGCCTGCCGCGGCACAACCCTTTTCAAATTGCCCAAAAACTCCCTGTGGGAGCGGGCTTGCTCGCGAAGGCGGTGTGTCATAGACAGCAATGTTGACTGACACACCGCTTTCGCGAGCAAGCCCGCTCCCACATTTGCTTCTGCGCTGAGCCTTGCCCCAACCCTGTCCAGGTGCTAAACCTTGTACACGTTCGTCAATGACAAGGAAGCCAGTCAATGTCAGTCGTTACAGAAGTCTCTCCGGATGGTCAAAAACTGACGATTTCGGTCAGGGGGCGGTTCGATTTTGGGCGCCATCAGGAATTTCGCGAGTCCTATGAGCGGCTTAACCGAAAACCTGACTCCATCGTGGTTGATCTGAAAGATGCCACCTACCTCGACAGCTCCGCGCTGGGCATGCTGCTCCTGTTGCGCGATCACGCCGGCGGCGACGACTCGGATGTACGCGTGATCAACAGCAACTCCGACGTGCGCAAGATCCTCGCCATCTCCAACTTCGACAAACTGTTCGACATCAGTTGACGGCCATGCAGGCGCAAGAGCCGCTGACGATCCTGATCGCCGAAGACAGTGCCGCCGACCGGCTGCTGTTGTCGACCATCGTCCGCCGTCAGGGCCATGAAGTGCTGACCGCCGCCAATGGCGCCGAAGCGCTCGAGGTATTCAAGCGTCAGCCACCGCATCTGGTGCTGATGGACGCGATGATGCCGGTGATGGACGGCTTCGAAGCGGCGCGGCAGATCAAGGCGCTGGCGGGGGAAACCCTGGTGCCGATCATCTTTCTGACTTCGCTGACCGAAAGTGAAGCGCTGGCCCGTTGTCTGGAGGCGGGGGGCGACGACTTTCTGGCGAAGCCCTACAACCAGGTGATCCTCGCCGCCAAAATCAAGGCGATGGATCGCTTGCGCCGCTTGCAGGCCACGGTGCTGCAACAGCGCGACCTGATCGCCAGACATCACGATTACCTGCTCAACGAACAGCGCGTGGCCAAAGCCGTTTTCGACAAGGTCGCGCATTCGGGTTGCCTGAGTGCACCGAATATTCGTTATCTGCAATCGCCCTATGCGTTGTTCAACGGCGACCTGCTGCTGGCGGCCTATACCCCGGCCGGCGACATGCATGTGCTGCTCGGTGATTTTACCGGCCATGGTCTGCCAGCAGCAGTGGGAGCGATGCCGCTGGCCGAAGTGTTCTACGGCATGACCGCCAAGGGCTACGGCCTGGCTGAAACCCTGCGCGAGATGAACGCCAAGCTCAAGCGCATTCTGCCGGTGGACATGTTCTGCTGCGCGACCATGCTTTGTCTGAGTTTTCAGCGGCGTTCGGTAGAGGTGTGGAACGGCGGCATGCCTGACGGTTATCTGCATCGGATTGCCACCGGCGAACGTGTGCCGTTGGCGGCGCGCCATTTGCCGCTGGGGGTGCTCAGTCCGCAAGCGTTTGATGATCGCACCGAAGTACAGGCCATGGCCGTGGGTGACCGGGTGTTTCTGCTGTCGGACGGGGTGATCGATACCACTGACGCCGACGATCGCTTGTTCGGTGTCGAGCGTTTGCAACAACTGTTCGCCGCCAATCGCGAGCCGGACAACCTGTTCGCCGAGATCGAGCAGGCTTTGCACGCCTTTCGCGGCGAGCCCCGCGACGATGTGAGCATGGTCGAGATCAGCTTGCTGGAGGCGGCGCAAGTGATGCCGTCGGCACCGGTGTATTCCGACAGTGGTCAATCCTGTCCGCTGGATTGGTCGGTAGGTTTCGAGTTTCGCGGGGCGACGCTCAAACGCTTCAATCCTTTGCCGTATCTGCTGCAGTTGTTGCAGGAAGTGCACGGTTTGCGCACCCAGGGCGGGGCGATCTACAGCGTGCTCGCCGAGCTGTACTCCAACGCGCTGGAGCACGGTGTTCTTGGCCTGGATTCCAGCCTGAAGCGTGATGCCAGTGGCTTCGCTCGTTACTATGAGCAGCGCAACGAGCGGCTCGAAGCCCTGCAGGACGGTTATGTGCGCGTGCATCTGCAGGTGAAGCCGCAAGGTGCCGGGGGTTGTCTGGTGATCCGCGTCGAGGACAGCGGCAAGGGTTTTGACGTGGCGCGGGTGATGGAGCGGCCGCTGGATGGTGTCCGTCTGTCGGGGCGCGGGGTCAGTCTGATCCGCCAGTTAGGGCATAACGCCAGTTGGTCGGACGAAGGTCGCAGTGCTTGCGTGGAGTTTTTCTGGGAGGGTTGAGGCATAATTCGCCGATTCTTGATCAAGGAGTGAACAAGTGACTGACCAACATGTGGATCGCGAAGTACTCGATGCGTTGCGCGAAGTGATGGAAGACAGCTATCCGGATTTGCTGGATACCTTCCTGACCGATTCTGAAAGTCGCTTGCATCAATTGCAAAAGACCGCCGACGCCAAGGTGTTGGCCGAGGTCGCCCATAGTTTCAAGGGCAGCGCCAGCAACATGGGGGCTGTCCGGTTGGCGACGCTCTGTCAGGAGCTGGAGGCGGATGCCAAAGGCAAAAGCCCTGCGGAAATCGTCAAACTGGTGGCCGACATCAGTTGCGAATTCGCGGAAGTCCGTCCTGTCTACGAAGACGAACGCCAGCACGCCCTGACCCATTGAACCCTGCCGTCCGGCGCTTTTCGCAAGCGCCGGACAAAACTGGCCCGACACTTGCAATAATCCCCGTCAACTGTACCTACGATCCCAGTGCAGCGGAGACCGTGTCATGCCTGCGACCCCCAATGTTCTTCTTCAATCTGCCGCCCAGGCCAAGGCGCAAGCCGCCGCCGCGAAAACGCCGTTCATGGCCGCAGACACCGGGGACAAGGCCTCAAGCTTCGCTCAGGTGTTCGCCGATCAAGGCCCGAAAAAGACTCTTGCGAACGCTGACAGTTCGTTGAAACCGGCGCGCGACAAGGTTGCCGACAACAGCGACAAGAAAGATTTCGCCAAGGATAAGTCTGCCGCCACGCAACAGACCGTTGCCGATAGCGGCAATGCCTTGCCTGCCGACAAGACCGCGTCGACCACCACCGATGATCAGGCCGCCGCTGACAAGGCCGCCGCCGATGCTGCTGCCGACAGCGCGCAGACGCCAGTGGCCGACACCACCCCGGTGGATCCGGCGCTGGATCCGGCACTGGCGCAAACCGTGCAGCCGCTGGTGACCGCGCCGGTGGTGGCAGCGCCAGTCGCTGCAACACCGGAACCGGCCAAAACCGAAACTCCGGTCGTGGCCGCCACCTTGGCGCCAGCCGTGGTCAAAGATCCGGCGGCATCAACCGATAGCGCGTTCGACCCGGCGGCCGATCCACTCGACTCGTTGCCGGCGCTGCGTATGGCGATGGAGCAGGGCGGGCACATTTCCGCCAGCAGCCAGGCCCAACCCAAAGCTACGCCGGCCCAGGCTCAGGCCGACGGTGAATTGACTGCGGCGCAGAACTTCGCTGCCGGCATGGCGAGCATGCTCGACGTGCAGGCCGACAAGGACAGCACCAGTCAGAATGGTGAAAAGGCCTTCAGCGGCCTGATCGACGATGGCCTGAAAGATCTGAAGGCTGCTACCAGCGACACCCGTGTCGATGATTTCGCCAACCGTCTGGCGGCGCTGACTCAGGCGGCCACTCCGAAAACCGCGAACGCGGTGCCGGTGAATCAACCGATCGCCATGCATCAGAGCGGCTGGACCGAAGAAATCGTCAACCGCGTCATGTACCTGTCCAGCGCCAACCTGAAGGCGGCGGATATTCAATTGCAGCCGGCGGAACTCGGGCGTCTGGATATCCGGGTCAACATGGTGCCGGATCAGCAGACCCAGGTGACCTTCATGAGCGCGCACCCAAGCGTGCGCGAAGCGCTCGACGGTCAGATGCATCGCTTGCGTGACATGTTCACCCAGCAGGGCATGGGCCAGGTCGACGTCAATGTCTCCGATCAGAGCCGTGGCTGGCAGGGTCAGGGTCAGGAACAGGCGCAGCAAGGCCAGAGCGGTCGCACCAGCGCTGCGGGTGGTCGACTGGATTCGGCGGAAGAAGAATTGGCGCCGGCAGCGGTGGCTGAAGCCGTTGCGCAAACCACCAGCGTGATCGGCAGCAGCGCCGTCGACTATTACGCCTGAGCAAAATCAAGAGCCCCTCACCCTAGCCCTCTCCCACAGGGAGAGGGGACCGATTGGGGGATGCTCGCGAAGTACGCCGACCGGATACTTGCGCTGTGAATCCATAATCGACTCGGTCTTTCAGGTCGATGTTTGACGCCTGACACCTCGGTCAGCCCCCTCTCCCTCCGGGAGAGGGCTGGGGTGAGGGTGGCTTTTGACTTTAGCGTTACCTCCGACACTTCTGGCATAACACTTGCTCTTGCCTTGCCGTGCGACTGTGAAAACCCGATTAGTGACGGATTATTGGCATGGCGAAGAGCGAAGCAGCAGCTGTAAAAGACCCCGCGACCAAAGGCAAACTCAAGATGATCATCCTGATCGTAGTGGCTCTGCTGCTGGCGATCGGTGTGTCCGTGGGCGCGACCTGGTACTTCATGCACAGCGCTCAGAGCAAGCCTGCCGCAGCGGCCGAGGCTGCGCCGGTCGGCAAGCAACCGGCGATCTTCGAGCCGATGGCGCCGGCGTTTGTCGCCAACTACAACCAGAACGGCCGTCAGCGCTACATGCAGGTGAGCATCACCATGCTGGCGCGTAACCAGGCCGATCTGGAAGCGCTCAAAGTGCACATGCCGGTGATCCGCAACAACCTGGTGATGCTCTTCTCCGGTCAGGATTTCGCCACGCTGGCGACCCCGGTCGGGCAGGAGATGTTGCGCCAGAAGGCTACCGCCAGCGTCCAGGAAGTGGCGCAGAAAGAGCTGGGCAAAGTGGTGATCGAACAGTTGCTTTTCACTAATTTCGTACTGCAGTAGGAACACGACATGGCCGTGCAGGATCTGCTGTCCCAGGATGAAATCGACGCGCTGTTGCATGGCGTCGACGATGGTCTGGTACAGACCGATAACGCTGCCGAACCCGGCAGTGTCAAAAGCTACGACCTGACCAGCCAGGATCGCATCGTCCGTGGACGCATGCCGACTCTGGAGATGATCAACGAGCGTTTTGCCCGTTACACCCGCATCAGCATGTTCAACATGCTGCGCCGCTCGGCGGACGTTGCCGTCGGTGGCGTCCAGGTGATGAAGTTCGGCGAATACGTGCACTCGCTGTACGTGCCGACCAGCCTCAACCTGGTCAAGATCAAACCGTTGCGCGGCACCGCGCTGTTCATCCTCGACGCCAAACTGGTGTTCAAACTGGTGGACAACTTCTTCGGCGGCGACGGCCGTCACGCCAAGATCGAAGGGCGTGAGTTCACCCCGACCGAACTGCGTGTGGTGCGCATGGTGCTGGAGCAGGCGTTCGTCGATCTGAAGGAAGCCTGGCAGGCGATCATGGAAGTCAATTTCGAGTACATCAACTCGGAAGTGAACCCGGCGATGGCCAACATCGTCGGCCCGAGCGAAGCGATCGTGGTCTCCACCTTCCACATCGAACTCGATGGTGGTGGCGGTGACCTGCACGTGACCATGCCGTACTCGATGATCGAGCCGGTACGCGAAATGCTCGATGCCGGTTTCCAGTCGGACCTCGACGATCAGGACGAGCGCTGGGTCAATGCCCTGCGTCAGGACGTGCTCGATGTCGACGTGCCGATCGGCGCCACCGTGGCCCGCCGCCAGTTGAAGCTGCGCGACATCCTGCACATGCAGCCGGGGGATGTGATCCCGGTCGAGATGCCGGAAGACATGATCATGCGCGCCAACGGCGTACCGGCCTTCAAGGTCAAGATGGGCTCGCACAAAGGCAACCTCGCGTTGCAGGTGATTGAGCCGATCGAGCGCCGCTGAAGCGGCGCTTTTCCCCCACGCATTTAACTGAATTGTTGCCCGCCGAGGACACATGATGAACGACGAAATGAACGCCCAGGACGATCAGGCACTGGCCGACGAATGGGCTGCGGCCCTGGAAGAGACCGGTGATGGCAGCCAGGCTGACATCGACGCGCTGCTGGCCGCCGACGCTGGCGCCGCAAGCTCCAACCGTCTGCCGATGGAAGAGTTCGGCAGCGTGCCGAAGAACAACGATCCGGTGACGCTGGACGGTCCGAACCTGGACGTGATCCTCGACATCCCGGTGTCGATCTCGATGGAAGTGGGCAGCACCGACATCAATATCCGCAACCTGCTGCAACTGAACCAGGGTTCGGTGATCGAGCTCGATCGTCTGGCCGGCGAGCCGCTGGACGTGCTGGTCAACGGCACGCTGATCGCGCACGGTGAAGTGGTGGTGGTCAACGAGAAGTTCGGCATCCGCCTGACCGACGTGATCAGCCCAAGCGAACGCATCAAGAAGCTGCGCTGAGTGAAACGCTTTCTCTGGGCTTTGCTGGCACTGCCATTGAGCGTGCTGGCCGCCGAGCCGTCGACGGCGACGACCGTGCCTGCTGCCACCGCGCCGATGGTCAGCAGCGGCGTGGCCGGGCAACTGACGCAACTGGTGTTCGGTCTCTTACTGGTGCTGGGCTTGATCTTCTTCCTCGCCTGGCTGCTGCGCCGGGTGCAGCAGGCAGGGCCGGCGGGCAAGGGCCAGGTGATCGAGCTGATCGGCTCCCGTGCGCTCGGTCCGCGTGACCGGTTGATGCTGGTGCAGGTCGGCAACGAGCAGATTCTGCTCGGCCTCAGCCCCGGCACCATCACTGCGCTGCACGTGCTCAAGGAGCCGGTGCAAGTGCCGAGCAGCAGCGAAAAAGCGACCCCGGAATTTGCCCAGCATCTGCTGAAGATTCTCGGCAAGGATCAGAAGGATAAGAAGTAATGGGTGCGCTACGCATCGTCTTGACGCTGGCCTTGATGCTGGCCGCGCCGCTGGCGTTCGCCGCCGACCCGTTGTCGATTCCGGCGATCACGCTGGGCACCAACGCCGACGGCGCGCAGGAGTATTCGGTCAGCCTGCAGATCCTGCTGATCATGACCGCCCTGAGCTTCATTCCGGCGGCCGTGATTCTGATGACCAGTTTCACCCGGATCATCATCGTCTTCTCGATCCTGCGTCAGGCCCTCGGCCTGCAGCAGACGCCATCGAACCAGATTCTCACCGGCATGGCGCTGTTCCTCACCATGTTCATCATGGCCCCGGTGTTCGACCGGGTGAACAACGATGCGCTGCAGCCGTATCTGGCGGAAAAACTCACCGCCCAGCAAGCGGTGGAAAAGGCTCAGGTACCGATCAAGGACTTCATGCTCGCCCAGACCCGCACCAGCGATCTGGAGCTGTTCATGCGTCTGTCCAAGCGCACTGACATTGCCACCCCGGATCAGGCGCCGCTGACCATTCTGGTGCCGGCGTTTGTCACCTCCGAGCTTAAAACCGCCTTCCAGATCGGCTTCATGATCTTCATCCCGTTCCTGATCATCGACCTGGTCGTGGCCAGTGTGCTGATGGCGATGGGTATGATGATGCTCTCGCCGCTGATCATTTCACTGCCGTTCAAGATCATGCTGTTCGTGCTGGTGGATGGCTGGGCGCTGATTATCGGCACCCTGGCCAGCAGTTTCGGAGGTGTCTCGCCATGACGCCGGAAGTTGCGGTCGATATCTTTCGTGAAGCGCTGTGGCTGACCACTCTGATGGTCGCGATTCTGGTGGTGCCGAGCCTGTTGGTTGGCTTGCTGGTGGCGATGTTTCAGGCGGCGACGCAGATCAACGAACAGACCCTGAGCTTCCTGCCACGTCTGCTGGTGATGCTGGTGACGCTGATCGTCGCCGGCCCGTGGATCGTGCAGACGTTCATGGAATACATCATTCAGTTGTACAAAAACATTCCGATGGTCATCGGCTAAGCCATGCAATCGCTGCTTCAGCTGACCGACACCCAGATCAGTACCTGGGTGGCGTCGTTCATGTTGCCACTGTTTCGCGTCGCCTCGATGCTGATGGTCATGCCGGTGTTCGGCACCACGTTGGTGTCGCGGCGAATACGCCTGTATTTCGCCGTGGCCATCACCGTGTGCATTGCCCCGGGGCTGCCGCCGATGCCGGACGTCAGTCCGCTTGCTCTCAGCGGCTGGTTGCTGATTGCCGAGCAGATTCTGGTCGGTGCGGTGCTGGGATTTTCCCTGCAACTGTTTTTCCAGGCATTTGCCGTGGCCGGGCAGATTGTCGCGATCCAGATGGGCATGGGCTTCGCCTCGATGGTCGACCCGGCCAACGGTGTCTCGGTGGCGGTGATCGGGCAGTTCTTCACCATGCTGGTGACCTTGCTGTTCCTGTCGATGAACGGCCACTTGGTGGTCTTCGAAGTGCTCACCGAAAGCTTCACCACGCTGCCGGTCGGCGGCGGATTGATGACGGCGCAATACTGGGAGCTGGCCGGCAAGCTTGGCTGGGTTCTCGGGGCGGCGTTGTTGCTGGTGCTGCCGGCGGTCACCGCGCTGCTGGTGGTCAACATCGCCTTCGGCGTGATGACCCGCGCCGCGCCGCAGTTGAACATTTTCTCCATCGGTTTCCCGCTGACTCTGGTGCTGGGCCTGTTCATCGTCTGGGTCGGTCTGGCGGACATCCTCAATCAGTATCAACCGCTGGCCTCCGAGGCCTTGCAGTTGTTACGCGAACTGGCACGGGCGCGCTGAGCCATGGCAGAGAGCGAAAGCGGTCAGGACAAAACAGAAGACCCCACGGACAAACGCAAAAAAGACTCCCGTGAGAAGGGTGAGATTGCCCGTTCCAAAGAGCTCAACACCCTCGCCGTGATGATGGCCGGTGCCGGTGCGCTGCTGGTGTTCGGCGGCATGCTGGCCGAAGACCTGATGGAGCTGATGCGCCTGAACTTCACTCTCTCGCGCGAGGTGATCATGGATCAGGGCGCTATGGGCAGGTTCCTGTTGCAGTCAGGCCAGATGGCGCTGTTGGCGATCCAGCCGATCATGATCACCCTGTTGCTGGCGGCGTTGATCGGGCCGATCTCCCTCGGTGGCTGGCTGTTTGCGGCCGGCTCCATGGCGCCCAAATTCAGCCGGATGAACCCGGCCGCGGGCCTGAAGCGGATGTTCTCGTTCAAGGCTGTGGTCGAGCTGCTCAAGGCGCTGGCCAAATTTCTGATCACCCTGGGGGTGGCGTTGGTGGTGTTGTCGGCGGATGTCGATGATTTCTTGCGGATCGCCCACGAGCCGCTCGAAATGGCGATCATTCACAGTGTCACGCTGGTCGGCTGGAGTACGTTGTGGCTGGCCTGCGGCCTGATCATCATCGCCGCCGTCGATGTGCCGGTGCAGCTCTGGGAAGCGCACAAGAAACTGCTGATGACCAAGCAGGAAGTGCGCGACGAGCACAAGGATCAGGAAGGCCGGCCGGAGGTCAAGCAGCGCATTCGTCAGACCCAGCGCGAGATGTCGCAGCGGCGGATGATGGCGGCGATTCCCGACGCCGACGTGGTCATCACCAACCCAACTCACTACGCCGTCGCGCTCAAGTACGACTCGGAGAAGGGCGGCGCGCCGGTGCTGCTGGCCAAGGGCAGCGACTTCCTCGCGCTGAAGATCCGCGAAATCGCCGTCGCCAACAACGTCATGCTCCTCGAATCGCCGGGGCTGGCGCGCTCGATCTACTACTCCACCGAACTCGAGCAGGAAATCCCCGGCGGCCTGTACCTGGCGGTCGCCCAAGTATTGGCCTACGTCTACCAGATCCGCCAGTACCGCGCCGGCAAGGGCAAACGCCCGGATCCACTGAAAGACGATCTGCCGATCCCGCCGGATCTGCGCCGCGATTCCTGACTGGACGGTAACGCAATAAAAACCGCCATCCCGATTGAACGGGGTGGCGGTTTTTTATGCCTGACCCAAAGATATTTCGGCTCCTGCCGCGGTCATTGTGGTGAGGGGATTTATCCCCGATGGGCTGCACAGCGGCCCCAGACTTCAATCTTTCAGAAATACCGCGAGTTCAGGTTTTACGACTGCTGCGCAGCCGAGCGGGAGCAAGCTCCCTCGCCACAGGTTCTTGCCTGCCTTCTTAGCCCGGTAATTCCAGATTATCCAGCGCCCGATTCACCGCCAGCTCCCCCGCCTGACCCAATGAAACGTCGGCTCCTGCCGCAGTCACTGTGGCGAGGGAGCTTGCTCCCGCTGGGCTGCGCAGCAGACCCAAATCCTGTCACTGCAAATTTTCAGAAATACCGCGAGTTCAGGGTTTACGGCTGCTGCGCAACCGATCGGGGATGAATCCCCTCGCCACAGGTTCTTGCCTGCCTTCTTAGCCCGGCAACTGCAGATTATCCAGCGCCCGATTCACCGCCAGCTCGCCAAGTATGATCAGTTGCGCGATGCCCAACAGAGTCCTGCGCTGCGACGCCGGTATGAGGTGGGCGAAGTCATTGGCGATGGTTCTGGCTGAAGCGAGTGTTTCGCAGGCATCGGCCAGCAGTTCTTCGTTTTTGAAGTCTGCGGTCACGGCATACATCGAGCGGGTTTTGCGTTGAATGGGCGTGGCGCCGGGCGAGCAGAGGTAGTGGTCGAGGGCGCGGTCAGCCGCTTCGTGGAGCTTTTTTGAATCGAGGGATTCGTAGGGGGAGGTGGCGTCGGTTTCGGGTGGGTTGGGTGTTGGTTTGATCATGGTGAAGCTCCGTGGTTGATTTGGCCGCCACGGCTCATCGCTAAACAAGTAAAGGTGGCGGCTGTACGCAGGTTAGCGATCCGGGTCACAGAAACCCCGGGTAGACCCGAAGGTCTCCCGCGCACAGCCACCATGACGCCAAGTGCAGATAGACAAACCTGCAATTGAGACTGGGGATTGAGCGTCTGTAAGGTATCGGATCGCTAAACCCGATCGCTGATTCGTCAGCGACCGATCCACAATAGAACCCGACCCCAAGGCGCACAAGCCGGCGGATTCTGGCGTAGCTGTAGGCAATGACGCAAGGACGTGTAGCCCGCAAGGCGTGTCTGGAGGTGTCTTTTAAACACCTGAGTTTAAGAAGTAAAAGATCGCGTGACTGTTTCCGGGAGCTATCCCATCGGACCTTTCGGATTCGCCGTCACACCGAGCACGGCGAAATGTGTTGTGCTCAGCGATTTATGCCGGAAGAGAGAAGTTTCTCAATAGATCATTGAGAAGTTGTCTAGGATTGAGTCGCCACCTCCATCGGTTATATCTATGTATTTAATTTTTCTATTTGGTGTTTCAGTGATGTCAACCCATATTTGATTTTGTCCATCATATGGTGGTGTGGACTCGGCTTTGACTAGTTGTAAGTTTTCTTCATAGCATTTGTAAGATGATGGGGTTCTTAAATTGTCGGCAATTCCGAATCGTATGCTTTTTGCTGGATGTTTTAGTGTGAGTCTTATAGTTGTGCGGGGGGCAAGGTATAAATGCTTGGATGTTATCTGAGGGGTATGAGTATCGCCGTGAGTTTCGATTTTTACATGTCCCACAACTACCGTTACCGTCATGCTGGGGAAATCCATGACTGTACCAACAGGTTTATCACCAGCCGAGCCTGTCTCGAAATCCTCTAAAGTTACTAAAGGGTTTTTCAATAATTTTAAACTCAAAGTCGGAAACATAATGGGCGTCAAATTGTTGGTGGTGTCTGGCAATACGTCAAAGGGTAATTTCAATTCGGTGTCATGTTTAAGGGTTGTGAGTTTTTCTCTAGTCAGTGTTTCTTTTATTCCAGAGGTTATTTCCGTATCGGTTATTTTGTGGTTGGTCAATATCTGAATTGTGCAGTCGTCATTGTTGTCGTCTTTTCCCGAAATTTTTAGTTGCACAATGTTATCAGTGCTGATGCCTGTCCATGGCCGTACGGTCACCTCAGCGTTTCCTTCAAAAGAATTCAAATCCAGCACTTTATCGTCCGGTGCCTGTGGAATTTTCGGCGAGGGTAACCGCGGGTCTTCATCCGCTATCTTCAGCAAAGTGACCTTGGTCGCATCTGATTCACCCGCTTGTTCACCATCGCGATTCAAATCCCAGCGCAATTCGATCACCTTGCCATGTCGCGCCGCCAGAAACGCCGGGCTCAATACTGTATCCACCCGCTTGTTGTTGAACTCCACCAAAGGAAACGGTGGCGTGCCTGCTGGGGGATCGACCTCCTCCAGGCGTGCCTGGTCGCCGCTCAATGCTTCAAGGAATTCGATACGCACCGTCACGCCGTTCGGGTAGGCCAATACGTCAATCGGATCGGTGGCCGGTGCTACAAGGAACGGTGGCGGCAGCTCCCCCAGCGCCGTCCCGATGCGCAACGTCAACTCATGAGAATGCCCCAGTGTCTCGCCCGCCCGCTGAATGCTGTAATCGGCAACCACCGTACCGTTCAGGTTGGTGGTCACGTATTTTTTCTCAACGGTAATTCGCACAGGCCGGCCAGCGGTGGCAGGGATCAGGTCGACATGACTATTGATGCTGCCGCCGCTGGCGGAGCCGCGCCAACGGTAGCTCACGCGATCTTTGTCGCGGGTGCCGAGGTACGGCACCACCAGCGTGGCACCGGTGGGTGGCACGTTGTCCGGATCGAGCACGTCGTTGGCATCTGCGCCCTCGACTTCAGGCCGGTCGAACGTCGGCAGTGCCACGCCGACCTGCATCATGAACGGCAGCGACTCGCGAACGCTCAACAGCCCGGTTTCGCTGTTGGTGACGACGTAATAGACCTTGACGTTCAGGCCGTTGAAACGCTGGATTTCGGCATTGCTCACGCTGCGCAGGACGGGCTGATTGTCCGCTACGTTGCCGACCGGGCGGGGATCTTCGTAATAGACGGTGTCGTTACCGGGCGCCTGGGCCCACCAGATCAGGTTGAGCAGGTCGCTGCTGTTGCGACCGGGGTACCAAGGGATCTGCACGGTTGCCCAGAGCGTTTCGGGTGGCAACGTTCCGCCCGGTGCCTCGTCAACGGTGGGGGCGACTAACTGGCTGATGTCGCCAATCACGGTGACGCTGGCATTTTTTGAGCGGCGGTCGCTTTCATCGCTGCGACGGCGCACATAGCCGACCGAGGCGGCGCCTTTGGCGATGGCTTTGACGGCGGCATTGGGGATGGGGAAATCGAGTTGGAAGGGTACGTACGACACCTCTTTCTCCAGCGGCCCGACGATGATCTGCGAGCCTTGCGCCGGGGTGCCGATCCAGGTCAGGAGCACCTTGTCGCCCACCGCAAAATCGTCCTTGGTGATGTAAACGCGGGCGATCACATCTTCATCCCCGAGCTGATCGAGGTCGATGCTGTCGGTTGGAATGCCGTTGACCAGCACCTGCGGTTCGTCCAGCCGATTGCCCCCCAGGTCCACCAGCATATGACGCGTCGCCGACCACGGCGCGCGTTCGTCCGGGAAGTTACCGCAGCGATCGATGACTTGATAAACCACCGCGACACGATAACCGTCCCCGGCGTCGTCGATAACGGCGCGGCTGAAGACAACCTCGATCGGGTTTCTGATCGGGTCCTGGGCCTGTTCCGGCGTAACGACATGCACCTCTTGCTGGCTGCCCCAGCGGGCGAGAATGCGGTCGTATCGGGTGAGGTTGCGGTAGGGCACGATGTGCATCGTCACCCCGCTGGGCGGCAGGTTTTCATCGACCTCGTCATGAGAGAGGGAGAACTTGAGATCGGAGTGGCCGTCATCGCCGGGAATGTCATCGTACTCGCCGGGACGCGTGAGTTTGACCAGCAGGGTCATGACCGGTTTCGAGTCCTCCGGGGCGCCCTGGTTCTTGCGCGTGATCCGGTAGAACACTGGCGTGGCATCCCCCTCAAGTACCTGGCCCTTGGCAATGGTGAAAACCAGGTCCTGGTTGAGCTCGGCATCGTGCTCTAGGGTCTTGCTCCAGACCGCCGCGCTGTCATTGCCCCAGAACACCTCGGCCAGATCGCCAACGGACATGGTCAGCCAGGCGGGAATGATGCCTTGCAGATCGCCTTCCACGGCTCTGATGGGTATGCCGCCGTTATAGTGTTCGGCAGGGCTGAGGCTGACCAGCGCCGGAAAATACGGAGGTCTGAGGGCTCGAGGGGGTTGCTGGCTGGACATTTGGCGAACTCCGGTCGGGGGGCTGGGTGACGGAGTTATTGAGCGCGCGTTGGAGGAATTAGGCACCTGTCAGATCTAACAGGTGCTGGCGGGTTTCCGACAAGTGGTCATGTGGGCTGAAGAAAAGAGCCGACAAACCGCAGCCCGGTTAAATGAGGTGGCGGTTTTTTTATGCCTGAAGACATGTGTCGGCTGTGAGGCCGCTTTCGCGAGCAAGCCCGCTCCCACAGGGATTGGGGTCGATCACAAACCTGTGCCTACACGCCGAACCTGTGGGAGCGGGCTTGCCCGCGAAGACGTCAGCAGCCACAACGCCTCACTCAGGGCTTGTCACAGATCCCTGCTACTGCGGCAACTGCAGATTATCCATCACCCGGTTCACCGCCAGCTCGCCGAGCATGATCAGTTGCGCGATGCCCAGCAGCGTCCTGCGCTGCGACGCCGGTATCAGATGGGCGAAGTCATTGGCGATGGTTCTGGCCGAGGCGAGTGTTTCGCAGGCATCGGCCAGCAGTTCTTCGTTTCTGAAGTCTGCGGTCACGGCGTACATCGAGCGGGTTTTACGTTGAATGGGCGTGGCGCCGGGCGAGCAGAGGTAGTGGTCGAGGGCGCGGTCAGCCGCTTCGTGGAGCTTTTTTGAATCGAGGGATTCGTAGGGGGAGGTGGCGTCGGTTTCGGGTGGGTTGGGTGTTGGTTTGATCATGGTGAAGCTCCTAGAGTCGACGGAGCTGCCACATTTCGCTGCGATACGAAAGGGAGGTGGCAGCCATACGCGGGTCGCAGACCGGGACTCTAGAACCGGCAGACCCAAAGGTCTCCCACGTACAGCCGCCATAAAACGAGGACGGAAGTTGTGCGTCTAGAAATCAGCGGGCTGCGAGACCCGATCGCTGATTCGTCAGCGACCGATCCACAATAGAACCCGACCCCAAGGCGCACAAGCCGGCGGATTCTGGCGTAGCTGTAGGCAATGGCGCAAGAATATGTAGCCCGCAAGGCGTGTCTGGAGGTGTCTTTTAAACGCCAGCGTTTAAAGGTGCTGCGCATGATTCTGTGGTGTCGTAGATGGCCTCTTCGCGAGCAAGCCCGCTCCCACAGAGGATCTGTGTGATACCGCCAATCTGTGTTCATTGCGGCGCGATTCCTGATAATTCAGAAGACCGCGACCTTCCGTTTATCTGAAAAAGACCTCTACCTGTTAGTTCTGACAGTGGACACACAGGGCATTCAGCTATTCCATGTTCCTTGGCAGGTTTCACGGGCAAGTCGCCTTCTGACCTGTCTTTAACATTCGCCAAGGAGAAGGTCATGCCAGAGAATTACAGAAAGCTTGAAGGAATGAGGTTTGATTTCGTTTCCGGGTCGGTGGCGAAAGAGTCCGATCATATCGCTTGCACGTTCACTTTTAATGCGGTGTTGGACTTCACGCATTTCGTGCACATGAGCGATGCGTATGTGCCGGGCTATCTCGATTCGTATATCAATGCGATCACGCCAAGGTTGGACGGGGTAGCCCACCATAGCCTCTACAACCGATTCAATAGTGCCGCTGGCAACATTCGCACTGTTGAAGAGTTGGTCAGGGTTTTCTCTTCGCCCAATAACTACTCCGATACATGGGGGAGCAATGGCACCGGCCTACTGATGCGTTATCACAAACCACAATTTCACATGGTCGGTGATCAGTTACAGGTCACGGGTGGGCAGGACTTTCGATGGGAGGTCGAGCCGCAGGTCGAGCGGAAGATCGAGCCGCAGGATGTGCCGGACATTTACTTTGTCTGGGCACTGATTGTGTTGAAGGCATACCCCGAAGATCCTTTTCATCAGCCTGAGGAAATCGTGACTTTGGGCGATTCTGAGGAGGCGCTTGTCGACGTGGGAGGGAAGCAGATCCGTAAGGGTACGCGCTACCTGGTGGGCCGCGATTTGCGCCTTGGTGAGATTAATCCAGAGCAAATTTTGACTGCCGGGTATCCGTGAGTGCGCGGGTTTTCTGATTTTTTTCACCTGGGCTAAGGGTGATAGCCGTCTGCGTCTGTTTTGCGGTCGGCTCCATGGCGCCCAGCTTCTGGCAAGACAATTCCCTGAAGCAAACCTCAATTTCAATCCCCGGCAAAAGTTGGAAGGCTTCTTGCAGTAGCCGCCGTGCGCCTGCTTTGGGCGTCAAAAGTTTGCTTTAAAGGAACGGGGAAAACCGGTGGATCGCTCTCAGTTATTCAACACTGCTCGCTCGAATGTTGCCGACCTCAGTCGAGGCAATCTGGGCGTGCCGTTGTTGCTGCTGGTCATGCTGGCGATGATGATGTTGCCGGTGCCGCCGTTCCTGCTGGACGTGTTTTTCACCTTCAACATCGCCCTGTCGATCGTCGTCCTGCTGGTCTGCGTGTATGCGCTGCGGCCGCTGGATTTCGCGGTGTTCCCGACCATTCTGCTGGTGGCGACGCTGCTGCGGTTGGCGTTGAACGTGGCCTCGACGCGGGTGGTGATGCTCCACGGTCAGGACGGCCACGCCGCTGCCGGTAAGGTGATTCAGGCCTTCGGTGAGGTGGTGATCGGCGGTAACTACGTGGTCGGTATCGTGGTGTTCGCGATCCTGATGATCATCAACTTCGTCGTGGTGACCAAGGGTGCCGGGCGGATTTCCGAGGTGAGCGCACGCTTCACCCTCGACGCGATGCCCGGCAAACAAATGGCGATCGACGCCGACCTCAACGCCGGTCTGATCGACCAGAACCAGGCCAAGGCGCGCCGTCAGGAAGTGGCCCAAGAGGCCGAGTTCTACGGTTCGATGGACGGTGCCAGCAAGTTCGTCCGTGGTGACGCCATCGCCGGTCTGCTGATTCTGTTCATCAACCTCATCGGCGGTATGGCTGTCGGTATCTTCCAGCACAACATGACCTTCGCCGACGCGGGCAAGGTGTACGCCTTGCTGACCATCGGTGACGGTTTGGTGGCGCAATTGCCATCACTGTTGTTATCGACAGCGGCAGCGATCATGGTGACCCGTGCTTCCGGTTCGGAAGACATGGGCAAACAGATCAATCGGCAGATGTTCGCTTCGCCCAAAGCCTTGGCGGTGGCGGCCGGTCTGATGGCGGTCATGGGCTTGGTGCCGGGCATGCCGCACTTCTCGTTCCTGAGCATGGCCGCGCTGGCGGCCGGTGGCGCGTACCTGTTCTGGAAAAAACAGAACGTCGCCAAGATGCAGGCGCTGCAAGAGGTTCAGCGTCAGCAGGAGCTGCTGCCGTCGCCGGCCCGCGCCATGGAAACCAAGGAGCTGGGCTGGGACGACGTGACGCCGATCGACATGATCGGCCTGGAAGTCGGCTATCGCCTGATCCCGCTGGTGGATCGCAATCAGGGCGGGCAGTTGCTGGCGCGGATCAAGGGCGTGCGCAAGAAGCTCTCGCAGGATCTGGGCTTCCTGATGCCGACCGTGCACATTCGCGACAACCTCGATCTGGCGCCGAGCGCCTATCGCCTGACCCTGATGGGGGTGATTCTGGCCGAAGCCGAGATCTACCCGGATCGCGAACTGGCGATCAACCCGGGGCAGGTCTACGGCACGCTCAACGGCATTACCGCCAAAGATCCGGCTTTCGGCCTGGAGGCGGTGTGGATCGAAGTCAGCCAGCGCGCCCAGGCGCAATCGCTCGGTTACACCGTGGTCGACGCCAGTACCGTGGTCGCGACCCACTTGAACCAGATTCTGTACAAGCACTCCAGCGAGCTGATCGGCCACGAGGAAGTGCAGCAACTCATGCAATTGCTGGCCAAAAGCTCGCCGAAACTGGCTGAAGAGCTGGTGCCGGGTGTGGTTTCGCTGTCGCAGTTGCTCAAAGTGCTGCAGGCGTTGCTCGCCGAACACGTGCCTGTGCGCGATATCCGCAGCATTGCCGAGGCTATCGCCAACAACGCCGCCAAGAGTCAAGATACCGCCGCCTTGGTGGCCGCAGTACGCGTCGGCGTATCCCGCGCCATCGTCCAAAGCATTGTAGGCACTGACTCCGAGCTGCCTGTGATCACTCTGGAACCAAGGTTGGAACAAATATTGCTCAATAGTCTGCAGAAGGCAGGACAAGGCTCGGAAGAGGGCGTTCTGCTGGAGCCAAGCATGGCCGAGAAGCTGCAACGTTCGCTTATCGAAGCGGCGCAGCGCCAGGAAATGCAAGGTCAGCCGGTGATCCTGTTGGTAGCAGGCCCGATCCGCGCGATGCTTTCGCGTTTCGGCCGCCTCGCAGTTCCAGGGCTGCACGTGCTGGCCTACCAGGAAATTCCGGACAACAAGCAAGTGACCATCGTTGCGACAGTAGGGCCCAACGGCTGAGGTAGTGGTTTATGCAAGTTAAGCGTTTTTTCGCCGCCGATATGCGTCAGGCCATGAAGCTGGTTCGTGATGAGCTGGGCGCTGATGCCGCCATCATTGGCAACCGCCGCATTGCCGGCGGCGTCGAGCTGACGGCGGCGCTGGATTACAAATTGTCGGCGCTGGCGCCACGGGTTCCGAACATGGAACTCGAGGACGAGCTGCGCAAGACCCAGTCGCGCATCGTGACCGCCCAGGCCGAACTGAGCCTGCGTGGCGAAGCCGACGGCAACACCAATCGCCAGTTGTTCGCCGGGCTGCCGTTGACGGCCGGCCTGCCGCTGACCGCTGCCGAGCCGTTGAGCGAACCGACTTACGCCGCCCCGGCGCGTCCGGCGCCCGCGCCTGCCCAGTCGTCCGCGGGCATCGATCCGCGTGCGCTGGATTCGATGCGTTTCGAATTGAACAGTTTGCGTGAGCTGATGGAAGTGCAGCTCGGCACGCTGGCCTGGAATCAGCTGCAAGGCAGCCGTCCGGCACAAGCCAATCTGTATCGCCGTCTGCAGCGAATCGGTCTGTCCGGGCCGTTGTCGCGCGATCTGCTGGCGATGATCACCGATATTGAAGAACCACGTCAGGCCTGGCGCATGCTGCTTGCGCATCTGGCGCGGATGATTGCCGTCCCGGAAGTCGAGCCGCTGGAAGAGGGCGGGGTGATTGCCATGGTCGGCCCGGCCGGCATGGGCAAGACCACCACCCTGGCCAAACTCGCGGCGCGCTACGTGCTCAAGTACGGCGCGCAGAACGTGGCGCTGGTCAGCATGGACAGTTTCCGTATCGGTGCCCAGGAACAACTGAAGACCCTGGGCCGCATTCTCAATGTGCCGGTGACCCACTTCGATCCGGGCCAGTCGCTGGTGCAGGCGCTCGACCCGCTGCTGCGCAAGCGCGTGGTGCTGATCGATACCGCCGGCTTGCAGGCCAGCGATCCGGCCCTGCGCATGCAACTGGAAAGTCTGGCCGGGCGTGGCATCCGTTCAAAAAATTATCTGGTGCTGGCAACCACCAGCCAGAAACAGGTTCTAACCGCCGCGTACCACAGTTACAAGCGTTGCGGGCTAGCCGGCTGCATCCTGACTAAACTGGATGAGACGGCCAGCCTTGGCGAAGTGTTGAGCCTGGCGATCAGTCATGAACTGCCGGTCGCGTACCTGACCGATGGCCCACGGATTCCGGATGATTTGCATCTGCCGCGCCGTCATCAACTGGTCAGCCGCGCCGTCAGCGTGCAAATGCAGGAAGAACCCAGCGAAGAAGCCATGGCTGACATGTTCGCTGATATCTACCACAGCCCGACCAAGCAGGTTGGCTGAGGTAATGAACCGTTTTTGTACCTACATCGATGGTCTGCCATGCATTGTTCCGGTTGAGAACGCGCAGCCAGTAATGTGGCCTCCGTCTATGCAAGACAAGGTAAAGAAATAACATGGGCAGCATGCATCCCGTACAGGTGATCGCGGTGACCGGCGGCAAAGGTGGCGTCGGCAAGACTAACGTGTCAGTGAACTTGTCTCTGGCGCTGGCAGAGCTTGGCCGTCGGGTCATGCTGCTGGACGCCGATCTGGGGCTGGCGAACGTCGACGTTCTGCTGGGACTGACCCCCAAACGTACTCTGGCCGATGTGATCGAAGGCCGCTGTGAGCTGCGCGACGTGCTGTTGCAGGGACCCGGCGGGATCCGCATCGTGCCGGCCGCTTCCGGCACCCAAAGCATGGTGCACCTGAGCCCGGCGCAACATGCCGGTCTGATTCAGGCCTTCAGCGACATCGGCGACAATCTCGATGTGCTGGTGATCGACACCGCTGCGGGTATCGGTGACTCGGTAGTCAGTTTTGTCCGCGCCGCGCAGGAAGTGTTGCTGGTGGTCTGCGACGAGCCGACCTCGATCACCGACGCCTACGCGCTGATCAAACTGCTCAACCGCGACTACGGCATGAACCGCTTCCGGGTGCTGGCCAACATGGCGCAGAGCCCGCAGGAAGGGCGCAACCTGTTCGCCAAGTTGACCAAGGTCACGGATCGCTTCCTCGACGTCGCCTTACAATACGTCGGCGCCGTGCCGTACGACGAAAGCGTGCGCAAGGCAGTGCAGAAGCAGCGAGCGGTCTATGAAGCCTTTCCGCGTTCCAAGTGCGCGCTGGCGTTCAAGGCGATCGCGCAGAAGGTCGATACCTGGCCGCTGCCTGCCAACCCGCGCGGCCACCTTGAGTTTTTCGTCGAGCGCCTCGTGCAGCAAACAGCAGGGCCTGTGTTATGACCGCGAGCGGTATGAACTACTACAAGAAGTCGGCACGTGACGCGCAGTACGAGTTGATCGAGCGTTACGCGCCACTGGTCAAGCGCATTGCCTATCACTTGCTGGCGCGCTTGCCGGCGAGTGTGCAGGTTGAAGACCTGATTCAGGCCGGGATGATCGGCCTGCTCGAAGTCTCGACCAAATATGACGCCAGCAAAGGCGCCAGTTTCGAAACGTACGCGGGCATCCGGATCCGCGGCGCGATGCTCGATGAAGTGCGCAAAGGGGATTGGGCACCGCGCTCGGTTCACCGCAATACCCGTATGGTCAGCGATGCCATTCGCTCAATTGAAGCTAAAACCGGCCGTGACGCTAAAGATCACGAGGTTGCGGCCGAACTCCAATTGAGTCTCGACGATTACTACGGGATTTTGAATGACACCCTGGGCAGCCGGCTGTTCAGTTTCGACGACCTGTTGCAGGACGGCGAACACGAAGGGCTGCACGAGGATGGCGCCAGTGCTCATCTTGAGCCGTCACGCGATCTGGAAGATGAACGCTTCCAGGCGGCGCTGGCGGACGCGATTGCCAATTTGCCGGAGCGTGAGCGACTGGTGTTGGCGCTGTACTACGACGAAGAGCTGAACCTCAAGGAGATCGGTGAAGTCCTTGGCGTCAGTGAATCGCGGGTCAGCCAGTTACACAGCCAGTGCGCGGCCCGTTTGCGGGGGCGTTTGGGGGAGTGGCGAGCGCGCTGAAGGCAGTGTGGGGACACTGCGAACGAGGCTGGTGCGGTGAGAACGGCACCGGTCTTGCTCTGTTGTGCTCCAGACAGTCTTCGAGTGCTGCGCCGATTGATTGAAGTGGCGCGTCCAGGTGCTGGGCGCGTTTAAGACTGCTTGGAGGTCGAATTGAACAAAGACATGAAAATCCTCATCGTTGATGACTTCTCAACGATGCGGCGGATCATCAAGAACCTGCTGCGCGATCTCGGGTTCACCAACACCGTCGAGGCCGACGATGGCACTACCGCCATTCCGGTACTCAACAGCGGCAGCATCGACTTTCTGGTAACGGACTGGAACATGCCGGGCATGACCGGTATCGACTTGCTGCGCCACGTGCGTGCCGATGAAAAACTCAAGCATCTGCCGGTGCTGATGGTGACCGCTGAAGCCAAGCGCGAGCAAATCATCGAGGCCGCTCAGGCCGGTGTGAACGGCTACGTGGTCAAACCTTTCACGGCTCAGGCGTTGAAAGACAAAATCGAGAAGATTTTCGAACGCATCGGCTGATGACGCGCGGGGGAGCTATGGAGCATAACGAATCTTCACAGGGCGATTTCGAGTCGACCCTGAAAAAACACGCGGTCGAACTGGTCGAGAGCCTTGAAAAAGGCAGGTTCGGCGACGCTGTGCAACTGATCCATGAGCTCAATCAGACCCGTGACCGCGGCCTGTATCAGGAAGTGGGCAAGCTCACACGCGAACTGCACAGTGCGATCGTCAATTTCCAGATCGATCCGCACATGCCGCAGGCCGAGGAAGTGTCGCAAATCACCGACGCCACCGAACGCCTGGGCTATGTGGTCAAGCTGACCGAAGCCGCGGCCAACCGCACCATGGATCTGGTGGAAAGCGCCACCCCGGTGGTCAATGGCCTGGCTGAAGAAGCCCAGGCGCTGAGCACCGATTGGGGCCGCTTCATGCGTCGTGAAGTCGGAGCTGAAGAGTTCCGCGAACTGGCGCGCCGGGTCGACGGTTTTCTGTCACGCAGCAGCACGGACAACCGTGCGGTGTCGAGCAACCTCAACGACATCCTGCTGGCTCAGGATTACCAGGACCTCACAGGTCAGGTGATCAAGCGTGTGACCCAACTGGTCACCGAAGTCGAAAGCAATTTGCTCAAACTCGTCCTCATGGCCAGTCAGGTTGACCGCTTTGCGGGCATCGAACACGACCGTGCCGCGATGCTTGCAGAAAAAGATCCACAAAAACATCTCTCGCAGGGTGAAGGTCCGCAGATTCATGCCGATAAACGAGAAGACGTTGTGTCCGGTCAGGACGATGTGGACGATTTGTTATCCAGCCTCGGATTCTAGAGTTTTGGAATTTTAGGTTTTTTGGGTTTTTAGACCTGTAGGAGCACCCCATTAATGAGCTTCGGCGCCGATGAAGAGATCCTTCAGGATTTCCTGGTTGAGGCCGGCGAGATTCTTGAGCAACTGTCCGAGCAATTGGTCGAGCTGGAAAGCCGCCCGGATGACGCAGATCTGCTCAACGCAATTTTTCGCGGTTTCCACACTGTAAAAGGGGGCGCCGGCTTCCTTCAGCTCAACGAGCTGGTGGAGTGCTGTCACATCGCCGAAAACGTGTTCGACATCCTGCGCAAGGGTGAGCGTCGCGTTGATGCAGAACTGATGGACGTGGTGCTTGAAGCACTGGACGCGGTGAACAGCATGTTCAGCGAAGTCCGTGAACGTGCACCGATCACTGCTGCAACCCCGGAACTGCTGGCCGCGCTGGCGCGTCTGGCCGAACCGCAAACGGCCGACGAAGCACCGGCTTCGCCAGTGGCCGAGATGATCGAAGAACTGGTCGTCGAAGGCGATTCGAGCGATTCGGGCGACATCACCGATAACGAATTTGAACAGCTGCTGGATTCGCTGAACGCCGTCAAGGCCGAGGCCGAAGCCCCGGTTGCTGTTGCACCTGCGCCGGCTGCCGATGCGGCCGCCAGCGATGAAATCACCGACGCTGAATTCGAGTCGTTGCTCGATCAGCTGCACGGCAAAGGCCAGTTCGCGCCAGACGCCGTCGCACCGGCAGCGGCCGCTCCAGCGGCACCGGCGGCGGGCGACAGCTCGGACATCACCGACGACGAATTCGAAGCACTGCTCGATCAGTTGCACGGCAAGGGCAACTTTGCCGTTGAAGCGCTGGAGTCGGCGATCGCCTCGGCACCGGTTGCGCCTGCCGCACCGGCGGCCGCCGCTGCCGGCAGCGATCTGATCAGCGATCACGAATTCGAATCGCTGCTCGACGAGTTGCACGGCAAAGGCAAGTTCACCGACGTTGGCGCCGCTGCTGCGGGCACCGCGTCGACTGTGGCCGCGCCTGCCGCCAAGGCTGCTGCCGCTCCGGCCGCTGCGCCGAAGGCTGCGCCCAAGCCTGAGCCGAAAGCCGAAGCGCCAAAACCTGCTGCCGCTGCTGCACCGGCGCCGGCCCGTGCTGCCGCTGCTCCGCCGCCGGAAAAACCGGCGAGCGAAGCCGAGACCACCGTGCGGGTCGATACCGCGCGTCTCGACGAAATCATGAACATGGTCGGCGAGCTGGTGCTGGTGCGTAACCGCCTGGTGCGCCTGGGTCTCAACAGCGGCGACGAAGCCATGTCCAAGGCTGTGTCGAACCTCGACGTGGTCACGGCTGACTTGCAGACCGCGGTGATGAAGACCCGGATGCAGCCGATCAAGAAGGTCTTCGGGCGCTTCCCGCGTCTGGTTCGCGACCTCGCGCGTCAGCTCAAGAAAGAGATCAATCTGGAACTGGTGGGTGAAGAAACCGACCTCGACAAAAACCTGGTCGAGGCCCTGGCCGACCCGTTGGTCCACTTGGTGCGTAACGCGGTCGACCACGGCATCGAATCGCCGGAAGAACGCGAAGCTTCGGGCAAGGCCCGTGGCGGTCGCGTGGTACTGGCCGCCGAGCAGGAAGGCGATCACATCCTGTTGTCGATCTCCGACGACGGCAAGGGTATGGACCCGAACGTCCTGCGTTCGATCGCGGTAAAACGCGGTGTGATGGACAAGGACGCGGCCGATCGCCTGAGCGATACCGAGTGCTACAACCTGATTTTCGCCCCGGGTTTCTCGACCAAGACCGAGATCTCCGACGTATCCGGCCGCGGTGTCGGCATGGACGTGGTGAAGACCAAGATTTCCCAGCTCAACGGTTCGATCAACATCTACTCGACCAAGGGCCAGGGCTCGAAGATCGTCATCAAGGTGCCGCTGACGCTTGCGATCATGCCGACCCTGATGGTGATGCTCGGCAATCAGGCGTTTGCGTTCCCGTTGGTCAACGTCAACGAAATCTTCCACCTCGACCTGTCGACCACCAACGTGGTGGATGGCCAGGAAGTGGTGATCGTGCGGGACAAGGCGCTGCCATTGTTCTACCTCAAGCGCTGGCTGGTCAGCTCCGCCGCTCACGAAGAGCAGCGCGAAGGCCATGTGGTGATCCTTTCGGTGGGCACCCAGCGGATCGGCTTCGTCGTCGATCAACTGGTCGGCCAGGAAGAAGTGGTCATCAAGCCATTGGGCAAAATGCTGCAGGGCACTCCGGGCATGTCCGGCGCCACCATCACCGGTGACGGCCGCATCGCGCTGATTCTCGATGTTCCAAGCATGCTCAAGCGTTACGCGACGAAGCGTATTTGAATCCGGGGCAGCGGGGCGACGACGTCCCGCTGCACCTAATGGAGTGTTTATGGCAGTCAAAGTCCTGGTGGTGGACGATTCGGGTTTTTTCCGCCGCCGCGTCTCGGAAATTCTTTCAGCGGATCCGAGCATCCAGGTGGTCGGTACGGCCACCAACGGTAAAGAGGCGATCGATCAGGCCCTGGCCCTCAAGCCGGACGTGATCACCATGGACTACGAGATGCCGATGATGGATGGCATCACGGCGGTGCGGCACATCATGCAGCGCTGCCCGACCCCGGTGTTGATGTTCTCCTCGCTGACGCACGAAGGCGCCCGGGTCACCCTGGATGCGCTGGACGCCGGCGCGGTGGATTTCCTGCCGAAGAATTTCGAAGACATCTCGCGCAATCCCGAGAAGGTCAAGCAACTGCTGTGCGAGAAGGTCCACAGCATCTCGCGCAGTAATCGTCGTTTCAGTGCCTACAGTGCGCCGGCTCCGGCCGCTGCACCGACGCCTGCGCCAGCCCCGGCGGCTTCGAGCTTCAGCAGCCACAGCGCTGCTGCTCCAACGCGTCCGGCGCCTGCTCCGGCACCTGCTCGTGCGCCAGCCGCCAGCGCGTCGTCGCCGGCACCAAAGCGCAAAGCCTACAAACTGGTTGCCATCGGTACCTCGACCGGCGGCCCGGTTGCCCTGCAACGGGTGCTGACTCAATTGCCGGCGAACTTCCCGGCGCCGATCGTGCTGATCCAGCACATGCCCGCGGCGTTCACCAAGGCGTTTGCCGAGCGTCTGGACAAGCTGTGCCGCATCAGCGTCAAGGAAGCCGAGGATGGCGACATCCTGCGTCCGGGCCTGGCGCTGCTGGCTCCGGGTGGCAAGCAGATGATGATCGACGGCCGTGGCGCGGTGAAAATCCTGCCGGGCGACGAGCGTCTGAACTACAAGCCGTGCGTGGACATCACCTTCGGTTCCGCAGCCAAGTCCTACGGTGACAAAGTTCTGGCGGTGGTGCTCACCGGCATGGGCGCCGACGGCCGCGAAGGCGCGCGTCTGCTCAAGCAGGGCGGCAGCTCGGTATGGGCACAAGACGAAGCAAGCTGCGTGATCTACGGCATGCCGATGGCCATCGTCAAAGCCGATCTGGCTGACGCGGTCTACGGCCTGGACGACATCGGCAAGCACATCGTCGAGGCGTGTATCTGATGGATGTTTTAAGCCTTATCGGGATTATCCTGGCGTTCGTCGCCATCATCGGCGGCAACTTCCTTGAAGGCGGTCACCTCGGCGCGCTGGCCAACGGTCCGGCGGCGCTGATCGTTCTCGGGGGCACCATCGGTGCCGCGCTGTTGCAATCGCCGATGAGCGCCTTCAAGCGCGCCATGCAGATTCTCGCCTGGATCCTGTTTCCGCCACGGGTGGATCTGGCCGGTGGCATCGACCGCGTGGTCAACTGGAGCCTCACCGCACGCAAGGAAGGCTTGCTCGGGCTGGAAGGCGTGGCCGATGCCGAACCGGACAACTACTCGCGCAAGGGCCTGCAACTGCTGGTCGATGGCGCCGAGCCGGAAGCGATCCGCAGCATCCTCGAAGTGGATTTCTACACTCAGGAAGCCCGCGACATCGAGGCTGCCAAAGTTTTCGAAAGCATGGGCGGCTATGCGCCGACCATCGGCATCATCGGTGCGGTGATGGGCCTGATTCATGTGATGGGCAACCTCGCTGATCCGACCCAATTGGGCAGCGGTATTGCCGTGGCATTCGTCGCGACCATCTACGGCGTGGCCAGTGCCAACCTGGTGTTGCTGCCGGTGGCGGCCAAGCTCAAGTCAATCGCGTTGCGGCAGTCGCGTTATCGCGAAATGTTGTTGGAAGGTATTTTGTCGATCGCCGAAGGTGAAAACCCTCGCTCTATCGAGCTGAAGCTTCAGGGCTTCATGGATTGATGGGGGTAATGGACTATGGCTCGCCGCAGGCATCAGGAAGAACACGTTAATCACGAGCGCTGGCTCGTGTCCTACGCGGATTTCATCACGCTGCTGTTCGCGTTCTTCGTGGTGATGTACTCGATTTCTTCGATCAACGAAGGCAAATACAAAGTCATTTCCGAAGCGCTGATCGGGGTTTTCACCGACTCCGATCGCTCGCTCAAGCCGATCCCGATCGGCGAGGAACGGCCGAAGACCGTGACCCCGGCCAAGCCGCTGGTCAAGGATAGCGAGCAGGTCGATGCCGGTATCGCCGGGGCCAGCGACCCGCTGAAAAGCATTGCCGATGACATCAGTGCCGCGTTCGGCGACTTGATCGCTTCCAACCAGATGACCGTGCGCGGCAACGAGTTGTGGGTCGAGATCGAACTGAATTCCAGCTTGTTGTTCGGCAGTGGCGACGCAATGCCGAGTGATATCGCGTTCAACATCATCGACAAGGTGGCGGCGATCCTCAAACCGTTCGACAACCCGATTCACGTCGAAGGCTTCACCGACGATCAGCCGATCCGCACCGCGCAGTACCCGACCAACTGGGAACTGTCCTCGGCGCGTTCGGCGAGTATCGTGCGGATGCTGGCGATGCAGGGCGTCAACCCCGGACGTCTGGCGTCGGTGGGTTACGGTGAGTTTCAGCCGGTGGCCAACAACGCCACCGCCGAAGGTCGGGCGAAAAACCGTCGTGTGGTGCTGGTGGTGTCGCGCAACCTCGATGTGCGCCGCAGTCTGACCGGTACCGGTACCGCCAATGCGCAACCGGACGCGGCATTGAAGCGCGCTGGCACACAAACTGCACCGTCCCCGGTCAAGACGCCGGGACGCGAGAGTGCCGTCAATTCTCCGTCGCCCGCATTAATACGCTGAGCTATGTCTCGGTCGAGCATCTCGACCGGGAGGAACGAACCGAATGAGAGTCTGGGCAGTCGCCAATCAAAAAGGTGGTGTCGGTAAAACCACATCTTCCATCGCTTTAGCCGGATTGCTGGCGGAGGCGGGCAAGCGCGTGGTTGTGGTCGATCTCGACCCGCACGGCTCGATGACCAGCTATTTCGGCTACGACCCCGACAGCCTGGAACACAGCAACTACGACCTGTTTCTGCACAAGGGCAGCGTGCCGCAAGGCTTGCCCGGACAGTTGCTGCTGTCGACCAGCGACGAACGCATCTCCCTGTTGCCGTCGAGTACCGCACTCGCCACCCTTGAGCGTCAGTCGCCGGGGCAGAGTGGCCTGGGCCTGGTGATCGCCAAGAGTCTGGCGCAGCTGTGGCAGGATTTCGATTACGCGATCATCGACAGCCCGCCGTTGCTCGGCGTGCTGATGGTCAACGCTCTGGCCGCGAGCCAGCAACTGGTGATCCCGGTGCAGACCGAGCACCTGGCCGTCAAAGGTCTGGAGCGCATGGTCAACACCTTGGCGATGATCAACCGCTCGCGCAAACAGGCGCTGCCGTTCAGCATCGTGCCGACCCTGTTTGACCGCCGCACCCAGGCGTCGCTGGGCACCTTGCGCGTGCTGCGTGACAAATTCCCCGAAGAGATCTGGCAGGGTTACATCCCGGTCGATACCCGTCTGCGCGACGCCAGCCGGGCCGGGGTCACGCCTTCGCAGTTCGATGGCAAGAGTCGTGGCGTGCTGGCTTACCGCGCGCTGCTCAAGCATCTGCTGGCGCAACAACTTGTTCCGCAGGTGGCCTGAGATGACCGTGTTCCGATCACGCATGCCTGAATTGCACAAATCCTGTGGGAGCGAGCCTGCTCGCGAAGCTGGCGACGCGGTTTCCCTGTCAGGCGCTGTTGACCGATGAACCGCCCAATCAAGCTGACATCGCGTCCGCAACTGGCGTTGCAGTCCTATCTGGACAGCCTGCTGCAGGAAATCCCTGACGAGTTGCCGCCAGTGGAAGTGCCGGTCGAGGCGCCAGTCGAGGTGGTCGAAAGCGCTGCGGCGCTGGATGAATTCCAGGCGGCGGTGCTTGAAGAGCAGGCGCGTGATGCGCAGAAAACCACCAAACCTGCCGCCCCGGTTGCCGCGCCTGCCGCCGCACCGATCGCCAAGGCGCCAGTGGCGTTGATCGAAGAAGCCCAGCCGCCACGCGCGCCGGTATCGACACTCGCACCGCTGCTGCAAACCCAATTGCTGAAAACCGCGCCGGAACCGGTTGTGGCCGAACCGGCGTCGGTGGCGCCGGCACCCGTCGAACAGACGCTGGTGCCGCCAGTGGTGGAAGTGCACCTGCCACCGAGCAACACGCCGCCACCGGTGGAAACCGATGGCCGTCCGGCCTGGGCTTCGGAAGCCTTCGAATGCCTGTTGTTCGATGTTGCCGGGCTGACGCTGGCGGTGCCGCTGGTGTGCCTCGGTTCGATCTATTCGCTGGCTGGCCACGAATTGACGCCGCTGTTCGGGCAGCCGGAATGGTTCCTCGGGATTCTGCCGAGCCAGGCCGGCAATCTGAAAGTGTTGGACACGGCGCGTTGGGTCATGCCGGATCGCTATCGCGATGACTTCCGTCAGGGCCTGCAGTACGTGATTTCGGTACAAGGTTACGAATGGGGCCTGGCGGTGCATCAGGTCAGCCGTTCGTTGCGTCTGGATCCGAATGAAATCAAATGGAGAAGTCACCGGGGTCAGCGGCCATGGCTTGCCGGCACGGTGATCGAGCACATGTGTGCATTACTTGATGTAGCCGCGCTGGCCGAGTTGATCGCTAGCGGCGGGGCAAAGCACTTGGGCGGCCACAAGCCGCTACATAAATCGACATAGCAGCCGACATAACAGTCAGGCGAAGGCATTTTTCAATGCCTCCACACAGAACACACACCGCCCAGTGCGGTTTTTTCGAGGGGTCAGGGTATGAGTAGTCAGGCGACGAATGCAAAAGGTTCTGAAGATCCGATCCTGCAATGGGTGACCTTCAAGCTGGACAACGAAACCTACGGCATCAACGTGATGCGCGTTCAGGAAGTCCTGCGTTACACCGAAATCGCTCCGGTACCGGGTGCGCCAAGCTACGTGCTGGGCATCATCAACCTGCGCGGTAACGTGGTCACCGTGATCGACACCCGTCAGCGCTTCGGCCTGGACAGCGGCGAGATCAGCGACAACACCCGTATCGTCATCATCGAAGCCGACAAGCAAGTGGTCGGGATCATGGTCGACAGCGTGGCTGAAGTGGTTTACCTGCGTCAGTCGGAAATCGAGACCGCGCCAAACGTCGGCAACGAAGAGTCGGCCAAGTTCATCCAGGGCGTGTGCAACAAGAACAACGAGTTGCTGATCCTGGTCGAGCTGGACAAGATGATGAGCGAAGAAGAATGGTCGGAACTGGAGAGCATCTGATTGATTCTCGAGGTTGCGGTCATTGTCCTGTTCCTCTTCTGGGCAGGCACGCTGGCAATGTTTCTGGCGTACATCAAGGCGCAGCGGGTAATCGCTGCGCAACAGGCTCAGGGCGACGCGCTGCGTGATCAGCGCATCAAGGACCTGGCCAAGCGTGTCGACGACTATCAGAACGGCAACGTGCGCATGGGCGAAGCCCTGCACGAGCTGCGCTCGGTAGTCGGTCCGTTGCCGGACAAGATTGTCGCGCTGGAGCAACGCGATCCGTCGAGCCTGTCGTTCGCCCAGGCGGCGAAACTGGTGGGCATGGGCGCGAGCGTCGATGAGCTGACCCAGTCCTGCGGCTTGACCCAGGCTGAGGCGGAGTTGATGCGCAAGCTGCACAGAAGTTGATATGCGTTGAGGCATGTCATTTGAATAAGAATCGCCGGTCATGCCGGCGATTTTTTTTGCGCTCGATTTGTTGCCTGATTCGCCCATGGCCGTCTGTCTGAACTGTTATTTCTGACAGTAGAGAATTTCGCTCATCGCTCCTCACACTGCTCGTGACTCGCGATAGTCCCGTCGGCTTTTCAGGCAGACGCGTCTGATCGCCAATTCACCGATCCAGCCAATCGTGGAGTGGGTATGCATTTGCCAGCCAGAATCGAGCGCGCAAGAAAAGTGCAGTCTCTCGGTGTTGCCGCCCTGTGGCTGGCAGTCGTGCTGCTCCTGACGGCTTGTCAGGCTCAGGTCAGCAGGCTTGCTCCAGAAGCCGATATTGCCGACCGGCAAAATTGTCACGGTGTCCACCTGGTCAATGTCGTTGCGCATATGGACGACGATCTGCTGTTTATTGATCCGCGGATTTCGCAAGTTCTGGCTGCCGGCGGCTGTGTGACCAGTATCTTCATGAACGGTGGCAGTTCTGGCGCCGGCTTCGACTATGTGTTGAAGCGCGAAAGCGCGTCGACAAAAGCCTATGAAAAAATGCTGGGTTTTGCGATCGGGTGGACGCCTTATCTGATATTCACTGATTCAGCCATTGTGATGAGCGTCAAGGCCAATGAGCGACCTGGATTGAAGCTCATATTTTTGCGTGTGCCGGGAGGGGACGTTCGTGGTGGAGATGTGCCGCTGGCCGATTTGCTCGACCTCGATAAAACTGTTCGGAGTTGGCCCTATCTGGACTCGGCTTCAGGTCCGGTAAACCTCTACAGTCGAACATCTTTTGTGCAGCTCTTGACTGAGCTGATCGTCAATGAAGGAGCCACCCGGGTGTATGCACTCAATCCGGACACCGTCCCGTACACGGAGCATCCTGACCATATTTATTCGGCACGTTTGACGCGCCTGGCCTTGCGCGGGATCAGTGCAGATATCCCGGTGGTTTATCACGAGACCTATCCCTCGGCGGCCGTCGCTCCTAACGTGGACCCGGCAGCGGTGCAGGCGAAACGGCATGTTGTCGCCAGTTACTTTCATTTTGAAGGGGCTGAGCCAGTCAGCAGTGCGTACAGTGAAGCCACCTGGAATGGCAATTGGGTGGCGCGACTCAATTTCACGCTCAGCCATGCTCACGCTGCCGGGCCACTGGTCAATATCCCTTTCAGACCGCTAGTCAATTTCCAGACGCAACAGTGCCTGGTTGCCAATGGATTGGGGCAGCAGGTGACACTGGATGGATGTGAGCCAGACGCTGACCAGCGCTGGGCGTTTGTGCCCTCCGACATTGCAGTCGGCGCGAGCAGGGGAGTTGCACTGCTGAAAACAGCCTCTGGCCATTGCATAGCGCGTCAGAATGGCCAATTGGTCGAACGCGCATGTGAAAGCAATGAGCCCTCTCAACACTGGACTCCGTGGGATTTCGGGAAAATCTATGTTCCCGGAGCGCAGGGGCAATGCCTGGACGGAGTACAGCCGAGCTTGATAGCGGATTGCAGGGAGTTTGCGGGTTCTACGTTGTGGGTGCGCAGCATCGATAACATCGACAGCAATGATTCGATGGAAGTGGCGCTGACGGGGGATGTCATCGGTGACGGGACGAACCGGACGGTACAAGTGCAGCGCCGGCAGGATGGTCCAGGTGTCGATATTTGGGTCACGTCGCTGGACGCAGACGCGATTGCATCCGAGAAATGGTATGAGGACAGACTTCTATTTGATCCAGACTCTTTTGATTCCGGGTGTGCTACAGCCCTTTGCTACGACACTACGCGCTATCTGCTGGCGGATTTCACAGGTGACGGCAAGGCTGATCTGATGGCGATATCGCCCGGAAACGCTGACGAAACCATTTTCAGGCTATTGAAGAATGAAGGCGGGCATTTTGCTGATCCGGTTATCTGGCGTTCGGTTCCGCAAGGGCATGCCTACCGGCAAGCTCAGCAATATCTGGCTGGCGACTTCAGAGGCGTCGGCAAGCAAGATGTGTTGATTGTGCAAACCCTGAATAACACAGTGTCCGATTTTTGGCTGATGGAGAATAAAGGGGCGAGTCTGGGCGTTCCTGCTCACTGGGGAGATGCTCGAAAAAACCCATTGCCGGTCCATTTCTACAGCGCCAGACTGGACAACGATGGCAAGGATGATGTGCTCGCTGTTGATTCAAGTGAGCAGTTCTTGAAGCTGCTCACCTACAGGAGCAGTGGCCGTTCTCTGGATTTTGAAAAAGTCTTGGAATTGCCGGGCTTCTATTCTGCGCGTTCAAAGACCGCAGTGCTGGATTCGCCGATTACCAAACTGACCGATGTATGGGTGCTGCACGCTCGATCAGACGGTAGTGATATCAATTTCTGGAAAGTCGCAAATCCTGGCGGCGGAGAGTTCGAAGAGCCTTCGTCTCCGGCTTTCGAGACGAGCGTGCTTAATTGGGCCGACGTGCGGCCTTACGGGCTGGGGACGGGCAGGCAGATCCTGCTTCCCTATCGCGTCAACGATCCTGTGCATGAGTATTACTGGCGAATCGGGAAAGTCGGCTTCAAGGCACTGAATCTGTCCGAGCAAGGTAGGCCCCTCGAGATCAAGGATTATGGACGTTCACCACGGTTTGAATGGGCGAACCTGCATTGGCGAGCGCGCTTGAACTGAATGTCGAGCGGGGACGCGTGCACTTGAGCTTGTATCCGGCGCGGCCTAGTAATCAGCCCCGCGTTCGGTAACGTCCTTCTCGACCATCGGCGCATCCGGATCCTGCCCCTCGGGGAATTTCCCCTTCAGATTCCACGCGAACGCGATGATCTCGGCGATCGTGCGGTACAGCTCCTCGGGAATGCTGTCGCCCAGTTCCATCCGCGCCAACAGCCGCACCAGCTCGGCGTTTTCATAGATCGGCACTTCGCAGTCGCGGGCGATGCGCAGGATTTCTTCGGCCAGTTCCTCGTCGCCCTTGGCGGTGAGGGTCGGGGCGTTGTTGCCGTCGTATTTGAGGGCGATGGCCTGGCGTGGAGCAGTGGAATCGTTCATGCGGTTTCGTCGACCCAGCGATGTTCGAGGCGGGTTTGGTTGCCTTGCGGCGGGGTGCCGAGGTGGCAGTCGAGATCGCCGACATTCAGGCCGCGATCGAGCAGGCGCTGGCGCAGGGCGAACAGATTGTTGCCGATCAGGTCGGCGGTGTATGGGCGCTCGGCCCAGAGCTGGCTCGACAGGCTGCCGGCAATCAACTGCGCCTGAATCTGCATCGGCCCCAACGGCTCCATGTCGAACGCCAGATCGACGCGCCACAGCTGTTGTCTGGGTTCGCGTTCGTCACGGCGTTCGTTGGGTTGCGGTTCTCTTTCCGGCGCTTCTTCGCGCTGAAACTTGACCTGCAACGGCACGATGTCCTGCAGGTTGCGCATGGGGATTTCCAGCTGCCAGGTGCTGAGCAGACGGCCGTCATCGGTGACACCGGTCTGTTCCAGGCTCGACAGCTGATGGCTTTGCAGGCGCGACACGGCGGCTGCAGCGAGGCGTAGCAGATGTTCCAGATCGCCTTCACCTTCGAGGCTTTGCAGCAGGCGGTCGGGCAGCGGGAAACTGCTGGGCAGCGGTTTGGCGCTGACCTGACCGAGGGTGCCGAGGGCGTTGCGCACGAAGCTCGGCAGTGCTTGCGCCAGCGTGTTGGCAGCGATGATCGCGTTGAAACTGGCATTGCCCGGCGCACCCGGCGACAGCTGCGCGATCAGTTTGAGCAGATCGGCTTTCATGTCCGGGGCCAGCGCCGGATTCTGTCCGGTCAGCAATTTGGCTTCGAGGAAGGCGCCGCTGTTGGCCAGGGCCAGCGCCACGCCTTTGGCGGTGCTCATTTGCTGCACATCGGGCAGGTTGGCGAGCAGGCGCGTGACGGCAGCGCGCAGATCCTGCGAGGTCTGATCGTCGTCGCTCGACAGGTTTTGCAGAGCATTGAGCAAACCGTCCAGCGAACCTTGGCGAGTCTGCTGGCCGAGCAGTTGCTGGCTCACCGCCAATTGCTCCTGACGGCTGCTCAGCGGCACGAACTTGAGGGTTTGCGAGTCTTCGACCAGTGCCGAGAGCAGGGTGCCGATGCGCAGTGGCGTCGGGCTGTCGATGTTCAGTGTGGCGCCACTTTGCGCGGTGTTGAGCAGGCTCACCAGCGAGCGGTACACCGTCGGCTGTCCCGGCACTTGCGGCAGTGTCTGCGAGGTCAGCACCTTGCCTTGCAGCAGCGTGCCGACCGGCAACTGCGCGGTATCGATGCGGGTGAGGGCGGCGACGCTGCTGGCAATCGCCTGTTGCACGGTGATCGCCAGATTGCCCGCCGACGGCTGAGTGACGGCCAGGTTGGTGCCGGTCGGCAACGGCAGGTTGCTGCTGGCTTGCACGGTGGTCTGCCGACCGCCGTCGACGGTCACCTTGAGCAGCAGTTGAAAGGTCTGATCCGCCTGCTTGAGTGACAACACCTCGGCCTGGGCGCTTTGCCCGGCGCCGATCAAGCCTTCGACCGGGGTCAGCAGCTTGAGCAACTCACCGCTCATCACCAGCGGACGCGCGTTCGCCGGGGTGGTGGGCGGGAGCGGGAGGATGTTCATTTCGCCTGTCATACGCGGACACAACCTGAGGAAATTGCGCTCTTGGGAGTAAGGCACGGCATGTATAATGCCGCGCGTCTTGCGCTTCGTTCAGAAAACATAGCAATTGTTTGATCCAGCTCTCTGGTTCGCACCGTCATTGCATTTATCCTGCATCTCTTTAACGGCCGCGCCAGAGCCGACTTGAACCGTATAAGGCCCGTGATCCCTTGACCAGTCCTGTCCTGCAAACCGTTGCCCTTGCCTGTGAGCGAGACCTGCGGCTGCTCTTCGAAAATCTCGAATTAAGACTGGCCAGTGGCGATATGGTGCAGATCAGCGGCCCCAACGGCAGCGGCAAGACCAGTCTGCTGCGTCTGTTGTCCGGGTTGATGCAGCCGACCAGCGGTCAGGTGCTGCTCAACGGCCAGCCCTTGGCCGCCCAGCCGAGCGAGCTGGCGCGCAACCTGCTGTGGATCGGCCACGCTGCCGGGATCAAGGACCTGCTGACCCCGAAAGAGAACCTGTCCTGGCTCTGCGCCCTGCATCGGCCGGCCGAGCGCGAGGCGATCTGGCAGGCACTGGCAGCCGTAGGATTGCGCGGATTCGAAGACGTTCCCTGCCACACCCTGTCCGCCGGTCAGCAACGCCGCGTGGCGCTGGCGCGGCTGTATCTGGATAGCCCGCCGCTGTGGATTCTCGACGAGCCGTTCACCGCGCTCGACAAACAGGGCGTGGCGCAGCTTGAAGAACATTTGGCCGGGCACTGCGAGCGCGGCGGTCTGGTGGTGCTGACCACGCACCACACGCTGAGCCGGATGCCGGCCGGTTATCGCGATATCGATCTGGGGAACTGGGCAGTATGAGTGTGTTCGGCCTGCTGGTTGCCCGTGAGTCCCGTTTGCTGTTTCGTCGCCCGGCGGAACTGGCCAATCCGCTGATTTTCTTCGCCATCGTCATCGCCTTGTTCCCGCTGGCCGTCGGCCCGGAAACTCAAGTCTTGCAAAACCTGTCCCCGGGGTTAGTCTGGGTGGCCGCGTTGTTGTCGGTCCTGCTTTCGCTGGACGGACTGTTTCGCAGTGATTTCGAAGATGGCTCCCTGGAACAGTGGGTCCTTTCGCCGCACCCGCTGCCCCTACTGGTGCTGGCCAAGGTGCTGGCACACTGGCTGTTCTCGGGACTGGCACTGGTTCTGCTCTCGCCGTTGCTGGCGTTGATGCTCGGTTTGCCGGTCGCCTGCCTGCCGGTGTTGCTGTTGTCGTTGCTGCTGGGTACACCGGTGCTGAGCCTGCTCGGTGCGGTAGGCGCGGCGCTGACGGTTGGTTTGAAACGCGGCGGCCTGTTGCTGGCGTTGCTGATTCTGCCGTTGTACATCCCGGTGTTGATCCTGGGCAGTGGCGCCTTGCAGGCCGCCTTGCAAGGCATGCCGGCGACCGGGTATCTGCTGTGGCTGGGTAGCCTGACCGCCCTGGCGATCACCCTGACACCTTTTGCAATAGCTGCTGGCCTGAAGATCAGCGTCGGCGAATAATGAGGTCTGGTTAAAATTTAACCAGCAAAGACCCTGAGACTGCTCACACCGATGAGCGGCACCCGTGATGGAAACAGTATGAACTGGACCTGGTTTCACAAGCTCGGCTCGCCCAAGTGGTTCTACGGCATCAGCAGCAGGTTTCTGCCGTGGCTGAGCATTGCCGCGTTGCTGCTGATCAGCGTTGGCGTCGTCTGGGGCCTGGCCTTCGCGCCGCCGGATTATCAGCAGGGCAACAGCTTCCGCATCATCTACATCCACGTGCCGGCGGCGATGCTGGCGCAGTCGATCTACGTGATGCTGGCGGTGTGCGGCGTGGTCGGGCTGGTGTGGAAAATGAAACTGGCCGACGTCGCTCTGCAATGCGCGGCACCGATCGGTGCGTGGATGACCGCCGTGGCGCTGGTCACCGGGGCGATCTGGGGCAAGCCGACCTGGGGCTCGTGGTGGGTCTGGGATGCGCGGCTGACGTCGATGCTGATTCTGCTGTTTCTGTACTTCGGGGTGATTGCGCTGGGCAACGCCATCAGCAATCGCGACAGCGCGGCCAAGGCCTGCGCCGTGCTGGCGATCGTCGGGGTGATCAACATCCCGATCATCAAATACTCGGTGGAGTGGTGGAACACCCTGCATCAGGGCGCGACTTTCACCCTCACGGAAAAACCGGCGATGCCGGCCGAAATGTGGCTGCCGCTGCTGCTGACGGTGCTGGGTTTCTACTGTTTCTTCGGCGCCGTGCTGTTGTTGCGCATGCGCCTTGAAGTGCTCAAGCGCGAAGCCCGCGCCAGTTGGGTCAAGGAAGAAGTGCAGAACAGTCTGGAGGCCGCGCGATGAGTTTCGCTTCATTTGGCGACTTTCTCGCCATGGGCCATCACGGCCTGTATGTGTGGTCGGCCTACGGCATCTGTCTGGCGGTGCTGATCCTCAACGTGGTCGCACCGATCGCGGCCCGCAAGCGCTATCTGCAACAAGAGGCGCGTCGTCTGCGCCGGGAGAACGGCAAGTGAATCCGCTGCGCAAAAAACGTCTGACCCTCATTCTGGCGATCCTGGTCGGGGTCGGCGCCGCCGTCGGCCTGGCCCTCAGTGCCCTGCAGGAAAACATCAACCTGTTTTACACGCCGACCCAGATCGCCAACGGCGAAGCGCCGCACGACACGCGGATCCGCGCCGGCGGCATGGTCGAGAAGGGCTCGCTGCAGCGCTCGCCGGACTCACTGGACGTCAAATTCGTCGTCACCGATTTCAACAAAGCCGTGACCATCACCTACCGCGGGATCCTCCCGGATCTGTTCCGCGAAGGGCAGGGCATCGTCGCCCTGGGCAAACTCAACGCTGACGGCGTAGTGGTGGCCGACGAAGTGCTGGCCAAGCACGACGAGAAGTACATGCCGCCGGAAGTGACCAAAGCGCTGAAAGACAGTGGTCAATCGGCACCGACCCCAGCGAAGGAGGGTTGATCAATGACTTCTGCACTGTTTATTCCCGAGCTCGGCCATCTGGCGATGATTCTGGCGCTGTGTTTTGCGCTGGTGCAGGCCGTGGTGCCGTTGCTCGGCGCCTGGCGCGGCGACCGTCTGTGGATGGGGCTGGCCCAGCCGGCAGCGTGGGGTCAGTTTGCGTTCCTGCTGTTTGCCTTCGGTTGCCTGACCTACGCGTTCATGACCGACGATTTCTCGGTCGGTTATGTGGCGATGAACTCCAACAGCGCCTTGCCGTGGTACTACAAGTTCAGCGCGGTGTGGGGCGCCCACGAAGGTTCGCTGCTGCTGTGGGCGTTGATCCTCGGTGGCTGGACCTTCGCCGTGTCGGTGTTCTCCCGGCAGTTGCCGCAAGTCATGCTCGCTCGCGTACTGGCGGTGATGGGCATGATCAGCACCGGTTTCCTGTTGTTTCTGATCCTTACCTCCAACCCGTTCTCGCGGATCCTGCCGCAGATTCCGGCCGACGGGCGTGACCTCAATCCGCTGCTGCAAGACATCGGCCTGATCGTCCATCCGCCGATGCTCTATATGGGTTATGTCGGCTTCTCGGTGGCCTTCGCCTTCGCCATCGCCGCTTTGCTGGGTGGTCGTCTCGACGCCGCGTGGGCACGCTGGTCGCGGCCGTGGACGATTGTCGCCTGGGCCTTCCTCGGTATCGGCATCACCCTCGGTTCGTGGTGGGCCTACTACGAACTTGGCTGGGGCGGCTGGTGGTTCTGGGACCCGGTGGAAAACGCCTCGTTCATGCCATGGCTGGTCGGCACCGCGCTGATCCACTCGCTGGCCGTCACGGAAAAGCGTGGCGTGTTCAAGAGCTGGACGGTGTTGCTGGCGATTGCCGCATTTTCGTTGAGCCTGCTCGGTACATTCCTCGTGCGTTCCGGCGTGCTGACTTCGGTGCACGCGTTTGCCTCCGATCCTGAACGCGGTGTGTTCATCCTGATCTTCCTGCTGTTCGTAGTCGGCGGTTCGCTGACGCTGTTTGCGTTGCGCGCTCCGGTGGTCAAGAGCCAGGTCGGCTTCAATCTGTGGTCGCGGGAAACCCTGCTGCTGGGCAACAACCTGGTGCTGGTGGTGGCGGCGTCGATGATTCTGCTCGGCACCCTGTATCCGCTGATTCTGGATGCCTTGAGTGGCGCCAAGCTGTCGGTCGGCCCGCCGTACTTCAACGCGCTGTTCATCCCGCTGATGGCGTTGCTGATGCTGGTGATGGCGGTCGGCGTGATCGTCCGCTGGAAAGACACCCCGGTAAAATGGCTGGCGAACATGCTGACCCCGGTGCTGCTCGGCAGTGTCGTATTGGCGGTGGTCGCCGGTGTCGCCTACGGCGATTTCAACTGGGCGGTGATTGCGACGTTCCTGCTCGCCGCGTGGGTGTTGCTCGCCGGTGTGCGCGACATCTTCGACAAGACTCGCCACAAGGGCCTGATCAAAGGCCTGCCAACCCTGACCCGCAGCTACTGGGGTATGCAGATCGCTCACCTGGGCATCGCCGTGTGCGCCCTCGGCGTGGTGCTGTCGAGTCAGAACAGTGCCGAGCGCGACCTGCGTCTGGCGCCGGGCGAGTCGATGTCCCTGGCCGGTTATCAGTTTGTGTTCGAAGGTGCCAAGCACTTCGAAGGGCCGAACTTCACCTCCGACAAGGGCACCGTTCGGGTGATCCGCGACGGCAAGGAAGTCAGCGTGCTGCACCCGGAAAAACGCCTGTACACCGTGCAGAGTTCGATGATGACCGAGGCCGGGATCGACGCCGGTTTCACCCGCGATCTCTACGTCGCACTGGGCGAGCCGCTGGAAAACGGCGCGTGGGCGGTGCGGGTTCACGTCAAACCGTTCGTGCGCTGGATCTGGTTCGGCGGTTTGCTGACCGGTCTGGGCGGATTGCTGGCGGCGCTGGATCGGCGTTATCGAGTCAAGGTCAAAGCCCGGGTGCGTGAAGCCCTCGGCCTGCAAGGAGCGGCTGCATGAGACGTTGGTTGATGCTGGTACCCCTGGCGATTTTCCTGCTGGTGGCGGTGTTTCTGTATCGCGGTCTGTACCTCGATCCGGCGGAGCTGCCGTCGGCGATGATCAACAAGCCATTCCCGGAGTTCAGCCTGCCGAACGTGCAGGGCGACAAGAACCTGACCAAGGCTGACATTCTCGGCAAACCGGCACTGGTCAACGTCTGGGGCACCTGGTGCATTTCCTGCCGGGTCGAGCACCCGGTGCTGAACAAACTGGCCGAGCGCGGTGTGGTGATCTACGGCATCAACTACAAGGACACCAACGCCGATGCGTTGAAGTGGCTGGCCGAATTCCACAACCCGTACTCGCTGGATATCCGTGACGACGAAGGTTCGCTGGGCCTCAACCTCGGCGTGTACGGCGCACCGGAAACCTTTTTCATCGACGCCAAGGGCATCATCCGTGACAAGTACGTCGGGGTGATCGACGAGCAGGTCTGGCGCGAAAAACTCGCAGCCAAGTATCAGGCGTTGGTCGATGAGGCCAAGCCATGAAGCGTTTTCTTGCTGCCGTGGTCTTGGGCCTGAGTCTGGCCGGCGTGGCGCATGCCGCGATCGACACTTACGAGTTCGCCAAGGAAGGCGATCGCGAGCGTTTCCGCGAGTTGACCAAGGAACTGCGCTGCCCCAAGTGCCAGAACCAGGACATCGCCGACTCCAACGCACCGATCGCCGCTGACCTGCGCAAAGAGATTTTTCGCATGCTCGGCGAGGGCAAGGAAAATCAGCAGATCATCGATTTCATGGTCGATCGCTACGGTGATTTCGTCCGCTACAAACCGGCGCTCAATGCCAAGACTGCACTGCTGTGGTTCGGCCCGGCCGGCCTGTTGTTCGGCGGTCTGGTGGTGATCGCAGTGATCGTTCGCCGGCGTCGCGCACAGCGCACCGAGACCCCGCCATCGCTGTCCACCGAAGAGCGTCAGCGCCTCGACCAACTGTTGGATAAAAACCAAGAATGATTGATTTCTGGCTTGCCGCAGGGCTGTTGCTTCTGGTCGCCCTGAGTTTTCTGCTGATCCCGGTTTTGCGTGGCCGTCGCGCCCAGCGTGAAGAGGATCGAACTGCCCTGAACGTGGCGCTGTATCAGGAGCGCGTGGCCGAGCTGCAAGCGCAGCAGGCTGAAGGTGTACTCGATGTGGCGCAAATGGACAGCGGGCGCGCGGAAGCGGCGCGTGAGCTGCTCGCCGATACCGAAGGCGTTGCCGCACCGCGTGTGTCGAAACTGGGCAAGCCGTTGCCGTTGTTGGCAGCGGTGCTGGTGCCAGTGTTGGGCTTGGGTCTGTACCTGCATTTCGGTGCTGCCGATAAAGTCGAACTGACCCGCGAATTCGCCCAGGCGCCGCAGTCGATGGAAGAGATGACCCGGCGTCTGGAGCGTGCCGTCGCCGCGCAACCGGATTCGGCGGAAGGCCTGTACTTCCTCGGGCGCACCTACATGGCCCAGGATCGTCCGGCAGATGCGGCCAAGATGTTCGAACGCGCCGCCAACCTGGCCGGTCGCCAGCCGGAGCTGCTCGGCCAGTGGGCGCAGGCGCAGTATTTCGCCGACGGTAAAAAGTGGTCGGACAAGATCCAGGCCCTGACCGATGAAGCGCTGAAAGCCGATCCGAAAGAAGTCACCAGCCTCGGCCTGCTCGGCATCGCCGCGTTCGAGGGTGAGCGTTATCAGCAGGCAATCGACTATTGGAACCGGTTGCTGGCGCAGTTGCCAGAGGGCGACAACTCCCGCGCCGCCTTGCAGGGCGGGATCGAGCGAGCCACCGAGCGCCTGCAAGCCAGTGGCGGCAAGGACGCGGCCGCGCCAGCAGCCAAGGTTGCCGCTCTGCTCAAGGTGCGCGTCGATCTGGCCAGCGAACTCAAAGGCAAGGTGCAACCGGGCGACAGCGTGTTCATCTTCGCCCGCGCCGTTTCCGGCCCACCGGCACCGCTGGCGGCCAAGCGTCTGACCGTGGCCGATCTGCCGGTCACTGTCGAACTGGGCGATGCCGACGCGATGATGCCGCAGTTGAAACTGTCGAACTTTCCTGAAGTCCAACTGGTTGCACGCATCTCTCGCGCCGGTCAGCCAACCGCCGGGGAGTGGGTAGGTCGCAGCGGCCCGCTGGCCAGCAGCACCACCGCGCCGCAAACACTGACCATCGACAGCCCGGACAAATAACCCCGGAACCCACAGGAAAGCACCGCCATGCACAGCCTCGCCCGCATCTCCGTCATCACATTGGCCTTGAGCATGAGCGCATGTGCGGTGCACCGGCCGGAACCGACCACCAACCTACCGCCGATCCCGCCGTCACAACCGAGCCCGACCCCGTCGACCTCGCCGACACCGGGCAAAAGCATCCCGGCCAAACCGTCCAAGCCAGTCCCACGCACCTCAGCCAGCTTCGCCCCACCACCGGGCGGCAACAGCCACTGGGACCAGAAGCTCGGCGTCTACGTCCTCGACGACCAGCCCAACACCTTCTACCGCCAGCGCACCTACTTCCGCTGGAACAACGGCTGGACTCGCTCCGTCAGCCCCAACGGCCCTTGGGAAGACACCGATATCCACGGCGTACCGCCGGGATTGGGCAAACAGTTCGGGCAGTAATGAAAAACGGCGATCTCTGGATCGCCGTTTTTTTGTCTGGTGTTCACAAAATGATTATTCAGAGAATCGCACGATAGGCGCTTAGCGCCCGAACTGGTGAATGCCTCACTCGTATCCTGTCCTTAACGCCTGTGCCTGCTCCGCGAGAAGCGCCATTGCCTGCTCGCTGGCAGTGTCGCGCCGGGTTTTATAGTCCATCAAATCGGCGAAACGCACACGTCGGTGCTTGCCGGTTTTGTGGTAGGACAACTCGCCACTTTCCAGCAGTTTTATCAGGTGCGGGCGTGAGACGTTGAGCAGGTCGGCGGCTTCCTGAGTGGTCAGTTCGGCGTGCACCGGTACGACTTTGACCGCGTTACCCTCGGCCAGCGCCGCCAGAATATCCATCAGCAGTTGTAATGCCGAGGTCGGCAGCTCGACCTGATGCGCCTGGTTCTGTTCGTCGAAAATCTGGATGTGCTGGGTTTCGAATTGGGTCGCGAGGTAGGCGGCAAGCGCGCGTTTGCCTTCAATTGCGGCTTTGACTTCGCGCTCCACCGGGAGGTTGATAGAGGGGTGAAGGACGATCGACATAATGGATTCCAGCATTCTGAATAGAGGATGCTGAAACGTTATTCGAATTAAACGAAAATCGCAATAAACGAAACGCGGCCTGTCAGGTCAGGTGTTTCAGCAAATTTTCCATGTACTCCACAAACGCCCGCGCCTTCGTACTGACCATCCGCCCCGTGGGAAACACCGCCCACAAGTCCTGATCCGGCAAACGCCAGTCACTCATCACCGCCCTGACCGCGCCGCTTGCCAGCTCCGGGGCGAACATCCATTGCGAGGCGATGGTCAGGCCCTGATCGGCCAGCACGGCTGCACGCAAACCCTCGGCGGCGCTGACCCGCAGGCGGCCGGTGAGGGTTTGCGTCTGTTGTTCGCTGCCCTGAGTGAAGGTCCAGGTGGCGCCGCCGCTGAGGTTGTAGACGATGCCTTGGTGCTTATCCAAATCGGCAGGGCAGCTCGGCTCGCCGTGGCGGGCGAAGTAGGCCGGGGTGCCGAGCACTACGCGGCGACAGTCGGCGATTTTACGCACGGTGAGGCTGGAGTCGCTGAGCGGGCCCATGCGCAGGGCGACGTCGATACCTTCTTCGACCAGATTGATATTGCGGTCATCGAGCATCAGGTCGATGTTCAATTGCGGGTGCTGCTCGAGAAACGGCCCCAGCTGCGGCACGACGTGCAGGCGACCGAAAGTCACCGCAGCGCTGATGCGCAGGTTGCCGCTTAAACCGCTGGCGCTGCCACGGGCGGCGTTATCGGCTTCGTTGGCTTCGTCGATGGCGCGTCTGGCCCGTTCGAAAAACGCGAGTCCGGCTTCGGTCGGGGTCAGGCCGCGAGTCGAGCGCAGCAACAGGCTTACCGCCAGGCGTTTTTCCAGCTGAGCGATGGTTTTCGACACGGCGGGCTGGCCAATATTCAAGCGTCGGGCGGCGGCGGAAAAGGAGCCGGTTTCGACCACGTATTCGAAGGTTTCCATGGCGGCGAGGCGGTCCATCAGTCTTCCTGCAAATCTGAAAGTTGTCGTAGTCCCCTTGTGGGAGCGGGCTTGCTCGCGAAAGCGGTCTGACATTCAGCACATGTATTGGCTGATCCGACGCCTTCGCGAGCAAGCCCGCTCCCACAGGGAATAGGGTGCTGAGTGTAATCCGCGTCCATTCAATCACATGCGGTAAAACAACCAAACGTCGTCCTGCAGATTTATGTGCTTGAGTAAAGATAACTCTAGAGTTACTTTTATTCGGCCGGAGCAAGGAGGCGCCAGGTGCAAAGCAGGCTATTGATCAAGGAGCTGGAGGAGGCAGGCTGGACGCTGGATCGAGTCACCGGCAGTCATCACATCTTCACGCATCGTTACAACCCGTACACCATTCCCGTTCCTCACCCTAAAAAGGATTTGCCGCTGGGGACGGTCAAAAGCATCAGGAGGCGTGCCGGGTTGTACCACCCGCCAGCCAGCTACAAGGGAGGTCCATAATGCAATATCCGATCTGCATCGAATGGGGTGACGACAACACCGCCATCGGTATTCAGATACCTGACATTCCCGGCGCCGTCACGGCCGGGGACACTTTCGAGGACGCCTATAACGCAGCCGTTGAAGTCGCCCATCTCATGTTGCAGGAGATAGCGGCGGACGGGGAATCGATTCCGATGCCGACGTCGGCAGCGGCGCATCGCAATAATCCGGAGTTTGCCGACATGGGCTGGGGGATGCTCGAGCTGGATATCTCGCCGTACATGGGCAAGACCGAGAAGGTCAACGTGACGTTGCCAGGCTATGTGATCCAGCGCATCGATCGCTATGTGCGTGAACACAATGTCAAAAGCCGCTCTTCGTTTCTGGCAGATGCGGCGATGGAGAAGCTGGTTCGGTATTAAGCGTCATCGCTCTCACAGGCCCAGTGAGCAACCTGTGGGAGCGAGCTTGCTCGACATCTTACGCCGTTGCCAAAGCACCACGCTGCGACGCACTCAGGAACCGCAACAACGCCAGCAGCGGGAACGCGCTACCGACAATCACGATCCACAACCAGCCGCCATGCTCATACACCGCACTGGCAACCGACGAGCCGAAGGCGCCGCCGATGAAGATGCTGGTCATGTATAGCGCATTCAGGCGACCACGGCTTTTGGCGTCCAGCGAGTAGACCGCGCGCTGGCCGAGAACCATGTTCATCTGCACGCAGAAGTCCAGTACCACGCCGGTCACCGCGAGGCCGATGACGCTGTAGGCCGGGTGAATGAAGGCCGGCAGGAAGCTCAGGCTGGCGAACAGCATGGCCAGCAGCGAAGCGATGCGGGTGTGGCCGGCGTCAGCCAGGCGTCCGCTGATCGGCGCGGCGATGGCACCGATGGCACCGACCAGCGCGAAGATCGCAATCTCGCTTTGCGACAGGCCATGGTTGCGCGCCAGTTCCAGCGGCACCGCTGTCCAGAACAGGCTGAAGGTGGCGAACATGCAGCCCTGATAAAACGCCCGCTGACGCAGCACCGGTTGCTGGCGCAGCAGCGTCCACAGCGAGCCGAGCAACTGGCCGTAGGAAGCGCTGTGATCCGGTTGACGCTTGGGCACGGTCAACGCCAGCACCACGCTGATCGCGGCCATCAACGCCGCGGCAATCATGAACATCGCGCGCCAGCCGAAATGGTCAGCCACTACGCTCGACACCGGCCGCGCCAGCAGGATGCCCAGCAGCAGGCCGCCCATGATCCCGCCGACCACCCGGCCCCGGGATTCTTCCGGCGCCAGATGCGCGGCCAGCGGAATCAGGATTTGCACCGACACCGAACTGAAGCCCACCAGCAACGAGATCAGCAAAAACACATTCGGCTGGCTGGTGAACGCTGCACCAAGCAGGCTGGCAATCGCCACTACAGTGGTGATGATCATCAGTCGGCGGTTTTCCAGCAGGTCGCCCAGCGGCACCAGGAAGAACAGGCCCAGCGCATAACCGATCTGCGTCAGCGAGACGATGAAGCTGGCCATGGTGTCGGAAAGACCAATGTCCGGCGCGATCAGCCCGATGATCGGTTGCGCGTAGTAAATGTTGGCGACGATCGCGCCGCAGCAGAAGGCGAACAGCAGCACCATGCCTCGGGTCATTGCGTGAGTTGTGGCGTTCATAAGGTTTCTCGATCCAGCGAAAGGGAATGCGGTGAGGCTAAGGGACGCACCGAAGCGGCGGTAGAAGCCTTGTATCGATAGCAGTTATTCCATTGCGGAATGATTGGCTTCAACGGCGGTGTCGTCCGTCGGCGAACCTTGCGTCCGGCCGGGGAGGGCTGATGATACATTCACTTACATCTTCTTCGATAGCGTGCTTATGTTTACCGCTGCGCTTTTACTGTTCATCACCGGAGGATTGCCATGTTGCGTCAGCTGCTGTGTCACACCACCACGATTGCCTTGATTGGTCTGCTCAGTGCCACTGCGGTGCAGGCTGCCGATGCCCCGGGCATGCGTCTCGGCGTGCGCGGCGAGATCACCGGGGTCAGCGCCGATTCGCTGAAAGTCCACGTCAACAGCGGCGAGAACGTGCTGATCCGGTTGAACCCGGACACCAAGGTCCGCGCCGTCACGCTGGCGAATATCGAAGACATCAAACCCGGCAGTTACATCGGCTCGGCTGCCATGCCACAGGAAGACGGCACGCTCAAGGCGCTGGAAGTGCACGTATTCCCGCCGGAACTGGCCGGCAGCGGTGACGGCCATCGGCCCTTTGATCTGGCCAAGGGCAGCAGCATGACCAATGGCAGCGTCGGTGATCTGGTGGTCAGCAATGGCCGGGTGCTGACCGTCAACTATAAGGGCGGGCAGCAGAAGATTCTGGTACCGGAGGACGTGCCGATCGTCAACCTGACGCCGGGGGATCGGAGTTTGCTGAAGGTGGGGGTGAAAATTGTCAGCTTCGTCACCCAGGACGCCGATGGCACATTAACGGCGCAATCGATTTCCGCCGGCAAGGATGGCGTCACTCCACCAATGTAACTGTCAGCACATGACCCCTGTAGGAGCTGCCGCAGGCTGCGATCTTTTGATCTTGGTTTTTAAAATCACAGTCAAAAGATCGCAGCCTGCGGCAGCTCCTGCAGGGGTTCGCCACAAAAAAGGCGACCTGTTGAGGTCGCCTTTTTCATGTCCGAAAAATCTTACTGGCTGTAGATCTGATCAAAAATCCCGCCATCATTGAAGTGGGTCTTCTGCACCGAACGCCAGTCACCGAAGGTCTTCTCCACCGACAGGAAGTCGACTTTCGGGAAGCGGTCGGTGTACTTCGCCAGCACCGCCGGATCCCGTGGGCGCAGGTAGTTGGCGGCGGCGATTTCCTGACCTTCCGGCGACCACAGGTATTTCAGGTATTCATCGGCGGCAGCGCGGGTGCCTTTCTTGTCGACCACTTTGTCGACCACCGACACCGGTGGTTCGGCCTCGGCGGAGACGCTTGGGTAGATCACCTCGAACTGATCGCGACCGAACTCGCGAGCGATCATCTCGGCTTCGTTCTCGAAGGTCACCAGCACGTCGCCGATCTGGTTGGTCATGAACGTGGTGGTCGCGGCGCGGCCACCGGTGTCGAGCACCGGCGCTTGCTTGAACAGTTTGCCGACGAAGTCCTTGGCCTTGTTCTCGTCACCGCCATTTTTCAGCACGTAGCCCCAGGCCGAGAGGTAGGTGTAGCGGCCGTTGCCCGAAGTTTTCGGGTTGGGCACGATCACTTGCACGCCGTCCTTGAGCAAGTCCGGCCAGTCTTTCAGGGCTTTCGGGTTGCCTTTGCGGACGATGAACACGGTGGCCGAGGTGAACGGCGCGCTGTTGTTCGGCAGGCGGCTGACCCAGTTTTCCGGCACCAGTTTGCCGTTGTCGGCGAGGGCGTTGATGTCGGTCGCCATGTTCATGGTGATGACGTCAGCCGGCAGGCCGTCGATCACTGAACGCGCCTGCTTGCTCGAACCGCCGAAGGACATTTGCACGGTGATGTTTTCGTTGTGCTCGGCCTGCCAGTGTTTCTGGAACGCAGTGTTGTAATCCTTGTAGAAATCGCGCATCACGTCATAGGAGACGTTGAGCAGGGTCGGTGCGGCTTGAGCCACGCTGCCAAAGGCAAGACCGGCGGCGAGAAGTGAGGCGCCAAAGAGTTTTTTCACTGCGCATTCCTTGTTGTGTCGGTGATAACGGTCGGGGGTGATACCGTTTTGCCAGCGACTATAGCCGGGCTGGCATAGTCGTTTAAAGATTAAAAAGCTCTGTGCTTATTCCACTTTCTTAAACAGCTGACTGCCGCACCGCGAGCAAAACGCTGCGTTCTGTTCATGGCTGTTTTTCTTGCAAATCGGGCAGTCATGTTGCAGCTGTTCGCCGCGCATGGCGTTGGCCAGTTCTGCAGTGAAAATCCCGGTGGGCACGGCGATGATCGAGTAACCGGTGATCATCACCAGCGACGAAATCACCTGGCCCAGCGGGGTCTTCGGCACGATGTCGCCGAAGCCGACGGTGGTCAACGTCACAATAGCCCAATAGATGCCTTTGGGGATGCTGGTGAAGCCATGTTCCGGGCCTTCGATCACGTACATCAGGGTGCCGAACACCGTCACCAGGGTGCAGACGCTGACCAGAAACACCACGATCTTCTGCTTGCTGCCACGCAGCGCCGACATCAGGTAGTTGGCTTGCTTGAGGTACGGGCTGAGCTTGAGCACGCGGAAAATCCGCAGCATCCGAATGATGCGGATGATCAGCAGGTACTGCGCATCGCTGTAATACAGCGCGAGGATCCCCGGCACGATCGCCAGCAGGTCCACCAGTCCGTAGAAACTGAAGGCGTAGCGCAACGGTTTCGGTGAGCAATACAGGCGCAGGATGTATTCACCGAGAAAAATGACGGTGAAGCCCCACTCGATGTAGGCCAGCACATCGGCGTAGTTCTGGTGAATGCTGTCGATGCTGTCGAGCATCACCACCACCAGGCTGGCAAGGATGATCAACAGCAAGGTGCCGTCGAAGCGCCGCCCGGCGAGGGTGTCGCTCTGGAAAATCATCACGTAAAGCCGTTCGCGCCAACTGTTGCTGCTGTCCATGGATAACGCCTGAATTGAAGATCAGCGCAGCCTAGGTTGATTGTCCCCCTGTGCGCAAGGCGTGGCGTCGACGGCCGCTTTACCGAGCATCTGGATCCCGGCGCGGATCAGCCAGCAAGCGAGGATGAACGGCGCGGTCAGCGTCGCCAGACCGAGAGCGACGAACAGCGGGGTGACCAGCAGCGCAAGGACGATGCCCAGCAGCGGCAGCCACGGTTGCTGGCGCTGCGCACTGAAGGCGAGGGCGGCGAGTACCGCGTTGTAACTGCCCAGTCCCAGCAATGCCGCGCCGGTTTCGTGGTGCAACAGACTGGACGCAAGGCCGATGGCTGACGCGAACAATGCCCAGCAAAAGGCGCGGCGATCAGCGATCAACAAGCCGATGCCGATCAATGCGCCGGCCAGTGGATGATCAAGGAACATCACCTGACCCAGTCCACGCAACTCAGCGGCGAGCAAATTCAGCGTGTTCATCTCGATGTGCGCTGTCGGCGCGGACGGCTCGGCGAACAGCAGCAGGATCCAGCCGATGGCCACGAATGGCGAGGTGTAGGCCGGTATCGATCGACTGCGGTAAACGTGTTTGAGCCATTGCTGAGTGAGCATCGCACTGACGCCGCCAGCCGCCAGAATCAGCGGCGGCAGCAGCGGTGACCAGGGGAAATACAGACTCAGCAACAAGCCGAGCAGCACGCCGTTGTAGCTGAACAAACCGGCCTGACGATCAGCCTTGGCATAGTTACGTCGCTGTGCGGTGAGCAATCCGGCGACGGCCCCGAGCAGCGCGCCGGCAAACAGCACCGGCGCAGTGAGCAGGATCGCCAGCAGGCACAACAGGCCGCATAGCGGGTGGCGCTGAAGGAATATCTGACTGAAACCGTTGAGCAAAGCCTCGGCCCAGTCGGGGCAGTGGGTGTTGAAATGATTGGCAGGCATGGGCAGTTCTGAAAGTCAGTGAAACCGAGTTGCCTTCTTCGCCAGCAGGCTGGCTCCCACATTGAATCTTTGTTCAGTCATTGAGTTTGTGATGCACACAAATCAACTGTGGGAGCGAGCCTGCTCGCGAAGAGGCCGGTACAGGCGCTAAATCAATGTTTCAATCCGTAGCGAGTTAGTCGAACCAGGCTGCCCGAACGGCACCCCCGCAGTGATCAGCAGCGTATCGCCACGCTCGGCCATGCCTTGCGCCTGGGCGATTTCCAGCGCGGTCGAACACACTTCATCGACCTGACGCAGGCGATCGTTGACCACCGAATGAATGCCCCACGCCACGCTCAAGCGCCGCGCGGTCTGCAGGTTCGGCGTCAGGTTGAGGATCGGCGCTTTCGGCCGCTCCCGCGCGGCACGCAATGTCGAGGCGCCCGACTCGCTGTAGTTGACCAGCACCGCCACTGGCAGCACGTTGCTGATGCGGCGGATCGCGCAACTGATCGCATCGGATACCGTCGCTTCGGCTTTCGGTCGACTGACGTCGAGTTGAGTCTGATAGTCCGGACCGTTTTCCACTTGGCGAATGATCTTGCTCATCATCTGCACCGCTTCCAGCGGGTATTCGCCGGACGCGGTTTCGGCCGAGAGCATCACTGCATCCGCGCCTTCAGCCACAGCGTTGGCCACGTCAGTGACTTCAGCACGGGTCGGTGCCGGGGAGAAGCGCATCGATTCGAGCATCTGCGTCGCCACCACCACCGGTTTGCCGAGTTCGCGGCAGGTGCTGATGATGTTCTTCTGGATCTGCGGCACGCTTTCCGCCGGCACTTCGACACCGAGGTCACCGCGCGCCACCATGATCGCGTCGCTCAGTTCGGCGATTTCGCGCAGTTGTTCAACTGCTGACGGCTTCTCGATTTTCGCCATCAGGAACGCCTTGTCGCCGATCAGTTCGCGGGCCTCGAGAATGTCTTGCGGACGTTGCACGAACGACAGCGCCACCCAGTCCACGCCCAGCTCCAGACCGAAGCTCAGGTCGCGGCGATCCTTGGCGGTCAGCGGGCTCAAATCGAGCACCGCCTGCGGCACGTTCACGCCTTTGCGGTCCGACAGTTCGCCACCGTTGAGCACGGTGGTGTCGATCGCGTCGGAGTATTTGCTGACCACGCGCAGGCGCAGTTTGCCGTCATCCAGCAGCAGATCCATGCCCGCTTCGAGCGCGGCGATGATCTCCGGATGCGGCAGGTTCACCCGGCGTTCATCGCCGGGTGTGGCGTCCAGATCGAGGCGGAACGCCTGACCGCGATGCAGTTGCACCTTACCGTCGGCGAACTTACCGACGCGCAGTTTCGGCCCCTGCAAATCCATCAGAATCCCCAGTGGATAGTTGAGCTGGCGCTCGACTTCGCGGATCCACTGATAGCGCTTGGCGTGGTCGGCGTGATCGCCGTGGCTGAAGTTCAGGCGGAAGATGTTGACCCCGGCCTCGACCAGTTCACGGATGTCTTCGATGCCATCGACGGCAGGCCCGAGGGTGGCGAGGATTTTGACCTTTTTATCAGGCGTCATGATTTGCAGTTCTCAAGGATCAGGATGGCGCGGAAGTCGTTGACGTTGGTGCGGGTCGGCTCGGTGACGATCAGCGCATCGAGCGCCTCGAAGTAGCCGTAACCGTTGTTGTTATCCAGCTCGTCGCTGGCGCTCAAACCGAGGGCGGCGGCGCGGGCGTAGCTGTCCGGGGTCATGATCGCGCCGGCGTTGTCTTCCGAACCGTCGATGCCGTCGGTGTCACCGGCCAGCGCGTAAACGCCGGGCTGGCCCTTGAGGCTGTCGGTGAGGCTCAAGAGGAATTCGGCGTTGCGCCCGCCGCGACCATTGCCGCGCACGGTGACCGTGGTTTCGCCGCCGGAAAGAATCACGCACGGCGCCGCCAACGGCTGACCATGGTTGATGATCTGCCGAGCGATGCCGGCGTGGACCTTCGCCACTTCACGTGACTCACCTTCCAGGTCGCCAAGGATCAATGTGCTGAAACCGGCCTGACGGCATTTCACCGCCGCTGCATCCAGCGATTGCTGCGGGCGGGCGATCAACTGGAAATGGCTGCGAGCGAGGCTCGGATCACCGGGTTTGACCGTTTCCGATTCCGGGCTTTGCAGCCAGTTGCGCACCGACGCCGGGACTTCAATGTTGTAGCGCTTGAGGATCGCCAGCGCTTCGGCCGAAGTGCTCGGGTCGGCCACGGTCGGGCCGGAGGCGATGACCGTGGCGAGGTCGCCCGGTACATCGGAAATTGCGTAGGTGTAGACGGTGGCAGGCCAGCAAGCCTTGCCGAGGCGGCCGCCCTTGATCGCCGAGAGGTGCTTGCGCACGCAGTTCATCTCGCCGATGGTCGCGCCGGATTTAAGCAGGGCTTTGTTGATCGACTGCTTGTCGGCCAGGGTGATGCCTTCGGCTGGCAGCGCGAGCAGGGCAGAACCGCCGCCGGAGAGCAGGAAGATCACGCGGTCGTCTTCAGTCAGATTGCTGACCAGTTCCAGCACGCGTTTGGCCACGGCCAGACCGGCAGCGTCCGGTACCGGATGCGCGGCTTCGACCACTTCGATTTTTTCGCACGGAGCGCCGTGACCGTAACGGGTCACCACCAGACCGGATACTTCACCCTGCCAGCAGCGCTCGACCACCTGGGCCATGGCGGCTGCGGCCTTGCCGGCGCCGATGACGATCACCCGACCCGTGCGATCGGCGGGCAGATGGGCTTCGAGGACCTGGTTCGGATGGGCCGCGTCGATGGCTGTGGCAAACAGCTCGCGCAGCAGTTGTTGCGGATCGACCGACATGGCGGGCTCCCGGAATTCTTGTTATTCGAAAGGGCAACTCGGACCCCTTGTGGGAGCGAGCCAGCTCGCGAAGGCGGTGTGTCAGCCAACATCGATGTTGAATGTGCAACCGTTTTCGCGAGCAGACTCGCTCCCACAGGGTTTTGTGCAGGCTTTATTTTTTGTCGCGAATCGAGAAGTTGGCCATGTGTTCCAGACCCTTGATCAGCGCCGAGTGGTCCCAGTTGCTGCCACCGATCGCCGCGCAGGTGCTGAACACTTGCTGGGCGTTGGCGGTGTTCGGCAGGTTGATGTTCAGCTCCTTGGCGCCTTGCAGGGCCAGGTTCAGGTCCTTCTGGTGCAGGCTGATACGGAAGCCCGGATCGAAGGTGCCCTTGATCATGCGCTCGCCGTGCACTTCGAGGATCTTCGACGAAGCGAAACCGCCCATCAGCGCTTCACGCACCTTGGCTGGATCAGCACCGTTTTTCGAAGCGAACAGCAGGGCTTCAGCCACGGCCTGAATGTTCAGCGCGACGATGATCTGGTTCGCCACTTTGGCGGTCTGACCGTCGCCGCTGCCACCGACCAGGGTGATGTTCTTGCCCATGGCCTGAAACAGCGGCAGCGCGCGTTCGAAGGCATCGGCGTCGCCACCGACCATGATGCTCAGGGTCGCAGCCTTGGCGCCGACTTCACCACCGGATACCGGGGCGTCGAGGTATTGCGCGCCTTTTTCGTTGATCTTCTTGGCGAAAGCCTTGGTGGCGGTCGGCGAGATCGAGCTCATGTCGATCACGACTTTGCCTTTGCCGATGCCGGCAGCAACGCCGTCGGCGCGGAACAGCACGTCGTCGACCTGCGGGGTGTCCGGCACCATGACGATGATGAATTCAGCTTCCTGCGCCACTTCGCGCGGGTTGGCCAGAGCGACGGCGCCAGCGGCGACCAGATCGGCTGGAGCGGCGTCGTGGTGCGCCGACAGGAACAGGCTGTGACCGGCTTTCTGCAGGTTCGAAGCCATTGGGTGGCCCATGATGCCGGTGCCGATAAATCCGATTTTAGCCATGAGAAAATCCTCTTGTTTTTGTCTTGCTCAAGCGAAATAGGGGGTGTTGCTTTGGGTGGGAGCGGGCTTGCTCGCGAATGCGGTGGAACATTCAATATCCGTGTTGACTGAACCACCGCATTCGCGAGCAAGCCCGCTCCCACAGGTTTTTTGCAGTGTTCTTAAATTGCGTTGTGGGTTTTCAGCCAGCCGAGGCCTGCTTCAGTGGTGGTCAGCGGCTTGTATTCGCAACCCACCCAACCCTGGTAACCAATGCGATCCAGGTGTTCGAACAGGAACCGGTAGTTGATCTCACCGGTGCCCGGTTCGTTGCGCCCCGGGTTGTCCGCGAGCTGCACGTGGTTGATCTCGCCCAGGTGCGATTGCAGGGTGCGGGCCAGATCGCCTTCCATGATTTGCATATGATAGATGTCGTATTGCAGGAACAGGTTGGCGCTGCCGACCTGCTCGCGAATCGACAGGGCTTGCGCCGTGTTGTTCAGGTAGAAACCCGGGATGTCGCGGGTGTTGATCGCTTCCATCACCAGTTTGATACCCGCCGCCTGCAGCTTGTCGGCTGCATATTTGAGGTTGGCGACGAAGGTTTTTTCCACGGTGGCATCGTCCACGCCTTGCGGACGAATACCGGCCAGGCAGTTGACCTGGGTGTTGCCCAGCACTTGCGCGTAGGCAATCGCCAGATCGACCCCGGCGCGGAACTCTTCAACGCGATACGGCAGACACGCGATTCCGCGCTCGCCTTTGGCCCAGTCACCGGCCGGCAGGTTGAACAGCACTTGGGTCAGACCGTTGGCATCGAGCCTGGCCTTGATTTCGGCGGAGCTGAAGTCGTACGGGAACAGGTATTCCACGCCACTGAAACCGGCCTTGGCGGCGGCGTCGAAACGGGCAAGGAAATCCTGTTCGGTGAACAGCATGGACAGGTTGGCTGCGAAACGCGGCATGGTGGTCTCCCGTAAATCTTGTGAGGTTCCCCTTTGTGGGAGCGGGCTTGCTCGCGAAAGCGGTGGGTCAGTCAACATCGTTGGCGGATGTGAAATTGCTTTCGCGAGCAAGCCCGCTCCCACAGGGAGAGCAGTCAGCAGTTAGTCGAGCAACGAAATCGCCGTTGGCGCGTCGTTGCCGACCAGTGCCAGGTCTTCGAATTCGTTGACGGCGTTGATCTCGGTCCCCATGGAGATGTTGGTCACACGCTCCAGGATGATCTCGACAATCACCGGTACCTTGAACTCTTCGATCATTTGTTCGGCCTTGCGCAGGGCAGGGGCGATTTCCGATGGTTCGAACACCCGCAGGGCTTTACAGCCAAGGCCTTCGGCGACTGCGATGTGGTCGACACCGTAACCGTTGAGTTCCGGCGCGTTCAGGTTATCGAAGGACAGCTGCACGCAGTAGTCCATTTCGAACCCGCGCTGGGCCTGACGGATCAGCCCCAGGTACGAGTTGTTCACCACGACGTGGATGTAAGGCAGTTTGAACTGAGCGCCGACCGCCAGCTCCTCGATCATGAACTGGAAGTCATAGTCCCCCGACAGGGCCACGACTTTCCGGCTCGGATCGGCCTTGACCACGCCCAGCGCTGCCGGAATGGTCCAGCCCAACGGGCCGGCCTGACCGCAGTTGATCCAGTGACGCGGCTTGTAGACGTGCAGGAACTGCGCGCCGGCAATCTGCGACAGACCAATGGTGCTGACGTAGCAGGTGTCTTTGCCGAACACCTGGTTCATCTCTTCGTATACGCGCTGCGGCTTGACCGGCACGTTGTCGAAGTGAGTCTTGCGGTGCAGGCTGGCCTTGCGTTGCTGGCAATCCTGCAGCCAGGCGCTACGGTTTTTCAGCTTGCCGGCGGCTTGCCATTCACGGGCGACTTCGATGAACACGGTCAGCGCCGCAGCAGCGTCGGAGACGATGCCCAGATCCGGAGTGAAAACGCGGCCGATCTGCGTGCCTTCGATGTCAACGTGAATGAACTTGCGCCCTTCGGTGTAGACATCCACCGAACCGGTGTGGCGGTTGGCCCAACGGTTACCGATACCCAGTACCACGTCGGACTTCAGCAGCGTGGCGTTGCCGTAACGGTGCGACGTCTGCAGACCGACCATGCCGACCATCAGCGGGTGATCATCGGGAATGGTGCCCCAGCCCATCAGGGTCGGGATCACCGGAATACCGGTCAGCTCGGCGAACTCCACCAGCAGATCGCTGGCGTCGGCGTTGATGATGCCGCCACCGGCCACCAGCAATGGACGCTCGGCCTGATCAAGCAGGGCCAGAGCCTTCTCGACCTGAACGCGGGTCGCGGTTGGCTTGGCCAGCGGCAATGGCTGGTAGGCGTCGATGTCGAATTCGATTTCAGCCATCTGCACGTCGAACGGCAGGTCGATCAGCACCGGGCCTGGACGGCCGGAGCGCATTTCGTAAAAGGCTTTCTGGAATGCGTAAGGCACCTGGCCCGGCTCCAGAACCGTGGTCGCCCACTTGGTGACGGGCTTGACGATGCTGGTGATGTCGACTGCCTGGAAGTCTTCCTTGTGCATACGGGCGCGGGGTGCCTGGCCGGTGATGCAGAGGATCGGGATCGAGTCGGCCGAGGCGCTGTAGAGCCCGGTGACCATGTCGGTACCGGCAGGGCCGGACGTACCGATGCACACGCCGATGTTGCCGGCCTTGGTGCGGGTGTAACCCTCGGCCATGTGTGACGCGCCTTCGACGTGACGAGCGAGGACGTGATCGATGCCACCGACTTTCTGCAGGGCGGAGTACAGCGGGTTGATCGCAGCACCCGGAATGCCAAAAGCGGTATCAACCCCTTCACGGCGCATCACCAGAACGGCGGCTTCGATTGCTCTCATTTTGCTCATGGTTTTGTGCCTCTTTACGTTTTGTAATTGTATACAAGTGGCTTTGCGCAGAGTGTATTCACGGCGGACGGCGCAGGTCAATCCATTTTCTCAAGCGCCTGTTTCATTCGTCGTAAGCCCGGTTCTGCTGTGGCTTTTCGTCGCATGTGGCGCTTTTCGAGAATTATTGTATACAAAAAAATAATTCATTGTGTTCTATTTGTGGCATCGGTCTGCGGCACTTGAGCGCAGCCCCACGACTTTCCCAATAACAAAATGAGGACGGCACCATGAGCGCTTTAACCTTGAAAGTCGCAGTCAACCTGGTCAACGAAGCCATCAGCACCGGGCGCGGGATCAACGCCGCGCCACTGACCATCGCGGTACTCGATACCGGCGGCCACCTGATCACCCTGCAACGCGAAGATGGCGCCAGCCTGCTGCGCCCGAACATCGCCATCGGCAAAGCCTGGGGCGCCATCGCCCTGGGCAAGGGCTCACGCCTGCTGGCGCTGGACGCCCAACAACGCCCGGCCTTCATCGCCGCACTCAACAGCATGGGCCAGGGCAGCGTCGTCCCGGCTCCGGGCGGGGTGTTGATCCGTGATCAGGCGGGGAATGTGCTGGGGGCGATCGGGATTAGCGGCGATCTGTCGGATATTGATGAGCAGGTGGCGATCAAAGCGGTGGAGGCGCTGGGTTTGAGGGCGGATGCGGGGGTGGCGGCTTAATCCCTAGCGCCTGATTAATCGCCTTCGCGAGCAGGCTCACTCCCACATTGGATTTGTGTTTAGACACAAAATGTCTGAATACCCGAGTCCCCTGTGGGAGCGAGCCTGCTCGCGAAGGCGATCTTCCGTACACATCTTGCTAAAAGTCTGACGCTTGCTCGGAAATTCACTGAACTAGCCTTTTCATCATCAGGACATGAAAAGGCAAAGGAATGCTGGATCTATCTGCTTCAAATCGTTTGCGCATTGGTCGCTACTCCGAACAAAACCGCATCTACCTACTGACTACCAATACGGCGCGAAGGCAGCCTGTTTTCAGCGACATTGAACTGGGTCGATTGGTCGCCAGCCAATTTCGCGTCGCAGAGGCGATGGGGTTTGCCAATTCGTTGGCTTGGGTCGTCATGCCAGATCATTTTCATTGGCTGATTGAATTGAAGCGTGGTTCGCTCAGCGAGTTGATGCAGCGTACAAAATCCCTCAGCACCAAAGCCGTGAATCTCTCGACGGGTCGAAAGACCAGTCTTTGGCAATCTGGCTTTCATGATCGTGCATTGCGCAGAGAAGAAGATTTGGTGAAGTTGGCTCGGTATATCGTGGCCAACCCGTTGCGGGCTGGTCTAGTGCAGAAGCTTGGCGACTATCCGCTGTGGGATGCGATTTGGGGTTGAGCTGATATCGAGTTGCTGCCATTCGCGAGCAGGCTCGCTCCCACATTGGATATTCGCCGGTTATAAATCTCTTGTGGGAGCGAGCCTGCTCGCGAAGCGTTCAACGCGGTCTATCAGTCCGGCTCACACCCTTTCAACACCAGCCGAATGATCGTCTGCGCCGCCGCCTCGTAATCCGCCTCGTCGAGCTTGTCCTTGCCGGTGACCGCAGAGATCTGCCAGTCGAAATCGGCGTAGGTCTGGGTCGCGGCCCAGATGCTGAACATCAGGTGGTTGGGGTCGATCGGGGCGATCTGGCCGCGGTCGATCCAGCTCTGGATGCAGTCGATGTTGTGCTTGGCCTGGCTGTTGAGCTGCTCGACCAGGTCGGCGCTCAGGTGCGGAGCGCCGTGCATGATTTCGCTGGCGAACACCTTGGAGGCGAAGGGCAGGTCGCGGGAGATGCGGATCTTCGAGCGGATGTAGCCGCTGAGCACTTCGCTCGGTACGCCGTCCGGGTTGAACGGGGTCGAAGCCTGCAGGATCGGCACGATGATGCTTTCCAGGACCTCGCGGTAGAGGTTTTCCTTGGATTTGAAGTAGTAGTAGACGTTGGGCTTGGGCAATCCTGCCTTGGCGGCGATGTCGCTGGTTTTGGTCGCAGCGAAGCCCTTGTCGGCAAATTCCTCACTGGCGGCACGCAGGATCAGTTCTTTGTTGCGCTCGCGGATTGTGCTCATAAACCCGGTGGTTCCTTGCCTGTTTTGGCGGTTGCGCATGGTAGCACCGGCCTCGCGCACGGCTCAAGAATGCCCCGTGTGGCCTGCAGTCGCGGTATGCTGCGCGACATTATTCACATAAGGAAACAAGATTCATGGCAGGAAGCAGTTTGCTGGTGCTGATCGACGATATTGCCACCGTTCTGGATGATGTGGCGTTGATGAGCAAAATGGCCGCGAAGAAGACCGCCGGCGTACTCGGCGACGATCTGGCGCTCAATGCCCAGCAAGTCTCCGGGGTGCGCGCCGAGCGGGAAATTCCTGTGGTCTGGGCGGTCGCCAAGGGCTCGTTCCTCAACAAGCTGATTCTGGTGCCCTCGGCGCTGGCGATCAGTGCATTCGTGCCGTGGCTGGTGACGCCGCTGCTGATGGTCGGTGGCGCGTACCTGTGTTTCGAAGGTTTCGAGAAACTCGCGCACAAGTTCCTGCACAGCAAGGCCGAAGTTGATGCCGACCACGCGCAATTGAGCGCGGCGGTGGCCGAGCCGACCACCGATCTGGTGGCTTACGAGAAGGACAAGATCAAAGGCGCGATCCGCACTGACTTCATCCTCTCGGCGGAAATCATCGCCATTACCCTTGGTACCGTGGCCGACGCATCGCTGAGCCAGCAAGTGATCGTCATGTCCGGCATCGCTATCGTCATGACCGTCGGTGTTTATGGCCTGGTGGCCGGCATCGTCAAACTCGACGATCTGGGCCTGTGGCTGACCCAGAAATCGGGTACGGCAGCAAAAAACATCGGCAATGCAATCCTGCGCGCCGCCCCGTACATGATGAAAGGCCTGTCGGTGATCGGCACGGCGGCAATGTTCCTCGTCGGTGGCGGCATCCTCACCCACGGCATTCCCGTGGTGCATCACTGGATTGAAAGTGTCGGTGTGGCGGCCGGTAGCGCCGGGTTCGCAGTCCCTGTGCTGCTCAATGGCGTGGCGGGGATCATCGCGGGCGCGGCAGTGCTGGCGGTGGTTTCGGTGGTCGGCAAAATCTGGCGCGCAATCAAAGGCTGAACACAATAACCCTGTGGGAGCGAGCCTGCTCGCGAAGGCGTCGAGTCAGCCACCCCCTTCGGGTCTGAGACACCGCATTCGCGAGCAGGCTCGCTCCCACATTGGATTTCAGTGATCCATGAAAAAGGGCCATTCGACTCGCATCGAATGGCCCTTTTTTGTTGTCGCTGAGGTTACTCGGCAATCTGCAACTTGCGCGACTCGGTGTAGACGTAACGCACTTTCTCGTACTCGAACGGCGAGTTCATCTGACCGTAGCGGAAGTTGGTCTGGTAGCGCTTGTCGACCGCACGCAGGGCCCAGATTTCCGGGTGGTTGGAGCTGACTTCCGACACGTTCAGGTAGTTGATCGCCGATTCGGCGGTGTAGTCCACGGCGAGGCCGGCGGTGTCGCGAATGTTCGACGGGCCGAGGATCGGCAAGACGAAGTAGGCACCGCCCGGTACGCCGTAGAAGCCCAGGGTCTGACCGAAGTCTTCGCTCTGGCGCGGCAGGCCCATGGCGGTGGCCGGATCCCACAGACCGGCAATGCCGATAGTGGTGTTGAGCAACAGGCGCGCGGTGGTTTCCATCGAGCGCTTGCCCTTGAACTGCAGCAGGCTGTTGACCAGGTTCGGCACGTCGCCAAGGTTGTTGAAGAAGTTGCTCACCCCGGTGCGCAGGAAGCTTGGCGTCACGTAGCGATAACCGTCGACCACCGGCAGGAACACCCATTGGTCGAAGCGGTAGTTGAAGTGGTAGACGCGGCGGTTCCACGACTCCAGCGGGTCGTAGACGTTGAGTGCGTTGAGCGTCGAGCGCTCGAACTCACGCTGGTCCAGCCCCGGGTTGAACTTGAGTTTGGACAGCGGCTCCTTGAAGCCGTCGCTATCGACCACCACCGGCGCGTTGGCTTTGCTGTTGTCGGCCTGGGCCACGCCTGCACTGAGGAGCGCTGCAATCAGCAGGAGATATTTAGCCACGGAAAAACTCCAGCATGGCGTCGCTGTTGACGCGGTAGTTAATGTTGCCGCAATGGCCGCCCAGTGGGTAAACGGTCAGGCGATCGCCAAAGGTCTTGCGCAGGAAACCGAGGTCGCCCGGGCCGAGGATCACGTCATCAGCATTGTGCATGACGGCGATTTTCGGGCTGTCGTGCAGGTAATCCTTGAGTGCGTACAGGCTGACCTGATCGATCAGTTGCAGCAGGCTGCCGCCGTCAGTGCGCGCGCGCCACATCGGAATCACTTGTTCGGTCAGGTAGCAGTCGAAGTCGCATTGCAGCGCACGCTTGAGGAACGGCGTGAGGCTGGTGCCTTCGGTGATCGGGAATTTCGGCGGGGTGATCAGGCCACGACGGTTGATCAGGTCGGAGGTGAAGGCAATGTCGGCCGCCGAGAAACGGAACGAAGTGCCGATCAGCATCGCCATCTGTTCGTTGGTCAGATGCTGCTTCGACTGTTGGAAGTCGTAGAGCAGGGCGTCATTGAGGTCGATGTAGCCTTTCTGCTGGAAGTAGCGGGTCAGCTTGTTCAGCACCAGTTCATAGAAGGTGGTGCTGTTGTTGATGCCCTTCACCTCGGTCTGTACGAGCTTGTCGAGGTTGCTGATCGAGGTGTAGAGGTTGACCGGCGGGTTGAGCAGCAGGACTTTCTTGAAGTTGAAGCTGCGTCGGGTCTCGTCCAGATGCGCGACGAACGCGGCATCCAGCGCGCCGAGGCTGTAGCCGCTGAGGTAGTACTCGGTGACCGGCAGTTTCGGATGCTGCGCACGCACGGCCTGCATCACCCGGTACATGTCTTCGGCGTCTTCCTTGGTGATGCCCGGGGTGGCGAAGCGTGAAGCGGCGCTGATGAAGTCGAAGCTGGTGGGCGACGACAACTGCACGACGTGGTAGCCGGCCTTGTAGTAGAGCTTCTTCAGGTATTCGTTGAGCGTGCTGTCATAGCGCGCACCGGTGCCGGCGATCAGGAAGATCAGCGGCGCCGGTTTGTCCTGCTCGGCGATGCGGTAGGTGAGTTTTTTCACCGCCCAGAAATTGTCCGGGAGGATGAAGGCCCGTTCCGGGCGCAGGGTGATGCTGTGGTCGGACTGATTGATCTCGTCGTTCGACGGCAACTCCGGGCGCAGGTCCGGTGGCGTGGTGGCGATGGTCGCCTCGAACGGGTTGGTCAGGGGATAGCCATAACTGGCGGCATCGATATCCACCGCCAGTGCGGACGCACTCAAAATAAGGCCGCTGAACAGCGCGGCGAAGCGCAAGGAACGGAGCATGACTGGATCCCTTAAAGGAAGGTGCCGAATGAAGTTCGCAGGCTATGACCACCGGGCTTGCGCCAAAGTGCCATGCCTCGGCACCAAACAGGCAGAATTCGGAGTAATAGTAGCTGGACGATACACTTTGCAAGGCGCGGATGACCAGTTAACAGTTGTTAGTACTTGCCAACGGTACAAGTGCGATTAAGCTGGCCGCCGATTTCGTTGATTGGAGAGTTTCATGTCCCGCCGCTTGCCCGTGATTCTGTTGCTCGTGCTGTTGCCGCTGTGGCTGGCCGCCAGTTATGGCGCGCGTTATGGCTTCATGGAAGATGGGCAGTGGGTCGGCATCTGCGTCGATGAAGCGAGCCGTTGGGAATGCACGGTGCGCTCGAACCTGGGGCTGATGATTCACTTCAAGGTGTTGGGCTGGACGGCATTGGGCGCAGCGCTGCTGGGTTTTGTGCTGCCGGGGCGGGCAGGGTGGTGGCTGGCGGTGCTGGCGCTGGTGTTCGGGTTGCCGGCGCTGGCGTTGTACAACACGACGCTGGCGGTGTTTGCGCTGGTGATTGGCGGATTGCGGTTGGTTCGGGCATCCCGTAGCGCCTAAGAGTCAGCCTTCGCGAGCAAGCCCGCTCCCACAGGGGATTTGTGAACGCCACAGATCCAATGTGGGAGCGGGCTTGCTCGCGAAGGGGCCAGACTGGCCTCGGGAGATCAGCCTTTGCGAACCCGCAGGCAGCGCCACAGCGCCGCCACCATCAACCCACTGACCAGCGCCCAGCCCCACGCCTGCTGATTCAACAATCCTTCTTCATACAGCTGCGGCGCAATGCCGGCGCCGATGATAAAGGTCAGCAGGGCGATTTCCCGGCGTGGCACGCTGACCGGACGGCACACGAAAACCAGCGCCGGCAGAATGAACGCCATGCTGGCGAAACTGCGATAACGCGCGTCGAACACCATCTCCAGCATCATCACCGCCGCCGCAAAACCGGCCACGGCAACCAGCCATCCAGCGCGGCGTTCCAGTAGAGTGAACGCCCGTTCACGCCAACCCTGACGGTTGCTCAAGGTCAGCGCGGCATGCGCCAGCACCAACAGATTCAACGCTGTCAGCAAGCCGACCCACAGCCATTCGCTGGCAAACCGCGTGGTCACTCGCGCCAGATCGCCCCAGGCGCCGATCGAGCAGGCTGCAACTGCCGCAAGCAGGGGCAGAACCAACGCCGATTGCGTGGTGCGAACCCGGCCGCCGAGTAGCAGCGTGCCGAGGAAAATCAGCCCACCGACGCCCAGCCATTCCTTCCAGTACGGCACATTGGTCACTGGCCCGGCGAGCACGCCCTTGTCCTGGCGATCGGCGTCGAACAGGCCCCAGTAACCGCCGACCGCACCTTCGCTGCCCCGTTTCCATGGCTGGTCGAACGCTTCGATCAGGTTGTAATGCCAGCCTTCCTTCTCGGCCATCGCGACAAAACCGCGAATGAACTTGGCCTCGTTGACCCGGCTCGGCAGGGCAGTCTCACGCTGGCGACCTTCGCTGGGCCAGCCGGTCTCGCCGATCATCACGTCCTTGGGCGCGAATTTGTTGCCGAACACCTGACGCACATCCGCCACGTGTTGCAGGGCGACGTCGATATTCGACGGATCATCTTCCCAGTACGGCAGCAAGTGAATGGTCAGGAAATCTACCGCCGGCGCGACTTCCGGGTGCTTGAGCCAGAATTCCCAGACATCGGCATAGGTGACCGGTTGCTTGACCTGGCTTTTGACCTTGTTGATCAGCTTCGCCAGTTGCGCGCCGGTGACTTCCTTGCGCAGCAACGCTTCGTTGCCGACGATCACCGCGCTGACCACATCCGGGTTGGCGTTGGCCGAAGCAATCAGCAGGTCGACTTCCTTCTCGGTGTCCACCGGGTTGCTGTTGACCCAGGCGCCGATCATCAACTTCAGACCGTGCTTGCGCGCCAGTTGCGGCAGGGCTTCGAGGCCGGTCATCGAGTAGGTGCGGATGCATTCGAAGCGCGTCGCCAGCAGGGCGAGGTCGGCGTCCATGCGCTCCGGGCGCAGCTTGAACGGCACGTCGAACGGCGACTGGTCCTTGTCGAATGGCGTGTAGGAGGCGCATTGCAACTTGTGCGTCGGGGTCGCGGCGTCTGGCAGGATTACCGGTTTGCCGAGGCCGTACCAGAAGCCGCCAAGGGCAAAAAGGCCGAGCAGGCAGGCGAAGAGATAAGGAACAAACGGGAAGCGGGAAGTCGCGGACATGGTCAGGCCGAGTGGCTGCAAAGCGACGCATGTTACCTGCATTTATCCGCGGGTTGGTGGCCTGCATGATTTGCACATGCAAAGTTCGGGCGGATTGTCTGGCGCCAATTATTCAGAGGCGATTAATGGCCTTCTGATGTCGTTTCTCGGTGTATTGAGGTCGCTGACAGAGCAGGTCGCTACGGGCGTCAGGCCGATGATCGAAAGCGTCAGTACTCCACTGGCATTCGAGCGAGTTTGCGGTCAGGCGTGATGGGGGCGCTGTGCACCATAACAATACGTTGACGATGCCCGGCATCCGTCGGGCGCAGCATTTCGGGGAAGTAAACGATGAAGATGCGACGACTTTTAGGCGCAGGTGCCGCTCTGGTACTTGCGATGAGTTCCACATTCGCCAGCGCTGAAAAACAGACTCTGAACATCGGTTACGTTGACGGCTGGTCCGACAGCGTCGCGACCACCCACGTGGCGGCCGAGGTGATCAAGCAGAAACTCGGCTACGACGTGAAGCTGCAAGCCGTCGCCACCGGGATCATGTGGCAGGGCGTGGCCACCGGCAAACTCGACGCGATGCTCTCGGCATGGCTGCCGGTGACCCACGGCGAGTACTGGACGAAGAACAAGGATCTGGTCGTCGATTACGGCCCGAACTTCAAGGACGCGAAAATCGGCCTGATCGTGCCGGAGTACGTCAAGGCTAAATCGATCGAAGACCTCAAGACCGACGACACCTTCAAGAACCGCATCGTCGGCATCGACGCCGGTTCAGGCGTGATGCTCAAAACCGATCAGGCGATCAAGGATTACGGCCTGGACAAATACACCCTCAAGGCCAGTTCCGGCGCCGGCATGATTGCCGAGCTGACCCGTGCCGAGAAGAAGAACGAATCGATTGCCGTCACCGGTTGGGTGCCGCACTGGATGTTCGCCAAGTGGAAACTGCGCTTCCTCGACGATCCGAAAGGCGTGTATGGCGCGGCTGAAACCGTGAACAGCATCGGCAGCAAAGAACTCGCTACCAAGGCTCCGGAAGTCGCCAAGTTCCTGAAAAACTTCCAGTGGGCGTCGAAAGATGAGATCGGCGAAGTCATGCTGGCCATCCAGGACGGCGCCAAGCCTGAAGCGGCGGCCAAGGATTGGGTCGCCAAGCACCCGGACCGCGTGGCTGACTGGACCAAATAAAAGCAACACCGCCGTACCCCACTGTGGGAGCGAGCCTGCTCGCGAATGCGATCTGTCAGTTGATACATATTTCGACTGATCCGACGCTTTCGCGAGCAGGCTCGCTCCCACAGTTTTTTTTGTGTGCTGAAAATTGGCGAAAACGTCATGTCGTTCTAATACTAAGGTCGTCTGGAACCCGTTCCGCAGCCGCATACAGTGGATACGTTCCAACAATAATCTGTGCTGCGAGGATAAAAACAATGAACGACAGCATTTACCTCTCGATTCAAAACAGCCCGCGCTTCAAGGAGCTGGTGCGAAAAAGAGAAAAGTTCGCCTGGATACTCTCGGCGATCATGCTCGGGCTGTACTCCGGATTCATCCTGCTGATCGCATACGGGCCGCAAGTGCTCGGGGCGAAACTCAGTCCCGGTTCGTCGATTACCTGGGGTATTCCGATTGGTGTCGGTCTGATTGTCTCGGCCTTCATCCTGACCGCGATCTACGTACGGCGCGCCAACGGCGAGTTTGACGACCTGAACAATGCGATTCTCAAGGAGGCTCAGCAATGATCCGGCGTCTACTGGCTCTTTTGAGCATCGCAGCGTTCGCTCCAGCCGTCTGGGCCGCTGACGCCTTGACCGGCGAAGTCCACAAACAACCGCTCAACGTTTCCGCGATCGCCATGTTCGTGGTGTTCGTCGGCGCCACCTTGTGCATCACCTACTGGGCGTCCAAGCGCAACAAGTCGGCCGCCGACTACTATGCGGCGGGCGGCAAGATCACCGGGTTCCAGAACGGTCTGGCGATTGCCGGCGACTACATGTCGGCGGCGTCCTTCCTGGGGATTTCCGCGCTGGTGTTCACCTCCGGCTACGATGGTCTGATCTATTCGATCGGCTTCCTGGTGGGCTGGCCGATCATTCTGTTCCTGATCGCTGAGCGCCTGCGTAACCTGGGTAAATACACCTTTGCCGACGTGGCGTCCTACCGCCTCGGGCAAACCCAGATCCGCACCCTGTCTGCCTGCGGTTCGCTGGTAGTGGTGGCGTTCTACCTGATCGCGCAAATGGTCGGTGCCGGCAAGCTGATCCAGCTGCTGTTCGGTCTCGACTACTACGTCGCGGTGATTCTGGTCGGTATCCTGATGTGCATGTACGTGCTGTTCGGCGGCATGCTGGCGACCACCTGGGTGCAGATCATCAAGGCGGTGCTGTTGCTGTCCGGTGCCTCGTTCATGGCGCTGATGGTGATGAAGCACGTTAACTTCGACTTCAACATGCTGTTCTCCGAGGCGATCAAGGTTCACCCGAAAGGTGAGGCGATCATGAGTCCGGGCGGTTTGGTGAAAGATCCGATTTCGGCGTTCTCCCTCGGTCTGGCCCTGATGTTCGGTACTGCCGGCCTGCCACACATCCTGATGCGCTTCTTCACCGTGAGTGATGCGAAAGAAGCGCGCAAGAGCGTGCTGTACGCCACCGGCTTCATTGGCTACTTCTACATCCTGACCTTCATCATCGGCTTCGGCGCGATCCTGCTGGTCAGCACCAACCCGGCCTTCAAGGATGCGGCGGGCGCTCTGCTCGGCGGCAACAACATGGCGGCGGTGCACCTGGCTGACGCGGTGGGTGGCAGCATCTTCCTCGGCTTCATCTCGGCGGTGGCGTTCGCGACCATTCTGGCGGTGGTGGCCGGTCTGACCCTGGCCGGTGCTTCGGCGGTGTCGCACGACCTGTATGCCAGCGTGATCAAGAAGGGCAAGGCCAACGACAAGGATGAAATTCGCGTGTCGAAGATCACCACCATCGCCCTGGGCGTGCTGGCGATCGGTCTGGGCATCCTGTTCGAAAGCCAGAACATCGCGTTCATGGTCGGCCTGGCGTTCTCCATCGCGGCGAGCTGCAACTTCCCGGTGCTGTTGCTTTCGATGTACTGGAAGAAGCTGACCACCCGCGGTGCGATGGTCGGTGGCTGGCTGGGGCTGGTGAGTGCGGTGGGGCTGATGATCCTTGGCCCGACCATCTGGGTGCAGATTCTGCATCACGAGAAGGCGATCTTCCCTTACGAGTACCCGGCGCTGTTCTCGATGGTGATCGCGTTCATCGGGATCTGGTTCTTCTCGATCACTGACAAGTCGGCGGCGGCCGAGAACGAGCGGGCGCTGTTCTTCCCGCAGTTTGTGCGTTCACAGACTGGCCTTGGGGCGAGCGGGGCGGTTTCGCACTAAGTTCCGGTTACGTGGTTTGAGTGAAATGCCCTGGTTGAGAGATCGGGGCATTTTTTTTGTGGGCGGTTATCGGGCCAGGGCCTTCGTGTTGGTGCTTATTGAGTACATATCCGTTGCTGCGGTAACGGCGGCTTAGGGTTCCGCCCTTACGGCGGGTCACTTTTGGCAAACGCCCCAAAAGTAACCAAAAGGTCTGTGCCCTGACGTTCGGCCCTCGCTTAGGCTCGGGTTCCTTCGCTGCGGGATTCATCCGGGGGCAGCGCCTACGGTTTGCTTCGCTGCACCTCCTCTCGCTGTGTTTGGCTGCGCCAAACGGTCGCTGCGCTCCCACCCCCGGATAAATCCCTCCACTCAGCCTGCCGACGGGCCCTCAGATCAAAAGCGGTACTCGAGCTAACGCTCATCGTGTGGAGAGGAGCGGCTTCGCCGCGGGGGCAGCATGCAATCTGCACTGTAGGAGCCAGCCTGCTGGCGATGGCGGCCTACGAGCCGACCAATCTCTAATTGAATAAACCCAATCCCATGTAGGAGCTGCCGAAGGCTGCGATCTTTTGATCTGCTTTTGGCTTTGGCTTTGGCTTTGGCTTTGGCTTTGGCTCTTGATGTGGCTTTTGACCTTCAGCCCCTTCGGCAGGCCGAGCGAAGGTGTCCATCAGGGGGTGGGCGCGCAGCGCCATGCGGCGAAGCCGCATACATCGAGAGGAGGTGCAGCGAAGCAAACCGGAGGCGATGCCCCCGGATGGACACCGTAGCGAGGGAACACTGAGCCTCAGCGAAGTGCCGTACGCCGGGGGAAGCCTTTTTGGTTACTTTTTCGGCGTTTGGAAAAAGTGACCCGCCGTAAGGGCGGAACCGTAATCAGCAACACCCGAAGCAACGGATATACACCCAAAAAACCAAAAAACCAGTCGGCCCACAGGCCGCTGCAACCAGACAAACAAAAACGGCCTCTATATAAGAGGCCGTTCCCGATACAACTCAAAGACGTTATCGCAAGACAAGCCTTATTTGCGATCTTCCAGCTTGGTGATATCACGCGACTCGTAGCCAGTGTACAACTGGCGCGGACGGCCAATCTTGTACGGGCTGGAGAGCATTTCTTTCCAGTGCGAGATCCAGCCCACAGTACGCGCCAGAGCGAAGATCACGGTGAACATGCTGGTTGGAATGCCGATCGCCTTGAGGATGATCCCCGAGTAGAAGTCGACGTTCGGGTACAGCGAGCGCTCGATGAAGTACGGGTCGGTCAGCGCGATCTCTTCCAGGCGCATGGCCAGTTCGAGTTGCGGATCGTTGTTGATGCCCAGTTCTTTCAGCACTTCGTCGCAGGTCTGCTTCATGACAGTCGCGCGCGGATCGCGGTTCTTGTAAACGCGGTGACCGAAGCCCATCAGTTTGAACGGATCGTTCTTGTCCTTGGCCTTGGCGATGAACTTGTCGATGTTGGACACATCGCCAATCTCGTCAAGCATGGTCAGAACGGCTTCGTTCGCACCGCCGTGGGCAGGGCCCCACAGTGCGGCGATACCGGCGGCGATACAGGCGAACGGGTTGGCACCCGAAGAGCCCGCCAGACGCACGGTGGAGGTCGATGCGTTCTGCTCGTGGTCGGCGTGGAGGATGAAGATCCGGTCCATGGCCTTGGCGAGTACCGGGCTGATCGGTTTGATCTCGCACGGGGTGTTGAACATCATGTGCAGGAAGTTTTCCGCGTACGTCAGGTCGTTGCGCGGGTACATCATGGGTTGGCCCATGGAGTACTTGTAAACCATCGCTGCCAGGGTTGGCATCTTGGCAACCAGACGGATCGCGGAGATTTCGCGATGCTGCGGGTTATTGATGTCCAGGGAATCGTGGTAGAAGGCCGAGAGGGCGCCGACTACGCCGCACATGACGGCCATCGGGTGGGCGTCGCGACGGAAGCCGTTGAAGAAGGTTTTCAGCTGCTCGTGAACCATGGTGTGGTTTTTCACGGTGCTGACGAACTGGGCCTTCTGTTCTGCAGTCGGCAATTCGCCGTTGAGCAGCAGGTAGCAGGTTTCCAGGTAGTCCGACTTTTCAGCCAGCTGTTCGATCGGGTAGCCGCGGTGCAACAGAATGCCGTTGTCGCCGTCGATATAGGTGATCTTCGATTCGCACGAGGCGGTCGACATGAAACCCGGGTCGAAAGTGAAGCGGCCCGTGGCCGTCAGGCCCCGAACATCGATTACATCGGGACCAACGGTGCCGGTTAAAATGGGCAGCTCGACGGGGGCTGCGCCCTCGATGATCAACTGCGCTTTTTTGTCAGCCATGTGGCCTCCTATTTATGCTTGAACCATCAGACAGACCCCCCACGCAGGGCCCGCACCACTATAGTGAGATAAATTCGAATGTCAATTTGCCTAAAGTCTTGCTCCAGAAGGCTTTAAGCGCACTTTTTCCTCGAAATTGACTGCCATTTACGCCTTTTATACGACTTGTGCAATCAGCTATTTGGGGTAGGTGATTGCGTTGTCATTAGTAGCCTAACTGTCTATACTCGGCCACCGACCGCCAAGGGCTTTTGGGCTTGCTTTCATTGGGGGTCGCATCCCTGGGTGGTGGTTACCTGACCAGTGCACTCCCCAACAACTTTGCCCTGATTGTTAGGGGCTCTTCAGTGTGAAAAAAAAGCCGTGAAAAGCCAACGACCTGTAAACCTAGACCTAAGGACCATCAAACTCCCAGTCACTGCTTACACGTCCATTCTTCACCGTATCTCCGGTGTCATCCTCTTCGTGTGCCTTGCCATCATGCTTTACGCATTGGACAAGTCGCTGAGCTCCGAGGAAGGCTTCGGTCAGGTGAAAGCGTGTCTGACCAGTCCGCTAGCCAAGCTAGTGATTTGGGGCATCCTGTCCGCTCTGCTGTATCACCTGGTTGCCGGTGTGCGCCATTTGATCATGGACATGGGCATCGGTGAGACGCTGGAAGGCGGCAAGCTGGGCTCGAAAATCGTTATCGCCGTTTCCGTGGTGGTAATCGTTCTGGCAGGAGTCTGGATATGGTAACTAACGTCACGAATCTCTCGCGTTCGGGCCTCTATGACTGGATGGCGCAACGTGTGTCGGCGGTCGTTCTCGCGGCTTACTTCATTTTTCTGATCGGATACGTCGTGGCCCACCCAGGCCTCGAGTACGCCCAGTGGCATGAACTGTTCGCCCACAACGGGATGCGTATTTTCAGCCTCCTGGCCCTTGTTGCTCTCGGCGCTCACGCCTGGGTCGGCATGTGGACCATCGCGACTGACTACCTGACGCCAATGGCGTTCGGCAAGTCCGCGACGGCTATACGTTTCCTTTTCCAGGCAGTATGCGGCGTTGCGATGTTCGCTTACTTCGTCTGGGGTGTGCAGATTCTCTGGGGTATCTGAGTCATGGCTAACATTCCAACGATTTCTTTCGACGCCATCATTATTGGTGGTGGCGGTGCCGGCATGCGCGCTGCGCTGCAGCTGGCGCAGGGCGGTCACAAGACTGCGGTGATCACCAAGGTTTTCCCGACCCGTTCGCACACTGTATCCGCCCAGGGCGGCATCACCTGCGCGATCGCGTCCGCTGACCCGAACGATGACTGGCGCTGGCACATGTACGATACCGTCAAGGGTTCCGACTACATCGGTGATCAGGACGCTATCGAATACATGTGTCAGGAAGGCCCGGCTGCCGTTTTCGAGCTGGACCATATGGGTCTGCCGTTCTCGCGTACCGAGCAAGGTCGTATCTACCAGCGTCCGTTCGGTGGTCAGTCCAAGGACTACGGTAAAGGCGGTCAGGCTGCCCGTACCTGCGCAGCGTCCGACCGTACCGGTCACGCGTTGCTGCACACCCTTTATCAGGGCAACCTGAAAGCCGGTACCACGTTCCTGAACGAGTACTACGCTGTCGACCTGGTGAAAAACCAGGAAGGCGAGTTCGTCGGTGTGATCGCGATCTGCATCGAAACCGGCGAAACTTCGTACATTCGCGCCAAGGCCACCGTACTGGCTACTGGCGGTGCTGGCCGTATCTACGCCTCCACCACCAACGCCCTGATCAACACCGGTGACGGCGTTGGCATGGCGCTGCGTGCTGGCGTACCGGTACAAGACATCGAAATGTGGCAATTCCACCCGACCGGCATCGCCGGCGCCGGTGTACTGGTGACCGAAGGTTGCCGCGGTGAAGGTGGTTACCTGATCAACAAGCACGGCGAGCGTTTCATGGAGCGTTATGCTCCGAACGCGAAAGACCTCGCTGGTCGTGACGTGGTTGCCCGCTCGATGGTTAAAGAAATCATCGCCGGCAACGGTTGCGGTCCGAATGGCGACCACGTAATGCTCAAACTCGACCACCTGGGCGAGGAAGTGCTGCACAGCCGTCTGCCAGGCATCTGCGAACTGTCGAAGACTTTCGCACACGTTGACCCGGTGGTTGCTCCGGTTCCGGTTGTACCGACCTGCCACTACATGATGGGCGGCGTTGCCACCAACATTCATGGTCAGGCGATCACCCAGAACGCCGATGGCGTGGATCAGATCATTCCTGGTCTGTTCGCCGTAGGTGAAGTGGCTTGCGTATCGGTACACGGTGCCAACCGTCTGGGCGGCAACTCGCTGCTCGACCTGGTGGTATTCGGCCGCGCTGCCGGCCTGCACCTGGAAAAGGCGCTGACCGACGGCATCGAATACGACGACGCTACCGAAGCCGACATCGAAGCTGCCCTGTCGCGTCTGAACGCGCTGAACGGCCGTACCGATGGCGAAGACGTGGCTACCCTGCGTCGCGAGCTGCAAAGCTGCATGCAGAACTACTTCGGTGTATTCCGCACTGGCGAATACATGCAGAAGGGTATCGCTCAGCTGGCCGATCTGCGCAAGCGCATCGCCAACGTGAAGATCAACGATAAGTCGCAAGCGTTCAACACCGCGCGTATCGAAGCTCTGGAACTGCAAAACCTGCTGGAAGTGGCTGAAGCTACCGCCATCGCGGCCGAAGTACGTAAAGAGTCCCGCGGCGCTCACGCCCGTGAAGACTTCGAAGACCGTGACGACGAAAACTGGCTGTGCCACACCCTGTACTTCCCGGGTGAGAAACGCGTCGCCAAGCGTGCCGTAAACTTCTCGCCGAAGACTGTTCCGACTTTCGAACCTAAAGTCCGGACTTATTAAGGGTGACCGCCATGTTGCAAGTCAGTGTTTATCGCTACAACCCTGATCAGGACGCTGCGCCGTTCATGCAGGAATTCCAGGTCGATACCGGTGGTAAAGACCTGATGGTGCTGGACGTGCTGGCCCTGATCAAAGAGCAGGACGAGGGTTTCTCCTATCGTCGCTCTTGCCGTGAAGGCGTCTGCGGCTCCGACGGCATGAACATCAACGGCAAGAACGGCCTGGCGTGCATCACGCCGCTGTCCGCTGTTGTAAAAGGCAACAAGTTGATCGTTCGTCCGCTGCCAGGTTTGCCGGTCATCCGTGACCTGGTTGTCGATATGAGCATCTTCTACAAGCAATACGAGAAGGTTAAGCCTTACCTGCAGAACGACACGCCGGCTCCGGCCATCGAGCGTCTGCAGTCCCCTGAAGAGCGTGAAAAGCTCGACGGTCTGTACGAGTGCATCCTGTGCGCCTGCTGCTCGACCTCGTGCCCGTCCTTCTGGTGGAACCCGGACAAGTTCCTGGGCCCGGCTGCCCTGCTGCAAGCGTACCGCTTCCTGGCAGACAGCCGTGATACCAAGACGTCCGAGCGTCTGGCTTCGCTCGATGACCCGTTCAGCGTCTTCCGCTGCCGGGGCATCATGAACTGCGTCAACGTATGTCCGAAAGGCCTGAACCCGACTAAGGCCATCGGTCACATCCGTAACATGCTGCTTTCGAGCGGCGTGTGATTCAGCTGCTGTAACCGTAGAACCGCTGTAACGAAGAGGCTGTGGCGCGGGCTTCAACCCGCGTCATGGCTATAACCAGAGCAGTAGCCACAAGCTGCAGCTCTTATTTTGAAGAAATGAGACAAGCAGGGGCATCCGGGCTGGTACCCGGACTATCAGCGTGATCCTAAGTGGCTTGTTTTGGTCGCTGCATTCGGACTTCTGCAAGTTTGCTCGGTATTGACGCCGATGGTGTTCCCCTAACCGAGGGTGACCAAGCATGCAAGAAAGCGTGATGCAGCGCATGTGGAACAGCGCCTACCTTTCAGGTGGAAACGCTGCCTATGTGGAAGAGCTTTATGAGCTCTACCTGCACGACCCTAACGCTGTGCCAGAAGAGTGGCGCACCTACTTTCAGAAGCTGCCTGCCGACGGCAGCTCTGCCACTGATGTTTCGCACTCCACAATTCGCGATCATTTCGTGCTGCTGGCAAAGAACCAGCGCCGCGCCCAACCGGTTTCCGCCGGGAGCGTGAGCAGTGAGCACGAGAAGAAGCAAGTTGAAGTGCTGCGATTGATCCAGGCCTACCGTATGCGTGGCCACCAGGCAGCCCAGCTTGACCCGCTGGGGCTGTGGCAGCGTCCTGCACCTGCAGACCTGTCGATCAATCATTACGGCTTGACCAATGCCGATCTTGATACGACCTTCCGTGCCGGCGACCTGTTCATCGGCAAAGAGGAAGCGAGCCTACGCGAAATTCACGAAGCGTTGCAGCAGACATATTGCCGCACCATCGGCGCTGAATTTACGCACATCACCGATTCCGAGCAGCGCCAGTGGTTCCAGCAGCGTCTGGAAAGCGTGCGTGGTCGTCCGACGTACTCCGCCGACATCAAGAGCCACCTGCTTGAGCGCGTGACTGCCGGTGAAGGCCTGGAAAAATACCTGGGCACCAAATACCCGGGCACCAAGCGTTTCGGTCTGGAAGGCGGCGAAAGCCTGATTCCGATGCTCGACGAGCTGATCCAGCGTTCCGGTTCCTACGGCACCAAGGAAGTCGTCATCGGCATGGCCCACCGTGGCCGTCTGAACGTGCTGGTCAACACCTTCGGCAAGAACCCGCGCGAGCTGTTCGACGAGTTCGAAGGCAAGAAGAAGGTCGAGCTGGGTTCCGGTGACGTCAAATACCACCAGGGCTTCTCGTCCAACGTGATGACCACTGGCGGTGAAGTTCACCTGGCCATGGCGTTCAACCCGTCCCACCTGGAAATCGTTTCCCCGGTGGTAGAAGGTTCGGTTCGCGCCCGTCAGGATCGTCGTAACGACCCGACCGGTGAGAAGGTGCTGCCGATCTCCATCCACGGTGACGCTGCATTCGCAGGTCAGGGCGTGGTCATGGAAACCTTCCAGATGTCGCAGACCCGCGGTTTCAAGACCGGCGGTACCGTGCACATCGTGATCAACAACCAGGTCGGTTTCACCATCAGCAACCCGCTGGACTCGCGTTCCACCGAGTACGCCACCGACGTTGCGAAGATGATCCAGGCGCCGATCCTCCATGTGAATGGTGATGATCCGGAAGCCGTGCTGTTCGTGACCCAGCTGGCCATTGATTACCGCATGCAGTTCAAGCGTGACGTGGTGATCGACCTGGTCTGCTACCGTCGTCGCGGCCACAACGAGGCCGACGAGCCAAGCGGCACCCAGCCGCTGATGTACCAGCAGATCACCAAGCAGCGCACCACCCGTGAGCTGTACGCTGATCGCCTGACTCAGGCCGGTGTACTGGACGCTGAACGTGTTCAGGCCAAGGTCGACGAGTACCGCAACGCGCTGGACAACGGTCTGCACGTAGTGAAATCGCTGGTCAAAGAGCCGAACAAAGAGTTGTTCGTGGACTGGCGTCCGTATCTGGGCCACGCCTGGACTGCGCGTCACGACACCCGTTTCGATCTGAAGACCCTGCAGGAACTGTCAGCCAAGCTGCTGGAAATTCCGGAAGGCTTCGTGGTTCAGCGTCAGGTCGCGAAGATCTACGAAGACCGTCAGAAGATGCAAGCCGGCGGCCTGCCGATCAACTGGGGTTACGCCGAAACCATGGCGTACGCGACCCTGGCGTTCGAAGGTCACCCGATCCGCATGACCGGTCAGGACATCGGCCGCGGTACGTTCTCGCACCGTCACGCTGTACTGCACAACCAGAAAGACGCCGGCACCTACATTCCGCTGCAGAACCTGTACGACGGTCAGCCACGCTTTGACCTGTACGACTCGTTCCTCTCGGAAGAAGCGGTATTGGCCTTCGAATATGGTTACTCGACCACCACGCCAAACGCGCTGGTGATCTGGGAAGCCCAGTTCGGCGACTTCGCCAACGGTGCACAGGTTGTTATCGACCAGTTCATCACCAGCGGCGAACACAAGTGGGGCCGTCTCTGCGGTCTGACCATGCTGTTGCCACACGGCTACGAAGGTCAGGGCCCTGAGCACAGCTCGGCTCGTCTTGAGCGTTACCTGCAGCTGTGCGCCGAGCACAACATTCAGGTGTGCATGCCGACCACCCCGGCCCAGATCTACCACTTGCTGCGTCGTCAGGTGATTCGCCCGCTGCGCAAACCTCTGGTAGTGCTGACGCCGAAGTCGCTGCTGCGCCACAAGCTGGCCGTCTCGACCCTGGAAGATCTGGCTGAAGGTTCGTTCCAGACCGTGATCCCGGAAATCGATGCCCTGGACCCGAAAAAGGTCGAGCGCGTTGTTCTGTGTAGCGGCAAGGTCTACTACGACCTGCTGGAAAAACGTCGTGCCGAAGGCCGTGACGATATCGCCATCGTGCGTATCGAGCAGCTGTATCCATTCCCTGAGGACGACTTGAAAGAGGTCCTGGCGCCTTACACCAACGTCAAGCATGCCGTCTGGTGTCAGGAAGAGCCGATGAACCAGGGCGCCTGGTACTGCAGCCAGCACCACCTGCGTCGCAGCATCGGTAACCTCGACAAGTCTCTCGTACTCGAGTACGCGGGCCGTGAGGCTTCTGCTGCCCCAGCTTGTGGTTACGCATCGATGCACGCCGAGCAGCAGGAAAAACTGCTGCAAGACGCGTTTACCGTTTAACGCCTTCGCGCACCTGAAACCGAATTTAAGGAACCACAGATAATGGCTATCGAGATCAAAGCCCCCACTTTCCCGGAATCGGTTGCCGATGGCACCGTTGCCACCTGGCACAAAAAACCGGGCGACGCCGTCAAGCGTGACGACCTGATCGTCGACATCGAAACCGACAAAGTCGTACTGGAAGTGCTGGCGACCGCCGACGGCGTGCTGGGCGCAATCGTCAAAAACGAAGGCGACACCGTTCTGTCCGACGAAGTCCTGGGCTCCATCGAAGCGGGCGGCGCTGCTGCCGCTGCTCCAGCCGCCGCTGCTGCTCCGGCCGCTGCTGCCGCTGCCCCGGCGGCTGCCGAAGGCGAAGACGATCCTGTTGCTGCTCCGGCTGCGCGCAAGCTGGCTGAAGAAAACGGCATCAACATCGCTTCCGTTGCCGGTACCGGCAAAGGCGGTCGTGTGACCAAGGAAGACGTGGTGGCTGCTGTAGCCGCGAAGAAAGCCGCTCCGGCTGCTGCTCCTGCAAAAGCCGCTGCTCCAGCCGCTGCTGCTCCGGTATTCGCTGCCGGTGACCGCGTTGAGAAGCGCGTACCGATGACCCGTCTGCGTGCCAAGGTTGCCGAGCGTCTGGTTGAAGCCCAGTCGAACATGGCAATGCTGACCACTTTCAACGAAGTCGACATGACCGAAGTCATGGCTCTGCGTTCGAAGTACAAGGACCTGTTCGAGAAGTCCCACAACGGCGTACGCCTGGGCTTCATGTCGTTCTTCGTCAAGGCTGCCACCGAAGCGCTGAAACGCTTCCCGGCGGTCAACGCTTCGATCGACGGTGCGGACATCGTTTACCACGGCTACGCCGACATCGGTGTTGCGGTTTCCAGCGACCGTGGTCTGGTCGTTCCGGTTCTGCGTAACGCCGAGCTGATGAGCCTGGCTGAAATCGAAGGCGGCATCGCCACGTTCGGCAAGAAAGCCCGTGACGGCAAACTGTCGATGGAAGAGATGACCGGCGGTACCTTCACCATCACCAACGGTGGTACCTTCGGTTCGATGATGTCGACCCCGATCGTCAACCCGCCGCAGGCAGCGATTCTGGGCATGCACAACATCATCCAGCGTCCTATGGCCATCAACGGTCAGGTCGTGATCCGTCCGATGATGTACCTGGCACTGTCCTACGATCACCGTCTGATCGATGGCAAAGAAGCTGTAACCTTCCTGGTGACCATCAAGAACCTGCTGGAAGATCCGGCTCGTCTGTTGCTGGATATCTGATAGAAGCAGCCATGCGCTGCGGGCCGTACCGTCGGCAACGGCGGTACGGCCCGCAGCGCGCGGCTTGAAGCTTTTCGCTAAAGAGGATTTTTTGAATGTCGCAGAAATTTGACGTAGTAGTGATCGGTGCCGGCCCTGGCGGCTATGTAGCTGCCATCAAGGCCGCGCAGCTGGGTCTCACCACTGCCTGCATCGAGAAGTACACCGACGCTGAAGGCAAACAGGCCCTCGGCGGTACTTGCCTGAACGTCGGCTGCATTCCGTCCAAGGCGCTGCTGGACAGCTCCTGGAAGTACAAGGAAGCCAAAGAGAGCTTCAACGTTCACGGTATCTCGACCGGCGAAGTCAAAATGGACGTCGCTGCGATGGTTGGCCGCAAGGCTGGCATCGTCAAGAACCTGACTGGCGGCGTTGCCACCCTGTTCAAGGCTAACGGCGTTACCTCGATCCAGGGCCACGGCAAGCTGCTGGCTGGCAAGAAAGTCGAAGTCACCAAGCCGGACGGTTCGGTTGAAGTCATCGAAGCCGAAAACGTCATCCTGGCACCAGGTTCGCGTCCGATCGACATTCCACCGGCTCCGGTCGATCAGAAAGTCATCGTCGATTCGACTGGTGCTCTGGAATTCCAATCCGTACCTAAGCGTCTGGGCGTGATCGGCGCTGGCGTGATCGGTCTGGAACTGGGTTCGGTGTGGTCGCGTCTGGGTTCCGAAGTGGTTGTCCTCGAAGCACTGGACACCTTCCTGATGGCAGCGGACACCGCTGTTTCCAAGGAAGCGCTGAAAACCCTGACCAAGCAAGGTCTGGACATCAAGCTGGGTGCTCGCGTAACCGGTTCGAAAGTGAACGGCGACGAAGTCGTGGTTAACTACACCGATGCCAACGGCGAACAGTCCATCACTTTCGACAAGCTGATCGTAGCCGTTGGTCGCCGTCCGGTGACCACTGATCTGCTGGCTGCCGACAGCGGCGTGACCCTGGACGAGCGCGGTTTCGTGCACGTTGACGATCACTGCGCCACCACCGTACCGGGCGTTTACGCCATCGGTGACGTGGTTCGCGGCATGATGCTGGCGCACAAGGCCTCGGAAGAGGGCATCATGGTTGTCGAGCGCATCAAGGGCCACAAAGCCCAGATGAACTATGACCTGATCCCTTCGGTTATTTATACTCACCCGGAAATCGCGTGGGTTGGCAAAACCGAGCAGGCCTTGAAAGCCGAAGGCGTTGAAGTTAACGTCGGCACCTTCCCGTTCGCCGCTTCCGGCCGTGCCATGGCCGCCAACGATACCGGTGGTTTCGTCAAGGTCATCGCTGATGCCAAGACTGACCGCGTATTGGGCGTGCACGTGATTGGCCCGAGCGCTGCAGAACTGGTTCAGCAGGGCGCGATCGGTATGGAATTCGGTACCAGCGCTGAAGACCTGGGCATGATGGTTTTCTCCCATCCGACCCTGTCTGAAGCCTTGCACGAAGCTGCTCTGGCTGTGAATGGCGGCGCCATCCACATTGCCAACCGCAAGAAGCGTTAAGACACACAATAAGAAACCACGGCGGTAACGGCCCGTCGTGAGCCTTGCGAGCAAGTCTCACCGCGGAATGTCCGCTGGACGCAGTCTTGCGTAGCTGCACCGGGTATCCGGAAAGGCTACGCAAGCAGCAGTCACAGGTGGCGCGGCACTCATCAAGAGCGCAGCGCCGAATGCGCAGTACCTAACGAAGACGGTAAAAAGCATGAATCTTCACGAGTATCAGGGTAAGCAGCTGTTCGCTGAATACGGCCTGCCAGTTTCCACTGGTTACGCAGTAGACACCCCGGAAGCAGCAGCAGAAGCTTGCGACAAAATCGGCGGCAGCGAGTGGGTTGTCAAAGCCCAGGTCCACGCCGGTGGTCGCGGTAAAGCGGGCGGCGTCAAGCTGGTTCGCAACAAAGAAGACGCCAAGGCCTTCGCACAGCAGTGGCTGGGCAAGCGTCTGGTGACTTACCAGACTGACGCCAATGGTCAGCCAGTCACCAAGATCCTGGTTGAATCGTGCACTGATATCGCTAAAGAGCTGTACCTGGGCGCTGTCGTTGACCGTTCGAGCCGTCGCATCGTGTTCATGGCTTCCACCGAAGGTGGCGTGGACATCGAGAAAATCGCTCACGACACTCCAGAAAAAATTCTGAAGGCCACTATCGATCCACTGGTTGGCGCTCAGCCATTCCAGGGTCGCGAGCTGGCGTTCCAACTGGGTCTGGAAGGCAAGCAAGTTGCCCAGTTCGCCAAGATCTTCGTTGGTCTGGCCAAACTGTTCCAGGATCACGATCTGGCCCTGCTGGAAGTGAACCCGCTGGTGATCAAGGCTGACGGCGATCTGCACTGCCTGGACGCCAAGATCAACATCGACGCCAACGCCATGTACCGTCAGCCTAAGCTGAAGACTTTCCACGATCCGTCGCAAGACGATCCGCGCGAAGCGCACGCTGCCAAGTTCGAACTGAACTACGTAGCCCTGGAAGGCAACATCGGCTGCATGGTCAACGGTGCCGGCCTGGCCATGGGTACCATGGACATCGTCAACCTGCACGGCGGCAAGCCAGCCAACTTCCTCGACGTAGGTGGTGGTGCTACCAAAGAGCGCGTGACCGAAGCATTCAAAATCATTCTGTCCGACACCAACGTCGCTGCAGTACTGGTTAACATCTTCGGCGGCATCGTTCGTTGCGACATGATTGCCGAAGGCATCATCGGTGCAGTGAAAGAAGTCGGCGTGAAAATCCCGGTTGTTGTTCGCCTTGAAGGCAACAACGCTGAGCTGGGCGCTAAAGTACTGGCAGAAAGCGGTTTGAACATCATCGCTGCTACCAGCCTGACCGACGCTGCTCAACAAGTTGTCAAAGCTGCGGAGGGCAAATAATGAGCGTCCTGATCAATAAAGACACCAAAGTTATCTGCCAGGGTATTACCGGCTCGCAAGGTAGTTTCCACACCCAGCAAGCCATCGAATACGGCACCAAGATGGTTGGTGGTGTAACTCCGGGCAAAGGCGGCACCGAGCACCTGGGTCTGCCAGTGTTCAATACCGTCAAAGACGCAGTTGCTGCCACTGGCGCTACCGCCAGCGTGATCTACGTTCCGGCTCCTTTCTGCAAGGACTCGATCCTGGAAGCAGCGTTCGGCGGCATCAAGCTGATCGTCTGCATCACCGAAGGCATTCCTACCCTGGACATGCTGGACGCGAAAGTTAAGTGCGACGAGCTGGGTGTTACCCTGATCGGCCCTAACTGCCCAGGCGTGATCACCCCAGGCGAATGCAAGATCGGCATCATGCCAGGTCACATTCACTTGCCAGGCAAGGTCGGTATCGTTTCGCGTTCCGGCACCCTGACCTACGAAGCTGTGAAGCAGACTACTGACGCCGGTTTCGGTCAGTCGACTTGCGTCGGCATCGGTGGTGACCCGATCCCGGGTTCGAACTTCATCGACATCCTGAAGCTGTTCCAGGAAGACCCGAAGACCGAAGCGATCGTGATGATCGGCGAGATCGGCGGTTCGGCTGAAGAAGAAGCGGCTGCCTACATCAAGGCACACGTGACCAAGCCGGTTGTTTCCTACATCGCTGGTGTGACTGCTCCTCCGGGCAAGCGCATGGGCCATGCTGGCGCAATCATCTCTGGCGGCAAAGGCACTGCAGACGAGAAATTCGCTGCGCTGCAAGACGCAGGCGTAAAAACCGTGCGTTCGCTGGCAGACATCGGCAAGGCCCTGGCCGAGCTGACCGGTTGGGCGGTCAAGTAAGCCTCGTGCTTGACTGACGCTTCACCAGACAAAGGCCACCTTCGGGTGGCCTTTGTTGTTTCTGAAGATCAAAAGATCGCAGCCTTCGGCAGCTCCTACAGATGATCCTGTGTAGGAGCTGCCGAAGGCTGCGATCTTTTGATCTTTGCTTTTTTTATGAAATTTAAATGCGTAAACGCGACACAGACACGTCGTGTATCGGATAGTTCGCCCTCAAACAGTGCGTTTGTCAGACAAATTCGTTAGGCTAGCAGCCATTTTTGCGTCTGCCGCCCACAAGGCATGCAACGCGCTAAACGGGTCAGTCTTATACGGACTGACAGCATTTCCCTAACCCCACAGGGAAATCCCCCTCTAAATTCCGATTCAGTAGTGTGGTATTTCCTTAATGAAAGTTTTGAAAGGTCAGGACATCCTGGCACTGGGCTTTATGACATTTGCCCTGTTCGTCGGGGCCGGCAACATCATTTTCCCGCCTATCGTCGGCCTGCAGTCCGGACCTAATGTCTGGATGGCGGCGCTGGGCTTTCTGATCACGGCCGTCGGTCTGCCGGTGGTCACCGTCGTCGCCCTGGCCAAGGTCGGTGGTGCGATGGATGCGCTGAGCAGCCCGATCGGCAAGATCGCCGGTGGTGTGCTCGCCGCGGCATGCTACCTGGCGGTCGGCCCGCTGTTCGCCACCCCGCGGACCGCGACCGTGTCGTTCGAAGTGGGTCTGGCGCCGCTGACCGGCGAAAGCCCTCTGGCGCTGTTCCTCTACAGCTCGGTGTACTTCCTGCTGGTGTTCTTCATCTCGCTGTATCCGGGCCGTCTGCTCGATACCGTTGGGCGTTTCCTCGCGCCGCTGAAAATCATCGCCCTGGCGGTACTCGGCATCGCCGCGTTCGCCCTGCCGGCCGGGGATATCGGTCAGGCCACGCCGGAATACGTCGCGGCACCGTTCTCCCAGGGCTTCATCAATGGTTACCTGACCATGGATACCCTCGGCGCGCTGGTGTTCGGCATCGTCATCGTCAACGCGATCCGCTCCCGTGGCGTCGAGTCGCCTGCGCTGATCACCCGTTACGCGATCATTGCCGGCCTCATCGCCGGTGTCGGTCTGGCGCTGGTGTACATCAGCCTGTTCCGCCTCGGCTCCGGCAGCCACGAAGTCGCGGTCGGTGCCACCAACGGTGCGGCGGTGCTGCATGCTTACGTGCAACACACCTTCGGTTCGCTGGGCAGCGGTTTCCTCGCGGTGCTGATCTCGCTGGCGTGCCTGGTGACGGCGGTCGGTCTGACCTGCGCCTGCGCTGAATACTTCAGCCGCGTGCTGCCACTGTCCTACAAGACCCTGGTGATCATCCTGGCCGCGTTCTCGCTGCTGGTGTCCAACCTGGGCCTGACCAAGCTGATCGCGTTCTCGATCCCGGTGCTGACGGCGATCTACCCGCCGTGCATCGTTCTGGTGGCTCTGAGCTTCTGCAAGGACTTCTGGCATGAACACGGGCGGATCCTCGGCCCGGTCATGCTAGTATCTTTCCTGTTCGGCACCATCGACGCGCTCAAGGGCGCCGGTCTGGCTGACTGGATGCCGTCGCAGCTGTCGCACCTGCCGCTGAGCGAGCAGGGTCTGGCGTGGCTGGTGCCATGCGTGATGACCCTGGTGGTCGCCGTGGTCTGTGATCGCCTGCTGGGCAAGCGCAGCGAAGCCGTTGCCTGACGTTGTCTGACCCGCCACAAACGGGTCTTCAGCGCTTAAACAGAAATGCCCCGTATCAATCGATACGGGGCATTTTTTATGGGCGTCTGGCAGTGTCTTTTTCCGCGAGCTAACGTCGAAGCACTGCCGAGGTCTTAATGTGGGAGCGAGCAGGCTCGCTCCCACAGGTAGCATCCATACTCCACAGGGAATTGCATGTCGTTCATCCAAGCCAATCTGATCCACCTGCTGGCCGCGCTCTGGTTTGTCATCTGCTGGGGCGGCTACACCCGTTATGCGTCGTGGAAGGCCCGCGACACCGCGTGTCTGGCCAGCGTGCTGCACCTGTATCGCGAAGACTGGATGCGCCGCATGCTGCTGCGTGACAACCGTATCGCCGACGCCAGCGTGATCGGCAATCTTGAGCGCAACGCCTCGTTCTTCGCCTCCAGCACCCTGATCATCCTCGCCGGCATTCTCACCGTGCTCGGTGCATCCGAGCGCGCCGTGTCGTTGCTGGCGGATATCCCGATGGTGCAGCAGGCATCGCAGGGCATGTCGGAGATCAAGTTGCTCTGTCTGGCGCTGGTGTTCGTCTATGCGTTCTTCACGTTCAGCTGGTGCATGCGTCAGTACAACTTTGCTGCGGTGCTGGTCGGTTCCGCGCCGATGATCGGTGAGCGTCAGGTCTCGGAGCAGGAGCGCAAGGCGTTCGCACTGCGGGCGGCGCGAGTGATTTCGATGGCGGCGAACCAGTTCAACTTCGGTCTGCGTTCTTATTACTTCGGCATGAGCATGCTGGCGTGGTTTGTCAGCCCGTGGCTGTTCATGTTGATGAGTGCCGGGGTGGTCATCGTGTTGTACCGCCGCGAGTTTCATTCCGACGTGCTGGATGTGATGGTCTATACCCCTACAGAGGCACCATTGCCCGAAACCAATAAAGAGGCTGCTTGATGAGTATTCCGTTCTGGTGTGTGTTTATCAGTGCACTGTTGATTTACATCGCGCGCATGCCGGTGGGCAAGGCCATGAAAGAGCAGGGTGGCTACAACAACCATCTACCGCGCCAACAGCAGGCGCAACTCACTGGCTATGGCGCGCGGGCGCTGGCGGCACACCAGAACTGCATCGAAGCGTTCATCCTGTTCGCCGTGGGTGTGCTGATGGCGCACACCACGCAAACCCAAGGCTGGTTGATAGATGCCCTGGCAATCATCTTTGTGATCGCGCGAATTCTTTACGTGTGGTTGTACCTGGCGGATAAACCATCCCTGCGCAGCCTGGTGTGGCTGGTCGGCCTGATCTGCAGTTTGTTGCTGATGATTAGTCCGACTTTTAGAACCGTATTGCTCTAAGAAAGCCTCTAAGCCAAGACTGACAAAAAATCACAGGCAAAAGAAAACCCGCACTTGGCGGGTTTTCTTTTTCTGCATCAAGTCGCAATTATTGCTTCTTGGCAGCTTCTTCCTGAGCAGCTTGATTCGATTCGGCCTGAGCTTTGGCAGCTTCGGCGTTTTCTTTTGCTGCGTCGTTCACTTTATCCTGAGCTTTGTTCATGTCTTGCTGAGCTTGCTCAGCATGTTGGTTTGCATCTTGAGCTTTGTCCTCGGATTTTTTATCGCAGGCAGCGAGACCGAGGGAAGCGGTCAACATCAAGGCAATAGCTAAAGTCTTACGCATGGGGTGTTTCTCCTTATGGAAAATAACTACTGGCCTTAAGAGCACTGGCCCAAAGGTTAAGTTCCTCATTTCGTTCAGATATATAAGTTTGTTTTTTAGTGGAACTTTTGCGGCATTTCCTACTACTGGCAAAAGGCTCTAACGAGAGTAATTATCAAATGGCTGAAAACCCCGTTTTTGAGCGCGCGACACGATTTCTTTCGGCCCTGCGCCATTGTCAGGTGCTCGGTTTGACGGTACACAGCGCCAGCAGCGAAGGGCTGACGGTGAGGTTGCCGTACAACGCGCAAATCGTCGGCAATCCACAGACCGGGGTCATCCACGGCGGCGCCATTACCTCGCTGATGGACACCGCGTGCGGCATGTCCACGTTGTGCGTGCTGGCGGAGTTCGAAGTCTGCCCGACCCTGGACCTGCGTATCGACTACATGCACGCCGCCGAGCCGAACAAGGACGTCTATGGCTTTGCCCAGTGTTACCGGGTCACCACCGATGTGATCTTCGCTCGCGGCTTTGCTTATCAGGATGACCCGAATCAGCCGATCGCCCATGTCGTCGGCACTTTCATGCGCATGGGCAAAAACCTGAAAGGCACCCAGGGATTTGGCGGCAAGGTCAAAGGAGAGAATCGATGAGCGATGACTGGAAGCAACAGCTGCTGCAGGCTCACGCTCAGGGCGATTACGCGCCGTTGTTGCGGATAATTCCTTACGCCGGGCTGATCGGCGTCGAATGTTCCCGGGTCGGCGATGAATTGCTGTTCAAGCTGCCGGCGAACAAGGACAACATTGGTAACCCTTTATTGCCGGCGATCCATGGCGGGGTGATTGCCGGGTTCATGGAGCTGGCAGCCGCGTTACATTTGCTGATCTTCACCGGTTCGCCCGGGGTGCCGAAGATCATCGACTTTTCTCTGGATTATCTGCGCGCCGGGCAGTTTCGCGATACTTGGGCCAAATGTCAGGTCTGTCGCCAGGGGCGGCGCGTGGCCAACGTCGCCATCACGGCCTGGCAAAGCACCGAGAGCGAACCGATTGCCACCGCCCGTGCACATTTCAAAATTGATGAGCCCTTGAAATCCTGAACGCTGCCCCCAACTCAGTGAACAACCCGCCGCCGACCCCTCTGGATCGCGGCCACTGCCATCTGATTGGAGTTTGATGACCATGAGTGTGGAAACTCAAAAGGAAACCCTGGGCTTCCAGACCGAGGTAAAGCAGCTGCTGCACCTCATGATCCATTCGCTGTATTCCAACAAGGAAATCTTCCTTCGCGAATTGATCTCGAACGCCTCTGACGCTGTCGACAAGCTGCGCTTCGAAGCCCTGGCCAAGCCTGAGTTGCTCGAAGGTGGCGCTGAACTGAAAATCCGTGTGAGCTTCGACAAGGACGCCAAGACCGTCACCCTCGAAGACAACGGTATCGGCATGAACCGTGACGATGTGATCACCCACCTGGGGACCATCGCCAAGTCGGGCACCGCCGATTTCATGAAGAATCTCTCGGGCGATCAGAAGAAAGATTCGCACCTGATCGGCCAATTCGGTGTCGGCTTCTATTCGGCGTTCATCGTTGCCGACCAGGTTGATGTGTATTCCCGTCGCGCCGGCACCCCTGCCAGCGAAGGCGTGCACTGGTCGTCGAAAGGCGAGGGCGAGTTCGAAGTCGCCACCATCGACAAGCCAGAGCGCGGCACTCGTATCGTCCTGCACCTGAAGTCCGCTGAAGACGAGTTCGCCGACGGCTGGCGTCTGCGCAACATCATCAAGAAATACTCCGACCATATCGCGCTGCCGATCGAGCTGCCGAAAGAAGTCACTGCCGCTGAAGGCGAAGAGCAGCCTGCCGTTGAATGGGAAACCGTCAACCGCGCCAGCGCCCTGTGGACCCGTCCGCGCACTGAAGTGAAGGACGAGGAATATCAGGAGTTCTACAAGCACATCGCTCACGACTTCGAAAACCCGCTGGCCTGGAGCCACAACAAGGTCGAAGGCAAGCTCGAATACAGCTCGCTGCTGTACGTGCCGGCCCGCGCGCCGTTCGACCTGTACCAGCGTGAAGCGCCGAAAGGCTTGAAGCTGTACGTGCAGCGCGTGTTCGTGATGGATCAGGCCGAGTCGTTCCTGCCGCTGTACCTGCGCTTCATCAAGGGCGTGGTCGATTCCAACGACCTGTCGCTGAACGTGTCGCGGGAAATCCTGCAGAAAGACCCGATCATCGACTCGATGAAGTCGGCGCTGACCAAGCGCGTGCTGGACATGCTGGAAAAACTGGCGAAGAACGAGCCTGAGCAATACAAGGGCTTCTGGAAAAACTTCGGTCAGGTCATGAAAGAAGGCCCGGCAGAAGATTTCGCCAACAAAGAGAAAATTGCCGGTCTGCTGCGTTTCGCATCGACCCGAGGCGACGACGGCGAGCAAGTTGTCGGTCTGGCTGACTACCTGGCGCGCGCCAAGGAAGGTCAGGACAAGATCTACTACCTCACCGGCGAAACCTACGCGCAGGTCAAGAACAGCCCGCACCTGGAAGTCTTCCGCAAGAAAGGCATCGAAGTGCTGCTGCTGACCGACCGTATCGACGAGTGGCTGATGAGCTACCTCAGCGAATTCGACGGCAAGACCTTTGTCGACGTGGCACGCGGTGACCTTGATCTGGGCAACCTGGACTCGGAAGAGGACAAGAAAGCTGCAGAAGAAGTCGCCAAGTCCAAAGAAGGTCTGGTCGAGCGTCTGAAAACCGCGCTGGGCGATTCCGTGGCGGAAGTCCGGGTTTCCCATCGTCTGACCGACTCGCCGGCCATTCTGGCGATCGGCGAACAGGACCTGGGCCTGCAAATGCGCCAGATCCTCGAAGCCAGCGGGCAGAAAGTGCCGGAGTCGAAGCCGATTTTCGAATTCAACCCGAGCCACCCGCTGATCGAGAAACTCGACGGCGAGCAGAACGAAGGGCGTTTTGGCGACCTGTCGCACATCCTCTTCGATCAGGCCGCTCTGGCGGCTGGCGAAAGCTTGAAAGACCCGGCCGCGTACGTGACCCGTCTGAACAAGCTGCTGGTTGAGCTGTCAGCCTAATCACGATGTAGAAAAACCCGCTTCGGCGGGTTTTTTCATTCTGGTGTTTAACTAATCAGGAGTCAGAAATGAGCCAAGTTACTGTACGTTCCGTGGTCTATCAGCTGGATGGCCAGCCCTATGAAGGTCGTCTGGCGTTCGACGCCGAGCACAAGGGCGCGCGCCCGGGCCTGCTGATGGCGCCGAACTGGATGGGCGTCAGCGCCGGTGCTGAAGAGATCGCCAAGTCGGTTGCGGCCAAGGGCTACGTGGTGTTGATTGCTGACGTGTATGGCCAGGCAGTACGTCCGCAGAACGCTGACGAGGCCGGCGCGGCGATGATGCCGCTGAAGAACGATCGGGCACTGCTGCGCAAGCGTATGCAGGCGGCGTTCGAACAATTGCAGAAGCAGGGCGAGGCAGCGGTCGATACCTCGAAACTGGCGGTGTTCGGTTTCTGCTTCGGCGGTTGCTGCGCACTGGATCTGGCGCGCACCGGTGCACCGGTGAAGGCGGCGGTGTCGTTCCACGGCACGCTGGATTCGCCGAACCCGGCTGATGCGCAGAACATCAAAGGCTCGGTGCTGGTGCTGCACGGTGCTTCAGACCCGTTGGTGCCGAAAGAGCAGTTGCCAGCGTTTGAGGATGAAATGAACGCAGCGAAGGTCGATTGGCAGTTGCTCAGCTACGGCGGTGCGGTGCATTCGTTCACCGATCCGCACGCCAATGTGCCGGGCAAGATGATGTACGACGCGAAGACCGCCAAGCGTGCGTTCAAGTCGATGCATGATTTGCTGGATGAAGTGTTCAAAGGCTGATTTTTCGGCGCCTTTACTGGCCTCTTCGCGAGCAAGCCCGCTCCCACAGGGGGGATTGTGATGTGTACTCAGAACTCATACACACCACAATTCCCCTTGTGGGAGCGGGCTTGCTCGCGAAGGCTTACCCTCTAGCGATACAACACTCAGGGCAGTTCGATCCGCTCAACTTCCCCCGGCACCGTCGGCCAATCCCCGGCCGCCCACTTGCGCCGCGCCTCATCAATCGCCGCCGGATCGCTCGCGACGAAGTTCCAGTTGATCCGCCGTGGCCCGTCCAGCGGCGCGCCGCCAAACACCACCGCGTGCACTTCACTCTCGGCGAACAGGCTCATCTGTTCCCCGGCCGGCAACACCGCCAGCGCATGGGGTTCGAGGGGCTCGCCATTCAACTGCGCATCGCCACTCAGCACATAAATCGCGCGTTCTTCGTGCTCGGTCGGGATCAGCAAAGTGGTCGCGGTCTGCATCTTCACTTCTGCGTACAGCGTAGGAGAAAGCACCGGCACCGGCGATTCCAGGCAAAAGCCTGACCCGGCGATCATCCGAATCTGCACACCAAGGTTATCGCTGACCGGCAAGGTTGCCGCCGGGTGATGGCTGTAATGTCCCGGACCTTGCTCGTGATCCTTGGGCGAGGCCAGCCAGATCTGCAAACCGTGCATCGTGAAGCTTTGCGCCCACAACGGCTCGGGCGTGCGCTCGACATGGGCAATCGCACTGCCGGCGGTCATCCAGCTGACATCGCCGGCGCTGACCACTTGATCGGAGCCAAGGCTGTCCTTGTGCTGGATCTGCCCTTCGAAGAGGTAGGTCAGGGTCGACAGACCAATGTGCGGATGCTGTCGGATGTTCATGCCTTTGCCCGTCGGATAAACCGTTTCGAGCATGTGGTCGAAAAACACGAAAGGCCCGACGCTACGGCATTTGGCTGACGGCAGCGGGCGCAGGATCGGCTGGCCTTCGACGTCTTCGGCGCGCGGGCGGATGATCAGTGGTTGCGTATCCATGGTGCATTCCAGGCTGAGCGGGTGATGCCAGAAGCATAACCCGCCGCTGGCAAGAGGGTGATTACTGGCTGTCGAAGCCTTGTGGGGCGTGGGTTTCGATGCTGACGTCGGTGGTGGTCATCAGTTTGTGGATCGGGCAGCGATCGGCGACGCGCAGCAGTTCTTCACGCTGGGCATCGGTGAGGACGCCCTTGAGGGTAAGCGTCACGTGCAGGGCGTATTTGCCTTTTTGCTCTTCGCTGTTGTCGCGTTTGACCTCGACACCCACGCCGGTCAGCGGGATGTCTTTCTTCTTTGCGTACATCTTCAGGGTCAGTGCCTTGCAGGCACCGAGCGCGGCGTCGAAGTAGTCGTGTGGCTCGGGGGCCGAGCCCTCGCCGCCGGCAGACTTCGGCACGTCGGCAAACAATTCGTGGTCATCGATCTGTACGGTGTGACGAAAACCTTCGGCGGAGACGGTATTGACGGTAACAGTCATGGCAACCTCACTGGCAGTAGGAAAAAGTCGTGCGATCAAAAAAGGACCTTGCAGTTATAGAGCATTCCTACAGAGCCGCGTTCCACTTTCCTGCAGGATGAACCCTTGTCATCGGCTCAGGGTCTAGGCTATGCCTACCTGCCGGAGATTACTTGTGTCCTTGTTTCGTTTGAGTCTTGCCTGCCTGCTGGCATTTGCCGGTAGCGCCAGCGCCCGCGATTACACCTACAGCGATGCGCACTTGCACTACGTGGATTTTTTCCAGGAAACCGCCGGCATGGCGAAATTGCTCACGGCCATGCAGGACAATTCCATCGACCATGTGATGATTTCCGGTATTCCCGTGGCGAAGAAATGGCATGAGGACGAACCCAAGCGTCCGCGTTATTACGCCGGCGATGATGCCGATGCCTACTGGTACAGCGCCACGGACGTGATCGTTGCCGATGCCGTGCAAAAGCTGACTCCGGAGCAGCGTCAGCACTTTCATCCGTTCCTGTCGGGCTTCAACCCCAATGACAAGAACTCCGCCGCGCACATCCAGCGCATGCTCGATCTGTATCCGGGGCTGTGGCAGGGCATTGGTGAAGTGTTCACCCGCCATGATGACTTGACGGCGTTGACCGCCGGCGACACGCCACGGGCCAATAACGAGGCGATGAAGCGGATTTATCACCTGGCTGCCGAAAACGATCTGCCAGTGATGCTGCATTCCAACATCACCTCCAAGCGTGAGAAAAATCCGCTGTACTTGAAGGAAATCGAAGAACCCCTGCGTAATCACCCGCACACCCGGTTCATCTGGGCGCACGCCGGCACCAGCGCGGAAATTCATCGGCACCAGACGCAACTGAAATTCCTCCTGCCGACGGTGAGTCGGATGCTTGAGGCTTATCCGAATCTGTTCATTGATCTGTCGTGGAGCATGCTCACGCCGTATCTGTTGGACGAGCAGGGCAAGCCGCGTGCGGAATGGCTGGCCTTGGTCGAGAAATACCCTGATCGGTTCATGATCGGCTCGGATGTTGTAGGCCGTTTCACCAAGCTCGGTCAGGAAATGCGCAGCTTCACGCCGTTCCTTGATGCCTTGCCTGAAGAAATTGCGCGTAAGGTCGCCCGGGATAACTTCTTGGCGATATTGCCGCGAACAGCGGCAAAGTCCGGGAAACCGCGCTGAATCGTTAATGCCGAGGGTTCGAAGTATCAAGGCCTTTTGATATCACCTTTTGGTCTTACGCAAATTTTCGCCGGGCCGATACCTTCTAAAGCAACCAGCTGCAGGGTTGATGCAGCGCTTTTGGAAGGAACCAGAGTCATGAGCATCCGTAGTCTCAATATCGCGCCGCGAGCCGGCCTGGGTTTTGGTGTGTTGGCGCTGATGGTGTTTGCCCTGGGGGCGTTCGCCCTGCTGCAAATGTCGAACATGCGCGCCCAGTCTGATGAGGTCGACAACAACTGGCTGCCGAGCGTGATGGCGGTCGGCGAGATGAGTCAGGACATGTTGCGCCTGCGTGCGCTGACCATGCGCCTGCTGCTCAATCGCGACCCGCAGGCGCTGGCGCAGAATGTCGCCAAGCTCAATGACCTGCGCGGTGTCTTGAGCGAAGCGCAACAACGCTATGACGTGTTGATCGTGCTGCCCGAAGAGCGCAAGTTGTTCGACCGCTTCAAGGTCGCCGAGCACAAGTACCTGGAGTTTCAGGCGCAGGTCATGCAGTTGTCCGCACAGAATCGGGTGGAGGAGGCGGCGGCGATTCTCAACGGTGAAATGAGCCCGTTGGCCGACGACATGGCGGTCACCCTGAAGGAGCTGGTCGAGCTGAACAAGCACAACGCCAATCTTGCCACCGAAGCCGCGCGCCTGGTTTTCATCAATTCGCGGGTGTGGGTCGGGGTGATGATCGGCATTACCGCGCTGATCACCATCGGTCTGGCGCTGCTGCTGACCCGCAGCATCGTCCTGCCGCTGGCGCAATCACTCGGCGTGGCGGAAGTGGTGGCCGGCGGTGACCTGACGGGCGATATCAGTATCTCCGGCAAGGACGAACCGGCGCGGCTGCTGCAGGCGCTGAAAAGCATGCAGCACAATCTGCGCGACACCATCCGGCAGATTTCCGAGTCGTCCAGCCAGTTGGCGTCCGCCTCGGAGGAACTGAGTTGCGTCACCGAGGACGCCACGCGCGGGCTGCACCAGCAAAGCCTGGAGATCGAGCAGGCCGCCACGGCGGTCAATCAGATGACCGCTGCCGTGGAAGAGGTCGCGAGCAACGCCGTGGCGACTTCCGAGGCGTCGCGCGAGTCTGACCGGATTGCCCAGCATGGGCGCGAGCAGGTCAACCAGACGGTGACTTCGATCCAGTCCCTGGCTGACGACGTCACGTCCAATGCAACGCAGGTCGAGGATCTGGCGCAGAAGGTTCACGGCATCAGCAAAGTGCTCGACGTGATCCGCTCAATTGCCGAGCAGACCAATCTGCTGGCACTGAACGCAGCGATTGAGGCGGCGCGGGCCGGGGATGCCGGGCGTGGCTTCGCGGTGGTGGCCGATGAGGTGCGGGCGCTGGCCCATCGCACCCAGCAATCGACCCAGGAAATCGAGCAGATGATCGGTGGCATCCAGCAGGGCACCGATTCGGCGGTCAGTTCGATGCAACAGAGCAGCGTCCGCGCCAATTCGACTCTGGAACTGGCCAAGGCTGCGGGTTTGGCGCTGGAGGAAATTGCCTCGGCGTTCACCTTGATCAACGAGCGCAACCTGGTGATCGCCAGCGCCTCGGAGGAGCAGGCAGCGGTGGCGCGGGAGGTGGACCGCAACCTGATGAACATCCGCGATCTGGCGATGCAGACGTCGGCGGGGGCAAATCAGACCAGTGCGGCGAGCCAGGAGCTGTCGCGGCTGGCGGTGGATTTGAACAATATGGTGGCCAGATTTTCGGTCTGATCTGACCCTCGAAGATCGAGCTGAACCCTGTGGGAGCGAGCCTGCTCGCGAAAGCGGTGTATCAGCCATATACAAGTCGGCTGAACTGACGCCTTCGCGAGCAGGCTCGCTCCCACAGGGGATATGTGTCGTCGCGGAAATCGCAGGCACAAAAAAGCCCCGCATCTGCGGGGCTTTTCGTTGTAGCGGCGGATCAGCTGCCTTTAACGGTTTTGCCGTTGACCGTGCCGTCCTGGAGCATGATGTTGTACTCCTTGCCGTCGGTTTCAACCTGTTGCAGGCGGACCAGCAGGTAATCCCAATCCTTGGCGAACCACAGCACAGTGATGCGCTTGCTTTGTGTCGGGTCACGCACGCGCTCGACCTTGATTGCATCGATCTTGCCGGCCTTGGTGTCGACTTTCTCGGCACCCAATACACGGAAGTCATAGGTGTCGACTTCACCGTCGTCGACCACCTGATAGCTCATGGTCTTTTTGCCGGAGGCGACGTCGTGCTGCAGCGCCAGTTGATAGGTCGACTTGTCGACCATGCCACGGTTCAGCGGGATCTTCACCGCGTCGCCCCGGTCAGTGCCGGTGACCATCTTGCTGTTCCAGTCGAAGTCCAGATCAGCCTTTTTTGCTTTGCCCAGACCACCACGTTCGAAGTGGTAGGACTGTGGCAGCAGGGTGTCCTTGTCCAGGGTCAGCGTGCTTTCTTCGGTCAGGCTGGCGATCATCATCGACGCCTTGAAGCTGAGTTTCCAGACGCCGTTGGCTTCCTTGGTCAGGCTGCGTTCGGCGGTGCCGCTCATGGGCAACTGTTTCCAGTCGGCGGTGTAGCTGGCGGAGAACGGTTGAAGGTCTGCCGCCTGCGCGAAAGGCAGGGCGAGCAGAGCGCAAGCGAAGAGCAGGGCGCGACGCATAAAATCTCCTAGTGTCGAATCAAGTGGCCGCTGGCCGCGAGTAACTGGCCATCCAGTAAAGCACCTTGCTCACCGAGTGCCAGTCGGCCTTCGGCAAACCAGCGTACAGCCATCGGGTAGATCAGGTGTTCCTGGACATGCACTCGCTGCGCAAGTGTCTGCGGCGTGTCGTGCAACTCTACCGGTATTACTGCCTGTACGACCAGTGGTCCACCATCGAGTTCCTCGGTGACGAAGTGCACGGAGCAGCCGTGCTCGGCATCGCCGGCCTCGAGCGCGCGCTGATGAGTGTGTAACCCTTTGTATTTGGGCAGCAGCGACGGGTGGATATTGAGCAGGCGACCCTGGTAGTGACGCACGAAATCAGCGCTGAGAATGCGCATGAAGCCGGCCAGTACCACGAGTTTCGGTTTGAATTCGTCGATCAGTTCGATCAGGGCAGCATCGAAGGCCTCGCGACCTTCGAAAGCCTTGTGATCCAGCGAGCGGGTGGCGATACCCGCGTCACTGGCGCGTTGCAGGCCGTAGGCGTCGGCGCGGTTGGAAATCACCGCAGCGATGCGGACCGGGCTGTCGCCGGTCCGCGTGCTGTCGATCAGAGCCTGCAAGTTACTGCCGGTGCCGGACAACAGCACCACGACATCACAGGTTGCGGACATTAATGAGCCTTAAGGTTCTGCAGATCAACCTGGGCAGCGCCTTCGGCAGCGGCAGCGATCTGGCCGATGACCCAAGGCTGCTCGCCGGCATCACGCAGGGTGTTCAGGGCCACTTCAACGTGCTCCTGAGCCACGCAGATCACCATGCCGACGCCGCAGTTCAGTACGCGGTGCATTTCGGTCTCGTCGACGTTGCCTTTCTCTTGCAGCCAGTCGAAGACCGCCGGGCGAGTCCAGCTGGCCACGTCAACCACGGCCTGAGCGCCTTTTGGCAGAACGCGCGGAATGTTGTCCAGCAGGCCGCCACCGGTGATGTGGGCCATGGCTTTGACCGCGCCGGTGTCTTTGATCAGCTTGAGCAGCGGCTTCACGTAGATGCGGGTCGGGGCCATCAGCAGTTCGGTCAGTGGCTTGCCGTCGAGCTGAACGGTTTCAATGTCGGCACCCGACACTTCGATGATCTTGCGGATCAGCGAGTAGCCGTTGGAGTGCGGGCCGGACGATGGCAGGGCGATCAGTGCGTCACCGGTGGCGACTTTCGAGCCGTCGATGATTTCGGCTTTTTCCACGACGCCGACGCAGAAGCCGGCCAGATCGTAGTCTTCGCCTTCGTACATGCCAGGCATTTCAGCGGTTTCGCCGCCGACCAGGGAGCAGCCAGCCAGTTCGCAGCCTGCACCGATACCGGTGACCACGGTGGCAGCTACGTCGACGTTCAGCTTGCCCGTGGCGTAGTAGTCGAGGAAGAACAGCGGTTCTGCGCCGCACACCACCAGATCGTTGACGCACATGGCGACCAGGTCCTGGCCGATGCTGTCGTGCTTGTTCAGGTTCAGCGCCAGGCGCAGCTTGGTGCCGACGCCATCAGTACCGGAAACCAGCACCGGCTGTTTGTAACCGGCCGGGATCTCGCAGAGGGCGCCGAAACCGCCCAGGCCGCCCATGACTTCCGGGCGCGCAGTGCGCTTGGCGACGCTCTTGATGCGTTCGACCAATGCTTCACCGGCGTCGATGTCTACACCGGCGTCCTTGTAGCTCAGGGAGGGTTGCTTGCTCATGATCCAGGCCTTTAGGGGAGGGGATTCAGGGGTAACGACCGAGTTCAGCGGGAACATCGAAATCGAGAGGGCGATGGCCTTACGCGAATTTCGGGGTGCCCGGCTGTTGCCGGTCTGCGAAGGCGCGCGATTTTATCAGGCTTGAGGGGCAGCGGCCATCCTCGCGCCGACGGGCAGGGGCATAATCGACTGAAATTTTTTGCAATTGTGCCGGACGGCTGCCTGTATAAGGTGTGCCGATTAACCGTCTATCGTTATCACTGTGCAAAAACTTACCGCTAGCGTGTGAATGTTTTGCGATTGCAGATTGTCACAGCCTTGCTTAACCGGTTCACGCGGCCTGTTCCAGCCGCTCCTGTCGACGGGAATTTTCCATGCGTTTTTGTAAATTGTTGGTTGTGGGTTGTTTGTCGTTGGTCAGCCTGGCGAGTCATGCCGAAAACCTCAAAGGTCTCTATCAAGTGCGCCAGCCAGTCAGCAGCCAGGCGCCGGAAGAGCGTGATCGCGCCACTCAGGCGGCACTGGATACGCTGGTGTTGCGCCTGACCGGTGACCCCAAGGCGCCGCAAAATCCCGGGCTGGCGGCGATTCGCAAGGATCCGCAGCAGATCATCAGTCAGTTCGGTTTTGATGCCGGGCCGCCGGAGGTGCTCAAGGTCGATTTCGATCCGGCCACCACCGAGCAGGCGCTGCGCCGGGCCGGGCTGTCATTGTGGGGGGCGAGTCGGCCGTCGATTCTGAGCTGGTGGCTGAACGATTCGACTGAAGGTTCGAGCCTGGTCGGCGACGGTCAGGCAGCGGCTGCACCATTGCGTTCTGCGGCTCAGCATCGCGGCTTGCCGCTGCGTCTGCCGCTGGCGGATCTGAGTGAGCAACTGGTGGCTTCCGCGCCAGTGCTGGATGGCACCGATCCCGCGCCATTGCGCGGCGCTTCGGAGCGTTACGGCGCGGATGCGTTGCTGGCGGTGCATGCGCACGAAGAGGGCGGGCAGTGGCAGGCCAAGTGGCATCTGTGGCTAGGTGATCAGAAAGAGGCCGGCAGCGTACAGGGTGCCGATCAGGCTGCCTTGGCGGATGCGGTGATGCTGGCGGTGGGCGAGCGTCTGGCGCCGCGCTTTGTCGCCAAGCCTGGTGCTTCGAGCCAACAGACCCTCGAAGTGCAGGGCATGAATCTTGAGCATTACGCCACGCTGCTGCGGTTACTCGAACCGTTCGGTGTGCGTCTGCAAAGTGTCGATGGTGATCGCATCGTGTATCGGGTCAACGGCAGTGCCGATCAGTTGCGCGCGCAGTTGTCGTTGGCGAAGTTGCAGGAGTTGCCGGCCGAAGCACCGACGCCAGTGGCAGCGCCGCAGCCAGCGGTGGCAGGTGCAGCGCCTGTTGCGGCTCCAGCGCCTGCACCGGTAGCACCTTCGTTGCGGTTTCGCTGGTAAGTCTTTCCTTATATAGAAGCAGTGGGAGTGGTAAATGGCCGATACGCGGCGTTGGTTCTGGCTCGGTGGGGTAGTCCTGCTTTGCGCATTTGTCTGGTTGCTGCATCCGATCCTCACGCCGTTTCTGGTGGCGTTGCTGCTGGCGTATCTGTTCGATCCGCTGGTGGATCGGTTGGAGAAACTCGGTTTGTCGCGAACCTGGGGTGTGATCGCGGTGTTCGCCTTGTTCACTCTGATCGTCACCACGTTGCTGTTGGTGCTGGTGCCGATGCTTGCCAAGCAGTTGGTGCGTTTGTATGAGTTGGCGCCGCAAATGCTTGACTGGCTGCAGCATACGGCGCTGCCGTGGGCGCAATCGAAGCTGGGCCTGTCTGACGGCTTCTGGAAGTTCGACAAGGTCAAGGCGGCGATCAGCGAACACATGGGGCAGACCACTGACATCGTCGGTGTGGTGCTGAGTCAGGCGACGGCCTCGAGTCTGGCGCTGATCGGCTGGCTGGCGAATCTGGTGCTGATTCCAGTGGTGAGTTTTTATCTGCTGCGCGACTGGGACGTGATGATGGCCAAGATCCGCAGCCTGTTGCCGCGTGATCGTGAAGAAACCATCGTCTCGCTCGCCGGTGAGTGCCACGAAGTGCTCGGCGCGTTCGTGCGCGGACAGTTGCTGGTGATGCTGGCGCTGGGCGTGATCTACGCAGCGGGTCTGATGATTGTTGGTCTGGAATTGGGGCTGTTGATCGGCCTGATCGCAGGCCTCGCGGCAATCGTGCCGTACATGGGTTTTGTGATCGGTATTGGCGCGGCGCTGATTGCCGGGCTGTTCCAGTTCGGTGGCGACCTGTACCCGATGATCGGCATCGTTGCGGTGTTCATGGTCGGGCAGGCGCTGGAAGGCATGGTGCTGACGCCGCTGCTGGTCGGCGACCGGATCGGCCTGCATCCGGTGGCGGTGATCTTCGCAATCCTGGCCGGCGGCGAGCTGTTCGGCTTTACCGGAGTGCTGCTGGCATTGCCGGTGGCGGCGGTGATCATGGTGCTGGTGCGTCACGTGCACGATTTGTACAAGGACTCGGATATTTACAGCGGGGCAGATGAGCCCGAGTTGTAATCCGATCACGGGCGGCCCGGCATTGTGCCGGGTTGGCCCGGGTTTTGCGGCGGGTTCGTTCGATACCGCGTCAGAGAAACTGTCATAAAACCAGCGTGTTAACGCAAACCTTTGATTTTGCTTGGGGTCTGTCGCATTGTGCGCTCAGCTTCACGGGTATAAACTTCGCAAACTTTACACAGAGGCCACTAACGGTTCCTTGAGAACTGTTCAGTCAGCATGAAACCGATTCAGCTGCCCCTAGGTGTGCGTCTGCGTGACGACGCCACCTTCATCAACTACTACCCAGGCGCCAATGCCGCTGCACTCGGCTATGTCGAGCGCCTATGCGAAGCCGACGCCGGCTGGACCGAAAGCCTCATCTACCTGTGGGGCAAGCATGGGGTAGGGCGTACGCATCTGTTGCAGGCGGCGTGTCTGCGTTTCGAGCAGATGGGTGAACCGGCGGTGTATCTGCCGCTGGCCGAGCTGATGGATCGTGGTATCGAAATCCTCGACAACCTTGAGCAGTACGAACTGGTCTGCCTGGATGACTTGCAGGTGATTGCCGGCAAGCCGGACTGGGAAGAGGCGATGTTTCATCTGTTCAACCGCCTGCGTGACAGCGGTCGACGTTTGCTGATTGCCGCTTCAACCTCGCCGCGCGAGCTGCCGGTGAAACTGGCTGACCTCAAATCGCGCCTGACCCTGGCGCTGATCTTCCAGATGCGGCCGCTCTCCGATGAAGACAAATTGCGTGCTCTGCAATTGCGCGCGTCGCGTCGCGGTCTGCATCTGACCGATGAAGTCGGACACTTTATTCTGACTCGCGGCACCCGCAGCATGAGTGCATTGTTCGACCTGCTCGAACAGCTGGATCAGGCCTCGTTGCAGGCGCAACGCAAGCTGACGATTCCGTTCCTGAAAGAGACCCTCGGTTGGTAGTCAGCCCTTGAAATACGAGGCTTTCAGCACGTTTCGACATATTTCAGGCGCCAGAAAATCCGCGTTTCCGCAACGTATGCAGACCGCGTATCGAGTCAAATGGGCTTAAGCGCTTAGATGTAAACGAGAAACCGGGAAGTCACAAAAAGATCGATTGAATTTGCAAATGAGGCCGATAGCGGGCATAGTCTCGGCTTCTTTACAACTTCAGCCACGGTCGTGCCCATGCTAAATCGCTTCGCACCCCTCGTGCCTCTCGCACTCGTCACCCTGTTGTTCGGTTGCGCTGCTCATTCTCCAGTTCAAGAGCAGCCTCAGCAGGTTAAAAATTCTGCCACTGCCCAGTCTTCTGTTATTTACCAGGAAGAGCTGGACACCGAAAAAGAACTCTCGGACTTCAACAAGAAGCCGTACGAGCTTCCGGTTCTGGCCGACAGTATCCTTGAACGCGGCATGTCCCTGATCGGTACCCGTTACCGTTTCGGCGGCACCTCTGAAGCCGGCTTCGACTGCAGCGGTTTCATCGGTTATCTGTTCCGCGAAGAAGCCGGCATGAATCTGCCGCGCTCCACCCGTGAAATGATCAACGTGGATGCGCCTCTGGTCTCGCGCGGCAACCTTGAGCCGGGCGATCTGCTGTTCTTCGCTACCAATGGTCGTCGCGGTCGTGTAAGCCACGCCGGGATCTACCTGGGTGACAATCAGTTCATCCACTCCAGCAGTCGTCGCAGCGGCGGTGTTCGCATCGACAGCCTGGGTGACAGCTACTGGAGCAAGACCTTCATCGAAGCCAAGCGCGCCCTCGCGATGGCTCCGACCGTGGTCACCGCTCGCAAGTAATTCCCCCGTTGTCGCCACGTCCGTGGCGACAAAAACGGTGCCCGGCAAGGGAGTAGACCTAGACTTTACAAGGTGAAGTTAAAGTCTTACTTGAAGTTTGCCGCGTAGCCGCTAGAATCCTGTATCTATATTGATGGCAAACCGCCTGCGTGCTCCGCAGGCGGTTTTGTTTCTGTCCATTCGGCAGAGAAAGCCGCAGCCAGATCAGGATGTTCTGCTTATGACGATGTCGGCCCGCCTCACAGTGATTTTCTTCGCAGCGCTGCTCAGCGCCTGCGCCAGCCGCACTCCGCCGCCTGCGCCAGTGGTACGCGCTCCGGTGGTATTCGGGCCTTCCCAAGCTTTTTCGCCTGCTGCTGAAGACGTGCTGTTTCGCGCGCTGGGTCTGGTTGGCACGCCTTATCGCTGGGGCGGCAACACACCGGATTCCGGGTTTGATTGCAGTGGTCTGATCGGTTTCGTCTACCGCGATGCCGCCGGTATCTCCTTGCCGCGCTCCACCCGCGAGATGATCGTGATGCAGGCGCCAAATGTCGGCAAAGAGGGTTTGCAGACTGGCGACCTGATCTTCTTTGCCACCAATGGCGGCTCGCAGGTCAGCCATGCGGGAATCTACGTCGGCGAAGGGCGCTTCGTGCACGCGCCAGCCACCGGCGGCACGGTGAAGCTGGACAGTCTGTCGAAGGCGTACTGGCAGAAGGCGTACCTGAGTGCCAAGCGGGTGTTGCAGCCGGAGCATCTGGCGCATAACCCGTAACCGCTGAAGATTTAAATGTGGGAGCGGGCTTGCTCGCGAAAGCGCTGTGTCATTCAACTACGATGTTGAATGACTTGACGCTTTCGCGAGCAAGCCCGCTCCCACAGTTGTTTTAGGGTGTGTCAGATTATTTGGCGGACGACACTCGCCAAATCTTATTCCCCACATCATCTGCTACCAGCAAACCACCTTGCTGGTCGATCACCACGCCTACCGGGCGACCCAAAGCGTTCTCGTCCTTGTCGAGGAAACCGGTCAGCACATCCACCGGTGCTCCGTTCGGCTTGCCGACCGCGAACGGTACGAAAATCACTTTATAACCACTGTGCGGTTTGCGGTTCCATGAGCCGTGCTGACCAATGAAGGCGCCTTCCTTGAACTGCGCCGGCAGGCTGTTGCCTTCGGCGAAGGTCAGGCCCAGCGAAGCAGTGTGCGGGCCGACGGCGTAGTCCGGGGCGATAGCTTTGGCCACCAGATCCAGATTTTGCGGCTTAACTCGCACATCCACGTGCTGACCGTAATAGCTGAAGGGCCAGCCATAGAAGCCACCGTCCTTGACCGAGGTGATGTAGTCCGGCACCAAGTCGCTGCCGATCTCGTCACGCTCATTGACCGCTGTCCACAGCGCGCCCGTGGTCGGTTCCCACGCGAGGCCGTTGGGGTTGCGGATGCCCGAAGCGAAGATCCGGTGGTTGCCGGTGGCGCGATCAACTTCCCAGATCGCCGCGCGACCTTCTTCTTTATCCAGACCATTCTCGCCGACGTTGCTGTTCGAGCCGACAGTGACGTACAACTTGCTGCCGTCCTTGCTGGCGATGACGTTTTTGGTCCAGTGATGGTTCAGCGTACCGCCCGGCAGATCGGTAACTTTGATCGGCTGGGTCTTGATCTCGGTCGCGCCGGATTCGTAGTGGAAGCGCAGCAGGCGATCGGTGTCAGCGACGTACAAATCGTTACCGACCAGGGTCATGCCAAACGGCGAATTGAGGTTTTGCAGAAACACCGTGCGGGTCTCGGCCACGCCGTCGTGGTCGGCGTCGCGCAACAGGGTGATGCGGTTCGGGCTCGGCACACCAGCGCCGGCCTTGCCCATGACTTTCTTCATCACCCAGCCACGAATGCCGCTGCTGTCGTCAGGCTTGGGCGGAGCGTTGGTTTCCGCCACCAGCACGTCACCGTTGGGCAGCACGTAGAGCCAGCGCGGATGATCGAGGCCTTCGGCGAATGCTGCGACCTGCGTGCCGGCTGCGGCGGTCGGTTTACCGCCGGCGGGCCAGCCGACCGCCGGGGCGATGTTCACCGTCGGGATCAGGGTTTTGTTTGGTTCAGGCAGCTTCGGTGACGGACCGGTGCCGTCAGAAACTTGCAGGCTGGAGGATTCACCGCAGGCGGCGAGCCCTCCGGCGAGGGCGATGACGAGAGCGAGTTGGGTTTTGCGCATTACTGATCTTCCCTATGAATGCATGCCTAATCATAGAGGAGTGCGCGCACCCGATGGTTCAACCGCTCAACCACGGGCCTCTTTGAACAGCACGGCGATGCCTGGGTGATAGTTACCCGCTTCGCTGCGCAACTTGCGGTAGGCGTAGGGGAAATACCAGGCCACTGCGCAGCAGTGTTCCTTTTGCAGGTCGTCGACCATGTCCTGCAACTCTTCGGGGCTGGCGCTGTGTTGGGCTTTTTGCGGGGCGACGAACAGGCAGCCGAGCTTGAGGTCGCTGGCAAAACTAATGCGTTTGGCGTCGCTGGTGATGTCCAGCAGGGCCTGGGTCAGGTTGAGATTGTTGACCCGTGGCCAGCGCTGGGTGGCCTGAAGGTAGGCGCGGTCTTCAGCGCCGGCGATGAACAGATCGGCGCGGGCATTGCGTTCGCCATCCTCGTTCTGCTTTCGGGTCGAGGTATCGCAAAGGGTCACCAGTTCGGCCATCCAGGCTGCCGCGGAGAGCAAGCCGAGATTGGCTTTCTCGTCATGCCAGTAAGGGGTGTCGTTGTCGCCGCGTACAGCGTTGTAGCGGTCGATACAGTCAAACCAGCGTTCAAGCATCGGGCGCAGGAATTCCAGGCGCGGGTTGCTGATGATCATGCCTTGCATCGTCATCATCCTTATTGTTGTGGTGTGCTTTTTCAAACAAAAGCATGGCTCTTTGATATCACTTGTCTCAGTGTGGCACAAGATTGGCGTCAGATAATTGATCGACGGCAGTTATTCGCCCGACGGCCCCCTCTTTAATTGACGCTCCACCCCCAACCCTCTAACCTTCGCGGCTTGTTTCAGGTGCTCTGTGACGCGTGTCGACAGAGTGAAACAGGGAAGCCGGTGAGGGTTGTCTTCAGGCGAAGCACGATCACGATCCCGGCGCTGCCCCCGCAACGGTAAATGAGTGAAAACTGTGCATTGAGCCACTGTGTCGACGACGCGGGAAGGCGCGCAGTCAGGCGATGCGCCGCTCATGAGCCCGGAGACCGGCCTGATCCATCCAGCGGCATCACGGTGGGCGATGCCAGGCTTTTTGCCGTCTATTCTTGTGCCTGCCCGCCGTTATCCAGCCTCAACGGAGAGCTCCCTCATGACCGATTCCCCCGAGCGCGACGAACGCCATCTGGCGCGTATGCAGCGCAAAAAAGCCGTGATCGACGAACGCATCGCCAATTCCCCTGACGAGTGCGGCCTGGTGCTGGTGCTGACCGGCAATGGCAAAGGCAAAAGCAGCTCGGCGTTCGGCATGCTCGCCCGCGCCATGGGCCATGGCATGCAGTGCGGCGTGGTGCAGTTCATCAAGGGTCGCAACAGCACGGGCGAAGAACTGTTCTTCCGCCGCTTCCCCGAGCAAGTGCGTTTTCACGTGATGGGCGAGGGCTTCACCTGGGAAACCCAGGATCGCCAACGTGACATCGCCGCTGCCGAAGCCGCGTGGGAAGTGTCCCGTGAGCTGCTGCGCGATCCGTCGATCGGCCTGGTGGTGCTGGACGAATTGAACATCGCCCTCAAGCACGGTTACCTCGATCTGGATCGAGTGCTCAGCGACCTGCAGGCGCGTCCGCCGATGCAACACGTAATCGTCACCGGTCGCGCGGCCAAGCCGGAAATGATCGAGATGGGCGATACCGTCACCGAAATGGGCATGCTCAAACACGCCTTCCAGGCCGGTATCAAAGCGCAGAAAGGCGTCGAACTTTGAATCAACCACGTCACTGCCCGGCGGTACTCATCGCCGCGCCGGCCTCCGGTCAGGGCAAGACCACCGTCACTGCCGCGCTCGCTCGCTTGCATCGCAATCAGGGGCGCAAGGTGCGCGTGTTCAAGTGCGGCCCGGATTTCCTCGACCCGATGATTCTCGAGCGCGCCAGCGGTGCGCCAGTGTATCAACTGGACATGTGGATGGTCGGCGAGCAGGAAAGCCGCCGCCTGTTGTGGGAAGCCGCCGCCGAAGCCGATCTGATCCTGATCGAAGGCGTGATGGGCCTGTTCGACGGCACGCCGTCCAGCGCCGATCTGGCGCGGCATTTCGGCGTGCCGGTACTCGGCGTGATCGACGGCACCGCCATGGCCCAGACCTTCGGCGCATTGGCGTTGGGGCTGGCGCGTTACCAGCCGGACCTGCCGTTTGCCGGCGTGCTGGCCAACCGTGTCGGCACCTTGCGTCATGCGCAATTGCTCGAAGGCAGCCTCACCGAAGGTTTGCGCTGGTACGGCGCATTGTCCCGCGAGACCGGGATCGAGTTGCCGAGCCGCCATCTCGGTCTGGTGCAGGCCAGTGAACTGAATGATCTGGATCTGCGTCTCGACGCGGCGGCTGAAGCACTGGCCAGCAGTTGCGAGGTAGCGCTGCCACCGGCCGTGGAATTCGCCGCGCCTGAAATGATCAGCGCTGAACCGCTGCTCGACGGCGTGCGCATTGCTGTCGCTCGCGATGAGGCCTTTGCCTTCACCTACGGCGCCAGTCTCGACCTGCTACGGGCGATGGGCGCCGAGTTGAGTTTCTTCTCGCCGATCCGCGATACCCAACTGCCCGAGGCCGACAGTCTGTATCTGCCCGGCGGTTATCCGGAATTGCACCATGTCGCGCTATCGCAAAACGTGGCAATGCTTGATGCAATCCGTGCGCACCACGCCGCCGGCAAACCACTGCTCGCCGAGTGCGGCGGCATGCTCTATCTGCTCGACGCGTTGACCGACGTTGACGGCACCCGCGCCGAACTGGTGGGGCTGCTGCGCGGTGAGGCGGTGATGCAAAAACGTCTGGCGGCACTGGCACTGCAAGCGGTGGATCTGCCGGAGGGCTCGCTGCGTGGGCACACCTATCACCATTCCCTGACCAGCACCGAACTGACGCCGATTGCCCGGGGCATCAGCCCGAATGGCGGGCGCGGGGCCGAGGCGGTTTATCGGGAAGGGCGGATGACGGCGTCGTACGTGCATTTCTACTTTCCGTCGAATCCGAAGGCGATGGCCGCATTGTTTGCGCCAGAATGTCAGGCCGCCTTCGCGAGCAGGCTCGCTCCCACAGGGGATCGCGTTTCTTGAGCAAGCACCCCGTCCAATGTGGGAGCGAGCCTGCTCGCGAAGAGTCCATGACCGACCACACATTCTCCGAAGCCGAGCGTCAAGCCGTCTACCGAGCCATCGCCGAACGCCGCGACATGCGCCACTTCACCGGCGGCACGGTCGAACCGGAGCTGCTGCGCCGTCTACTCGAAGCCGCGCATCAGGCGCCCAGCGTCGGCCTGATGCAGCCATGGCGTTTCATCCGCATCAGCGATCGCGCCTTGCGCGGGCAGATCCAGAACCTTGTCGAAGAAGAGCGCGTGCGTACCGCTGAAGCCCTCGGCGAGCGCAGTGACGAGTTCATGAAGCTCAAGGTCGAAGGCATCAACGACTGCGCCGAAGTCCTGGTCGCGGCGCTGATGGACGATCGCGAAAAACATATTTTCGGCCGTCGTACGCTGCCGGAAATGGACATGGCCTCGCTGTCCTGCGCGATTCAGAATCTGTGGCTGGCGTCCCGAGCCGAGGGGCTGGGCATGGGCTGGGTGTCGCTGTTCGAACCGCAGGCACTGGCCGATCTGCTGCAGTTGCCGGCCGGGGCCAAGCCGTTGGCGGTGTTGTGTCTGGGGCCGGTCAAGGAATTCTATCCGGCGCCGATGCTGGTACTCGAAGGGTGGGCGCAGGCGCGGCCGCTCAATGAGTTGCTGTACGAAAATTATTGGGGAGTGAGTCAATGAGTGTGGCGTTGTTGAGTGTCGCCGCGGTCGCGCTGGATGCGCTGCTGGGTGAACCGAAACGCTGGCATCCGCTGGTGGCGTTCGGCAATTTTGCCGGACGCATCGAGCGCCGTTTCAATGCGGGCGGGCGCGGCTGGCGCAGTCACGGGGTCACCGCGTGGGTGATCGCCGTGCTGCCGCTGACCTTGCTCGCCACCGCGTTTTCCTGGGCACCGTACGTGGGCTGGATCGTCGAGATTCTGGCGCTGTATTGCGCCCTCGGCATGCGCAGCCTCGGTGAGCATGTCGCGCCGGTAGCCGCCGCCTTGCGCGCCGATGATCTGGAAGAGGCGCGCAAACGCGTCGGCTATCTGGTCAGCCGCCAGACCAGCGAACTGGACAGCACCGCCGTTGCGCGCGCGGCCACTGAGTCGGTACTGGAGAACGGCAGTGACGCGGTGTTCGCCGCGCTGTTCTGGTTTGTCGTGGCCGGCGCGCCGGGCGTGGTGCTCTATCGCCTGAGCAATACGCTCGACGCTATGTGGGGCTATCGCAACGAACGCTTCGAACGCTTCGGCTGGTGCGCGGCAAAAATCGACGACGTGCTCAACTACATTCCGGCCCGGCTGGTGGCGCTGACCTACGCGCTGCTGGGCAACACTCGGCTCGCCTGGAAATGCTGGCGCAGCCAGGGCCCGCAATGGGACAGCCCGAATGCCGGTCCGGTGATGGCGGCCGGTGCCGGTGCATTGAATGTCGAACTGGGCGGCCCGGCGATCTATCACGGCGAACTGCATGAGCGTCCGCAACTGGGCGAAGGTTCGCCGGCCGATGCCGATTCGATTGATCGCGGCTGGCAATTGGTCCAGCGCGGGGTATGGTTATGGCTGCTGATTCTCTGCGTGGGGGCTGAATTCTATGCTTGAGCACGGTGGCCGGCTGCGCAAGGCTGCACTCGATTACGGGATTGCCGAGGCTGACTGGCTCGACCTCTCCAGCGGCCTCGCGCCGTGGCCGTTTGCGGTGCCGGAGATTCCGCTGCGCGCCTGGGCACGCTTGCCGGAAACCGATGACGGACTGGAGCAGGCCGCGTGCGATTACTACGGCGCCTCGCAGGTGCTGCCGGTGGCCGGTTCGCAAATGGCGATCCAGTTGCTGCCGCGTTTGCGTCGCGCCGGCAAGGTCGGCGTATTGTCGCCGTGTTATGCCGAGCACGCCGAAGCCTGGCGCCGCAGCGGTTACATCGTACGCGAAGTGCTGGAGCAGGAAGTCGAATTCTTTCTCGACAGCCTCGACGTGCTGGTGGTGGTCAATCCGAACAACCCCACTGGCCTGAGCCTGACCCCGGCGCGGCTGCTCGACTGGCACGCGCGGCTGGCCCAGCGTGGCGGCTGGCTGGTGGTCGATGAAGCGTTCATGGATAACACGCCGCAGCTGAGTCTGGCGCCGCATGCCAACCAGATCGGATTGATTGTGCTGCGTTCCTTCGGCAAGTTTTTCGGTCTGGCCGGTGTGCGTCTGGGCTTTGTGCTGGCCGAGCGCAAGTTGCTCAGATTGCTCGCGGAACAGGTCGGACCCTGGGCGGTCAGCGGGCCGACGCGGGTGCTCGGTCAGGCTTGCCTGCAAGACACCGAAGCGCACACCCGGCAACGCATTCGCAGCGATGAAGCCAGTGAACGCCTCGCGTTGTTGCTGGAGCGCTATGGCTTCAAACCTCAGGGCGGTTGCGCGTTGTTTCAGTGGCTGATCACCGAGCACGCGCCTGCGCTGCACGAGTTCATGGCCCGACGCGGCATCCTCCTGCGCATCTTCACCCACAACAGCAGCCTGCGTTTCGGCCTACCTGCCAACGCCGCTGAAGAAGCGCGTCTCGAACAGGCGCTGCAAGCTTTCGCCAAGGAAACCCAATGACAACCTTGATGGTTCAGGGCACCACGTCCGATGCCGGTAAAAGTACGCTGGTGACGGCGCTGTGCCGCTGGGCCACCCGTCAGGGTGTGGCGGTGGTGCCGTTCAAACCGCAGAACATGGCGCTCAACAGTGCGGTGACCGCCGACGGCGGCGAGATCGGCCGGGCGCAAGCGGTGCAGGCACAAGCCGCGCATCTCGAACCGCACACCGACATGAACCCGGTGCTGCTCAAGCCCAACAGCGACACCGGCGCGCAGGTGATCATCCATGGCCGCGCGGTCACCAGCATGAACGCGGTGGCGTATCACGACTACAAAGCCATCGCCATGCAAGCGGTGCTCGCGTCGCACCAGCGACTCAGCGCAGCGTATCCGCTGGTGATGGTCGAAGGCGCTGGCTCGCCGGCCGAGATCAACCTGCGTGCCGGTGACATCGCCAACATGGGCTTTGCCGAAGCGGTGGATTGCCCGGTGCTGCTGATCGCCGACATCAATCGCGGCGGGGTTTTCGCTCATCTGGTCGGCACGCTTGAACTGCTGTCGCCGAGCGAGCAGGCGCGGGTCAAGGGCTTCATCATCAACCGTTTTCGCGGTGACATTGCCTTGCTGCAACCGGGCCTCGACTGGCTGGAACAGCGCACTGGCAAACCGGTGGTGGGCGTGCTGCCATACGTGATGGACCTGCATCTGGAGGCCGAGGACGGCATCGACCAGCGCCAGACCGACAAGGCCGAGCAAGTGCTGAAAGTGGTGGTACCGGTGCTGCCGCGCATCAGCAACCACACGGACTTCGATCCGCTGCGTCTGCATCCGCAGGTCGATCTGCAATTCATCGGCCCGGGGCAGGCTATCCCTGCCGCCGACCTGATCATCCTGCCCGGCTCGAAAAGCGTGCGCAGCGACCTCGCGTATTTGCGTGCTAATGGCTGGGACACGGCGATCAATCGGCACCTGCGTTATGGCGGCAAGTTGCTGGGGATCTGCGGCGGTCTGCAAATGCTCGGAGAGCAGGTGCACGATCCGCTGGGCCTGGAAGGCGCGCGGGGTTCCAGTGCAGGTCTGGGCTTGCTGGCGTTCGAAACCACGCTTGAAGCCGAGAAGCAGTTGCGCAATGTACGCGGGTGTCTGGCGCTGGAAAACGCCAAGGTCAGTGGCTATGAAATCCATGCCGGCGTGACGGTAGGGCCGGCGCTGGAGAACGCGGCGGTGCATCTGGATGACGGTCGTTGCGATGGCGCGCAGAGTCTGGACGGGCAGGTGTTCGGCACTTATCTGCACGGCTTGTTCGAATCACCGCAAGCCAGTGCCGCGTTGCTGCGCTGGGCCGGGTTGAGCGATGTGCAGGAGGTGGATTACCACGGCTTGCGCGAGCGCGATATCGAGCGCTTGGCGGATCTGGTGGAGCAGCATCTGGATACTGAATTGTTGCGTCAGCTCTGCGGGATTTGAGGTGGATTCATCGCGAGCAGGCTCACTCCTACAGGGGAATGCGATCTCCTGTAGGAGTGAGCCTGCTCGCGATGACTGAAGTCGGTACACCGCTAATTTGAAGGAATGAACCATGCTCCAACTGATCCTCGGCGGCGCCCGCTCCGGCAAAAGTCGCCTGGCGGAAAAACTCGCCAGCGACAGCCGTCTGGCCGTCACTTACATCGCCACCAGCCAGCCGCTGGACGGCGAAATGAACGAGCGGGTCGCCCATCACCGCGCCCGGCGTCCGGCCGAATGGGCGCTGATCGAAGAACCGCTGGAGCTGGCCCGCGTCCTGCGCGAGAACGCCAGTGCCGAGCGTTGCTTGCTGGTCGACTGCCTGACCCTGTGGCTGACCAATCTACTGATGCTTGATGACGCCGCGCGTCTCGCCGCCGAGCGCGACGCCCTGCTGGACTGCCTGGCGTCATTGCCGGGGGAAATCATTTCTGTCAGCAACGAGACCGGAATGGGTGTCGTGCCGCTGGGCGAATTGACTCGCCGCTACGTCGATGAAGCCGGTTGGCTGCATCAAGCTCTGGCCGAGCGTTGTCAGCGAGTCGTCCTGACCGTCGCCGGCCTGCCCCTGACCCTGAAAGGACCTGCGTTATGACTCAAGCGTGGTGGTTGAACCCGTGCCAATCCGTGAATGCCGAGATCGTTGAACAGGCGGCGGCGCGCCAACAGCAACTGACCAAACCGGCCGGCTCCCTCGGTCGCCTCGAAAGCGTGGCGGTGCAATTGGCCGGATTGCAGGGGCAGATCAAACCGACGATTGAACAGGTGTGGATCGCGATTTTTGCCGGTGATCACGGGGTGGTCGCGGAAGGCGTTTCCGCGTTCCCGCAGGAAGTCACCGGGCAGATGTTGCTCAACTTCGTCAGCGGCGGTGCGGCAATCAGCGTGCTGGCGCGGCAGCTCGATGCGCAGCTGGAAGTGGTCGATCTGGGCACCGTGACACCGACGTTGAATCTGCCGGGCGTGCGTCATCTGAACATCGGCTCGGGCACTGCGAATTTCGCCAAGGGCGCGGCGATGACCCAGGCGCAGGGCGAACTCGCGTTGCAGGCCGGTCGTGACAGCGTGCTGCGAGCCAAAGCGGCCGGCACACAGTTGTTCATCGGCGGCGAAATGGGCATCGGCAACACCACTGCCGCCAGTGCGCTGGCCTGTGCCTTGCTCGATTGCCCGGTGGCGCACCTGACCGGTCCTGGCACCGGGTTGAATGCCGAAGGGGTCAGCCATAAAGCACAGGTGATCGAGCGCGCACTGGCGCTGCACGCAGCACAGCGCGGCGATGCGCTGCAAACCCTGTTCAACCTCGGCGGGTTTGAAATTGCCGCACTGGTCGGGGCCTATCTGACTTGTGCACAGGAAGGCGTGGCGGTGCTGGTCGACGGCTTTATCTGCACGGTCGCTGCGTTGGTCGCGGTGCGGCTGAACCCGGCCTGCCGCGAGTGGCTGCTGTTCGGTCATCGTGGGGCCGAGCCAGGCCATCGCCATGTGCTGGAAACCCTCAATGCCGAACCGTTGCTGGAGCTCGGCCTGCGTCTGGGCGAGGGCAGCGGGGCGGCGTTGGCCGTGCCGCTGTTGCGTCTGGCCTGTGACCTGCATGGGCAGATGGCGACGTTCGCCGAAGCCGCGGTGGCGGATCGTCCGGCATGACCTTGCGTCTGGACCTGCTGCGCCACGGTGAGACTGAACTGGGCGGTGGGCTGCGCGGTAGCCTCGATGATGCGCTCACGGAAAAGGGTTGGGCGCAGATGCGTGCGGCGGTGATCGCGGGCGGGCCGTGGGATCGCTTGATCAGTTCGCCGCTGCAGCGTTGTGCACGGTTTGCCGCAGAGCTGGGCGAGCAACTGAATTTGCCGGTGCAATTGGAAACGGATCTGCAGGAACTGCACTTCGGTGCCTGGGAAGGGCAGAGCGCTGCGGTGTTGATGGAGACCGATGCCGAGGCACTGGGGTTGTTCTGGGCCGATCCGTATTCGTTCACGCCGCCGCAGGGTGAGCCGGTCAGCGATTTTGCTGAACGTGTGCTGGGCGCGGTTGCGCGGTTGCATCAGGCCTATGCCGGTGAACGCGTTTTGTTGATCAGTCATGGCGGCGTGATGCGTCTGTTGCTGGCGAAGGCGCGAGGTTTGCCGCGAGAACAGTTGCTCAATGTCGAAGTCGCGCATGCTGCGCTGTTCGCGCTCAGCGTCGAAGCCGATGGCGTGCTCAAGGAAGGTTACTGAGATGCTGCCACTGTGGATCGCCCTGCAATTTCTCAGCAGCTTGCCGATTCGTCTGCCGGGGATGCCGGAGCCGCAACAGCTTGGGCGTTCGCTGTTGTTTTATCCGCTGGTGGGGCTGCTGTTCGGAGTGATCCTCTGGGTATTGAACCTGGCATTGACCGGCGCGCCATTGCTCCTGCATGCGGCGCTGTTGCTGACGGTGTGGGTGCTGCTCAGCGGCGCGCTGCACCTCGACGGACTGGCCGACAGCGCCGATGCCTGGCTCGGTGGTTTCGGTGATCGCGAGCGCACGCTGACGATCATGAAGGATCCGCGCAGCGGGCCGATTGCCGTGGTGACGCTGGTGTTGGTGTTGCTGCTGAAGTTCTGCGCGTTGCTGGCGCTGATCGAGCAGGGGGATGCGGTGATGTTGATCATCGTGCCGTTGCTGGGGCGGGCGGCGCTGCTGGGGCTGTTTCTGACTACGCCGTATGTGCGGGCGGGAGGGTTGGGGCAGGCGTTGGCTGATCATCTGCCGCGCAGGATCGGTTGGTGGGTGCTTGGGGCGAGTGCGCTGGCGTGTTTGCTGATTGCCGGGATGAAAGCGATTGCTGCGCTGGTTGTCGCGTTGGTCGGGTTTGTCTGGCTGCGGCGGGTGATGATGCGGCGGCTGGGCGGAACCACCGGCGATACGGCGGGGGCGTTGCTGGAATTGCTGGAGATGGTGGTGTTGGTTGGGGTGGTGTTGGTCTGAGCCATATGTAACCGTGCTGGCCCCTTCGCGAGCAAGCTCGCTCCCACATTTGGAATGCATTCCCCTGTGGGAGCGAGCCTGCTCGCGAAAGCGGCCTGTCAGGCGCTACAAATGTAGTGGTAAAACTCATGTGTAACTTGATTTAACACAGTCGCGGGTATATACACGCATCATGCTTCCTTCTCAGTGTTTGTGCACCAACCTGCGTCGCGCCGCTCGTGGCGTCAGCAGGCATTACGACGGCGCTCTCGACGGCTTCGGGATCAACGTTGCCCAGTATTCTTTGCTGTGCAACCTGCAGCGTCTGGATCAACCGAGCATCTCGGAACTGGCCGAGGCCATGGGCCTGGATCGCAGCACCCTGGGGCGCAACCTGCGGGTGCTCGAAGGCGAGGGCCTGGTGGCGCTGGCCGAGGGCGAGGACATGCGCAATCGCATCGTCCGGCTCACCGAAACCGGTGCGCAGCGCCTCGCGGCCGCACTGCCGGCCTGGGAAGCGGCGCAGCAGCGATTGATCAATCGTCTGGGTGCCGAGAAGCGTGAAACCTTGCTGCGACTGTTGGATGAACTGGCCTGAGGGCCGGTTTTTCCGGATTTAAGCGGGTATATACCCGCGAACGGAGAATAACAATGACATCGATGTGGCGTACGTGCGGTTGGGTGTTGCTGGGAAGTGCGCTGATTCTGGCGTTGTCATTGGGCGTGCGGCACGGCTTCGGTCTGTTCCTGTCGCCGATGAGTGCGCAGTTCGGCTGGGGGCGCGAAGTGTTTGCCTTCGCCATCGCTTTGCAAAACCTCATCTGGGGTCTGGCGCAGCCGTTCACTGGCGCGCTGGCTGACCGTTTCGGGGCGGCGAAAGTGGTGCTGGTCGGCGGCGTGCTGTATGCCGCGGGCCTGGTGTGCATGGGGCTGTCCGATTCGGCGCTGACCCTGTCGCTGAGTGCGGGCCTGTTGATCGGTATTGGTCTGTCCGGTACGTCGTTCTCGGTGATTCTCGGTGTGGTCGGCCGTGCCGTACCGCCGGAAAAACGCAGCATGGGCATGGGCATCGCCAGTGCTGCCGGTTCGTTCGGCCAGTTTGCGATGTTGCCGGGCACGCTGGGTTTGATCGGCTGGCTCGGCTGGTCGGCGGCGCTGCTGGTGCTTGGCCTGCTGGTGGCGATGATTGTGCCGCTGGTGAGCATGCTCAAGGACAAACCGCTGCCGGTGCTGGGCCACGAGCAGAGCTTGTTCGAGGCATTGCGCGAAGCTTGTTCGCACTCGGGGTTCTGGCTGTTGGCGTTCGGCTTTTTCGTCTGCGGCTTCCAGGTGGTTTTCATTGGCGTGCATCTGCCGGCTTATCTGGTCGATCAGCATCTGCCGGCGACGGTCGGCACCACGGTGCTGGCGCTGATCGGTCTGTTCAATATCTTCGGCACTTACACCGCCGGCTGGCTCGGCGGGCGCATGTCCAAGCCGCGTCTGCTGACGGCGTTGTACCTGCTGCGTGCGGTGGTGATCGTGCTGTTCCTGTGGCTGCCGGTGACGACGACCTCGGCGTACCTGTTCGGCATGGCCATGGGCTTCCTGTGGCTGTCAACGGTGCCATTGACCAACGGCACGGTGGCGACCTTGTTTGGCGTGCGCAATCTGTCCATGCTCGGCGGTATCGTGTTCCTGTTCCATCAGCTCGGTTCGTTCCTCGGCGGCTGGCTGGGTGGGGTGGTGTATGACCGTACCGGGAGTTATGACTTGATCTGGCAAGTGGCGATTCTTTTGAGCCTGCTGGCCGCCGCGCTGAACTGGCCGGTGCGCGAGCGTCCGGTGGCGCGTCTGCAGCCGGCTGTCGGCGCCGTATGAAGCGCTCCTGGCCACAAATCGCCTTCACCGCACTCGGCGCGCTGTTGCTGGCGCTGGTGTGGTGGGGCTGGCATCAAGGCGGCCTGGCATTGATGCAGTTGGGCCTGGGCGCTTGCTTGTAGGCTTTGATGGCGAGTAACGTCGGGAGTCTGATGACTGCTCAAAGGATGCCCCGACATGCTCATGCGCTGGTGTGCTGTACCCGCGTTGCTGATGACGTTGACCGGACTGGCCCAGGCCGCTGACTGTCCGGAGGCGCTGCAAGGTTCGTTGCCCAAGTTGCGCGCCAAGGAATCCATCGACCTGTGCCAGCGTTACGCCGGCAAGCCGCTGGTGGTGGTCAACACCGCCAGTTTCTGTGGCTTCGCTCCACAGTTCGAAGGGCTCGAAGCGCTCAATCAGCATTACAAGGCGCAAGGCCTGGAAATGCTCGGCGTGCCGTCCAATGACTTCAAGCAGGAGTCCAAGGACAGCGCCGAAACCGCCAAGGTCTGCTACGCCAACTACGGCGTGACGTTCACCATGACCGAACCGCAGAAGGTCCGTGGCGACGATGCTACTCACCTGTTCAAGGTGCTGGCCGAACAGAGCAGTGCGCCGAAGTGGAATTTCTACAAGTACGTGATCGACCGGCAAGGCAAGGTGATTGCCAATTTCTCCAGCCTGACCAAGCCGGATGATCCGGAGTTTATTGCGGCAGTTGAAAAGGCCATCGCCTCAAAACCGCTCAACTGATAACACACGCTTTTTGTGGGGGCGGGCTTGCTCGCGAGGGCTGCGGATCATTCAGCACTTGTTCTGGATGTCAGACCGCATTCGCGAGCAAGCCCGCTCCCACATTTACTCTGTGGTGTTTGAACAGGTATAAAAAAGCCCCGCTTTCTGTAAAGAGAGCGGGGCTTTTCTGTGGGCGAGGGTTTAGCCTCGCCGTGCAGCATCAGAAGCGGTAAGTTGCGCCAACACCGAAACCGTTTGCCGAGTTTTCATACTTGGCATCGTAGGTCTGGCCACGATCGTTCTGGTTGTGGATCTTGACCGACTCTTCCTTCAGGTACGAGTAAGCGACGTCGATGGTCAGGTCTTCGGTCGGGCTCCAGCCGGCACCGATGCTGAAAATGGTGCGGTCGCCAGTAGGAATGCGTGGCGAACGGTCGACGTTGTTGGTCGGCGACTGGTCGAAGGTCAGACCGGTACGCAGTACCCATTCCTTGTTCAACTGATACGAAGTACCCACGGCGTAAGCCCAGGAGTCATGCCAGTTCTGGTCTTCGGTGATTTCGCCGAACTGACCGGCCAGCAGCGGCTGTACGCCCGAGTTTTCAACGGTGATCTTCTTCAACTGGCTCCAGCGGGTCCAGGTCGAACCGGCGTAAACGTTCCAGCGATCGTTGATCGCCTGAGTGACCGAGAAGTCCACGGATTCAGGGGTGGTGATCTTCAGCGAAGCGTCGTACTTCTGCTGGGCGCTTAGGCCGACGGCGCCCAATACGCCGTAGTTGACCTTGGTGTTGCCTTCGAGCTTGTAATCGACTTTCGAGTGGTAGGTCAGACCCAGACGAGTGGTGTCGGTGGCCTGTACCAGCACGCCGATGTTGTAGCCCAGCGCGGTGTCGTCACCCTTGATCTTGACCTTGCCGTCCGGCGCAGCCTGAGTAATCGACAGGTTGGATTCCAGCGTGCCGTCGATGCGGTTGATGGTCGGACCGAAACCGATCGACACCACGTCGTTGAACTTGTAGCTGACAGTTGGCTGGAAAGTGATGACTTGTACTTCCGACTTGCTGCCGAAGTAACGGCCGCCAAAGCCTTTTTCGTAGTCGGTAATCAGACCGAACGGCACGTACACGCCGAGGCCGAATGCCCAATGCTCGTCGATCGGTTTGACGTAGAAGCCCATAGGTACGGAGGTGAAGGGCACCATGTCGCCTTTGTTGCTGCCGCCGTTAGGGCTGGAGCTGGCGTCGCTGATATCGGTCTTGGCATCGAGGAATGCAACACCGCCGGTGACTTGTTCGCGCGTGATGCGCGACATGCCGGCAGGGTTGCCATAAACAGTGCTTGCGTCGTCGGCAGAAGAGGATCGCCCAGCGTAACCAGTGCCCATCCCGCTGATGCTGTGTTCGTTGATGGCAAAGCCAGCTGCGAAGATCTGGGTGGATGCCATGGTAACGGCGAGGCTAAGGGTGGTTTTGAGCATGACTTTTTTCATTATTAGAACTCCTGGTGATCACCGGGGCGAAAATTACCAACATTTTCGTCCCAGCGCTATAGTCCGTATGGCTTGAGTTAGAGCGGTTTTGTAGGACAATCCGACCAGATTCGCGACCTGTTGAGCGATCTTCTGAAACTCGCCAGTCAACACGCGACCTGATTCACCGGTGAAACACAGGTTTGCCAGGCGTAGGTGAAGTCGCGCAGACGACCTTGCGGCTGGAAGGTCTGACGCCAGATTCGCGCCATGCCCAGCAGATCGTCCGGGGCGGGGAGGGGGGTGTGTTGTTCTTCTACCAGCAGCCAGGCGATGGCGGTGGCGTAACGCAGGTTGACGGTCAATTCCAGGTGCGGGCCGCTCAAAAAAGCATGTTGGCTGGCGAGGCCGCGAACCAGGCTCGCACGCTCCGGATCGAGTGCCAGATAGTGATCCCAAAGGGCCTGGTGGCGGTGCTCGGCAATCCGGTAGAGGCCGTGGCCACGGCGGTCATGCAGGGCGGAACCGAGGGCGGACTGGCTGGCGGCAATGCCCAGTAGCAGGGATTCGGCAGTTGCGCAGTGGCGTCCCAGATAGATCAGTGTGGGACGGATCACATAGCGGCACAGTTCGCTGGCAGCGATACCCATAAAACCCTCGGATCTTGTAATTGGCCGGCGATACCTGAAAGGGCCTTGGCAGCAGTGGATCGACTCAGGCTCGCCGAAAGCGGATCAAGCCGCTTGAGTTGAAGTGTAGTGTCATATTCGCGACGTAAAGGCCTGTTTTTAAAATATTTCCGGCAGCGAGCCACAGGCGTTATATCCGAAGGTGCTTAGGCGCGAAGGGCTAAAAGCGAAATATCGGGCAATAAAAAACCCCGCATTTTTGTGCGGGGCTTTTGCTTTTGCAGCCTTTTCGGCTCTCAGGCAATCAAGGCCTGACGCGTACGATCAATAATGGCCTGCAGCGGTTCGGCGCTGGAGTACTGATCTGGGTACAGACGCTCGCTGTGGCGAGCGATCCCGTGTTCATTGACCACTGTGAAGCTGAAGCAGCCTTTGCGAGCGGCCATGATCAGGCAGTTCATTGGGGCAAAAGCGTTGGTTAGGGTGCGAATGGCATCCTGAGTCTGGATTTGAGTAGACATAGTTATTAGGTGTTCCTACAAATGACACGGATAAGAACCGTGCAACGTTAAAACGTTCCAGTAATGTCGACCACCATTGGTCGTACAAAGAACCCGACTGGAACAAAGCAGCCAGTTTGAAGCGCTGATAAGTTGGCGCGCTTGGGCTGGCAGGTAGGTACTTAGGAGGACAGGCAACACATCGAGGGCAAAGGTTCTGGGCCCGGGGTGAAGATCCTGATCAATTTGCAGGCTGGTTCGGTCAGAGTAAGTGGTCTTCGCAACACCCTTTGCATTCATTCAAAGGCTGTGTCGGCGCAAGATTTACCTGGAAACCATCGAGGGGTCGTTCCCGCTTTTTTCGGTGAAGGGCTTCTGGGAAGAAGGTTGACCGTGGGGATGTGTTCGACCGGAATTGACTTTCAGCTTGGTACTAACGCCGCGGATAGTAACGGAACGTCCTGGGCAATGCAAACCCGGCGGCAAAAAAAGATTTCGGTCGGTGGCGCGGATCACCGGGGACAGGGCTGGCCCCTTCGCGAGCAGGCTCGCTCCCACAGGAGAACGGGGCCGATTGTAGGAGCGAGCCTGCTCGCGAAGAAACCATCCGTCGCCACAAAAGCGTGCAGCCATGCCCAGCGCCAACCCGCTTATCCCCAGTCCGAGGCGCCAAAAGGGCCAAAAAAGCGCATCGATATAACCGGGTAACAGGTACTTGTGCACATTAGTTGCGCAGACGGTAACCTTGCTGTCATATCAATCCTGACCCCGATGGCTGCCTGTATCAAAAGTTTAAGTCAATGAAAAATATCGTCTTTTTTTGTTGGTGAAAAAATCGTCAGTTTGACTGCGAGCCCCATTCCACAAGGCTTTGCGGAGGTTCGGGAGCGGTTGTCCACTGAGTTATCCACAGCTTCTGTGGATTGTCCCTAGCGCTTGCTCTAGGACGGGCGTGCCGGGTTTTTTTCGACTTTACCTGTACGAAAAAGAGAGTAGAGTGGCGCGCCTTCCGATCTGTCCCACAGTGTTTTATGAAGTTTCGCTCAGTATCAGACTCTGTTACCTCCGAACACCCTCGTGTTACCCCTCCCAAGCGATTTTCCGTGCGTGTGGCCGAATGGCTGCTCGACAGCCCGCGCCTGGGCGATAGCCGTAATGCCAAGCATCTGGCGGGGCGTCTGCTCAAGCAACCGGCGCGCGAAGGCGTGGTCGCCGCGCAAAGTCGTCTCGGCCAATTGATGTGCCGCGAGTGCGGCAATGCCCGTGATCGGCGCATCGGGCAGGATCTGCTGCGCCAGGCCGCCCGCGCCGGCGACCGGCGTGCACAACGGGAACTCGGTCTGCTCGAAGACTGAGCTGTCCAACGCCCCACGCCTTGGTTAACCTTCAGGCTTTATCGAATCGGCAGGAGTGGCTATGGCTATGGACTTGACCAGCGTGTTGCTGGGTCTGGCGGGCGCGGGATTGCCGCTGCTGGCGCTGGCCTGGCAACTGCAACGGCGGGCCAGTGATCGGCAAGCCGAGGTCGCCTTGCTCGAAGAGCGCCTGGCCATGGCGCAACTGGCGCAGGACGGGCTCAACGCCCAGCTTGAAGCCAGCCGTGATGAAACCGTCGATCTCGCTCAGGCCAACGCGGCCAAGCAGGCGGAGCTGGCGGCCCTGCGCCGCGAAGTCGAGCTGCTGCAGATCGAGCGCGATGATGCCCGTGACGCTTCCCACGCGTGGAACATCGAGCGCGCCAACAAAGAAGCCGAATTGCGGCGTCTCGACGCTCAGGCCGCGTCGCTCAACGCCGAACTGCGCGAGCAACAGGAAAGCCATCAACAACGCCTCAACGACCTGCAAGGCTCGCGCGATGAGCTGCGCGCGCAATTCGCCGAGCTGGCAGGGAAGATCTTCGATGAACGTGAACAGCGTTTTGCCGAGACCAGTCAACAGCGCCTCGGGCAGTTGCTCGATCCGCTGAAAGAACGCATCCAATCCTTCGAAAAACGCGTGGAAGAAAGCTATCAGGCCGAAGCCCGCGAACGCTTCTCGCTGGCCAAGGAGCTGGAGCGTCTGCAAGCGCTTAACCTGCGCCTGAGCGACGAAGCGACCAACCTGACCCGCGCCCTCAAAGGCCAGAAGACCCAAGGCAACTGGGGTGAATTGATCCTTGAACGGGTGCTGGAACACGCGGGGCTGGAGAAGGGCCGCGAGTACCAGACCCAAGTCAATCTCAAGGGGCCGGACGGCGAGCGCTTCCAGCCGGATGTGATCATTTACCTGCCGGGCGACAAGCAGGTGGTGGTCGACTCCAAGGTCAGCCTCACTGCCTATCAGCAGTACGTTGCCGCCGAAGATGACACCCTCGGCCAGGTCGCGATCAAGCAGCACGTGCTGTCTCTGCGCAGCCACGTCAAGGGCCTCGCCGGCAAGGATTACAAGCGTCTGGAAGGCCTGCACAGCCTCGATTTCGTCTTGCTGTTCGTGCCGATCGAAGCGGCATTTTCCGCCGCCCTGCAAGCCGAGCCGGCGTTGTTCCAGGAAGCGTTCGACCGCAACATCGTGATCGTCAGTCCGACCACGTTGCTGGCGACGTTACGGGTGATCGACAGCCTGTGGAAGCAGGAGCGGCAAAGCCAGAACGCCCGGGAAATCGCCGAGCGTGCCGGCTGGCTGTACGACAAGTTCGTGCTGTTCATTCAGGATCTGGACGAAGTCGGCAATCGCCTGCAGCAGCTGGACAAGGCCTACAGCTCGGCGCGCAACAAACTCACGGAAGGGCGCGGCAACCTGGTCAGCCGCAGTGAGCAGCTCAAACTGCTCGGTGCGCGGGCCAGCAAGAGTTTGCCGGCGGATCTGCTGGAGCGGGCGATGACCGATGTCGATGGGCTGGTCGAAATCCCGGAATAACCCGAAGAGCTTCGCGAGCAGGCTCGCTCCCACAGTGAAATGCATTCCAAAGGTGGGAGCGGGCTTGCTCGCGAAGGCGTCAGTGGTAGCGCTGCAACACTCAAGTCAAACGATTACAGCGGCACATACCGACTCAGCAACGCCCGCAACGCCGCCGGTTTCACCGGTTTGGCCAGATAATCCAGCCCTGCCGCATGCACCTGCGCCACCGTCTCCGGGCGGCCATCGGCGCTGATCACCACCCCCGGCACCGGCTCACCCAGCGTGGTGCGCAACCACGCCATCAGCTCGGTCCCGGTATCGCCGTGATCGAGGTGATAGTCGACCAGTGCCAGTTGCGGTCGCACACCCTCGTTCAGCAACGCCGCGCATTCTTCGCGATTGCGCGCCGTCCACACCTGACAGCCCCAACGGGTCAGCAGGCTGTTCATGCCAATCAGAATGCTGTCTTCATTGTCGATGCACAGCACCTGCGCGCCGCTGAGCAGCTTGCCGTTCAACTCCACCGCAGTTTTCTGTGGCAGAGATTGCGCCCGGGCCAGCGGTACGCTGACACTGAACACGCTGCCGCGCCCCGGCCACGAGCGTACGCGCAGGGTGTGGCCGAGCACGCGACATAAACCGTCGGCAATCGCCAGGCCCAGCCCGAGGCCTTTTTCGGCGCGGGTCTGATGGCTGTCGAGGCGTTTGAACTCCTCGAAAATCACTTGTTGTTTGTCTTCCGGAATCCCCGGCCCGCGATCCCACACTTCCAGGCTCAGCTCGCCATCGCGCCGACGTACGCCCAGCAGCACCGGGCCCTTGGCATAGCGGAAAGCGTTGGTGAGGAAGTTCTGCAGAATCCGCCGCAGCAGCTTGATGTCGCTGTCGATGCGCAACTGGCTGCCGCGCACACGGAACCTCAGGCCTTGTTCCTGGGCCAGTGCCTTGAATTCGGCACCGAGCGTATCGAACAGCTCATTGAGCGCGAACGGCTTGCGATCGGGGTTGATCTTGCCGTTTTCCAGGCGGGAAATATCCAGCAGGTCGCTGATCAAGTCTTCTGCCGATCGCAGCGAACTGTCGAGGTGTTGCACCAGTTTCTGCGCCTCGCTGCTCAAGCCGTCGTCCTGATGGGAGAGGGCGGCAGAGAACAGGCGCGCGGCGTTCAACGGCTGCATCAGGTCATGACTGACGGCGGCGAGGAAGCGGGTTTTCGACTGATTCGCGGCCTCGGCATGGCCCTTGGCTTCGGTCAGTGCGACGTTGAGCTGCGACAGCTCTTGGGTGCGCTCGCTGACCCGTTGCTCCAAACCTTCGTTGGCCTCGGTCAGCGCCTGCTCGGCTTCGCGGAACGCGGTGATGTCGGTGAAACTCATGACGAAACCGCCACCGGGCATTGGGTTGCCGATCAGCTCGATCACCCGGCCGTTGGGGAACAAGCGTTCGGACGTGTGCGCACGGCCCTGACGCATCCAGTGCAGGCGCCGGGCAACGTGGACTTCCGCCTCGCCCGGACCGCACAAGCCGCGTTCGGCGTTGTAGCGAATGATGTCGGCAATCGGCCGGCCGACGCTGATCAAACCGTCCGGGTAGTTGAACAACTCCAGATAACGCCGGTTCCATGCCACCAGTTTCAGCGACTGGTCGACCACGCTGATGCCTTGGGTAATGTTCTCGATCGCGCCCTGCAGCAACGCGCGGTTGAACTGCAGGACTTCCGAGGCTTCGTCAGCGATACGGACCACGTCCTCCAGCTGCATTTCCCGACCTTCGATGGCGGCTTTTACTACGGCGCGCGTCGAAGAAGCACCAAGCACGCCGGCCAGCAGGCGTTCGGTGTGGGCGATCCATTCGCCATCAGCATTCTGGTTCGGGTTGAAGCCCTTGCCCTGGCGGTAGGCGAAACGAATGAAGCTCTGCCGCGCGCGCTCTTCGCCGACAAAGCGTGCCGCCAGTTGCAGCAAGTCGTCGATCTGCACCGCGAGCATCGAGCGCGCACTCGGCCGCGCGCTGATTTCCTGGCCGATGAAGCGCCCGGCCTGCCAGTGTTCCGAGACCCGCGTGCGCGACAACACCGAGACCCATGCAAACAGCGTGAAGTTGCCCGCCAGTGACAGCACCACGCCTTGGGTCAGCGGGGTGATCGGCAGGTTCAGCGGGTTACTGTGCAGCCACGCCAGGCCCGGGAACGTGCTCAGCGACCAGCCGAGGCTGTGGGCGGCAATCGGCAGGATCAGCGTGTAAAACCAGAGGAACGTACCGGCGGCCAGACCGGCGAACACCCCACGACGATTGGCCTGTTTCCAGTACAGCGCGCCGAGCATCGCCGGGGCCAGTTGGGTGACAGCGGCGAAGGCGATCTGGCCGATGGTCGCCAGGCTCGCGGTGGAGCCGAGCAAGCGGTAGCTGACGTAGGCCAGCAACAGAATCAGCACGATGCTCACGCGGCGCACCGATAGCATCCACTGGCGGAACACCTCGAACGGGCGCTCGGCGTTGTTACGACGCAGCAACCACGGCAAAAGCATGTCGTTGGAGACCATGGTCGACAGTGCCACGCTGGCCACAATCACCATCCCGGTGGCCGCCGATGCGCCGCCGATGAACGCCAGCAACGCCAGGGCCGGATGGGCCTGGGCCAGCGGCAGGCTGATCACGAACGAGTCGGGCAACACGTGGCTCGGCAGCATCATCTGCCCGGCGAGGGCGATCGGCACCACGAACAGCGCGGCCAGCGCCAGATACGCCGGAAACACCCACTTGGCCAGGCGCAGGTCCTGCGGGTCGATGTTCTCCACCACGGTGACGTGAAACTGCCGCGGCAGGCAGATGATCGCCATCATCGCCACCCCGGTCTGCACCACCATCGACGGCCAGTTAATCGTTTCCTTCCAGTATTCCTCGAGGCGTGGCGCGAGCATCGCCTGATTGAACAGGTCGTCAAAACCGTCGTACAGCCCGTAGGTCACGAACGCGCCAACGGCAAGAAAGGCGAACAGCTTGACCAGCGATTCAAACGCAATCGCCAGCACCATGCCGCGGTGGTGCTCGGTGGCGTCGAGGTTGCGCGTACCGAAGACGATGGTGAACAGCGCCAGTACCAGCGACACGATCAGCGCGGTGTCCTGGGCGCGGGTGCCCATGGCGTCGGCACCGGCGCCGATCAACAGGTTCACACCGAGGACGATGCCTTTGAGTTGCAGAGCGATATAAGGCAGGACGCCGACCAGACAGATCAGCGCCACCACCACTGCCAGCGATTGCGATTTGCCGTAGCGCGCGGCGATGAAGTCGGCAATCGAGGTGATGTTCTCCTGTTTGCTGATCATCACCATTTTCTGCAGGACCCACGGCGCGCCCAGCAGCAACAGGATTGGTCCGAGGTAGATCGGCAGGAATGACCACAGCTGTTCCGCCGCCTGACCGACCGCGCCGAAGAACGTCCAACTGGTGCAATAAACCGCCAGCGACAGGCTGTACACCCACGCGCGCATCCGCGGCGGCAACGGCGTGCTGCGACGGTCGCCGTAGAAGGCGATGGCGAACATGATGGCCATATAGGCCAGGGCGACGGCGGCGATCAGCCCGGTGGACAGCGACATGCAACACTCCCGACAAAAGACTCCCCGGCAGTCCTGCCCGGGCGGACAGTCTCGCATGAGTATGGCGGTTAGTCAGTGTCGACCAAGGTCGTGGCGTGGCGGGGTGTCGCAGGTTTGAAACCGGGTGGTTTTTGAGGTGACCGGTCATGCCCCATCGCTGGCAAGCCAGCTCCCACAAGGATCTGCAGTGGGCACAGCTTTTGTGAGCATCACAGACCCTGTGGGAGCTGGCTTGCCAGCGAAAGCGTCAGTCCTGCTTCAGCGCGATATCGATCAACCGATGCAGCTCATCCACCTCCAGCGCCGCCGCCGAAAACAGAATCCGGAACACCACCGGCGCCACCACCAGATTGATCAGATGATCAACGCTCGGCGCCGGCTCGTCAGGGTGACGCTCGATGATGGTCTGCAACTGCGCGCCAAGAATCGTCACGCAATAACCCGGCGTGGCACTGGCCTGCACGTCGCGCATCATGTTGCGCCCCGGCTCCGAACTCATTTCGTCCAGATATTGCTCGGCCCAGGCGCGGATATCACCGCGCAGGTCACCGGTCACCGCCGGTTCGCTGTCAGGGCGCATGCGGGCGAGGGCGACGTCGGCGAGCAACGCCGCCAGATCACCCCAGCGCCGATAGATCGTCGACGGCGTGACCCCGGCGCGCGCCGCGATTTGCGGGACGGTCACGCTGCTGCGCTCCTGTTCCTGCAGAAGCGCGCGAACTGCCGAATGAATCGACTCTTGCACCCGGGCACTGCGGCCACCGGGGCGTAAACCTTCTTTAATAGCCATGCGTCAGACCTTAACACAAAGAATTTGCTTTAAGCCAAAGCCGAGAGCACACTCCGCAAAAGCAAAAAATTAGCTTTTGCGGAGTGTGCCCATGACCAGCCTTGCTTCCAACCGTGGCAGCCTGATTTTTCTGGCGATCACCTTACTCAGTTTTCTCGCCGCTTCCACGGCGCCGACGCCGTTGTATCACCTGTATCAGGATCAACTGCACTTCTCGGCAGCGGTGCTGACCCTGATTTTCGGCGTGTATGCGCTGAGTCTGCTGGCGGCGCTGCTGACGGTCGGATCGCTGTCCGATCACCTGGGACGTAAACCGGTGATTTTCACTGCCGTGCTGCTCAATGCGCTAGCGATGTTGCTGTTTATCAGCGCCGACAGTGTTGCCTGGCTGATCAGCGCCCGCGTATTGCAGGGTTTCGCCACCGGCATGGCCACCGCTGTTTTGAGCGCCACACTGCTCGACACCGACCGTCAGCAAGGGCCGTTGATCAACAGCGTCGCACCGTTGCTCGGCATGGCGCTGGGCAGCATGGGCTGCGGCTTGCTGGCCGAGTTCGCCCCGGCGCCGTTGCAACTGACTTACTGGCTGCTGCTGGCGCTGTTTGTGTTGCAGGCGGTGTATGTCTGGCGTCTGCCGGAAAGCGTCACCCCGCAATCCGGGGCTTGGGCTTCACTGCGGCCGACCCTGCATGTGCCGGTTCAGGCGCGTTCGACCTTATGGCGTGTGCTGCCGCTGAACACCGCAACCTGGGCCCTCGGCGGCTTTTTTGCCTCACTGGCACCGTCGCTGGTGCGCACTGCTACCGGTTCGACTTCGAACCTGATCGGCGGCGCTACCGTTTCGGCGTTGACCGTGACCGGGGCGCTGATGATCTTCACTTTGCGCAATCGTCCCGCCGGCAAAGCCCTGCAAATCGGCGCCAGTCTGCTGCCTATCGGCGTGCTGCTGATTTTGCTCGGCGTGCACAGCGCCAGTCTGGCGCTGTTTTTCCTCGGCACACTGGTTGCCGGTTGCGGCTTTGGCTCGGGTTTCCTCGGCGCGGTGCGCAGCCTGGTGCCGTTGGCCCTGCCGCATGAACGGGCCGGTTTGATGTCGGCGTACTACGCGCTGAGTTATCTGGCGTTCTGCCTGCCGGCCTTGTTGGCCGGGCATTTGACCCGAGCCTATGGGTTGCTGGCGACCACCGACGGCTACGGCGCCGGATTGATCGTCCTTGCCGTCGCCGCGCTGTTGCTCAGCCTGCGCCCGCAAGCAGTGAAGGCTTGCAGCACTCCATAAACGTGATGGTTTCAGCTACCTTTGTCCGGCCTTCTTTTCACGGATCGACAGATGAAGATTATCCGCAGCAAGTCGTTCACCGCCGAGCGTGCCTGGGGTGCGCTGGACATCGCCAACATGAACGGTATCACCACGCGTCTGCACTGGACTGATCAGCCGTACAAATGGCACGTCAACGATGGCGAGGAAGTGTTCGTGGTGCTCGATGGGCAGGTGCAGATGCACTATCGCGAACAGGGCGAAGAAAAACAGGTGCTGCTTGAGGTTGGCGATATCTTCTACGCCTCGGTCGGCACCGAGCACGTGGCGCATCCACGGGGCGCGGCGCGGATTCTGGTGATCGAGAGCGAAGGCAGTGTTTGACTGCTTATCTGTAAAGTAGATAACAGATAGAGAAATTACCCGTTATATAGATATTCGATTCGGTTCTACCATGGGCTCAACCTCACCAGAGGACAGGAGTTCATGATGACTTGCCCCAACATTGCTAAACCCGGCATCAAGCCGTTCAGCCAGCTTCAGCATCCGCGTGAAGTGATCCGTCAATTCACCCCGAACTGGTTCGCCGCGACCATGGGTACCGGCGTGCTGGCCCTGGCGCTGGCGCAACTGCCGGTGGCGATTCCCGGGTTGCACGCGGTGGCCGAAGGTTTGTGGCTGTTCAACATTCTGTTGTTCACCCTGTTTACCTTCGCTTATGCCGCGCGCTGGATTTTATTCTTCGATGAAGCGCGGCGGATCTTCGGCCACTCCACCGTATCGATGTTCTTCGGCACCATTCCCATGGGCCTGGCGACCATCATCAACGGCTTTCTGCTGTTCGGTCTGCCACGCTGGGGCGAGGGTGTGATTCATCTTGCCGAGGTACTGTGGTGGCTCGACGTGGCGATGTCGCTGGCCTGCGGTGTGTTGATCCCTTACATGATGTTTACCCGCCAGGAACACAGCATCGACCAGATGACGGCGGTCTGGCTGTTGCCGGTGGTGGCGGCGGAAGTGGCGGCGGCCAGCGGCGGCTTGCTCGCGCCGCATCTGGCCGATGCCCACGCGCAACTGGTGGTGCTGACCACCAGCTACGTGCTCTGGGCATTTTCCCTGCCGGTGGCGTTCAGCATTCTGACTATCCTGTTGCTGCGCATGGCCCTGCATAAACTGCCTCACGAAAACATGGCCGCTTCGAGCTGGCTGGCCCTCGGTCCGATCGGTACCGGTGCGTTGGGTATGTTGCTGCTGGGCGCTGATGCACCGGCGATCTTCGCCGCCAACGGCCTGCCGGGCATCGGTGAAATCGCTGCGGGGCTGGGGCTGGTCGCCGGTATCACGCTGTGGGGCTTCGGCTTGTGGTGGATGTTGATGGCGCTGCTGATCACCGCGCGTTACCTGCGTGACGGCATCCCGTTCAACCTCGGCTGGTGGGGTTTTACCTTCCCGCTGGGCGTGTATTCGCTGGCGACCCTCAAGCTCGCCAGTACGCTGAACCTCGGTTTTTTCAGCGTGGTCGGCTGCATGCTGGTGAGCCTGCTGGCGGTGATGTGGCTGATCGTCGGTAAACGCACCGTGCAAGGCGCGTGGCGCGGTGAGCTGTTTGTCTCACCTTGTATTGCAGGGTTGAAGAAATAACCTGAAAAGTTTAGGTAAGGTGTGGCCTGGAACGCCGATCGAGATTCCAATAAGCAGATCCAGGCCATTCTCTACCGACCTCAGGGAAACACGGAAGATGAGTCACCCCTCACAGTTCAACCTGCTTCGCACTCGGCGCTTCCTGCCGTTTTTCATCACGCAGTCGCTGGGCGCGTTCAACGACAACGTGTTCAAGCAGTCGCTGATCCTCGCCATTCTGTATCGGCTGACCATCGAAGGTGACCGTTCGATCTGGGTCAACCTGTGTGCGCTGCTGTTTATCCTGCCGTTCTTTCTGTTTTCGGCGCTGGCCGGGCAGTTCGGGGAAAAATTCGCCAAGGACGCGCTGATCCGTCTGATCAAACTCGCGGAAATCGCGATCATGGCCGTCGGATCGATCGGTTTCCTGTTCGATCACCTGTCGCTGATGCTGGTGGCGCTGTTTGCCATGGGCACGCATTCGGCGCTGTTCGGGCCGGTGAAGTATTCGATCCTGCCGCAGGCGTTGCGCGAGGATGAGCTGGTCGGCGGCAACGGTCTGGTGGAGATGGGCACGTTCCTGGCGATTCTCGCCGGGACCATCGGCGCCGGGATCATCATGTCCTCGACGCACTACGCGCCGCTGGTTTCGACCGCGATTGTCGGGATTGCGGTGCTGGGATATCTCGCCAGTCGCAGCATTCCGCGCGCTGCCGCCGCATCGCCGGAAATGCGCCTGAACTGGAATATTTTCAGCCAGTCCTGGGCCACGCTGAAGCTCGGGCTGGGCCAGACGCCTGCGGTGTCGCGCTCTATTGTTGGCAATTCGTGGTTCTGGTTTGTCGGGGCGATTTATCTGACGCAGATCCCGGCCTACGCCAAGGAATGGATGCACGGCGACGAAACCGTAGTCACGCTGATCCTCACGGTGTTCTCGGTAGGGATTGCGCTGGGTTCGATGCTTTGCGAGAAACTCTCCGGGCGCAAGGTCGAGATCGGACTGGTGCCGTTCGGTTCGTTCGGTCTGACCGTGTTCGGCCTGTTGCTGTGGTGGCATTCCGGCGGAATCCCCGAGAGCGTCACCGGCCACAGCTGGACTGAAGTGCTGGGCTTTGCGCATACCTGGGCGGTGCTGGTCGACATTCTCGGCCTCGGCATTTTTGGCGGTTTCTATATCGTGCCGCTGTACGCGTTGATCCAGTCGCGCACCGCCGAGAACGAGCGGGCGCGGGTGATTGCCGCCAACAACATTCTCAACGCTCTGTTTATGGTGGTCTCGGCGATCGTTTCGATCGTGTTGCTGAGTGTGGTCAAACTGTCGATTCCGCAGCTGTTCCTGGTGGTGTCGCTGTTGAACATCGGCGTCAACGCCTACATCTTCAAGATCGTCCCCGAGTTCAGCATGCGTTTCATGATCTGGCTGCTCAGCCATTCCATGTACCGCGTCGAGCACCGCAACCTCGAGGCGATCCCGGACGAGGGCGCGGCGCTGCTGGTGTGCAACCACGTGTCGTTCGTCGATGCGCTGCTGATCGGCGGTGCGGTGCGTCGGCCGATTCGCTTTGTCATGTACTACAAAATCTATAACCTGCCGGTGCTGAACTTTATCTTCCGCACGGCGGGAACAATTCCGATTGCCGGACGCAACGAAGACATCCAGATCTACGAAAAGGCCTTCACCCGGATTGCCCAGTATCTGAAGGACGGTGAGCTGGTGTGCATCTTCCCCGAAGGCAAGTTGACCACCGATGGCGAGATCAACGAGTTCAAGGGCGGGCTGACGCGGATTCTCGAAGAGACGCCGGTGCCGGTGATTCCGCTGGCGTTGCAAGGGTTGTGGGGGAGTTTCTTCAGCCGCGATCCGAACAAGGGGCTGTTCAAGCGGTTGTGGTCGCGGGTGACGTTGGTGGCGGGTTCGGCGGTGACAGTGGACGCGGCGGAGCCGGCGAAACTGCAGGGGTTGGTGGGGGCGTTGCGCGGGACTGTCAGGTAGATATATTGATCGCGCCCCTTCGCGAGCAGGCTCGCTCCCACATTTGAAATGCACTCCAGTGTGGGAGCGAGCCTGCTCGCGAAAGCGCTAGTTGCTTAAGCGCTGACCTTGAGGCCAATCAACCCGGTAATGATCAACGCCACACTGGCCAGCCGAATCAATGCCATCGACTCGCCAAACAGAATGATCCCCGCAATCACCGTGCCCACGGCGCCGACCCCGGTCCAAATTGCATAAGCCGTACCCAGCGGCAATTCCTTCATTGCCAGACCCAGCAGGCCAAGGCTGATGGCCATGGCCGCAACGGTCAGGACGGTGGGGAGCGGGCGGGTGAAGCCGTCGGTGTATTTCAGGCCGACGGCCCAGCCGACTTCGAACAGGCCGGCGAAAAACAGAATGATCCAGGACATAAGAGACCTCCATCGATTGACGGGGCCGTCCCCAGATTGATAACTCGATCGAGCCGCAGGGTCGTCCCCGCGTAACGCAACAGTCTGCCGAGCATTAATCCGGGGATCAAGTTTGCCGGTCAGTCGGCCGGCTGCTGCGCTAGCGCCTCACGGTCTTCTTTCTCGCTCATGCGCCGGAAGTACGTCGAGAGCAACGCCCCGGAAATGTTGTGCCAGACGCTGAACAACGCGCTCGGCACCGCGGCCAGCGGCGAGAAGTGCGCACTGGCCAACGCCGCGCCCAACCCCGAGTTCTGCATGCCGACCTCCAGCGCCAGCGACTTGCGTTGCGCCAGTGGCAGCTTGAACAGACGTCCGGTGAAGTAACCCAGCAGGTAGCCGAAGCTGTTGTGCAGCATCACCACGGCCATGATCAGCAGCCCGGATTCGGCAATCTTCGCCTGACTGGCAGCTACTACGGCGGTGACGATGATCACGATGCTGACCACCGACACCAGTGGCAACACGTCCACCGCGTGGCGCACCTTATCGCCGAGCACGCGTTGCGCGACCACGCCGAGCACGATCGGCAGCAGCACCACTTGCAGAATCGACCAGAACAATTCCATGAACGAAACCGGCAACCACGCCGAAGCCAGCAGCCAGATCAGCGCCGGGGTCAGCAGCGGGGCGAGGAGGGTGGTGACGGCAGCAATCGCCACCGACAGCGCCAGATCGCCGCGGGCCAGCCAGGTCATGACGTTGGAAGAGGTGCCGCTTGGGCAGCAGCCGACCAGAATCACCCCGACGGCGATTTCCGGCGGCAGGTGGAAGATCTGGCAGAGCAACCACGCCACGCCGGGCATGATCACGAAATGTGCGACCACGCCCAAAGCCACGCGCCACGGATGGCGGGCGACGGCAGCGAAGTCATCGAGTTTGAGGGTCAGGCCCATGCCGAACATCACCAGTCCCAGCAGCGGCACGATCGCACCCTTGAGACCGAGAAACCACGCCGGTTGCAGGAACGCGATCACGGCGAAAATCAGAACCCAGTAAGCGAAAGTGTTGCCGACAAAGCGGCTGAGTGCAGCCAGTGCGCGCATGGCCCGATCCTTATTATTAGTTACACCACAAAACCAATTGTGGGAGCGGGCTTGCTCGCGAAAGCGGCGTGCCAGACACATTAATGTTAACTGTCACTCCGCATTCGCGAGCAGGCTCGCTCCCACAGTTTTGAAACTCGTCAGGATTAGATCCCCTGCGGAGTCTCTTCACCGCCCAACGCTTCCACCAGTGCCGGCAGGAAGTCGCCGAAGGTCAGCATCATCAGGGTGAAGCTGGCGTCCAGTTGGCCCAGAGCCTCGTCGCCGCCGTCCTGTTCCGCCTGATCCTGCAGCAGGTCTTCGAACTTCAGGCGTTTGACGGTCATCTTGTCGTCGAGCATGAACGACAGTTTGTCCTGCCAGGCCAGCGACAATTGGGTGACTACTTTGCCGGTGCTCAGGTGCAGCTGGATTTCTTCGCTGGTCAGATCCTGACGCTTGCAACGCACGATGCCACCGTCTTCGTGGGTATCGCGCAACTCGCACTCGTCCAGCACGAAGAAGTCCGGGGCGGCTTGCTGGGTGGTCACCCACTCGGTCATCACGGCGGTCGGTGCGGTTTTCACGGTCAGCGGACGCACGGGCAGGGTGCCGAGCACTTCACGCATTGTGGAAAGCAGGTCTTCGGCACGTTTCGGGCTGGCGGAGTTGACCAGGATCAGGCCCTGTTTCGGCGCGATGGCGGCGAAGGTCGACGAGCGACGGATAAAGGCGCGCGGCAGGAACGCCTGGATGATTTCATCCTTGATCTGATCGCGTTCCTTCTTATAGACCTTGCGCATCTGCTCGGCTTCGATCTCTTCGACCTTTTCCTTGACCGCGTCGCGCACGACGCTGCCCGGCAGAATGCGTTCTTCTTTACGCGCAGCGATCAGCAGGAAGTCACCGCTGACGTGCACCAGTGGCGCATCTTCGCCTTTGCCGAACGGCGCGACGAAACCGTAGGTGGTCAACTCCTGGCTTGCACATGGACGCGCCAGTTTGGTGGCCAGTGCAGTTTCCAACGCCTCGGCATCGACAGGCAGGTCTTGGGTCAGGCGATAGATAAGCAGGTTTTTGAACCACATGGGGTGAGTCTCTCCTTTATACAAAGGGGGGCATTATTGTCTTCGCCGGGTCATAGGCCAACCCTTCTCTAAGCCTTTGGAAGGCCTGAGAAAATTAATTAAAAAAGTGCTTGCCAGAGGTTGGGTCGCTCCGTAGAATGCGCGCCACACCGAAGCGAAGGGTGATTAGCTCAGCTGGGAGAGCGTCTGCCTTACAAGCAGAATGTCGGCGGTTCGATCCCGTCATCACCCACCATTCGTTTCAAGTGTTTAGCGCAGCGGTAGTTCAGTCGGTTAGAATACCGGCCTGTCACGCCGGGGGTCGCGGGTTCGAGTCCCGTCCGCTGCGCCATATTCGGTAACCTGGACCACTGAACGCCAGGTCACCACGGAAAAACCCGCTGAAGCGGGTTTTTTTCTGTCTCAAGTTTGTACCTTGTTCCATCGGGTTTGTGTCGTTTCACCGGTTTTCGGATTTTTTTGAAAAAAACTTCAATTAAATCAACACATTACGAAAACTTGTGGCATAATGCGCCCCGTAACGAAGCGAAGGGTGATTAGCTCAGCTGGGAGAGCGTCTGCCTTACAAGCAGAATGTCGGCGGTTCGATCCCGTCATCACCCACCATTCGTTTCAAGCGTTTCGCGCAGCGGTAGTTCAGTCGGTTAGAATACCGGCCTGTCACGCCGGGGGTCGCGGGTTCGAGTCCCGTCCGCTGCGCCATATTCGGTCACCTGGACCCACTGAACGCCAGGTCACCACAGAAAGCCCGCCAAGTGCGGGCTTTTTGCTGTCTGCGATTTGAGCATTTCTGCAATGCCTGTGTGGCGAGGGGATTTATCCCCGATGGCCTGCGCAGCAGGCCCAAAATCTTGAAGCTGGGGCTGCTTCGCATCCCATCGGGGATAAATCCCCTCACCACAAATCATCTCCTCGTCATCTCTATTCGGCATTGCGACTGTGCCGATAATCGCTCACCGCCTCATACACCGCTTTGCGCAAGCGGTTGATCCCGCCAATTGGCCGATGCGCCTCGATACCAAACCACGGGTTGAACGACAGGTTGTCACACTCCAGATTCAATGCCGGTGTGTCGAAGTCCTGCGCAGGCAGGGTAATCCGCGCCACTGTTTCGAACGGTGAATCCTGCTCGCGCCATTCGATGCTGGTGTCCTCGATCGGCATGTACTTGTTCGCGTCCTGGCGCTGAATCTGCAGCACAAAACACGCTGGCACCCGATCCGTCGACAGTTGCTGGTTCAAGGCGCTGCGCAGGAAATTCGGCAGGTCGTGGTTTTGCGGGGGCAGGGCATACGCCGGGCAATTATCCGGATCCGGCGCAACGCGAAACTTGGCATTGGCCTCGCCAAATTTGTAAGGCGATACCGAAAAGTAGGTGGTCGCGGTCGGGCTGTCCGGTGGCGGCGCCAGAGTGGCCAGCGCGATGAACAGGTGGCGGATCTGCCAGCTGCGCGGGTCCCAACCGGGGAAAAACGCCATGATTTTTTTGCCGTCAGCCTGAGCCGCCACATTCTGACGATACTCGGCGACATCGCTGACAAAGAAGTTCGGGTGGCTGAACATCACGAAGTCTTGCTCGTGGCGCTGCTGACGGTCGCCCAGCAATGGTTTGCCGGGCACATCGAGCAGTTTGATTGCCATGCCCCGGGCATCGCGGATGCTGTCGAACTGCGGGTAGGCGTTGCCATTGGACAGGCGAATCATCGCCTGCCAGGTTTTGCCCGGTTCGCTGAACACCCCTTGGCGCAGCGCTGGTGCCAGTTCCGGCAACACCGTCACTTCGGCTTTCACGCAACCATGGGCCTTGGCATGCGCGTCGCGCAGATAACGCGTGCTTTCGCGATGTTGATCGACGATGCGTACGGCGGTCTGGATCACATCCTGGGTCATCGCCGCTTCACCAGCGGGAATCTGTTCCTGCGCCGATACCGGGCCTCTGTGTTGCCAGACGAACCATGCGCTCGCGATGGCCCAGCCCAGCAGGCCGATAATCAGCAATGTCAGTAGGGCTTTGCCTAGCAGGCGCCCCAGCCATAACCAGACGCGGGCGAACATCGACGGTCTTTTGTACGGGTTGATCATCATGGCAATTGCGCCTCCAACGGTCCGCCCAGTACTTTCAGGTACTCCAGCAAGGCCCAGCGTTCTTCTGGTTGCAGCAGTCGGCCGATGACCCCATTGCCACGCTCGCCGGCGCGGAATTCATGACCGCTGTTGTGGTTGCCGGAAATTCGCGTGTCGAACAGGAAACCATTGGTAAAGGCTTCGGTGCGATAGCCCAGATGACGCGGGTCGTATTCGAACGAACCTTTATAAAACGTTGTGGCACGCTCATCCTGCGGTGACAGCAGTTGATAAAGGCTCGGTACTGAACCGTTGTGCAGAAACGGCGCGGTGGCCCAGATACCGGCCAACGGCCTGGCCTTGTAGGCGACCTTTTCGCGCACGCCGATCGGCAGACCGAAGCCATCAAGTTTTGGCTTTTCCTGAGGGGTGACACCAGCCTCGCGATAAGCGCGGTTTTCGACGAATGCGGTGACGTAAGCCAGGCCCTTGGCCACCGATAGCTGGCTCAGATCCAATGGCTCTTTGGGCGTTGGATGCAACTTCACATCCATCTGCTCCAACTCCTTCAGGTCCCATTGCAGCGGCGTCAGGTCGAAACGGTGGTTGGCAATGTTGGTCGCCGCATTCGGATCGGTACCGATTACCTCCACCGGCAGCAGGTGCAAATGCTGCACCCAGCGTTCGCCCTCTTGGGTCTTGCGCGGCACGTGGCAACCGGCGCAGTTCTCCGCAAACAGGGCGCGGCCCTTGGCGGCCAGCGGTTTGTCGATGGCGCCCAGAACATCCTCCGGCCAGGCCGGCGGTTGCAGGCGTTGCAGGGTTTCTTCGATTTTATGCAGATCGCGCACGCGCACACTTGAGGCATAACGCGCATCGCCCTGCAGCGGCTGGCCGTTGTTGTCGAAGAAATTCAGCGTGGCGCCGACCCCCAGTGCCTCACCGATATTGCGCGCCATCGGTTGCTGCGCCGAGCCGTTCCACTGCACCCAGTCGAACGTCCACATGTCCCACAGTTGCGGGTAGTCCACCGGTGCATTGGCCACGCGGTAGTTAGCGGGGGAGATCGCGTCGCCGAAGGTGGCGTTGGCGATGCGGCCGAATGCGTCGGTGCGGCCCGGGCCTTCTTCGGTCGGGTAGAGGCCGCGATGCGTGTCGTTCCAGGCGACTTTGAGGAAGGTGTTCAGCGATTGCTTGAAGTCTTTGCGCAGTTGCTCGTGGCGTGTCTCGTATTCATCGCCCAGAACATTTTTGGCGAAACGCTCGAATTTCCATGGGTTGTAGTAAGTCGCGGCCAGACTTGCGACCAAGGCTTGTCCGAAACTGCCACCGCGTAATGTAGGAACGCTGGAAGGCAAGACATGCTGCGCTGAACCACCGTCAATTCGCACGGCCTGGCCTTTGAAGCGCAATTCGCCAGTGTGGCAAGCAGCGCAGGTGATATCGAGATATTGCTCGGTGCCACCAGGATTCGCGTGGCGGGTGAAGCCGACCGGCAGATTGCCGGGGTTGTTCGACGTGGCTTTCTGCTGTGGATCAACCAGAAATCCGAAGCGTGCGAGGTATTCCGGGGACGCGAAACGCTGCTGCGAGAAGGGCAGTTCCAGCGCCTCGAACCACTCATAGCGCAGGCCTTTGACCTGTGTGCCCTGCGGCGTGAAGTAGTAAGTCTGGCGTTCCTCCTCGCTCCACTGCTGCAGGTAATGCACCTGTTGGGCCGGGGTATAGAAGGGCAGTTTCGGGTAGGCGACGTAGTACAGAATCACTGCCAGAGCCAGGCCCAGCAGCACAATGATCAGTGCCAGCACACGGTATAAGAGGCGCAAGATAAACATCCTTGTCGAGTTGTTGCCTTGTTATGCCTCAGCTGTTGCAGGTGCGGCAAGTGGCCATTACGCCAACTGTCGTAGGAAGTCTCATCAGCCCTTGTCAGCTCCAGATGACAGAAGCTTCATCGTCCCTTGGCCCGAATGCGTTTTAATCCCTGAACTTATCGGACATTTCCTGCTCTCATGCCGGTAGCCATTGGTCGTGGCGGCCTGATAAGCTCGCGGCTTTACTCGATTGCCCTTTCGGCGCATGAACAAGGAAATAGCATGAAACAGCATCGGTTGGCGGCGGCGGTAGCCCTGGTTAGCCTGGTCCTCGCGGGTTGTGATTCGCAGACCAGCGTAGAGCTGAAAACCCCGGCGCAAAAAGCTTCCTACGGTATCGGCCTGAACATGGGCAAGAGCCTTGCTCAGGAAGGCATGGATGATCTGGACTCCAAAGCGGTAGCCCAGGGCATCGAAGATGCCGTCGGCAAGAAAGAACAGAAGCTGAAAGACGAAGAACTGGTCGAAGCCTTTGCCGCGCTGCAAAAGCGTGCTGAAGAGCGTATGGCCAAGATGAGCGAAGAGTCGGCAGCCGCTGGCAAGAAATTCCTCGAAGAAAACGGCAAGAAGCCTGGTGTCACCACCACCGCTTCCGGTCTGCAGTACGAAGTGGTCAAGAAAGCCGACGGCCCACAGCCTAAGCCTACCGACGTCGTGACTGTTCACTACACCGGCAAGCTGACCAACGGCACCGTGTTCGACAGCTCTGTTGAACGTGGCAGCCCGATTGATCTGCCGGTCAGCGGCGTGATCCCGGGTTGGGTTGAAGGTCTGCAACTGATGCACGTTGGCGAGAAGTACAAACTGTACATTCCTAGCGATCTGGCTTACGGCGCGCAATCGCCAAGCCCGGCAATCCCGGCCAACTCGGTTCTGGTCTTCGACCTGGAACTGCTGGCCATCAAGGATCCTGCCAAAGAAGACGCCGCCGCCAAGTAATCGGCTGTAGCTTCGAAGACAACGCCTCGCATATGCGGGGCGTTGTTGCATCTGGACGATGCTGGCGGTAAACAGAGCGAACGGATGGCGCTTACAGCAGTCCTAGAGATTGAGGCTGCCAGCGCTAGACGCCCTGAGCCGCCAAGTCAATGAAATATTGGGGTTTTTTATGTGAGTAAAAAACGCCCGATCTGAGCGCGGCCCTTATAAAACGGGGCTTTCAGCGCTGAAATGCAGCTCTGTTCACAAGGTTATCCACAATTTGTGTGGATAACATTTCAACGGGAGAAATAGATGAAAGCGCCGTGGAATTTCGCCCGATTTCTGCCCCTCGCCGGTCGATTGCTGGCGCGTGGGCGTCTGCCGACCCTGTTGTTCGCGGTGGCGAGCAAAGGAGCGGCGCAAGGCAATCGCCTTGGCAAACTCAAGGAAGATCTGCGTTTGCTCCAGGCACTGTGTCTTGCATACTGGCGTGGCGAATACCGAGCGATCAGCCCGAAAGCCATCGTCTCGGTGGTGGCGGGCCTGATGTACTTCCTCAGCCCGGTGGATGCGATTCCGGATTTCATTCCGGTGTTCGGTATGCTCGATGACATCGCCGTTCTGGCCTGGCTGATGAAAACCCTCGACGATGAGCTCAATGCTTTTCGGCTCTGGCGCAACCGCCAGCAGCCGGAAAAACTCGCGGTGGTCGAGCGCCTGCCTGATACCCCCGAGCTACTTCAGCTCCAGGGCCCGAAAAAGCCCTGATTCACTCCGCCTGCAGACAGATAGATACCCCCCGCGACCTTGGCCGCTGTTAGGATTACACTTCTAGGGAAAAGTGCCGACTCGCTAAGTGTTGTTGTCCTACGGGGTAGTCATGGATATTCAGATAATTGCACGCGATGGCGAACCCGAATATGCGGTTCTGCCATGGGTTCAGTATCAGGCTCTACTGAAAGCAGCAGGCATCAACGAAACACCGCAGCAGCAGGCGCCAGCGCCGGCCGCCGCAACGCCAGACCCGATTCTTCCAGGTCTGGATCAACTACGCAGTTTGCGCGAAGGGAAGGGCATCGCCATTGAGGCGCTGGCCCGCACGGTAGGCATCAGCCCGTCTTATCTGGCCATGATCGAAAGCGGCGAGCGTCAACCTGACGCCGCGATTCGTCGCAGCCTGGCCTGGGAACTGACGGTGCCGGGTTGGAGGGATGAATCGTGAGCGTACGCATCAGTCGTCAACATTGGGACGGATTGCTCGGGGAGCTGGATCAGGCGCGCAGGCAGCGCCATCTGTTGACCTATCGAGCCTTGCTCGAGCGTTTGCAACTGCCGACGCCGGCGATGCAGACGCTGACCGCGGCACTTGAGCATCTGGCCGCGCTGGACGCCAAGGCTGAACAGCCGTTGCGCAGTTCGCTGGTGATCAGCCAGGGTGCCAGCCGTTTGCCACGTACCGGTTTTTTTGAATGCGTCGAGCGTCTTGGACGCTTTTCCGGGCCGTCCGATGGCGTTGCGGCTGCCTCCTGGCATGCGTCGGAAGTGGTCAGGGTTTTCGAATACGAGTACCCGGAATCGGCGGAGGCCTGAGTGTTCTTACGACTCAAGGCGTCGGCCAGTTACTGGTTGGCCCGTAGGCTGTTTCACTGGTCTTGGTTTGTTCGCCAGCCCAGAGGCTGGCGCTGGCTCGAAGGGCAGTTTGCGCGCATGGCCAATCTTGGCGATGTCGGCGCGCAGAGCTTTTATGGGCACATTCTGACGTTTCGCGGGGTTGGCCTGGGTGCCCGCGAAGAGGGTGTGCGGCTGTTGCGTCTGGCGGCGCTTGCCGGCGACGGCAAAGCGGCCTATCAGGTCGGCGTGATCAGCTTGGCCGGTACGCCGAGCAAAGCGCCGGATCCGACCGAAGCAGCACGCTGGTGGACGCTGGCCGCCAAGGCCGGCCACCCGTTGGCCGAGCTCAAACTCAAAGAGTTGAGCGCTCGGGATTAAACCCGGTAAATCATTTTGTATCGCTCGATAAACGTGGCGTGAGGGAAACCTCACGCCACGTTTGCGTTTATCGCTATACGTTTTGTAGTAATCACCCTTTTGCGGATTAGTCCTACAGCAAACACCTACTCGCCTGACTTCTTTCCTGATTGATCCCCCGCAAAGTCCCCGCGCCTAATTTTTGCGCGAGGGAACGCTCATGTTTGACCCGGTTTTTCATTCCACCCCGCATCGTCGCGTGCGCTGATGGAAGCCGTCAGCCGTATCGAGCAGGAACTCGACAGCTTCCCCGACACCCTCAGCCTCTATCGCCAGCAGCTTGAACATTGGTTCAGCAGAGCGGCCGATCAGGTCAGCCATGCGGCGGATTTGCCGTCGCTGATGGGCATGGAGCGGGTTATCCGCTTCGGTGATCGCGTCACCGCCGTCAGCACGGGCGACAGTGAGTTTGCCTCCGGCGTCGTGCAGTGCCCGAAAAGCGGGGTGCTGGCGATCGAGAGCAAATTCGAGTCGGTGTACGACATTCCGCTGGGCGACATCGTGGTGGATGTGGTGGCGGTGGGTGATGGCCAAACTTTCCCCGTCGCACTTGATGCGCAAGGCCGGGGAACATTCGCCGGTACGCCAGGCAAGTTCTATCGCGTGCAGGTGCACAGCGACGTTACCCCGGAGCAGATCGAGGCGCTGTTCCAGTCCTACAACGGCTTGACCGGCGAGCTGGATGGCTGGTTGCGCAGCGAGTGGCAGGGGTTCAAGCCGCAGTGGTCGCAGTCGGTGGCGACGGCGGCGGGCAACGGCATGCTCGCCGGGAGCTGGGCGGCGATCGAGGGGGTGTGGGACAGCATCGGCATGCTGTCGGAGATTCTCAAGGATCCAGGCGCATTTGCCGAGCGGCTGGGAAGCGGCGCGGCTGATCTGATTCATCTCGCAGAATCAGCTCCGGATGTCATGCAGAAACTGCAGTTGCTGGTCAGTGATGAAGCGGCGCTGTGTTTGCTGTTGCGTGCGGCGAGTCTCTGGCTGGAGATGCTGCCGCCCAGCCAGATCCCCGGCAAAACCGCAGAAACGGCGTCGATGATGATCGTGCAGGTGCTGATCGATGTGCTGATCGGCGTTGTGTTGACATTCGTCGGGGCTGGCGCCGGGATCGCTTATCTGACGCTACGCCTGGCGGATCGCGCCGCCCAGTTGCTCTCGGTTGTGAAACGCCTGGTCAAGGCGATGTTCGGCATCGTCAACACGTTCATCCATTACGTCGACCAGTACAAAACTGTCGCCGCGCGGGGTATCGCCGCCGGGGTGAAAAAGGGCCGCATGCAATTGCGCTGGGATGCGAAGCGCAATGCCGCCCTGAAGAAAAACGAGCATCACGATAACGCTCCCGATCAAGCGCAAAACCCCAACGGCGACAGCGCCGATTGCGCCCCGTTGACCTGCACCAACGGCTGTCCGGTGTCGATGGTTACCGGCGAAGAACTGCTGACCCTGACCGACGGCACGCTCGATGGCTTGTTGCCGTTCGAGTTCACCCGGCTGTATCGCACCAGCGCGGTGGAGATCGATGTCGGGCTGGGGTTTGGCTGGAGTCATTCGCTGGCGCATCGGCTGGAGTTCGATGGCGAGGGGGTGATCTGGGTCGATCACGAGAACCGCCGCACGCGGTTTCCGTTGCCCAGTGTGGAGCGCCCGGCGATTCACAACAGCCTGTCGCGGGCGGCGATTTTTCTCGGCGATGAGCCGGAGGAACTGATCCTCGCGCTGGCCGGGGATGCGGCGCGGTTTTATCACTTTCGGGCCGGGCGGTTGGTGGCGGTCAGTGATGCGTATGGCAATCGGCTGAGCGTTTCTCGCGATCATCAGCAGCGGATTGTCCGCCTGGACAATGGCGCGGGCCGCTCGCTGTTGTTGCGCTATGACCGGGCGCATCTGGTCGCGGTTGATTACCAGGTGCTTGAGGCTGATGGCTGGCGCACCGAGCAAACGCTGGTCAGTTATTGCTACGACGCGCGTCAGCGGTTGTTGGCTGCGACCAACGCCGTCGGTGACAGCGAGCGTTACGACTACGACGATCAGCACGTCATCCTGCAGCGGCAACTGACCGGCGGCGCGAGTTTTTTCTGGGAATGGGAACGCTCGGGCAAGTCGGCGCGTTGCGTGCGCCATTGGGCGTCGTTCGCGCAGATGGACACCCGTTACGTCTGGGCCGATGACGGCAGTGTCGCGGTGCACTACGTCGATGGCAGCGAAGAAACCTACGTCCACGATGACAGCGCACGGCTGGTGCGCAAGGTCGAGGCCGATGGTGGTGAGCACCTCAAGGCCTATGACGATCAGGGCCGGCTGATCGCCGAGCAGGATCCTCTGGGCGCGGTCACCGAATACCGTTACGACGACGTCGGACGGCTGATCGCGCTGCTTCCGCCGGACGATGAGCCAACGTCCTACGAGTACCGCAACGGTTTCCTGCACAGCCGTTCTCGCGGCGAGGCGGTGTGGACGTTTCGGCGCAACGCCGAGGGCGATGTCACCGAGGCGGTCGATCCTGACGGTCAGGTCACCCATTACTACTACGACACGCGCGGGCAGTTGCTGTCGATCCGCTACCCGGACACCAGCCGGCACAAGTTGTCGTGGAACGACCTCGGGCAACTGATCGAGGAAACCCTGCCCGACGGTGGTGTGCGGCGCTTTTCCTACGACGCGCTGGGGCGACGGACGACCACTTGCGACGAACACGGCGCGATCACCCGCCAGCAGTGGGACGCTGTTGGCCGACTAATTCAGACGACCTTTCCTACGGGCGCCACCCGTGCCTACAGCTATGGCGCCTACGGCCAGGTCACTGCCGAGCGCGACGAACTCGGGCGCATCACCCGCTACGAGTATGACGACGACCTGCACCTCGTCTCGCGCAAGATCAATCCCGACGGCACGCGGGTGCAGTACCGCTACGACCATGCGCAATTGCTGCTCACGGAAATCGAGAACGAGTCCGGGGAAAAGTACCGCCTGGACTACACGCCCACCGGATTGATCCGACAGGAAACCGGCTTCGACGGCCGGCGCACCGCCTACGCCTACGACCGCAACGGGCACCTGCTGGAAAAGACCGAGTTCGGCGATGACGGCTCGACGCTGGTCACTGCCTACGCGCGTGATGCGGCCGGGCGTCTGCTGCTCAAGACCCTGCCCGACGGGGTTCAGGTGGCTTACACCTACGACCGCCTGGGCCGTTTGACCGGGGTTGATGACGGCCAGCAACATCCGCTGGCCTTTGAATATGACCGGCAGGACCGGCTGATCACCGAGCATCAGGGCTGGGGCACCCTGCGTTACACCTACGACGCCTGCGGCCAGCTCAAGCGCCAGCGTCTGCCGGACAACAGCAAGCTCGACTATCACTACGCCAAGGGTGGCGCGCTGACCGCCATCGACCTCAATGGCACGCGGCTGACCAGTCACGTCTACCAGTCCGGTCGCGAGCAACAACGCCAACAAGGCCTGCTGCGCAGCGATTATGCCTACGACGATCAGGGACGTTTGCTGGCCCATGCTGTAGGTCATCAGCACGACTCGCTGTACCGCCGCGATTACGCCTACAGCGCCAACGGCAACCTCGAGCACATTGCCGACAGCCGTCACGGCCAGCGCACCTACGGTTACGACGCGCTCGACCGCTTGATCCGCGTGCGCCACTCGCGCGACGAACTCCCCGAATCCTTCGCCCACGACCCGGCCGGCAACCTGCTGATGCAGGATCGTCCCGGCCCCACCCGGATCAAGGGCAACCGCCTGCTGATGCAGGGGGACCGGCATTACGACTACGACGCCTTCGGCAACCTGATCCGCGAACGCCGTGGCCGCGACCAGCAACTCGTCACCGAATACCGCTACGACTGCCAGCACCGTCTGATCGGCCTGACCCGCGCCGATGGCCAAACCGCGACCTACAAATACGACGCCTTCGGCCGGCGCATCCGCAAAACCGTCGACGGCCAGACCACCGAGTTCTTCTGGCAAGGCGACCACCTCGTCGCCGAAAGCAGCAAAACCCACCACCGCAGCTACGTCTACGAACCCGGCACCTTCCGCCCGCTGGCGCTGCTCGACGGCAAAGGCCCGAAAAAGGCCTGCCCGTTCTACTACCAACTCGACCACCTCGGCACCCCGCAGGAACTCACCGACTACAGCGGCGAAATCGTCTGGTCGGCGCAATACGACGCCTACGGCAAGGTGTCGGCGATCACCCTCGCGGGCGAGGACTACCTGGACCAGCCGCTGCGCTTTCAGGGGCAGTATTTCGATGCGGAGAGTGGGCTGCATTACAACCGGCATCGGTATTACGACCCGCGATTGGGGAGGTATTTGACGCCGGACCCGATCAAGTTGGCGGGTGGGTTGAATCAGTACCGGTACGTACCGAATCCGACGGGTTGGGTGGATCCGTTGGGGTTGAATGATTGCCCGGGAGGAGCGGGGTGCAACAAACCGTCTTTTGAATCAAACGATCCGACTAAAAAGATACTTGGAGGGGAAGCTATTTCCTCTCCTCCCGCAGCGAAAACTAAAAATACGTATTTGTACCGTGGAGATACGAAGGATCCTTCGGAAGTTTTTGAGCACGGTTTTAAAAGTAAAGGAGATAGCAATGATCTATTTCTTCACTCAATCGATAGCGACTTTCCTCCTAGTAACTTTATTAGCACATCTCTTTCGAGAGATATGGGAAAAGCATTCGCTACAAGCTACTTCACAAGGCCAGGGTTTCTTTACACACTTAAAATGATTCCAGGTCGCGATCTTAAAAAAGAGCTAGGAGCAGCCTATAATTTTAGTAAAGAACAGGAAATTGCAATCCCAGGTAGGATAAGGAGGGAGGATGTTCTCGGTGCTACATTAATTATTGATGATGGTAAGGAGTTTGGCTATTCCATTCCAAATCCGCATAGGAAAATAGACAAATGAAATCAGTGTTTGTAGCTACAATTAAAATTTCAGATGGTAATGACAGGCAAGAGATTGACCTGGTTTGTAATCGTGAGGAAATATCAATAGCATTCATTTGTGAAAGTGGGTGTAAGCGGATCTACTTTGGGTGTGATTTTTATAAATGTTTTGCTTTGTTGAGGAAAGATAATCCAGAGTTAACGTTTTTTTGCAAGGGGGCGAAAATAAATGTTCATCCGTCAAGCATGTCTTCTCAAATGTCTCTTGGACTGAAAGCATACCAACTAGTGGTTGGTAAAGAAGCCTCTTTAGATGATCTTGTATATATATTTGATTATGAAGATCAGGATTTAACAAGCGATCCAGATGAGCAACGATTTTTTATATGAATTGGATTAGTTCTTAAAGCGATTCATCGCCTCTAATCTTTGTGGGGCTTGATTTTTTCAAGATCGGTTTTCTAATGGTTGATGTCAAAGGTAGAAAATTTTATAGAGTTTTGATTCTTAATTTGAAAGATTTGTTTTTTGCTGTTTTTCGATAATGAGTTGAGTTAGGGAACAGGTGGAAGATGTTCAGAGGTGTTTATAGTTCGCGGTTTTTAACCCATCGAGCGCAGTTGAATGCTTTAAATGAAGCGATGACAAGAGAGGCACGGAAGATGTCGCGATTCACGGGAGAAGACAGCATGGGTAATTTGGTTGTGAGAATGGCTGCCGAAGATGTGGGGGAAGGGTACGAACCTAACCCATCAGATCCATCAGAACCCCGCTACATTCAAAAAATGAATGGGTTTGAAATGAAATTTGACTTTGAAACATTGCAACCTTTCGCTCTATATCCGGTGGAGCACGTTTGATGTTGATGCATCCCTATCTTGATGTTCCATACAGCCCTAAGTTGAAGCACTTTCTTGGTGGGTTTGATATATACGATCGCGAAGAGACGCTGGGCGCAGAGTTGGCAGAGTACGATCCTGAGTGTCCTTCAGATAGAGCGGAATTAATTTATAAATTTATTGTGAGAAGATTTTCGGGTTTGACTCATCGGCACAAATTTGTCTTGTTTTTTGTATTTGGTGAGGCTCTGGATGGCGAAGCGAGTAAGCTCTCTGAGGTTTTTAAACATGATCCTTTTTCTCATTCATTGCTTCCACTTGGCTGGAATGAAATAAAAGATCCCAGGAGTTTTTTTGAGCATGTGTACTCTATTCTCTCCGAAGTTTGGATTGATGAGTTGTATCTCGCCAGTCAGGAAGACTGCTCCACGTGGTAGCCGGCATTAGAAGCGGAATCTTGAGTGATGCTACTGATCCCTTCGCGAGCAAGCCCGCTCCCACAGGGGATGATGTTGTTTGGAGAGTCAGCGTTGGCCAATCAGTTGCGGCAGTTGAAGGTCGGCAGCAGCAAGGCTATCAATCACATGCACGCTATACCCCGGAACATTCTTCGCATGATGTTTCGCCTGCGAAGCCATCTCCGCCAGTTGACTCGCATCCAGTTCTGCGCAGGCCTCGGGTTGCAGGTGGACTACGCCGATCGATAACGATAGAAGTGGAAACTCCTGCCGCACACCCTGGCGATTCGGCGCGATGAAGCAGCCGGCCTCAAGATGCTCAGGGCGATAGAAGCGGCGGCATTGGCTCTGGAAGTCGTCGAGCAGTTGGTTGAGGCGTTTGCGCCAGTCTTCCGGGCCGAGTACCAGCAGGAAGTCGTCGCCGCCGATGTGGCCGACGAAGTCGCGGGAAGGGTCGACGCGTTCGTTCAGACATTGCGCCAGGCACAGCAGGACTTCGTCGCCACGGCCGTAGCCGTAGATGTCGTTGAAGGGTTTGAAGCTGTCGATGTCGACGTAGCAGATGATCGATTCGCGGCCCTGTTGCAGCAGGCGGGTCAGGCATTGCTGGATCGGCACGTTGCCGGGTAGCAGGGTCAGCGGGTTGGCGTAGCGCGCCTGCTGGATTTTCAGTTCGGTGATCAGTTTGAGCACGTCGATCACCCGGCCAAGGCCCAGATAACCGCCGTTGAGGGTGATGATGAAATCTTCTTCGATGCGCTGCCGGGCGCGGCTGGTGATCAGGCGGCTGACCTGTTGCAGCGACTGGCTCATTTCCACAGCGAGGAAGTCGTCGTTCATCAGGCGGCTGATCGGTTTGCGTGCGAACAGGTCAGTGGCGAACGGTTTGAGCAGCGCGTCGGACAACGAATGGCGATGGACGATGCCGCACGGCTGGCCCTGTTCGTCGAGCACCGCCAGTGAGTTCAGATTGGCCTGGCGGCGGAAGGCTTCCAGTACGGTGGCAGTCGGTGTGTCGCGATGCACCGCCGGTTGGTCATTGAGCAGGGCGCTGAGGTCGCTGCCTTCGTCGTTCAATGCCACGGCGCTGCTGTCGTGTTTTGGCATCAGGGCCCGGGCATCGCGGGGTGGATGCTCCTGAGGGCGAGCGAGCAGGTAACCCTGCACCAGATCGACGCCCATCTCGGTCAGCACCGCCAGTTCTTCCGGCAACTCGATCCCCTCGGCAATCACCTGCGCCCGCGAAGCCTTGGCGATTTGCAGGATCGAGCCGACGAACTCGCGTTTCAATGCGTCCTGATGGATGCCGTCGATGAAGTGGCGGTCGATTTTCACATAGTCCGGACGCAGCTCCGACCATAGACGCAAGCTCGAATAGCCGGCACCCAAGTCATCCAATGCAATCGAAAAGCCCATCGCCCGATAGTGATGCAGGGCGGTTTGCAGCAACTGGAAATCGTCGATTGGCGTCTGTTCGGTGAGTTCGATCACTACTTGGCTGGGTGGAATACCGAAGTCCTGCAGCAGTTGCAGGGTCCGCCCCGGTTGGTGCGCGGCTTCAAGCAGGGATTCCGGTGAGACGTTGAGGAACAGCTTGCCCGGCAGTTGCTGCTCGTTGAAACGACGGCAGGCAGACTGGCGGCAGGCAATTTCCAGTTCGCTCAGGCGGCCGGCCTGACGCGCCACGGCGAACAGCGCGATTGGCGAATGCAGAGGGCTGTTGGACGGGCCGCGAGTGAGAGCTTCGTAGCCGAGAATACGACGCTCGGAGAGACAGATGATCGGCTGGAACAGGCTGTGCAAACCGCTTTGAGTCAGGATCGAGCTCAAGGCACTCAGCTGTTCGGTCGTGGTCATGGCAATCTCTGGAGATAAAAAAAGGACTGGGAGCGCTCTTGCTTGAAGAGGCGCTCCCAGTCCTTTATTTCACGACAGAATGATGACTGTTTGATGACGCTCCGGGGAGCGTCACCACTAAATTGCCATCATCTTACTTCTTGGCCACCTGATTGCTCAGCTTCAGATAATCCAGCAGCACGCGCCCGGTTTCGCTCAGGTAGGCGTCGTCTTCTGGTTTGACCTTGTCCGGCTCAGCCGCAGCCAGCGCGTCTTCATCTTCTTTCTTCAGCTCTTTGAGCGGTTCTTCGCCTTTGGCTTTGCGACGAATGTTTTCCATGGCCAGTTGCTTGGCATCGATGTCCGCGTGCTGGGCACGGCGGTCGGCTTCGTTGAGGCTGACGGTTTTTTCTTCCATCAGCTTCTGCGCCAGGGCCAGCTTGTCACGGATGAACACGAACTCGGCATCTTTGGCGCTGCGTGCGTCATGCTCGGACTTGAGCTGCGCCAGGTACGGCTTGAACGGATCGGAGGCCGGCTTGATCGCTGCCTTGATGGTGTCCCACGGCATGGCTTCCGGCAGGGCGCTTTCGCCGATTTCCTTGGTGTCGATGATCGACGGGTAGTCGATGTCCGGCAGTACGCCCTGATGCTGCGTGCTCTGCCCGGAAACCCGGTAGAACTTGGCCAGGGTCAGTTTCAGTTCGCCATGGTTCAGCGGCTGAATGGTCTGCACGGTGCCTTTGCCGAAGGTCTGGCCACCGATGATCAATGCGCGATGGTAGTCCTGCATGGCGCCGGCGAAAATCTCCGAAGCCGAGGCGGACAGGCGGTTGACCAGCAGAGCCATCGGGCCTTTGTAGAACGCGCCCGGGTTTTCATCTTCCAGCACATCGACGCGGCCATCGGCGTTACGCACGAGTACGGTTGGGCCTTTGTCGATGAACAGGCTGGTCAGCTCGGTGGCTTCCTGCAGGGAGCCGCCGCCGTTGTTGCGCAGGTCGATGACCACGCCGTCGACTTTCTCTTTCTGCAGTTCGGTCAGCAGTTTCTTGACGTCACGGGTGGTGCTCTTGTAGTCCGGATCACCGGCACGGAACGCCTTGAAGTCGAGGTAGAAGGCCGGGATCTCGATGATGCCGAGCTTGTAGTCCTTGCCGTCCTGTTTCAGGTTCAGCACGGATTTTTTCACCGCCTGGTCTTCAAGCTTCACCGCTTCGCGAGTGATCGGCACGATCTTGCTGGTCTGGTCGTTCGGCGCATTGCTGGCCGGAATCACTTCCAGGCGCACCACGGTGCCTTTCGGGCCGCGGATCAGCTTGACCACTTCGTCCAGGCGCCAGCCCACCACGTCGACCATCTCTTTGTTGCCTTGGGCAACGCCGATGATCTTGTCGGCCGGTGCGACCTGCTTGGTCTTGTCGGCCGGGCCTGCCGGCACCAGGCGCACGACTTTCACTTGATCGTTGTCGCTCTGCAACACGGCGCCGATGCCCTCGAGGGACAGGCTCATGTTGATGTCGAAGTTCTCCGCGTTATCCGGCGACAGATAGTTGGTGTGCGGGTCGTAGGACATGGCGAAGGTGTTGATGTACGCCTGGAAGATGTCTTCCGCGCGAGTCTGGTCCAGGCGCGCCAACTGGTTCTTGTAGCGCTTGGTCAGGGTTTCCTGGATCTGCTTGGAATCCTTGCCGGCGATCTTCTGCCGCAGCACTTCGTCCTTGACGCGTTTGCGCCACAGGTCGTCGAGTTCAGCGGTGGATTTGAGCCAAGGGGCGTCCTTGCGATCGATCAGCAAGGTTTCCTTGGTGGTGAAGTCCATCTTGTCGACGCCCTTGTTCAGCTCCGCAATGGCGAAGTCCAGGCGCGCCTTGACGCGGTCCAGATAGCGCTTGTAGATGGTGAACCCGGCGTTGAGGTCGCCGCTCTTGAGGAAGTCGTCGAACTGGGTCTTCCACTTGTCGAATTCGGCGATGTCGCTGGCCATGAAGTAGCTGCGCGACGGGTCCAGCAGCTTGATGTAGCTGTCGTAGATGATCACCGAGCGCGCATCGTCGAGCGGCGGCTTGCTGTAGTGGTGACGCTTGAGCAACTCGACGACGTTGAGGCTGGCGATCACTTCGTCGCGATCCGGCTGCAACTTGTCCCAGCTGTTGGCTGCGAATGTAGTGCCCGACACCGGCAACAAGCCGATACCGATGAAAAGAGCGAGGGCGGTGCTGGGGAGCAAATGCTTCATGCTGATTCGACGCGGGGACAATTGATAACGCATATTAGGCCGTCTTTGAAGTCGCCGGTTCTACGAGAGCCGGTCGCATAATGCAAAAAGCCCGGCGCTACAGCTTCGGGCTCAGTCCAGACTCACTATGGAGGCACTGTGAAGGCATTGCAAGGCGTTGAAGGTCAAGTGGCATGGCTTGAAGAGCCGAGTCCGGCATGTGACGTAGGACAAGTGCGCATTCGCGTGGCGGCTGCGGGCCTCAATCGCGCCGATTTATTACAGAAAGCCGGGCTTTATCCACCGCCGCCGGGCGCCAGTCAGGTGCTCGGTCTGGAGTGTTCCGGGGTGATCAGCGAAGTCGGCGCCGGCTCGTCCTGGCAGGTCGGCGACCGGGTCTGCGCCTTGCTGGCCGGGGGCGGAATGGCCGAGGAGGTGGTGGTCGACGGACGGCACGTGCTGCCGGTGCCCGAGGGCGTTTCGTTGATCGAGGCCGCGGCATTACCCGAGGTTTATGCAACGGTCTGGCTCAACGTGTTTCAACTGGCGGCGCTGAAACCCGGCGAGAAGGTTCTCCTGCACGCCGGGGCCAGTGGAATTGGTTCAGCCGCCATTCAGCTATGCAAGGCGTTCGGCAATCCCTGTTGGGTCAGCGTCGGGTCGGCTGAGCGATTGGCCTACTGTGAGGCGCTGGGAGCCCAGGGCGGCGTGGTGCGCACCGATGATCTGGAAAGCCTGCGCGACTTCGGGCCGTTTGACGTGATCCTTGATCCGGTCGGCGGCAACTATGCGGCACTGAACCTCAAGCTGACGGCGCTGGACGGACGCTGGGTCTTGATCGGCTTGATGGGCGGGCGTGAGGCGAAACTGGATCTGGCACAGGTTCTGGCCAAGCGCGTGCAATTGCTTGGTTCGACGTTGCGCAGTCGTGATGATCAGTTCAAGGCTGATCTGCTCAGTGACCTGGGACAGCATGTGTGGCCGCTGTTTGCCGAAGGACGGTTGAGTCCGCAACTGGCAAAAACCTTTGCGGTAAAGGATGCCGAAGCGGCGTTTGCCGAGCTGGCGAGCAACAACGTTGCCGGCAAACTGGTGCTGGTGGTCGACGAAAGCCTAACCTGAAAACACAAACCCCTGTGGGAGCGGGCTTGCTCGCGAAAGCGGTGAATCAGACACGAATTTATCGACTGACACTCCGCCTTCGCGAGCAAGCCCGCTCCCACATTAGGATCGATGTTTAGCCGGATTTTTCGGCAAGCTCCCTTGCCACAGTCAATAATCCATATCTGGATCTTTGGTTATTTCCAGAGATGGATCGGCCAGCCTGCTTTTTCGGCGTGCTCCAGCAGGACCGGATCCGGATTCACCACATGCGGGAAATCCACCTTCAGCAGCAACGGCAAGTCATTGCGTGAGTCGGAGTAGAAACTCGCGCCTTCCAGATTCTCTTCCTCGGCGTCCAGCCATTCCAGCAGGCGAGTGATCTTGCCTTCGCGGTAGGTCAACGTGCCGACGGTCTGGCCAGTGTAAACACCGTGCGCGACTTCCAGTTCGATGCCGAGAATTTCGTCGATGCCCAGGCGCTCGGCGATCGGTTTGACCAGGTGCGTGCCGGAAGCCGAGATCACCAGAATCCGGTCGCCGGCCTTGCGGTGGGCGGCGATGGTTTTGGTGGCGTCGCTGAAGATGATCGGTTCGATGAAGTCTTCCACCCATGGGCCGACCAGGTGTTCGACCTCTTCCGGGGTACGGCCGACCATCGGTTCGAGGCTGAACGCCATGAATTCTTCCATGCGCAATTTGCCATGGCTGTAGGCGTCCATCAGCTCGTTGTTCTTGCGCATGAACGACTCGGGATCGACCCAGCCCAGGCGCCCCATCTGCTCGCTCCAGAGGGTGGCGCAGTCGCCGTGGATCAGGGTTTCGTCCAGATCAAAAATTGCCAGGGCCATCAGTGCAGTTCTCTCTTCAACGTCAGCAAAGTCATCAGGCTACCTCACACAGGGCCGTCGGATCGATGGAAAGCGCCAGACGCTGACCGTCGGGATGCAGATCCGCCGCCGAGCGGTTGAGCACGTCCACCACCAGTTCCACACCGCGCGCTTCGACCCGATAGCGGATCACGTTACCGAGCAGGCTGTGGCTGCGGATCTGCGCATCGAGTTCGCCATTGAGGCTCAGTTCGATGGCTTCCGGGCGAATCGCGATGCGGTGGTTGATCGGCCGTTGCAACAACTTCGAGGCGCTGTCGGCGTCAAGCAAGTTGTAGTTGCCGATGAAGCCTGCGGCGAATATGTCCACTGGTGCGGTGTAGAGGGTTTCGGCATCGCCGCTCTGCACGATCTTCCCTTGGTTCATCAGGAAAATCCGGTCGGACATGGTCAATGCTTCTTCCTGATCGTGGGTGACGAAAATCGTGGTCAGGCCGAGTTCGCGCTGGATCTGCCGGATCTGTTCACGCAGGTGTTTGCGGATACGCGCATCCAGCGCCGACAGCGGTTCATCCAGCAGCAACAGGCGTGGGCGAGTCACCAGCGAGCGGGCGAGGGCAACGCGTTGACACTGGCCGCCGGAGAGCTGATGCGGATAACGACTGGCGAAGTCGTTGAGCTCAACCAGTTTCAGCACCTCGGCGACACGCTTGTGGCTGTCGTCGGCATTGACCTTCTGCATGCGCAGGCCGAAGGCAACGTTTTGTTCGACGGTCATGTTGGGGAACAGCGCGTAGCTCTGGAACACCATGCCGATCCCGCGTTTCTGCGGGCTCAGCGGCACGATGTCGACGCCATCAAGCAGGATCTTGCCGCCATCCACCGGCGTCAGGCCGGCAATGCAGCGCAGCAGGGTGGACTTGCCGCAACCCGACGGGCCAAGCAGGGTGACGAATTCGCCCTTGTTGATTTCGCAGTTGATGTCGCTGAACACGGTCGTGCCCGCGTAGTTTTTCTGCAGGTGTTGGACGCTGACATAGCTCATTCGCTTTTGTCCTTGTTCAAGATGTTGGCGATCCAGGTCAGGACCAGCACGAAAAAGAAGTACGAGATCACCAGCGCACTGGTGAAGTGGCCGCTGCTGTTGCGCATGTTGTTCAGGTACACCTGCAGGGTTTCGTAGCGCGTGCCGACGAGGATGTTGGCGAACACGAACTCACCGAACAGGAACGAGAACGACAGCAGCAACGCGACCATCAGGCCCTTGCGCAGGTTTGGCAGCACCACCAGAAATGCCGCCTGAAAGGTGCTGGCGCCGAGCAGTTGCGCGGCGTCCATCAGGTCGCGCAGGTTGATCGCCTGCAGGTTGTTGGTGATCGCCCGGTACATGAACGGTAGCGCCACGGTGAAGTAGCAACCGATCAGAATCCACGGTGTGCCGACCATCGCCAGCGGCCCGGAACCGTACAGTTGCAACAGACCCACCGACGACACCACCGGCGGCACCGCGAAGGGCAGCAGGATCAGGATGTTCATCAGCGCATCGAGTTTCGGGAAGTGGTAATGCACCACGAACAGCAGGGGCAGGATCAGCACCACTGACAGCACCAGCGCACCGACGCACACCAGCAGCGACTGGCCGAAGGCGTGCAGGAAGCGCGGATCGCTCCACAACTGGAGGTACCACTTGAAGGTGAAACCGCTGGGCAGGATGGTCGCCGACCAACTGCTGGCAATCGAGTAGATCAGCGTGCCCACCAGCGGCAGCAGCAGAATCGCGAACAGCAGATAAACCACGACGCGGTGGTAGACGCCGGCCGGGCCGGATTCAGCGCGAGACATGGTAGCTCCTCTTCAACAGCAGTTGATGCACGACGGTGACGATGGTCATCAACGCCACCAGCACCACAGCCAGGGCACTGGCGAGATTCGGATCGAGGGAAATATCCCCGGAAACCATTGCCGCGATGCGGATCGGCAGCACGTTGAAGTTGCCGGTGGTCAAGGCGTACACCGTGGCGTAGGCGCCGAGGGCGTTGGCCAGCAGGATCACGAAAGTGCCGAGCAGGGCCGGGGTCAGCACCGGCAGACCGATGTGGCGCCAGAACTGCCAGCCGTTGGCGCCGAGCAGCGCGGCGGATTCGCGCCAGTCTTCACGCAAGGCGTCGAACGCCGGGTACAGCAGCAGCACGCCGAGGGGAATCTGGAAGTAGGTGTAGAGGATGATCAGACCGGTTTTCGAGTACAGGTTGAAGTCCTGAATGATCCCGGCCTGCTTGAGCATGATCGTGATGCTGCCGTTGAAGCCGAGCAGGATGATGAATGCGAAGGCCAGCGGTACACCGGCGAAGTTGCTGGTCATGTTGGCGAAGGCATTCACGAAGTTGCGCAGCTTCGAGTCGACCCGGCGCAATGAATACGCCCCGAGCACGGCGATGATGATGCCGAACACACTGGACCAGAAACTGATCTCCAGGCTGTACTGGATCGCCTGCAGATAGAACTTCGAACTGAAGATCTTGCTGAAGTTGGCAAAGCCCCAGCCGAACTCTTCCGACTGCAGGCTGTTGATCATCACCCAGACCAGCGGGGCGATTTCGAACACGATAAAGAACAGCGCGAACGGCACCAGACACAGGGCCGCCAGCCATTTGCCGCGAGTCATGGCGTTCACTTGAGCAGCTCCCGGCACACAGGTTTGTCGTGGGGCACGCCGAGCAGTTCGCAGACGGTGCCACAGATCTCGGTCTGCTTCGGCGCGGCGTCAGCGTTGAGGCTGAAGGCGTTGCCGAGGACGAACAGCGGCACCTGGCGTTCTTCCGGCAGCAAGCCGTTGTGCGAGCGGTCGTTGTTCATGCCGTGATCGGCAGTCACCAGCACTTGATAACCGGCGTCGAGCCAGCCTTGCAGGTAATCGGCGAGGATGATGTCCGCTGAGCGCGCGCTGTTGCGGTATTGCGCGGAGTCGAGGCCGTGCTTGTGCCCGGCGTCGTCGATGTTCATCGGGTGGATCAACAAGAAATTCGGCGCATGGCGCAGGCGCAGGCTTTCCGCGTCGGCGAACAGGTGCGAATCCGGGTAGTGATCGTTCCAGTAGAAGTGCCCGTGCTGGATCGGTAGCGCTGGATCGTCGGTATGCCGGTCGCGGGCCGCTACGAACGGCGAGCGGTTGTACAGCTCGCTGACCCAGTGATAAGCCGCTGCGGCGGTTTTCAGGCCGGCGTCGCGGGCGTAGTGATAGATGCTGCGCTGATTGGACAGGCGCGCAACGTTGTTGTGGACGATGCCGCTGTCGATCGGCGGCACGCCGGTAAGGATGCATTCGTAAAGCGGTCGGGACAGGGCCGGCAACTCGCACTCCAATTGATAGAGCGCGGCGCGTCCTGCGCCAACGTAAGCCTGCAGATGCCCCATGGCGTGACGCGCGACCTCATGGCTGAGGCCGTCGAGCACGACAAGGATGACGTTGTGCTTCATAGGGGCAAAAACTCCGCTAAACAGGAAATTTCAGATTCAACCTGGATCCCCTGTGGGAGCGGGCTTGCTCGCGAAGGCGGAGTGTCAGTCGATAGATGCTTGACTGATCCACCGCCTTCGCGAGCAAGCCCGCTCCCACATTTGGATCTCCAATGGATCCCGAGTCGGGATCTACAGGATTACTTCATCTCGACGATGACTTCTTCGTTCCACTTCTGCGGCAGGGCCTTGGAGGTTTTTTCCCAGGCGTCGGCGTCCTTGATCGGCGTGACCTTCTTGTACTGCTCGTTCGGCAGCAGCTTGGCCTTCACGTCTTCCGGCAGTTGCAGGTGTTCGGCGCGGATCGGACGAGCATTGCCGCGAGCGAGGTTGGTCTGGCCGGCGTCGCTGAAGATGTATTCGCGGGTCAGCTTGGCGGCGTTCGGGTTTTTCGCGTACTTGTTGATGATGGTGGTGTAGCCGGAAATCACCGAGCCATCCGACGGGATCAGCACCACGTAGTCATCCGGGTTGGCCATCTTGGCCTTGTAGCTCAGGCCGTTGAAGTCCCAGACCACGCCGACTTCGATCTCGCCTTTTTCCATGGTGGCGATGGTCGGGTTGGCCATCGACAGGCGACCTTGCTTGGCGATGTCTGCAAACAGCAGCAGGGCCGGCTGGATGTTTTTCTCGTCGCCACCGTTGGCCAGGGCAGCGGCCAGTACGCCGTTGGCGGCTTGCGCAGCGGTGCTTACGTCACCAATGGAAACCTTGTATTTGCCGCCCTTGAGGTCAGCCCATTTGGTCGGGACTTCGGAGCCGTGCAGCAGCTTCTTGTTGACGATGAAGGCGATGGTGCCGGTGTAGGCCAGTGCCCAGTTGCCGTCCTTGTCCTTGGCCCAGTCCGGGACTTGATCCCAGGTGCTTGGTTTGTACGGTTGCACCACGCCCTGCTTGACCGCGATCGGGCCGAAGGCCGCGCCGACGTCGCCGATGTCGGCAGTGGCATTGTCTTTTTCCGCGGCGAACTTGGCGATTTCCTGGGCCGAGCTCATGTCGGTGTCGATGTGTTTCAGGCCATAGGTCTTGGCCAGGTCTTCCCAGGTGCCTTTCCAGTTGGCCCAGTCATCGGGCATGCCGACGCTGTTGACGGCGCCTTCCGCTTTCGCAGCGGCTTCGAGGGTTTTCAGATCGGTACCCGCCGCCATGGCGGAGGTGCACATTGCAATGGTCGAGCCTAACAGTGTTGCCAGGAAAAGCTGTTTCATTCCGAAGCTCCTTGGTCGTGTTCAACGCTGCGATTGCGGTTTGTGTTGGTCTAGGTCAGCAATACCTGAGCCAATTTAAGGGGGCTGGATGACACTTTGATGTCGGCGGTCGCCCGGCAGGCCTTTTATTGGCCCGGTTTCGGCGCTTGCCCGGTAAGCGTAGACCAAGGTCAAAGCCCCGGCGGACAAGGCACTTGGCCGATGTATTGCAAGTCATGAGGGCGACCGTCGGGCGGGTTTGTCATCTCTCGGTCATCTGCACTGCCTAGGCTTGCAATACAAGGAAACGGCTTGCAGGCCGTACGGTTTTTGCCCCGAAACAGTGCTGGTCTAGTCCAGATAGGTAACGTTGATGCGCGATGAGGCAACAAAAGCGGTGACAGCGATTGGTCAGGTGCTGCAGGAGCAACTTGATCACGGCCTGCTCGCGCCCGGGAGCAAGTTGCCGGCCGAGCGCAAGCTCAGTGAGTTGTTCGGCACCACGCGCATTACTGTGCGTGAGGCCTTGTTGCAGTTGGAGGCGCAGGGGCAGATCTATCGCGAGGAGCGCCGTGGCTGGTTCGTTTCGCCGCCACGTCTGGCGTACAACCTGATGCAGCGCAGTCATTTTCACGCGATGGTCAGTGCGCAGGGGCGGGTGCCGTCGACCGAGGTGATTTCGGCGCGGTTGCAGCCGGCGTCGGTGGCGGTGTGTGCGTTGTTGCAGTTGCCTGCTTTGTCGAGCGTGATTCAGATTTGCCGGTCGCGGCGGATTGACGGGCGGCTGGTTTTGTATGTGGAGCACTATCTGAATCCGCAGTATTTTCCGGGGATTCTGGGATTTGATTTGAATCAGTCGATGACCGAGCTTTATGCGCGGCATTACGATTTGCACTATGGGCGGGTGCGGTTCGAGATTGTGCCGACGTCGTTGTCGGTGGATGCGGCGGCGGCTTTGCGGGTTTCTGTCGGGAGTCCGGGGTTACGGATTGCTCGGGTCAATTATGATCAGCATGAGCGGTTGATTGATTGTGATCTGGAGTTTTGGCGGCATGATGCGATTCACGTTGGTGTAGATGTTGTTTGACCTTGGCGGCCTTTGGGCCGACCAGGTTCTTGGGGTTTTGGGTGTATATCCGTTGCTTCGGGTGTTGCCACTGGCGGTTTCGCTTTTACAGCGAGTCCCTTTGGCAAACGCCCCAAAGGAACCAAAGGTCTGTGCCCTGACGTTCGGCCCGCTCGCTAAAGCTCGGGGTTCCTTCGCTCCGGGATCGATCCGGGCGCATCGCCTCCGGTTTGCTTCGCTGCACCTCCTCTCGATGTGTTCGACTTCGTCGAACGGTCGCTTCGCTCCCCCCCCCGGATCAATCCCTCCGCTCAGCCTGCCGACGGGCCGGTGAGTCAAGATCAAGAGCTTTCGGCGAGCTGACACTCGGCCATTGAGTGGTGAAGAGCCTGCGGTCGGCTTTTGCTTTGCTGTAGGGGTGAGCCTGCTCGCGATGGCGGCCTGAAAGCCGACCAATCACCAACTGCCTGCACTCAATCCAACTGTGGGAGCTGGCCTGCCAGTGGTGGTGACCTCCCAGCCGACCAACTCCAACAGCCCCCACCCAATCCACTGTGGGAGCGAGCTTGCTCGCGAAGGCGGCCTGACAGCCGACCAATCTCCAACTGCCTGCACCCAATCCCACTGTGGGAGCTGGCTTGCCAGCGATGGCGGCCTGACAGCCGACCAATCTCCAACTGCCTGCACCCAATCTCTCTGTGGGAGCTGGCCTGCCAGTGATGGTGACCTCCCAGCCGATCAATCTCCAACTGCCTGCACCCAATCCCACTGTGGGAGCTGGCTTGCCAGCGAAGGCGGCCTGACAGCCGACCAATCTCCAACAGCCCACACCCAATCCACTGTGGGAGCGAGCTTGCTCGCGAAGTCGCCCGCACAATAATCACCCCATCTCTATCTGGCCAGCTGAGCATTCCCATACAAATAATCCGTCGCCAACGACGCCATCGTCCTCACCCCAACCACCAGCGCCGACTCATCCACAAAGAATCCCGGATTGTGATTCGGCGCCGCCTTGCTCATGTCCTGATCCCGTGGTGTCACCCCGAGAAACACAAATAACCCCGGCACTTCCTTGGCGAAGAACGAGAAGTCTTCCGCGCCGCCCACCAGCGGTGCGTTGACCACGTCATCCTTGGCTGCCCACTTCAACGTCGGCAGCATTTTTTCCGTCAGTGCCGGGTTGTTGATTGTGGGGTCGTATTTTTCGATGATGGTGACGTCGGCTTTCGCGCCGCCGCTTTCGGCGATTTTTTCGATGGTCTGGCGTACGTCGGCGTGGAGTTTCTGGCGGATGCCGTAGTCGTAGGAGCGGATGGTGCCGCTCATGTCCACGGACTCGGGAATGATGTTGTAGCGGGTGCCGCCGTTGATGGTGCCGATGCTGACCACCGACGGGTAGGACGAAATGTCGGTGCGGCGGCTGACCACGGTTTGCAGGCCGACGATGGTTTGTGCGCCGACGGTGATTGGGTCGATGCCGTCCCACGGGCGGCCGGCGTGGGTCTGTTTGCCGAGGATTTTGATGCGCAGGTCGTCGGAGCTGGCCAGAGTGGCGCCGGGGCGGTAGGCGATCTGGCCGGCGGGGACGCCGGCCCAGACGTGCAGGCCGAAGACGGCGTCGGGTTTGGGGGATTTCATCACGCCTTCCTGCACCATCATTTTCGCGCCCCAAGTGTTTTTGCCGTCGGGGATGAAGTCGCTCGGGCCTTCTTCGGCGGGCTGGAAGTAGAAGACCACGGTGCCGGGCAGGGTGTCGCGCATGCCCGTAAGAATTTTCGCCGTGCTCAACAGGATCGCGGTGTGGGCGTCGTGGCCGCATGCGTGCATCACGTCGACTTCTTTGTCCAGATAAGTGCCTTTGGCTTTCGAGGCGAAGGGCAGGTCGGCGACTTCCTTGACCGGTAGCGCGTCCATGTCGGCGCGCAGGGCCACGGTCGGGCCGGGCAGGGCGCCCTTGAGGATGGCGACCACGCCGGTGCGGGCGACGTTGGTTTTGACTTCCAGGCCCATGGCCTTCAGTTGCCTGGCGACCAGTTCCGCGGTGCGTTTCTCGGTGTTGCCCAGTTCCGGATGCGCGTGGATGTCGCGGCGGGTTTCCAGCAGTTGCGGTTCAAGTGCCTTGGCTTGCGTGGCGATCTGTTCGCGGGTGCTGTCCAGGGTGGCGGCGCTGGCGGTGCCGGCCAGCAGGGTGAGCAGAACGGTCTGGGCGATACGTGTCAGCTGCATCGGGTGTCTCCATGGTTTTTGTTTTTCTGGCTTCCCTGCCTGTGACCCGAGTGTCTGCGCGAAGTGCTATTCCTTCGGCTGGCCACCGCCGGCAGTGATGACCTGCACGCTCATGCGTGGCGTCGCCAGATCGAGGCCGGCTTCGTCCAGATGGCGCTTGAGCGACAGGTTGAACGCTCGGGAAACTTCCCATTGTTTGATCGGCGCAGTCTTGAACCGGGCGCGCAGAATCGCGCTGCCGGATTCGAAACTTTCCACGCCCTGAATCTCCAGCGGCGACCAGATGTTGCGGCGTTGCAGCGGGTCGGTGCGCATTTTCTGGCCGACTTCGCGCATCAGTTTGATCGCATCGTCGATTTCCATGTTGTACGGCACCGCCACCCGGAAGATCGCGTAGCCGAATTCCCGGGAGTAGTTCTTGATGCTTTTGATTTCGCTGAACGGGATGGTGTGGACGATGCCATCGATGTCGCGCAGGCGCACGGTGCGGATGGTCAGGCCTTCGACGGTGCCGAGGTGGCCGCCGACGTCCACGTAGTCGTCGATCGCCAGCGAGTCTTCGATGATGATGAACAGGCCGGTGATCAGGTCCGCCACCAGCGACTGCGCACCGAAACCGATGGCCAGACCGATCACACCGGCACCGGCCAGCAGTGGCGTGACGTTCATGCCCATGTTTGCCAGGGCGACGATCAGCGCAATGATGAAAATCGCCACGAACAGCACGTTGCGGATCAGCGGCATCATCGTTTGTGCGCGGGCATTCGCCAGGCCTTTGCGCGAGCGGGTGAGGGCGTGGTGCACGGCGGTGTCGGCGAGGATCCAGATCAGCCAGGAGAAAATCAGCGTGCCGATCAGGCTGAACAGTTTGACGCTGACGTCATGCCCTTCGCCCTCGGCAAAGCCGATCAGCGATTTGCCCCATACGCGCAGGCCGAGCTCGATGAAGATCAGCCACACCAGCAGGTGGGCGAGGGTGTAGAAGAAGCTTTTCAGGCGTTCCGAGTACAACGCGTGACGCTTGGGCCCGCGCTGCGGTTTGAGTGAATGACGGCGCACGAGGCCGTTGATCACCATGCACATCACCAGCAGCACCGTGCAGATCAGCGACTGGCGCAGGGCAGTGCTGGTGTCGCCGGCGGAGACGAAGGTGGCGAACAGCGAGATCCCGACCAGCACCAGAGCCGGCACGTACCAGAAGGTGCCGAGGATATCGATGGTGTCGCTGAGGGCGCGGCGGGTCAGGCGGCGGGACAACGGCTGGTTGCGGATCAGGTGCGCGATCGGCCGGCGGAAACGCAGGATGAACAGCCCGGTGAACAGCGCCGCGAGCACGTTGGTGATGGTCGCGGTGGTGTGCGCCAGGTGCACGCCGAGGCCTTCGACCAGGCGCGGGTCACTCAGCGCTTCACCGAATGCGGCGAAGCTGCCGATCAGCCACAACGGACGGAACGCCTGATGCCGCAGGATGTACAACGCCCGGTGCCGGTGCGGGCCGTCGAGCAGCGAGAAAGCGATCACGCAGATCGCCGAGAAACAGGTGCCGACCACCAGCGCATAAGCCAGCACCATCGCCAGGCTTTTACCCAATGACGACGGCAGCGCGTAGCTCATGTAAACGGTGATGACCAATGCAATCAACCACGGCCCGAGCTTGCGCAGGGCGAAGCGCAGCATGTCGAGGGCCTTGGGATGCTGCGGCAGTTCTTCGGTCAGGCCGAAGCGCATGCGCACCCGGTGACCGAGCCAGATCAGCGCGGCGGCGAGCAGGCTCCAGACCATCAGGATCACCGCGAAGCCGAAGATGATCGGCAGCCATTCGCTGGCCGGCAACATCAGGTTGTCGAGTTCGTCCCTGGCCAGATCGAACTCGTCGGACCAGCGGGTCAGCGGGCTGTCGTCACCGGAGAACTGTTTCTCGAAGCTGGCCAGGGTGCCGCCGATCAGGCCCAGCACGCCTTCTTCCGGTGAAGCCTGGGCTTTCTTGGTGGCGTCGCGCAGCTTTTTCAGATCGCTCAGCAATTGCGCGCGTTGCTTGTCGTTTTCCAGCGACTTGATGACTTCATCCAGCGACTGGCCCAGCGGCTCTTGCGCCTCCGGCTGCGTCTTGGTGGTGTTCAGCAGCCCCGGCTGACCGACCGCCTGGGCAGGGGCCGACGGCAGCAGCGTCATCAGGCAGACAAGGAGCAGGCAGGGCAGAGCAAACAGACGAGCGAACACTAGGCGGTCAACCTCGCAAAGGGGCGAATTGAGCGAGTGTACGAGGCAGCCAGAATCAATGCGAGCCGGGCGCGGATTTATTCGTTGAGTTTGGCGAGGATCTTGTAGACCACGGTCGCCAGGATCATCAGCATGCCGACCCACATGGCAAACACACCGGCGTTCTTGTCGCGGAAGTTGAAGCCGATCGCCAGCAGAATCATCCCGGACAGAATCGGAATGAGCATGGCATGGAAGGAGGACATCGAAATCATGGTGACTGCCTTGTCGAAGGGGATGATTTAAGTCTAGGTCGCTTTTGGCGGAGCGGTTCTGATGTGTATCAGAATTGAGTCAGTCCAATGATGAAATTGTGTTGTCTGGACTACCGCTTTCGCGAGCAGGCTCGCTCCCACCCTGGAATGCATTCCAAACTGTGGGAGCGAGCCTGCTTGCGAAGCTTTTAAGGCAACTCGCGGCTGGCGTAGAACGCGCTCAGCACTTTGACCAGGTGCGCCAGATCGTGGCTGCCGCACAGTTCGCGGATCGAGTGCATGGCGAAGGTCGGCAGGCCGATGTCGACGGTGCGCACGCCCAGGTGGCTGGCGGTGATCGGGCCGATGGTCGAGCCGCAGCCCATGTCGCTGCGCACCACGAAGCTCTGCACCGGCACTTCTTCGGCCATGCACAGGTGGCGGAAGAACCCGGCGGTTTCGCTGTTGGTGGCGTAGCGCTGGTTGCTGTTGACCTTGATCACAGGGCCGGCATTGAGTTTCGGACCGTGGTTGGCGTCGTGCTTCTCGGCGTAGTTCGGGTGCACGCCGTGGGCGTTGTCGGCCGAGACCAGCAGCGATTTCTGGATGGTGCGGACGAACTCGTCACCTTCCGGCAGCAGGCGGCGCAGGGTCTGTTCGAGCATCGGGCCATCGGCACCGCACGCCGAGCAGGAGCCGACTTCTTCGTGGTCGTTGCACACCAGCACGCAGGTTTCTTCGGTGTCGGCAGTGAGCAGGGCTTGCAGGCCGGCGTAGCACGACAGCAGGTTGTCCAGGCGCGCACCGGCGATGAAGTCGCCATGCAGGCCGATGACCGCCGCGCTCTGGGTGTCGTAGAAGCTCAGCTCGTAATCCAGCACCACGTCGGCGTTCAGGCCATGTTCGCGGGCCAGTTGATCAGTCAGCACGGCGCGGAAGTCGACGCGTTCGTCGCCGGCGAATTGCGCGAGGATCGGCGGCAGCTCGGTCTGCGCGTTGATCGCCCAGCCTTGATTGGCTTCACGGTTCAGGTGGATGGCCAGGTTGGGAATGATCGCGATCGGTGCCTTGAAGTCGATCAACTGGCTTTCGACCTTGCCGTCGCGACGGAAGGTGACGCGCCCGGCCAGCGACAGGTCGCGGTCAAACCACGGCGCCAGCAGCGCGCCGCCGTAGACTTCAACGCCCAGTTGCCAGAAGCCCTGACGTTGCAGTTCCGGTTGCGGCTTGACCCGCAGACACGGGCTGTCGGTGTGGGCGCCGACCAGACGGATCCCGTCGTGCAGTGGCGAGTTGCGGCCCATTTTGATCGCGACGATCGAGGAGTCGTTACGGGTGACGTAGTAGCGGCCGTTGGCCTCGGTAGTCCACGGCTCGCGCTCGTCGAGGCGCACGTAACCGGCGGCCTCCAGACGCTGAACAAGGCTGGCGGTGGCGTGGAACGGGGTAGGGGAGGCCTTGAGGAAGTCGATCAGGCCTTGGTTCAACTCTTCGCGCATAAGAAGCTCCAGACAGCAATGGGCGCGAGTTTAACGCATCGGCCCGGGAATTGAATCCGGGCAGGATCGGGGTGGGAGCGGGCTTGCTCGCGAAAGCGGTGGGTCAGATGCAGATTTTTGGATGACACACCGCTTTCGCGAGCAAGCCCGCTCCCACAGGGAGTAATGTGGATCAGCGGGCGGCTACGCGTTTTTTCAAATAGTTCATGATGACTTTTTCATCTTCCGGTTTATCCGGACGCGGCAGCTGTTGCGGCCAGGACTTCTGGCTCAGCAGTTTTTTCTGCTGGCTCTCGTCCCAACGCAGAATTTCCCGCGAGGCGCATTCCCACCATTCGTGTCGGCAAACGCTGTAGTACGGATCTTCCGGCGCGGCGCTGCCGTACAGCAGATCACGACCGACCTTGCGCAGGGCACCTTTCTGGTGGCGCAGCTTCCATTTGATTTTCAATCGGCGCCAGGCCGAGGGGAACGGTTTGACCCGTGGCACATCGCTGCACAGATCCACCAGGCGCTGGCTGAACTGCTCGCCGTGCTGGGAGAAGAAGTACGTCTGCATCGCGTGGAAGAAACGTTTTTCCGCGAAGTAGTGGTAGACGTGTTTGCGCGCTTCCACCACCTGACGCTCGCGCATGGCATACGACAGGGCGATCTGTTCGATGGTGTGGATTTCGAAGCCGCCGAGTGTCCACTCATCAATCAGGCGGATCGACTCTTCGAACAGCGCTGAGTCGCTGTCGGTCACGCCGCACAAGCCGCTGTTGTAGAGCTTGAAACCGTTATCCGGCGTCACGCCGTGGCTGCGCAGGTCGCGACCGAGTTTTTGATAGTCGGGACGCTGGTGCACATCTTTCCAGTCGTACTCGAAGCGATCCATCACCGAGCGATTCGGCTCGATGAATTTGAACAGTTGGCTCGGGTGGCGGGTGAACAGGGTGTCGGTGTCGACGAACAGGGTTTTTTCCGCCCACTTCATTCCCGCGGCGATGGCGCAGGCCTTGCGGCGATGGTGATAGCCGTGGGTGCCTTGCCAGCGGGTCAGGGTCGCTTCGTCCAGCAACACCGTGTCGACCGGCCAGCCCGCATAGTCATCGGGGCGATCGGTGAGAATGCGGATCGCCGGTCGCTCGCCGTTTTTAGCCTGGGACAGGACGGTCAGGATGCTGAACTTGGCTTCGCGCCGGTACACATCCTGATTGCCGTAAACCAGGTAAAGCAGTTGATGACGAACTTTCGTGAGGGGGGTTACCAGGGAATCAATACAACTCATCCGAAAACAGAATCCTTGTCCAAATAAACAGCACTGCCACTCAGGCAGCGCTCAAAACGGTGCCGGGCATTCGAAGCGCAAACGCTCGCCGGTTTGCGGGTGGGTGAAGCTCAGCATGCTGGCGTGCAGGCACAGACGCGGCCAGGCCGCCAAGGCCTGCTCATGGGCGTACAGCCCGTCGCCCAACAGCGGGTGACCGATGGACAGCATGTGCACACGCAACTGGTGCGAGCGACCGGTGATCGGCGTCAGTTCGACGCGGCACCAGTCGCCGCAACGTTCCAGTACGCGCCAGAAGGTCAGCGCATGCTTGCCGAATTCGTGGTCGACCACGTGCCGCGGTTTGGTCGGTGGATCGTAGCGCAGCGGCAGGTCGATGCTGCCGCTGTCCAGCTCCGGCTGACCCCAGCAGAGCGCAGTGTAGGCTTTCTCTGTTTCACGATCGTGAAACTGCCGCGACAGTTCGCGGTGAGTATCCGCGTCACGGGCCAGCAGAATGATGCCGGAGGTTTCCCAGTCCAGGCGATGGACGATACGCGCTTCCGGGTAGCCGTTTTCCTGCAGGCGGGTGATCAGGCAGTCCTTGTTGTCGTCGGCGCGACCGGGCACCGAGAGCAGCAACGTCGGTTTGTCGACCACCAGTACGGCGGCGTCCTGATGAATGATGCGGATGTTGGACAACGGCATTAAAACAGCCTCGTAACAAATGCCAACGGCGGCTCAGGGCCATTCCGCGATGGGAATGGCCCTGAGCCGCCGTCGTTCCTGCCGGATCGACTCAGCGATCGGGCAGGGTGATGTTGAGTTCCAGAATCGAGCAACTGCCCTGGCTTTCCAGTGCAACATGTACGTCGTCGTTGCCGATGTTGACGTACTTGCGGATCACGTCGACCAGTTCCTTCTGCAAGGCTGGCAGGTAATCCGGCGTGCTGCGCTGGCCGCGCTCATGCGCCACGATGATCTGTAGACGCTCTTTCGCTACCGAGGCGGTACTTGGCTTTTTGTTGGCACGAAAGAAGTCAAAAAGGTTCATTACCTACCTCCAAACAGGCGCTCGAAGAATCCCTTCTTCGTAACATCGAGGAAACGATGTTCTTTTTCTTTGCCCAGCAGACGATCAACGGCATCGCTGTAGGCCTGACCGGCATCGCTCTGGTCGTCGAGAATCACCGGGACGCCCGAGTTGGAAGCCTTCAGGACCGCCTGCGACTCAGGGATGACGCCCAGCAGGGTCACGGCCAGAATTTCCTTCACGTCTTCGACGCCCAGCATTTCGCCATCGCTGACGCGCTGCGGGTTGTAACGGGTCAGCAGGAGGTGTTCCTTGATCGGCTCTTCGCCGAGTTCGGCACGACGCGATTTGCTGGCCAGCAGGCCGAGCATGCGGTCGGAGTCACGTACCGAGGACACTTCCGGGTTGGTCACGATGATCGCTTCGTCGGCGAAATACATGGCCAGGTGTGCGCCTTTCTCGATGCCTGCCGGGGAGTCGCAGACCACGAAGTCGAAGTCTTCCTTCAACTGCATCAGGACTTTTTCCACGCCTTCCTGGGTCAGCGCGTCTTTGTCGCGGGTCTGGCTGGCGGCCAGCACGTAGAGATTTTCCAGGCGCTTGTCTTTGATCAGGGCCTGCTGCAGGTTGGCTTCGCCGTTGACCACGTTGACGAAGTCGTACACCACGCGACGCTCGCAACCCATGATCAGGTCGAGGTTACGCAGGCCCACGTCGAAGTCGACGATCACTGTTTTGTGGCCGCGCAGAGCGAGGCCGGTACCGATAGCGGCGCTGGTGGTGGTCTTACCCACACCACCCTTGCCGGATGTAACCACGAGAATCTTGGCCAAGGTGTTTCACCCCTAAGGAAGAAGGACTTTTTAGCCCCTGAAAAACATCTCTTGAAAACTACTGCAGTCGGACAGCCTTGGCTGGAATTCGGCGCAAGTCGCAATTGCCGGGGGCAAACGCTGCTTGTTCCTTTTTCCTACTTCGTTTGAGCCGTTTTCGCTACGTTTTAGAGATGCTTGGAAAATGCGGCAGTATCCGTTAAAGCCGAATGATGTTCAACACGTCGGCCGACAGGCTGACCTGGACGCCGGAGCCCCACAGTGGATCGCGGCGCAAATCTTCGGAAACCTTGTAATGCCCGGCGATGGAGATCAGTTCAGCGCTCAATTGCTGACAGAAAATCCGGGCCTTGGTGTCGCCTTTGACGCCGGCCAGTGCGCGACCGCGCATCGGGCCGTATACATGGATGTTGCCATCGGCCAGAAGTTCCGCCCCCGGACTGACCGAGGACACCACCACCAGATCGCCACCCTGGGCATATATCTGTTGGCCACCACGCACTGGCGTGGTGATGACGCGGGTCGGTTTGACCGTCGGCTCCGGCGGCTTTTCCGGCTTCTTTTTGACTTCCGGTTCCGGCGCTTCCAGCGGTCGCTCGCGGGCGCCGGACGGCGGCAGCACCGGGATGTCGATGGCGATGGCGGCAGCGATGTCTTCGATACGGCTGGCGCGGATCGCCAGGGTGCGCAGACCATGCTGGCGGCATACGCGCATCAGGCCGGGCAGATCGACCGCGCCTTCGCCTGGCGGCAGTTTGTCCAGCGCCAGGACCAGCGGTGCATTGCTGAAGAAATTCGGCGCCTGGGCGACTTTGGCGGCCAGTTGCCGATCAAGGCTGTCGAGGTCGTTGCGGGACAGTTCCAGCACCGTGATGGCCAGCATGCTGCCCTTCAACTGGAACACGGGATCTCGGTCTGGCGATTCGTTTTGGCTCATATCGGCATACAACGGCTTGTCACTAAAAGTGCCGAGACTTATAACGAGAACGCCCGCGAGCCGCAAGCCGGGTCGAACGATGTAGAATGCGCGGCCACTGAATTTACGGAAGCTTTAATGGATCGCCCGCGTTTTCGAAGAGCCTTTCTTTCTCCCCGCTTCTGGCCGCTCTGGTGCGGTCTGGGGCTGTTGTGGCTGGTCGTGCAGTTGCCATATGCGGTTTTACTGACGATCGGTCGTGTTTTGGGCGCATTGATGTATCGCGTGGCCGGCGACCGGCGGCGCATCGCCAAGCGCAATCTCGAGCTGTGCTTCCCGGAAAAACCCGCCGCCGAGCGTAAACGCTTGCTCAAGGAAAACTTCGCCTCCACCGGCATCGCGTTTTTTGAAATGGCGATGAGCTGGTGGTGGTCCCGTGAGCGGCTGGCCAAACTGGCCCACGTCGAAGGTCTGGAGCATCTGCAAAAGGCCCAGCGCGAGGGCAAGGGCGTAATCCTCATGGCCGCGCACTTCACCACCCTGGAAATCGGCGCCGCGTTGCTCGGCCAGCAGCACACCATCGATGGCATGTACCGCGAGCACAAAAACCCGTTATTCGACTTCGTCCAGCGTCGGGGCCGTGAGCGGCACAATCTCGATTCGCTGGCGGTGGAGCGTGACGACGTGCGTGGCATGCTCAAGCTGCTGCGTTCGGGCCGGGCGATCTGGTACGCACCGGATCAGGACTATGGCGCCAAGCAAAGCATCTTCGTGCCGCTGTTCGGCATTCAGGCGGCGACCGTGACCGCGACCACCAAGTTCGCCCGCCTGGGCAAGGCGCTGGTGGTGCCGTTCACTCAGGAACGTCTGGCGGATGGCAGCGGTTACCGGCTGGTGATCCATCCGCCGCTGGAAGACTTCCCGGGTGAAACCGAAGAGGCCGACTGCATCCGCATCAACCAGTGGGTGGAAAGTGCGCTGCGCGCCTGCCCTGAGCAATACTTGTGGGCGCATCGCCGCTTCAAGAGTCGTCCACCGGGCGAGCCGAAGCTTTACCCGAAACGGCGCGGCTGATTCACTCACCCTTTCAAGCACCATGGAGCGTTGCGATGAGCCCAGCGGAACCGGTCACAGGTTTGATTCTTTCCGGCGGCGGGGCTCGGGCGGCGTATCAGGTGGGAGTGCTGGCGGCGATTGCCGAATTGCTGCCGCTGGGCGCGGACAATCCGTTTCCGGTGATCGTCGGCACTTCGGCCGGGGCGATCAATGCGGTCAGCCTGGCCAGTGGTGCCACCGATTTTCGCGCGGCGATCGAACGCCTCACCTTGTTCTGGCAGGGCTTTCGCAGTCATCGGGTGTTGCGCAGCGACTGGCCGGGGGTGATCCGTCAGGCCAGCCGCTTTGTCAGTCACAGTCTGCTCGGCATCGGTCGCCAACTGCCGGTGGCGCTGCTCAACAGTTCGCCGCTGCGCGAGCTGCTCAATGAAAAACTGCACATGCCCGGCATCGCCGAATCCATCGCGCGCAAGCAATTGCATGCGGTGGCGGTGACGGCGTTCGGCTACGAGTCGGGCCAGGCGGTGACCTTCTATCAGGGCGGCGGCACGATCGATGCGTGGTTGCGCCATCGGCGGATCGGCGTGCCGGCGCAATTGTCGGTGGACCATCTGCTGGCAAGTTCGGCGATCCCGTTGCTGTTTGCCCCGGTAAAAATCGGTGAGGAATATTTCGGCGACGGTGCGGTACGCCAGTCGGCGCCGATCAGCCCGGCGCTGCACCTGGGTGCGAGTCGGGTGCTGGTGGTGGGCGTCAGCGGCAACCCGCGCGGGTTTGATCCGCAGCAGCCGCTGGAGCGCGCCTACACCGGTCAGCAGCCAACGCTGGCGCAGATTGGCGGACACATGCTCAACAGCACGTTCATTGACAGTCTGGAGAGCGACATCGAGTTGCTGCAGCGTTTGAACCAGTTCAGTCGACTGATGCCCGAGGGCGTGCCGACTCGTGAGTTGGGTGTGGCGCCGGTGGAAGTGCTGGTGATTGCGCCGAGTCAGCCGATCGACGAGATCGCGGCGCGACATCGACAGGAATTGCCGGCGGCATTGCGTCTGTTTTTGCGTGGGCCGGGGGCGACCAAGACCAGTGGGGCAGGGGTGCTGAGTTATCTGCTGTTCGAGGCGGGGTATTGCAGCGAACTGATCGACCTGGGACGGCGCGATGCGTTGGCCAAGCGTGAGGAGTTGTGCCGGTTTCTCGGGATCACCGAGTCGGTGGTTCCAGTCTGAGATTCGCGGTGAAGCCTTCGCGAGCAGGCTCGCTCCCACATTGGAACTCGGTCGAATGTGGGAGCGAGCCTGCTCGCGAAGCTTTTAAGATCAGAAGTGGAACTTCACCAGGAAGCTGGTCACGTTCTGATTGGTGGTGAACGCACGGGTGTCGTCGATCCCGTACTTGTCTTTCCAGTAGTCGTATTCAACACCGACATACAGCTGCTTCTCGCCGAAATTCAGCGCCTTGCCCAGGTCGTATTTGACCTGTGGGTTGAAGTGCAGGTTGGCGTGGTATTCGCCTTTGCTGTTGACGTCGTTGTCGACCACCCAGTCCATGAAACCGTCGATCAGGATGTTCGAGTCGCCAACCGGAATGGTGTAAGACCAGACCGGGGTGATCTGCCAGACGTTGTCACCGGCGCGCGAGCCTTCGGTGTGGCGCTGGTAGAAGTTCAGCTGGAAGTAGTCGAAGCCTGGAATCGCCAGGTCAAAACCCGGGCCGATCAGGTACGACTCGACGTCGCCTTCACCGAACTCGTAAGTCATCGCCAGCAGCACATCCTTGACCGGACCGAATTCGATCTTCTGGTCGAGGATCTTGCCCAGCGACAGGCGTGGGCTGAATTCGCCATAGTAAGTGTTGTTGCCGACGCCGCCATCCGGCTTGCCGTTGTAGAAGATCTTGTCGACGAACAGGAAGTTGTCCCCGTACTTCCAGGCATCGGCGTGCTCGAAGGTGACGGTCTGCTGGATCGCCGGGTTGACCTTGAAGTCTTTGCCGTAGAGGTAGGTCAGGCTGTTGTTCTGCCATTGCAGCAGGCCGTCGGCCATGGCCTCGCCGCCGGCCAGCATCGATCCCGCGAGCATCAGGCTGGTGCACATACGTTTCATTCGGTTGCTCCCAAAGTAGGTGTTCCACGTTTATTTTTTTAAGATCGGCGCTCTGGTGTGGCGCCTTTTTTCGTCGCTGCAAAAGTCATCCGATCGGTCAGCTTCGCTGGTGATAGCAAGAGCTGGGCCAACGCTTTCGAAAAGCAAAAAAACGCCCGTTCGGCTGCTGAAAAACAGTCGATTGCGCGTGTTTTCGGGATGCCTCGGTACTGACCGGGGCCGGGATAAGTTGGCTTGTCGGTCAGGAATTAAATCCGGGCTTTTTTTTAGACCGAATTCAAGAGGCCGCGGAGAATACTGACTCCTCGGCCAGCTCTCAAGTGCCCCGCAACAGAGCACCGACGACAGGTATGGGGCACGGTTGCGGGCCATCTCAGAAGTGCACCTTTACCAGCAGGCTGGCGGTGTTCTGGTTGGTGTCGAGGTTGTGGCTGCTTTCGACGCCGTATTTGTTTTTCCAGTAGCTGTATTCGGTGCCGACGTACAGCTGCTTGTGGCTCCAGCCGAGGGCTTTGCCGAGGTCGTATTTGATCTGCGGATTGATGTGCAGGTTGGCGTGGTAGGTGCCGCGCGAGTTCTGGTCGTTGTCGACGACCCAGTCCAGATAGCCGTCGATCAACAGGTCGGAGTTGCCCAGCGGCACGCTGTAAGACCAGCCCGGGGTGATCTGCCAGACGCCGTCGCCGGGGCGCGGGCCTTCGGTCTGGCGGCGGAAGATGTTCAGGGTCACGTAGTTGAAGCCGGGTACTTTCAGATCGAAGCCGGGGCCGATCAGGTAGGCCTCGCTGTCGCCTTCGCCGTACTCGTACGTCATCGCCAGCAGCACGTCCTTGATCGGGCCAAACTCGATTTTCTGGTCGAAGATCTTGCCGAACGAGAAGCGCGGGGTGAATTCGCCGTAGAAGGTGTGCGGGCCTTTGTTGCGGTCTTCCTGACCGTTGTAGAAGATCTTGTCGACGAACAGGAAGTTGTCGCCGTACTTCCACTTGTCGGCGTGCTCGAACGTCACCGTCTGCTGGATCGACGGGTTGATCGCGAAGTTCTTGCCGTACAGGTAGCTCAGGCTGTTGGTCTGCCACAGCAGTAAATCGCCGGCCATGGCCTGACTCGCGGCCAGCAGGCCGCCACTCAACAGAACGCTGGTTTGCGTGCGAATCATCGGTTGCTCCCTCTTGTTTTTATTGTTGAGGCAGGGTGTTGCACGTCCCCTGTGGGAGCGAGCCTGCTCGCGAAGAGGGCATGTCAGTCGCCATCACTGTTGAATGACACAACGCTTTCGCGAGCAGGCTCGCTCCCACAAGGTTTTGTGGTGACTTGGTTAGTGCTGATGCGCGTGGCAGTCGTTGATCGCTGCGCGTTCGGCGCCGCCGAGGATGTTGAACAGCAGATTCAACGTCAGCGCGCTGAGGGTGGCCATGGCGATGCCGCTGTGGGTGATCGGGCTCATCCACATCGGCAAGTGCGCGAAGAATTCCGGACGCACCACCGGGATCAGACCCATGCCGATGCTCACCGCCACCAGCAGTTGATTGCGCCGGTCGCCGATGTCCGCTTCCTGAAGGATCTTGATCCCGGTCGCAGCGACCATGCCGAACATCGCAATCGCCGCACCGCCCAACACCGCCGGCGGAATCGACGCCACCAGGAATGCGGCTTTCGGCAGCAGGCTGAGCACGATCAGCAGGCCACCGGCAACGATGGTCACCGAGCGGCAGCGCACGCCGGTCATCTGCACCAGGCCGATGTTCTGCGCGAAGGAGGAATGGGTGAACGTGTTGAAGAAACCGGCAGCGAACGACGCGCCGGCATCGCACAGCAGGCCGCGACGCAGCATCCGCGGGCAGACTTCCTGACCGGTGATCTTGCCCAGCGCAAGGAACATCCCGGTGGACTCGACGAAAATGATCACCACCACCAGACACATCGACAGGATCGGCGCCAGTTCGAATTTCGGCATGCCGAAGTGCAGCGGAGTGACGAACTGAACCCACGGCGCGTTGGCCATGCCGCTCAGGTCGACCATGCCGATCGCACCGCAGAGCACGTAGCCCAGGCACATGCCGATCAGCACGGAAATATTCACCCAGAAGCCGCGCATGAAGCGGTGGATCAACAGAATGGTCGCCAGTACCAGAGCGGCGATGGCCAGATAAATCGGTGAACCGAATTGCGCCGCGGCGGCACCGCCACCGGCCCAGTTCACGGCCACGGGGAACAGCGACAAACCGATCGAGGTGATGACTGTGCCTGTCACCAAAGGCGGGAAGAAACGCACGACCTTGGACATGAACGGCGCGATGAGCATGCCGAAGAATCCGGCGGCGATGGTCGCACCGAAGATCCCTTGCAGACCGATACCGGGCATGCCGGCCATGGCGACCATGCTGCCGACCGCCGCGAAACTGGCGCCCATCATCACCGGCATGCGGATACCCATCGGGCCGATACCCAGCGACTGGACGATGGTGGCGATACCGGCGACCAGCAGGTCGGCGTTGATCAGGAAGGCAATTTCTTCACGACTCAGGCCAGCGGCCTGTCCGATGATCAACGGCACCGCGATGGCACCGCCGTACATCAGCAGAACATGTTGCAAACCGACCAGGATCAGTTGCAAAAGGGGCAAACGCTGAATGGCGGGTGCGTCGGGGATGCGCGCTTTGGACAGCTCGGACATGCAACACCTCGGATCTTTTTTATTCTTGTGATTGAACAGCTGCCGGGTGGCTCACAGCTGTTTCTTTGCATCAGGTAAACCGCGTTGCGGCTAATCGCTGGCAAGCCAGCTCCCACACAGGCACTGCAAAACCCTGTGGGAGCTGGCTCGCCAGCGATGCTTTTACTGCTTAGTTGGTCTGGGCTCCCTGGGCGATCCATGCACCGATCAGGTCACGTTCCTGCTGGGTCATCTGCGTGATGTTGCCCAGTGGCATGATCTGCGTGGTGATGGCTTGCGCCTGGATCCGCGCCGCGTTCTGGCGGATCTGCTCGGGGGTGTCGAACATCACACCGGCAGGTGCCGCGCTGAACAACGGGCTGGTCGGTTTGGCCGAATGGCAGACCGCGCAGCGCTCCTGGATCACGTTGTGCACCTTGTCGAACGCAGGACCTGCGTTGGACGCTTGCGCCGGTGCCGCAGCAGGGGCAGCCGGAGCGGCTGGCGCTGCAGGTGCCGCCGCTTCAGCCGGTTTCGCGCCACCGCCCAGTGCCGTTTCCGGCAATGGCTGGTACTCGATTTTTGCTGGCGCCTTGGCCACGTCCGGTGCGGTCGGCATCGGCGCAGGGCCGGTGACGTACGCCAGGGTGATCATGCCCACCGCTGCCACAGGCAGGGTCCAGGCAAACTTGTGGCTGTCGTGACGGGTGTTGAAGTAGTGACGCACCAACACCGCCAACACCGCGATCCCGGCCAGAATCAACCAGTTGTACTGGCTGCCATAAGTGCTCGGGAAGTGGTTGCTGATCATGATGAACAGCACCGGCAGGGTGAAGTAGTTGTTGTGACGCGAACGCAGCAGGCCTTTGGCCGGCAGCGCCGGGTCCGGCGTGCGGTTCTCGGCAATCGCCGCGACCAGTGCACGCTGCGCCGGCATGATAATGCGGAACACGTTGCCGACCATGATGGTGCCGATGATCGCGCCGACGTGCAGATACGCACCACGACCGCTGAACACCTTGCTGAAGCCATACGCCGCGCCGATGATCAGCACGAACAGGATGAAGCCGAGCAGGGCGGGTTTCTTGCCCAGAGCCGAATCGCAGAGGAAGTCGTAGATGAACCAGCCGGCGATCAGCGAACCGATGCCGATGGCCACGCCTTCAGGGCCGGTCAGGCCGCTGCCGGGTGCCACGAGGTAGAGCACGGGATTGGAGTAGAACACCACGCACAGCAGCGCGATCCCCGACATCCAGGTGAAGTAGGCTTCCCATTTGAACCAGTGCAGGTTCTCCGGCATCGACGGTGGGGCCAGTTTGTATTTTTCCAGGTGATAGATACCGCCGCCGTGGATTGCCCACAGATCACCGGCCAGGCCGGTTTTCGGGTTGACGCGGTTGAGGTTGTTCTCCAGCCAGACGAAGTAGAACGACGCGCCGATCCAGGCCACGCCAGTGATCATGTGAACCCAGCGCACGCTCAGGTTCAGCCATTCCAACAGATGTGCTTCCACAGTCTTTACCTCTCGCCTGTCACTCTTGTTGTCGAGTGATCAGACCTTCTCTTATTGGTGGGGGGCGAGGATCAAACGCTCATCCTCTTTGAAAAAATGCTCATCGCAGTTGTTGCCTGTGCCACTGCGATCAACCACCAGGAAGTCATCCCGCTTTTCGATCGTCAGCACCGGGTGGTGCCAGACGCCGCGATGGTAATTGATGCCCTGCCTGCCGTTGGTGACGAAGGCGCGGACCAAGCCTGATACAGGTACATCGCCAAGTGGCGCGACCACGATCAGAAAGGGGTTGCCGAGCAGCGGAATGAAAGCCTGGCTGCCCAGCGGATGGCGTTCCAGCATGCTCACGGTCAGCGGCATGTCCTGCGCGTCGGCGCGGAAGATGCTGATGATCGCGTTGTCCTCAGGCGTAGCGGTTTCGACCGTCGCCAGTTTGTGGAAGCGCATGGTCGAACCGTTGTTGATCATGAAGTGGTCGCTGCCGTCGGTTTCGATCACGTCACCGAAGGGGGCGAAGGCTTCTTTGGTCAGCGGTTCAATCGTTAGTGTGCGCATGCTGTTCTTTTCCGAATTCTGTGTTGACTGTTCTGACGCCTTCGCGAGCAGGCTCGCTCCCACATTTGGAATGCAGTCTCCTGTGGGAGCGAGCCTGCTCGCGAATGGTTTCACCGCTTACTTCGCGACCTTGCCCAAAACGCGCAGGCGACTCACACCACCGTCCGGGAACACGTTCAGACGGATGTGGGTGATCGGGCCCAGTGCCTTGATCTGCTCGACGAAGGTGTGTTCGGCGTGCATTTCCAGCTTTTGGCTCGGCAGCAGTTCGCGCCAGAACAGCGACTGGGTTTCGATCTGGCTGTCGGTACCGCCCTTGACGAACGCGCCCTGGATCGAGCAGGTGTCCGGGTAGTTGCCCTTGAAGTGCAGGGTGTCGACGATGATTTTTTCGATCTCACCCGGATGGCCCAGCGCGACGATCACCCAGTCATTGCCCGGGGTGCGACGACGTGCGGTTTCCCAGCCGTCGCCCATGTTGATGCCACGGCCCGGGTTGAGGATGTTGCTCATGCGACCGAAGTGTTCGTCGGAGCAGGCGAGGGCGCGGCCACCGTTGAGGGCTGCAGCCAGATCGACTTGCTCATTGTCGCCAACAGCGGACCAGTCGCGGAACGGAATGCCGTAGACGCGCAGACGGGCGACACCGCCGTCCGGGTAGATGTTGAAGCGCAAGTGGCTGAACGCTTGGTCATTGCTGATTTCGTGGTAGTGGTGGCTGTTGCCTTGCAGCTCGACGGCCGACAGCACTTCAGTCCACTGGGTGTTTTCGTCCGGCTCGCCCGAGGCCAGGAAGCACGCTTCCAGCGAGGCCGATGGCGGGAAGTTGCCGGTGAAGAATGAGGTGTCGATGTCCACGCCTTTGATCGAGCCCGGTACGCCCAGACGGATCACCGCGCTGTCGTAGCCTTCAAAGCGCTTGCGACGCGATTCCCAGCCGTCCATCCACTTGCCGTTGTCGTCGAACACACCCTCCTTCCACACGGCCGGGGTCGGCTGAAACAGACGATTGGCGTCTGCGAACCAGTCATCGGTGACCGAGATGATTTTGGTGCCCAGACGGGCATCGGCCAGGTTGACGAACTTCTCGAAAGGTACGGCGTAAGCTTTCATTCTTCTTGTCTGCCTTTAATAAGTTGGCTGGGGATGCTTGCAAGGCCCTGGGTGCTCTCCGCGTTTGATGCACTCGGGCCAGGCTTCGCTAGAGAGTCAGTAAACGGAACAGGGCGATCTTGTTGATCTCCGCCAGCGCGCATTTGAATTCGGTGTCGACCGAGTTGTGAATGCGCGTTTCGAACGCCGCGAGGATCTGATGCCGGTTGCTGCCTTTTACCGCCATGATGAAGGGAAACTTGAACTTGGCTTTGTAGGCGTCGTTCAGCTCGGTGAAGCGCTGGAACTCTTCGGCCGTGCATTGGTGAATACCGGCGCCCGCCTGTTCATTGGTGCTGGCTTCGGTCAGTTGGCCCTGGACGGCGGCTTTGCCGGCCAGGTCCGGGTGAGCATTGATCAGTGCCAGTTGACTGGCGTGATCGGCGCTCAACAGGATGTCGCTCATGCGCTGGTGCAGGGTTTCGATCTCGTCGATCGAAGCGTCCACGCCCAGGTCGTAAGCCTTCTCGGCCACCCATGGCGAATGTTCGTAGATGTCGGCGAAGGCTTTGACGAAAGCGTCGCGGCTCAGGGTCGACGGTTGCAGGGTTTGAAAGCGGCTCATTTGGCGGCCCCTTGGTACGGGTGGGTTTGGTGCCAGTGACGCGCGATGTCGACGCGACGGCTGAACCACACCTGTTCATGACTTTTGGCGTATTCGATGAAGCGCTTGAGCGAGGCCAGACGCGCCGGACGGCCGATCAGCCGGCAGTGCAGACCGATCGAAAGCATCTTCGGCGCTTCGGCGCCCTCGGCGTAGAGCACGTCGAATGCGTCTTTGAGGTATTCGAAGAAATCGTCGCCCTTGTTGAAACCCTGCACCTGGGTGAAGCGCATGTCGTTGGTGTCGAGGGTGTACGGGATCACCAGGTGCGGTTTGCCGGTCGGGTTGTTCGGTTCCCAGTAGGGCAGGTCGTCGTCGTAGGTGTCGCAGTCGTAGAGGAAGCCGCCTTCTTCCATCACCAGGCGCCGGGTGTTCGGGCCGGTGCGGCCGGTGTACCAGCCCAGTGGGCGCTCGCCAGTGAGTTCGGTGAGGATGCGGATCGCTTCGAGCATGTGCTCGCGCTCCTGCGCCTCGTCCATGTACTGGTAGTCGATCCAGCGATAGCCGTGGCTGCAGATCTCGTGACCGGCTTCAACCATCGCGCGGATCACGTCCGGGTGGCGCTGGGCGGCCATGGCTACGGCGAAGATGGTCAGTGGAATGTCGAATTCCTTGAACAGTTTCAGAATCCGCCAGACGCCGGCGCGGCTGCCATACTCGTAAAGCGATTCCATGCTCATGTTGCGCGCGCCTTGCAGCGGTTGAGCAGCGACCATCTCGGAGAGGAAGGCTTCGGATTCTTTGTCGCCGTGCAGAATGTTGCGCTCGCCGCCTTCTTCGTAATTGAGCACGAAGGACAGGGCGATGCGCGCGTTGCCCGGCCAGTGTGGGTGAGGAGGGTTACTGCCGTAACCGATCAGGTCGCGTGGGTAGTCAGCGCTCACTGCAGTCTTCCTTCTTATTCGTTGACAGGTTTGTGTAACGGCCTGCACAGGCTGGCGTCACAGCGATGGGCTGATTGTATACAACTTTATTCGCAATTTGTAAGCCTGAATTTTCGCATTTTTCACCGACTGTCATCTTTTGCTGTTAATGGCGTAAACCTGCAAGAAACCTGCCTGATCAGTCAGCTAATGGTTGTGAGGTTCAATAGCCAGGCGCTTTAGGCGCAGATCCGCAGTAAACGCCCGAATGGCGGGGGTGATGCGAAAAATGTCGTTTTTATTGTGTACAATTTTTTTGAAAAGTGTCTTAATCAGTCGCTCGCCGCAACTTTTCGTGCTCCGAATTGGTGCGGTCTCCTTTTTACCTGACTTCGGGAGGCGCGAAGTCTGACTGCTCCTTGCGGCCAGGCGCGCAGAATCAATGGGACGTTTGACAACACACGTTTTGGACGCTGCACACGGTTGCCCGGGCAGCTCGATCAAGGTCGAGCTGTACCGCGTTGAAGGTTCGCACCTGGAATTGGTCGCCAGTGCGATAACCAACAGCGATGGCCGGGTCGATGCGCCGCTGCTGCAAGGCGATGACTACCGCACCGGGGTCTATCAGGTGCAGTTCCACGCCGGCGATTACTACCGCGCTCGTGGCGTGCAACTGCCGGAGCCGGCGTTCCTCGACGTGGTGGTGCTGCGTTTCGGCATCTCCGCCGAACAGGATCACTATCACGTGCCACTGCTGATTTCGCCTTACAGCTATTCCACCTATCGGGGCAGCTGACCCCAAGCAGCTGCCCCTACCGGGAAGCGACTGCGCATATAGCTTCTTTGGTCTTTCGCCCGCTCACACTGCGGGCTTTTTTTCGCTTGGAGGAAAGTGCTGTCTGGTCTGACGCCTTCGCGAGCAAGCCCGCTCCCACAAGGGAATGCGTTCCAAATGTGGGAGCGGGCTTGCTCGCGAAGCTTTTGCTGTCAGCGGCTCAACAGCGACGCAGCACCGGCACCACTGAACAGTCCGGCACTCACCCGGTTAAACCAGCTCTGTCCCTTGCCGCTGCGCAGATAGCGCGCCGCGCCATGTGCACCCAGCCCGTAAGCCAGTTTGCAGCACAGATCCAGCACCACCCACGTGGCAATCATGATCAGCAACTGCGGCAGGAACGGCTGTTGCGCGCTAAGGAACTGCGGCAGAAACGCGGCGAAAAACAGAATGTCCTTCGGATTGCTCGCGCCCAGGACAAACGCGCGGCCGAACAGTGTGCGAAAGCGTGGCACTGGTGCGGTTTGTGGCACTTCGGCACCGACCGCTGGCTCACGCGATTGCTGCCAGCTCTGCCAAGCGAGATAGAACAGGTACAGCGCGCCGACGATTTTCAGGGCGCTGAACAGTTGTTCCGACGCCAGCAGCAGGGCGCCAAGCCCCAGCGCCGATGCACTGAGCAGGCAGATCGAGGCGATCACGCCGCCGAGAAATGCCGGGTAAGAGCGGCGCAAGCCGTAGTTCAGACTGTTGCTTATCATCAACAACGACAGCGGCCCCGGAATCAGGATCACCACCAATGCAGCGCCGCTGAACAGCAGCCAGGTTTCCAGACTCATCACTTTGCTCCTTTTTTTGTTGTACTCAAGAATGTGCAAAAGCCCCACCCGCGAGGGTGAGGCTGGTTTGACGCTTGAACCGCGTGACGCTTACAAGAAGATGAACTTGGCAATGAAGATCGCGCAGAGCACCCACAGGCTGACGGAAATTTCCTTGTACTTGCCGGTACCGGCCTTCAACGCCACATAGGTGATGAAGCCCAGCGCAATGCCGTCTGCAACCGAGAAGGTCAGCGGCATCATGATCGCGGTGACGATCGCCGGGATGGCGTCAGTGGCTTCATCCCATTCGATGTGCGCCATGCCGCCCATCATCAGCATCGCGACATAAATCAGCGCACCAGCAGTGGCGTAAGCCGGAATCATGCCGGCCAGTGGCGCGAAAAACATCGCGGCTATAAATAGCACACCCACGGTGACTGCGGTAAGACCAGTCCGACCACCAGCGGCTACGCCAGCGGCACTTTCCACATAGCTTGTTACCGGAGGGACACCGACCACCGCGCCGAAGACGCTGGAGGCGCTGTCGGCTTTCATCGCCCGGGAAAGGTTTTCGATACGCCCGTCAGCGTTGACCAGATTGGCGCGCTGGGCCACACCCATCAGGGTGCCGGCGGTGTCGAACATGTGTACGAAGAGGAAAGCCAGCACCACGCTGATCATGCTGACGTTGAACACACCGGCGACGTTCATTGCCATGAAGGTCGGTGCCAGGCTTGGCGGGGTCGACATGATCCCTTCGTAGTGCACGATGCCCAGGCCCCAACCGGCGAGGGTCACGGTGATGATGCTGATGAGGATCGCGCCGAAGACTTTGTGGTAGCTGAGGATCGCGATCATCAGGAAGCAGATCGCCGCCAGCAGCGGGCCGGGTTCACGCAGGGAGCCGAGTTTGATCAGGGTGGCCGGGCTGTCGACGACAATGCCAGCGGTTTTCAGACCAATCAGCCCGAGGAACAGGCCGACGCCAGCGCCCATCGCAAAGCGCAGGCTGACCGGGATGCTGTTGAGCAGCCATTCGCGAATCCGCGAGAAGGTCAGGATCATGAACAGCACACCGGAAACGAATACCGCACCGAGCGCGGTTTCCCAGTTGTAGCCCATGGTGCCGACCACGGTGTAAGTGAAGAAAGCGTTGAGGCCCATGCCCGGTGCCAGGCCCACCGGCCAGTTGGCGTACAGGCCCATCAGCAGGCAGCCGAGTGCGGCGGCGATGCAGGTGGCGACGAAGGCTGCACCGTGATCGATCCCGGCATCGGCCATGATGTTCGGGTTGACGAAGATGATGTAAGCCATGGTGATGAAGGTTGTCAGACCGGCAATCAGCTCGGTCTTCACCGTGGTGCCATGCAAGCTGAGTTTGAAGATGCGCTCCAGCACGCCTGTGCGTAAGGGCGGCGAGAGTTCCAGCGGCGATGCTTCGGATTTGCGGCTTTCCACAGCGAGTACTCCTCAAGAGTTTTATTGTTATTTCCAGGGCCGGACCCATGAGGGGTGGCAGCAGCCCTTTGAGGCATACGCGAATTTGTTGACCATGCGGTCAGGAACTCGCACGCAGTGGATTATGCTTTTGTGTACAAATAAAGCAAATATTGTTTTTGGTTTTGTTTACGAAAGGTCAGGCGATAGGGATATATCGCCTGTTCTGGCCTCTTCGGGAGCAAGCCCCCTCCCATAGTGGATCTCCAGTGGACCCGAATCATGGGTAACCCGCAGAACCCTGTGGGAGGGGGCTTGCTCCCGAAGAGGCCAGTCCAGTCAATCAAGATGTGACTGGGAGCTCCCAAGTGCCATATTCACCGCCAACCACCCATTCACCGCCGCCTCCCCAGCTTCGGCAAACACCCGCTCGAGCAACTTCACCTGCTCACGCCGCAACGCCTGCTCAAACTTCTCACCTTCAGTAGTCAGCTCCAGCAGACGCTTACGCTTGTCTGCCTCCGACGCCACGCTCTGCACCAGATGCATTTCCTGCAACTGGCGCAACGGCATGTTCAGCGCCTGTTTGCTGACGCCGAGCAAGCCCAGCAATTCCTTCACGCTCAAATTCGGATAACGCGCGATGAAAAACACAATCCGCTGATGCACCCGGGACAGGCCGCGCCGCTCGAGCATTTCATCCGCTTTGGCGGTGAACGCCTGATAGCCGAAGAAAAACGCTTCCATCGCCTGTTGCTGGCTGGCGGGGTTTTTAAGGTCAAGCATGTTGACGTACTCGCTCAAGCTGTCGTAGTTTCAGTCAACCAGTTTGACTCATTTTTCCCAGGCCTCGCTACCGGTGACTCCCATGGCTTTTTCCGAACGTGTTTCGCGCCTTAAAAGTTCTCTGATCCGTGAAATCCTCGCCGCCGCCCAGCGTCCGGAGGTGATGTCGTTTGCCGGCGGCCTTCCCGCCGAAGCCATGTTGCCGAAAGTCGAATGGGCCGACATGCCGCTGGCGCTTGGTCAGTACGGCATGAGTGAAGGCGAGCCGGCGCTGCGTGAAGCGCTGGCGGCGCAGGCGCGAGCGTTGGGGCTGGAGTGCACGGCGAGTCAGGTGCTGGTGGTCAGCGGTTCCCAGCAGACCCTGGATCTGGCGGCCAAGTTATACATCGACAAAGGCACCGAAATCCTGCTGGAGGCGCCGACCTATCTGGCCGCGCTGCAGATCTTCCAGCTGTTCGGCGCCGATTGCCTGACCGTGCCGCAAGAGGCCGATGGCCCGAATCTGGCCCAACTGCGCAGTCGCCTTGAGCAACATCGCCCGGCGTTCATCTACCTGATCCCGACGTTTCAGAATCCGTCCGCCGTGCGCTACAGCGAAGCCAAGCGCGCCGCCGTCGCCGCATTGCTGGATGAATTCGGCGTGACCCTGATCGAAGACGAGCCGTACCGCGAACTGACGTTCGATGGCGGCAGCGCCAAGCCGATTGCCGGGCGTTTGCAGAAAGCCAGCTGGATCTACACCGGCACCGTGTCGAAAACCCTGCTGCCGGGCCTGCGCGTCGGCTACCTGATCGCCAGCCCGGACCTGTTTCCGAATTTGCTCAAGCTAAAACAGTCGGCGGATCTGCACACCAACCGCATCGGCCAGTGGCAGGCGCTTCAGTGGATCGGCAGTGAAAAATATCAGCAGCACCTGAGCGACCTGCGCGGTTTCTACCGGCAGCGGCGGGATGCTTTCCAGTCAGCGCTGGAAACGCACTTTTCCGATCTGGCGAACTGGAACATGCCGCAGGGTGGGTTGTTTTTCTGGCTGACGCTGAAGCAACCGCTGGATACGCGAACCTTGCTCAACGAAGCGCTGGCCAATGATGTGGCGTTCATGCCGGGCGAGCCGTTCTTTCCCGAACCGGATAAAAACCTCGGGCATCTGCGTTTGAATTTCAGCCACATCGACCCGGCGCGACTGGATGAAGGGTTGAAGCGACTGGCGGCGGTGGTGAGGCAGGCGCAACTAGACAAAGCAGCCTGAAAAAAATAAACCGGCTCGAGGGCCGGTTTATTTTTGTCTGGGATTTATGGTGCCCTCAAGTGCCTCATCGCGAGCAGGCTCACTCCTACAGGAGAACGCATTCCAATTGTAGGAGTGAGCCTGCTCGCGATAGGGCCTTCAAATGCACCCAAAAAGACTCAGACCGCCGCAAACCGCTTATCCAGATAATCAATAATCACCTTGGACTCATACATCCAGGTCGTCTGCCCATTCTCTTCAATGCGCAGGCACGGCACCTTGATCTTGCCGCCCTGGTCCAGCAGGGTCTGGCGATCCTGTTCATTGTTCTTCGCGTCCTTCAGTGCGACCGGCACATTCAGGCGACGCAGCGTACGACGGGTTTTCACGCAGAACGGGCAGGCGTGGAACTGATACAGGGTCAGGCCTTTGGCGGCGGCGTTGACTTGCGCCTGTACCTCCGCCGGGCGCTGTTTCTTGCCCGGGCGGGTGATGAAGTCAATGAAGATGATCAGTTGGCCAAGGCCGACACGAAGCGCTTTTACGAACACGTTGAAAGCCTCACGGTGCAAAGAGAGAAGGGCGCGCAGCTTACCCGATTTTTCACGGGCGAAAAAAAACCGGCGATCAACGCCGGTTTTTTTCTGCAGCCGATTACTTGATCAGGCTGAGGAACTCGCTGCGAGTCGCCGCGTTTTCGCGGAACTCACCGAGCATCACCGAAGTGATCATCGACGAATTCTGTTTCTCGACACCGCGCATCATCATGCACATGTGCTTGGCCTCGATCACCACGGCCACGCCCAGCGCACCGGTGACTTGCATCACCGCATCGGCGATCTGGCGGCTGAGGTTCTCCTGGATCTGCAGGCGGCGGGCGTACATGTCGACGATCCGCGCGACCTTCGACAGGCCCAGCACCTTGCCGCTCGGGATGTACGCGACATGGGCCTTGCCGATGAACGGCAGCAGGTGGTGTTCGCACAACGAGTACAGCTCGATGTCCTTGACCAGCACCATTTCGCTGTTGTCGGAGCTGAACAGGGCACCGTTGGTGACCTCTTCGAGCGTCTGTTCATAACCGCGGCAGAGGTACTGCATGGCTTTGGCGGCACGCTTTGGCGTGTCGAGCAGGCCCTCGCGGGACACGTCCTCGCCCAGTTGGCCGAGAATCGCGGTGTAATTCTGTTCCAGGGACATGAAACTACCTGTGGGGATTTTCGCAAAGGGCAAGGGTACGGTGGCGGACACAACCCTGCAAGTTCGGTGTAACGCGATTATTCGTCGCGGCCTTCCATCATCGTGCGTTTGAGCATCACGTACACCGCGCCGGCACCGCCGTGTTTCGCCTGGCACGAGCAGAAACCGAGCACTTGCGGATGCTGACGCAGCCAGGTGTTGACGTGGCTTTTGATCATCGGCCGCTTGCCGTCCAGGCGCACGGCCTTGCCGTGGGTGACGCGCACGCAGCGGATTTCGAATTTGGTCGCTTCGGCGAGAAAGGCCCAGAGGGTCTCGCGGGCTTTTTCGACGTTCATGCCGTGCAGGTCGAGGCTGCCTTCGAACGGGATCTGGCCGATCTTGAGCTTGCGCATCTGGCTTTCCTGCACCCCGTCGCGGGCCCACATCAGCTCGTCTTCGGGGCCGACGTCGATCACGAACTGATCGGACAGGCCATCCACGGTGGTGGTGTCGGTGCGCACGGTGGCGGACTGGCGCAGCTTGGCGATCTGCGCGCGGTCAGCCTTGGGTTTGCCAGTGTCGGCGCGGTCGTGCTTGATCGGCTTGACGCCTTGGATCGCACTTTTGAACAGGGAAAAATCGTCGTCTTGCATGTCAGCCTCCGCGAAGGGCGGCCAGTTTACCCAAGTCGAAACAAAACGGCCCGGCAAAAAGCCAGGCCGTGGAGTCAGTCGTGTTTTTTCATCAGGTGCGGGGACATGTTCAGCTCCCGCGATTGCCTGACGCGACGCCGGCATCGACGCCACAGCGCCACACCGAAATACAGGAACAACAAGCCGACCGCGAGAATGATCGCCGAACCCATCGGCGTGGCATTCAAATCGCCGAGCGCCGGCGGGCGCCCCAGCAGGCTGGCGGCACCGGCCATCGCCAGCAGCACACCGAACGTCGCCAGAATGGCGGCGATCGCTGCGCCGAATCGAAAACGCCAGTTGCTTTGGCCTTTGGGCCGCAAGCGGCGTGCGTCAAATCCATCGGATAACTTCATTCCGACCTTCCTCAATGGGTATCGGCCCTTCGACCGGGAGTTGACCGGGTTGTTCCTGAGGCTAAGGCAATTGAAGCAAATGCGAGGCTTTTGCGGATGAGCGGCGTGCTGAGCCGCTCATCAGAGCAGATCAGATCAGATCTTGAGTCAGGGCGAGGGTGGCGAAGTTGTCGGCCATGATCGCCATTTCCGCTTCCTGCACCACGGCGGCGCTGAGCACGCGGCCCTTGAACGGCAGGTCACGGGTGGCGCAGGCGTCTTCGACCAGGGTGCAACGGAAGCCCAGGTTCTTCGCCGCGCGTACGGTGGTGCTGACGCTGGAGTGGCTCATGAAACCGCAGACGATCAGGTCCAGCGAGCCAAGATTCTGCAAACGGTCGAGCAGTTCGGTGCCGTGGAACGCGCTCGGCAGCAGTTTGCCGATGATGGTTTCGTCACCTTGTGGCTCAAGGCCGGGGATGAATTCGCCGCGTTCGCCCTGCGGGTCGAACAGGCCACCGACGGTGCCGAGATGACGCACGTGCACGATCGGCCGACCGGCTGCACGGGCCGCGGCGACCAGTTGTTTGATGTTCGCGACGGCCGCGTCCATGCCGCTCAGGGCCAGCGGGCCACTGAGGTACTCTTTCTGGGCATCGATGATGACCACGGTGGCATGGCTCAGTGTGGCCGCTGCGTAACCGCGGCCGCTGAGTTGAAACATCGTTTTTGGAACGGACATTCGGGGCTCCTTGGGGTGGGGCTTTTGCGGCATTGTCCTCTGGCTGAGCGGTTCTGTGAACCGCTACCATCGCAGGCAGCGTCGTTACTGGCCTGCAGCCTTGTCAAGTTACACGTTCTGTTCAATAGCTGATGCAAAAAACAGAAAAGTCCTACTGTCGGCCGCGAATGTTTCCCGCGTCGTCGTGACGCGTTTTGGCTGGTAGAATCGCCAGTCGTTTTTTCTGGAGTTCTGCCCCGTGATCACTTCCCGACTTCGTACCCTGCGCGACCACATCCGTTGGGCCGTCAGCCGCTTCCATGGGGAGGATCTGTTTTTCGGCCATGGCACCGACAACGCCTGGGATGAAGCCCGGCAGTTGGTGCTCGGTGCCTTGCACCTGCCGTGGGAGATCGCCGACAGCTATCTCGACTGTGCGCTGGAAGACGACGAACTGGTCAACCTGCAACGCCTGCTCAAGCGCCGCATCGAAGAGCGCATCCCGACTGCTTACCTGTTGGGTGAGGCATGGTTCTGCGGCATGTCGTTCATCGTCGATGAGCGCGTGCTGATCCCGCGTTCGCCGATTGGCGAGCTGATCGAAAACCGCTTCGCACCGTGGATCGGCGACGAGCCGGCACGCATCCTCGACCTGTGCACCGGCTCGGGCTGCATCGGTATCGCCTGCGCCTACGAGTTCCAGAACGCTGAAGTGGTGCTGGCGGACCTGTCGTTCGAAGCGCTGGAAGTGGCCAACCAGAACATCGAGCGCCATGGCGTCGATGAGCGTGTGTACACCGTGCAGGGCGATGGTTTCGATGGCCTGCCGGGGCAGCGTTTCGACCTGATCGTGTCGAACCCGCCGTACGTTGATGCCGAAGATTTCGCCGACATGCCGGACGAATACCAGCACGAACCGGAGCTGGGTCTGGCCTGCGGAGATGACGGTCTGAACCTGGTACGGCGGATGCTCGCCGAAGCGGCGGATCACCTGACCGAGAAGGGGCTGTTGATCGTTGAAGTGGGCAATAGTCAGGTACACGTCGAAGCGTTGTACCCGGAAGTCGACTTCGCCTGGCTCGATTTCGAGCGCGGCGGGCATGGCGTGTTCATGCTGACGGCGGAGCAGTGCCGCGAGCATCAGGCGCTGTTCGCTTCCCGCGTCTAAAGGCTAAAAGCTTTGCGAGCAGGCTCGCTCCCACAGGGAAGTGCATTCCAAGGTGGGAGCGAGCCTGCTCGCGAATAGCCGCGCCGCGGTCTCAAGCCATCAGCGGTGCGTGGCAATCCAGATCAACAACCCCGCCTGAAACACCGCAAACGCCACCAGACAGGTAATGGTAAAGCGCAATCCAGCGTCTTCACGCTTGAACTTGCTGACCTTCTCTTCCTGCTTCTTCAGCTTCACTTCCTGCTCGGCGAGGTTCTGCTCGGCCTGTTGCAGCATCTGCGCCGCTTCGAGAATCTCGACGATCTGCAGCTTCTCGCTGTTCCAGTCGCCCAACAGGTCACCGACCTGTACCTCTTTGACGCTGCCCTTCAAATGCTGGGCATCGGCGTACACCACATCAAAACCATGCACGCGCAAAAAGTGATCGCGACGCAGACGGGTGTCTTCGTTCAGCGCATCCTTGTTGTTCAGGTCCATGCCGTCGACCGTGTAGGCGGGCCAGCGTTTTTTCGCCCAGTTGATGCCTTGCGCGGCCATGAAGCGACCGATACCACGGTTCAACGGTTCGATCTGCAAACCGCTGTCGGGGCCGAAGTGCACACGTTTGCTGGTGTGATTGACCCACACATCCAGATGGTTCTGCTCTTTGCGCACGCGCTGACCGGGCAGTTTGATCGCCATGCGCATCAGGCTGTGTTCTTTGCTGTTGCGCTCGGCGTAGCCGAACTCGACAAAGCGCAACGGCCGGCCACCGGTGTGACGGTCAGTCTGCAACGGCGCCAGGCGGAGCATCTTGTGGTGCTCGACGCTGACGTCCGCCCATGGCAGCTCGACCGCTGGCGGTGCGTCTTTTTCAGCGGTGGTGTCGGGTGAAGTCGGGGTATCAGTCATAACGGCGAGATCCTGTCCAAGCTCTGCTTGTCGCCAGCCGGTACGCTGGCGACAAAGGCTTATCGGCCGTTTTTTGCAGGACTGGAGGGCAAACTACGGTTAACGGTTGCGAATGCCGTCAATAAATTCGATGAGTTTGCCGCCCAGTTCCGCCGCCAGTGGCAAATTGGGGTCCTTGTACGAGGCCAATTGCCGCTTCACATCGGCGGGGACGATGCGCATGACGTGGTTCATACCTTCGATCACCACCAGTTCGGCGTCGGGTTTGGCCGCTTTGAGCGCCTGCGCATCGCCGACGCCGACCTGCATGTCGTTGCTGCCCTGGACGATCAGCGCCGGCATCTTCAGTTGCGCAAAAGCCTTGGCCGGGTCCTGGCGGAACAGCGAAATCAGATACGGCTGCACGCTCGGGCGGAAGATCACCTGCAACGGTTGCGGCACATTGTCATCGGTGTGACCGGCCTTGAGGCTGTCGAGAATCTGGTTGCTGCGCAACATCAACGGTGGCGGCAGGCTGCGCGCCAGTTGCTCGCGGATCACCTGATCCACCGGGCGGGCGCTGCCGGACAGCGAAATCAGCGCAGCGGCGTCGGCACGCGGGGCGGCGAGGGTGGCAATCAGTGCACCTTCGCTGTGACCGAGCAGAATCAACGGGCCGAAGCGCGGGTCGTTTTTCAGCTTCTGGCTCCAGGCCACGGCGTCGTCGACGTAGCCTTCCACCGACAGATTGCGCTCGTCAGGTGTGGCCGGCCGGCTCGCAGCCACCCCGCGCTTGTCGTAGCGCACGCTGGCGATGTTGTGTTTGGCCAGCACCCAGGCCAGCCGCTTGAGGCTGTCATTGCGCCCGCCATCGGGGTTATTGCCGTCACGATCTGTAGGACCGGAGCCGGCAAGGATCAGGACAACCGGCACTGGGTTGTCGGATTTTGGCAGCAACAGCGAGCCGAAAAGTTCACCGCTCCCGGTATCCAGAGAGATCGGGCGCTGCAGGACAGTCGCGTGGGCAAAACCGGTAAACAGGGTAAGACTCAAGATCAGAACTCGCAGCATCATCACGCCATCATTCGCCAAGGTGCCGGTTGGACTCACCAACACCACTAAGGTTCGAGGATGAACTACTCGGTTAGCCTGCGTATACTGGCGCGCATCACGAATTCGGGTTTGATTTCACGGAGCGTCCTGCATGTCCGGCAATACCTACGGCAAGTTGTTCACTGTCACCACCGCTGGCGAGAGCCATGGTCCGGCGTTGGTCGCCATTGTCGACGGCTGCCCGCCGGGCCTGGAAATCTCCCTCGAAGACCTGCAGCGCGACCTCGATCGGCGCAAGCCGGGCACCAGCCGCCACACCACCCAGCGTCAGGAAGCCGACGAAGTCGAAATCCTCTCCGGCGTGTTCGAAGGCCGCACCACCGGTTGCTCGATCGGCCTGCTGATCCGCAACACCGACCAAAAGTCCAAGGACTACTCGGCGATCAAGGATCTGTTCCGCCCGGCCCACGCCGACTACACCTACCACCACAAATACGGCGAGCGCGACTACCGTGGTGGCGGTCGCAGCTCGGCGCGGGAAACCGCGATGCGTGTGGCGGCAGGTGCGATTGCCAAAAAGTATCTGGCCAGCCAGGGCATCGTCATCCGTGGCTACATGAGCCAGCTCGGCCCGATCGAAATCCCGTTCAAGACCTGGGATTCGGTGGAACAGAACGCGTTCTTCAGCCCGGATCCGGACAAGGTCCCGGAACTGGAAGCCTACATGGACCAGTTGCGCCGCGATCAGGACTCGGTCGGGGCGAAGATCACCGTAGTCGCCGAAGGCGTGATGCCGGGCCTCGGCGAGCCGATTTTCGACCGCCTCGACGCTGAACTGGCGCATGCGCTGATGAGCATCAACGCGGTCAAAGGCGTGGAAATCGGCGCCGGTTTCGCCTGCGTCGCCCAGCGCGGCACCGAGCATCGCGATGAACTGACCCCGCAAGGTTTCCTCAGCAACAATGCTGGCGGCATCCTCGGCGGCATCTCGTCCGGTCAGCCGATCGTCGCGCATCTGGCACTGAAGCCGACGTCGAGCATCACCACCCCGGGCCGTTCGATCGACATCCACGGCAACCCGGTGGACGTGATCACCAAGGGCCGTCACGACCCATGCGTCGGCATCCGCGCTACGCCGATTGCCGAAGCGATGATGGCCATCGTGCTGATGGATCACCTGCTGCGTCATCGTGGGCAGAACGCCGACGTACGCGTCAGCACCCCGGTGCTGGGTCAGCTTTGATGGTTGATCGCCAAGCCGTCGCGGTCTGACCGTGGCGGCGCTCCCGTACTGGCGGCTGTCCAGTTTCTATCTGTTCTATTTCGCCTTGCTCGGTTCGACAGCGCCGTTTCTGGCGCTGTACTTCGATCACCTCGGCTTCAGCCCCGCGCGCATCGGCGAGCTGGTGGCGATCCCGATGCTGATGCGCTGTGTGGCGCCGAACATCTGGGGCTGGCTCGGCGACTACACCGGCAAACGCCTGGCCATCGTGCGCTTCGGCGCGGTGTGTACGCTGCTGACGTTCTCGCTGATGTTCGTCAGCAAGACCTACGCCTGGCTGGCGATGGTCATGGCGTTACACGCGTTCTTCTGGCACGCGGTGTTGCCGCAGTTCGAAGTCATCACCCTCGCGCATTTGCAGGGGCAAACCTCGCGCTACAGCCAGATTCGCCTGTGGGGTTCGATCGGTTTCATCATCACCGTGGTCGCGCTGGGCCGTTTATTCGAATGGCTGAGCCTCGACATCTACCCGGCGGCGCTGGTGCTGATCATGGCCGGCATCGTCCTCAGCAGCCTGTGGGTGCCGAACGCGCAGCCACCGCAAGGTAATCGGCCGAGCGGGGAGGGCTTTCTCAAGCAGCTGCGCAGCCCCGGTGTGCTGGCGTTTTACGCCTGTGTCGCGCTGATGCAGATGAGCCACGGCCCGTATTACACCTTTCTGACCTTGCACCTTGAACGCCTCGGTTACACACGCGGCACAATCGGCATGCTCTGGGCCGTGGGTGTGGTCGCCGAAGTGCTGATGTTCATGGCCATGAGCCGGATTCTCGAGCGGTTTTCCTTGAGCCGGGTGCTGATGGCGAGTTTTCTGCTGGCGGCGCTGCGCTGGTTGCTGCTAGGTTCGTTCGCCGAATTCCTCTGGGTACTGTTGTTGGCCCAGGTGCTGCACGCGGCGACCTTCGGCAGCTTTCATGCGGCTGCCATCGCGTTCGTGCAACGTAGCTTCGGTGCGCGTCAGCAAGGTCAGGGTCAGGCGTTGTACGCGGCGCTGGCCGGCACCGGTGGCGCGCTGGGCGCGTTGTATTCCGGTTACAGCTGGAATGCCCTCGGCGCGACATTGACCTTTAGTATTGCCAGTCTCGCGGCGCTCGCTGCTGCCGTTATCATTGCCACACGTATGCAAGAGGACAGGCCATGAGCCTTACGCGTGAACAGCTCGCCCAGCAGATCGTCGACGCCGGGCGTTTTCTTTATGGTCGCGGCTGGTCGCCGGCCACCAGCAGCAATTACTCGACGCGTCTGTCGCCGAGCGAAGCGCTGCTGACCGTGTCCGGCAAGCACAAGGGCCAGTTGGGCCTGGACGACGTGCTCGCCACGGATTTGTCCGGCAACAGCCTGGAACCGGGCAAAAAGCCCTCCGCCGAAACCCTGCTGCACACCCAGCTCTACAGCTGGCGCGCGGAGATTGGTGCGGTGCTGCACACCCACTCGGTGAACGCCACGGTGCTGTCGCGCCTGACGCCGCAAGACTTTATCGAGTTCGAAGACTACGAACTGCAAAAAGCCTTCAGCGGCATCTCGACCCACGAGTCGCGGGTGCGCGTGCCGATCTTCGACAACGATCAGGACATTGCGCGCCTCGCCGCCAAGGTGCAGCCTTGGCTCGACGCCCATCCCGATTGCGTCGGTTACCTGATTCGCGGCCACGGCCTGTACACCTGGGGCGCGCAGATGAGCGATGCCCTGCGGCAGATCGAGGCCTTTGAATTTCTGTTTGAATGCGAGTTGAAAACCCGCAGCGTCATGAACCGCCAAGGCTGACTTCACCCGAAGCCGCCCATTTGCCTGATGAACTGCACTGCCCGACCGGTCTGCAAGAACCGGACGGCAAGGCCGATACCGAGGAATTGCCCATGAGCAGCCTGTCTGTCTATCACGTATCCAGCCCCGAGATTCCGAACAAGGTGCTGACCCATTTCGAAGACATCGCCTCGACGCTCGCCGAGCAGGGCGTGCGCTTCGACCGCTGGCAAGCCGCCGCGAAGATCCAGCCCGGCGCCAGCCAGGAGGAGGTGATCAGCGCCTATCAGGAGCAGATCGACAAACTGATGACCGAGCGCGGTTACATCACCGTCGATGTGATCAGCCTCAACAGCGACCACCCGCAAAAAGCCGAACTGCGCGCCAAGTTCCTTGAAGAACACCGCCATGGCGAAGACGAAGTGCGCTTTTTCGTTGCCGGTCGTGGCCTGTTTACCCTGCACATCGACGATTATGTCTACGCGGTGTTGTGCGAGAAGAACGACCTGATCTCGGTGCCGGCCGGTACCAAGCACTGGTTCGACATGGGCGAGCACCCGCACTTCGTGGCGATTCGCCTGTTCAACAACCCGGAAGGCTGGGTCGCGAATTTCACCGGCGAAGACATCGCCGGGCGCTTCCCACGTCTGGAGGACTGAGCCGATGCCGATCAAAGCCATTGTCACTGACATTGAAGGCACCACCAGCGCGGTGAGTTTCGTTTTTGATGTGCTGTTCCCGTATGCGGCCAAACACCTGCCGGACTTCGTGCGACAGAACGCCGAACGTGCCGATGTGGCTGAGCAACTCGACGCCGTGCGCCGCGACAGCAATGCACCGCAGGCCGATGTTGAACGGGTTGTTGAAATTCTCTTGAGCTGGATCGAGGAAGATCGCAAAGCCACGCCGCTCAAAGCCTTGCAAGGCATGGTCTGGGCGCAGGGTTATCACGCCGGGCAGTTGAAGGGCCACGTGTACCCGGATGCCGTTGAAGCGCTCAAGCGCTGGCATCAGGCCGGTTATCAACTGTTTGTGTATTCGTCGGGTTCGATCCAGGCGCAGAAGCTGATCTTTGGCTGCTCCGAGGCGGGAGATCTGACACCGCTGTTCAGCGGGTATTTCGATACCACGTCGGGGCCCAAGCGTGAGGCGCAGTCTTACACCAACATTCAACAGGCGATTGGTGTCGAGCCGCAGGACATTCTGTTTCTGTCCGACATTGTTGAGGAGCTGGATGCCGCTCAATCGGCAGGCCTGCAGACCTGCGGCCTGGCGCGCGAGGGTGGGGAGCTGGGAAGCCATATCACCGTCGACAGCTTCACCGGCATCGAACCCGAAGCCTTCTAACCACCCTCAATCCAATGTGGGAGCGGGCTTGCTCGCGAAAGCGGCGTGTCAGCCAAATATTTTTGACTGACACGCCGCTTTCGCGAGCAAGCCCGCTCCCACACGGAGTTTTGCATCAGCCAAAAAAACAGGCCGGACAGTGAAAACTGCCCGGCCTGTTTTTGTTTAAGGCTGTTTAAAACCTCGAATCAAATTACAGCGAGTGATACGTCGGCAGGGCAAAGCGCTGCTGGCTTTGCAGCATCGCAATCTGCGGCAGCTCACTGGCTTCTTCCGCCAGGTCACGACGGATCGCGCTGATCGCCCACGACAGTTGGTCGGCGTTGTGCATTTGCTGATACGTCAGGGCGCGCTTGAACACTTTGCCTTCACTGCTGCGCAGCGTCAGCAGAATCCCGCCATCGGGACGTGGCGCAGTGGTGACGTTGAAGTTGGAGAACAGCGAGGTAAATTTTTCTTGGATCAGGCTCATGTCTTTCAGCTCCGTATGCACTTGAATGGCAAGCATGCAGAGGAGGTTGCAGCGATTGTGCCAGCACACCGAAAAATAAAAACGTATATAAATCAATAAGTTAAAAATCGTGAAATTTGCATGGCTCGTGCAATCTGCATGAATGGCCATCGTGCATCCTGCATTTTGCGGGATTCTCATGAGTTGAACGGAACCAAACGGCAAAGTCGTAATCACCGCCGCCAGGCGTGACAGGGCGGATACAAAACATTGCAAAAACCGCGTGTACAGGCCGAGAAGCGCTGACGTATTTTCGATCTCGACCTTGCCCACAACGCAGGTCATGCCCACAGCCCGAACAATAAAAAAACCGGCCAACCAGGCCGACCGGGGAGCTGCCATGCGTCACGCGTCGAGCGACACGATTACCTGGAGCATGATGCTCCGCAAACTGCCGACGATCGCCAAAGCCATCCCGCGGGTGGTCAAGGGCATGAAAGTCGCCAACGTCACGGATCCGACCCAAACGTGTGGCCTCGGCTGGACCTTCGAGCAAGCAACGCTGCGCAATCCAGAGGGGCAGGCGATCTTGCAGGACAACGTCTTGCTGACCTATGCGCAGGTCAACCAGTGGGCCAATCGCATCGCCCACTATCTGAGCGCGCAGGGGATCGGCAAGGGCGATGTGGTCGCGGTGTTCATCGAAAACCGTCCCGAGCTGCTGGTGACCATTCTGGCGCTGGCCAAACTCGGCGCGGTCAGTGCGCTGCTCAATACTTCGCAGACCCGCGACACGCTGATCCACAGCGTGAACCTGGTGGCGCCGGTGGCGATTGTGCTTGGCGAGGAACTGCAGCCAGCGTTTTCTGCAATCCGCGAGCAAGTGTCGATCGCCGCGTCGCGCACCTGGTTCATCGCTGACCGTGACACCTATAGCCACCCGGGTATTGCGCCCGAGGGCTACATCAACCTGATCAGCGCCAGTGCCGACGCTTGCGCTGAAAACCCGCCCAGCAGCGGCGAAGTGTTCTTCAACGATCCGTGCTTTTACATCTACACGTCGGGTACCACCGGCCTGCCCAAGGCCGGGGTGTTCAAGCACGGCCGCTGGATGCGCAGCTCGGCCAGCTTCGGCATGATCGCCCTGAACATGAGCCCCGACGACGTCGTCTATTGCACCTTGCCGCTGTACCACGCCACCGGCCTATGCGTGTGCTGGGGCTCGGCGATCAACGGCGCCTCCGGGTTCGCGATCCGTCGCAAGTTCAGCGCCAGCCAGTTCTGGAATGACGTGCGCCGTTATCGCGCGACCACCATCGGCTATGTCGGCGAGCTGTGCCGTTATCTGGTCGATCAACCGGCCAGCGCCGACGACAGCCGTCACCCGGTGCGCAAGATGATCGGCAACGGCTTGCGTCCCGGCGCCTGGGCCGAATTCAAGACCCGGTTTGCTGTCGAGCACATCTGTGAGCTGTACGCGGCAAGCGACGGCAACATCGGCTTCAGCAACATTCTCAACTTCGACAACACCATCGGTTTTTCGCTGATGGCCTGGGAGCTGGTGGCGTACGACCACGACAGCGGTGAGCCGTTGCGCAGCGCCGATGGTTTCATGCGCAAGATCGGCAAGGGCGAGCAGGGCTTGCTGCTGGCGCGGATTGATGAAAAGGCACCGCTGGATGGCTATACCGACCCGCAGAAAACCGCCAGGGTGGTACTGCACGACGTGTTCAGCAAGGGCGACCGCTTCTTCAACACCGGCGATCTGCTGCGCAATATCGGCTTCGGTCATGCGCAGTTCGTCGATCGCCTCGGCGATACCTATCGCTGGAAGGGCGAGAATGTCTCGACCACTGAAGTGGAAAACCTCTTGCTGCAACATCCGCTTATCTCCGAGGCAGTCGCCTACGGCGTGGAGGTGCGCAACACCAATGGCCGCGCCGGTATGGCCGCAATCACGCCCGCCGAGTCGCTGGCGACCCTGGATTTCGCTGAATTGCTCGCGTTCGTTCGACAGCGCCTGCCGGCCTATGCGGTGCCGCTGTTCTTGCGGGTGAAGGTGAAAATGGAAACCACCGGAACGTTCAAATACCAGAAGACCCGGCTGAAAAACGAAGGCTTTGACCCCGGTCAGACGGGCGATGACCCGATCTACGCATGGCTGCCCGGCACCCAGACTTACGTGCAGGTGACGGACGAAATTCTGGCCGATATTCATCAAGGCAAATACCGCTATTAAGATTGGCTATGGCATGACTTGAGAAAAAGGGGGTGACAGCTATCGTCGCGCTCGGGAAACTGTCGGCTTTGCGAATAACCGAAAGTGGAGTTGCCCTATGTCTGACCAGAGCCGCCAGATGACCCCTGAAGAAGCTGCCGAATTCACCGAGCAGGTTTTCAACAAGGCGCGCGAGGGTGATGCGCTGATGCTTGATCGTCTGATCAGCGCCGGATTACCGGTGAACCTGAAAAACAGCAAGGGCGACACGCTGCTGATGCTCGCCAGCTACTATGGCCATGTTGACGCGGTGCAGGTGCTGCTCAAGCACAAGGCCGACCCGGAAATGCGTAACGGCAACGGCCAGAGCCCGATTGCCGGCGCCGCGTTCAAGGGCGATCTGGCGGTGGTCAAGGCGCTGGTGGAAGCGGGCGCCGAGATCGAAGGTTCGTCCTTCGACGGCCGCACCGCGTTGATGATGGCGGCGATGTTCAACCGTGTTGAAATCGTTGAATACCTGATCAGCAAGGGCGCCGACCCGCAAGCCAAGGATGCCAATGGCGTCACCGCGCTGGACGCGGCCCGCACCATGGGCGCAGTCGATACCACGGCGCAGCTGGAAAAACTGCTGGCCTGATAAGGTCAAAAGATCGCAGCCTGCGGCAGCTCCTACAATGATTGCGTTTGCCGCCCATTTGGCGAACAAACACTAAACCTGTAGGAGCTGCCGCAGGCTGCGATCTTTTGCTTTGTGCGCTATCCTCCGCGCCCTCAAATTCAACCTTCCACAGGATCCGCCCTCATGAAAGCCGCACTCGTTGAACTCATCAGCAAAATTAGCTCCGGCTGCATGGGCGAGGACGAGATCCTGAACGTGGCGGACGAAGCGGCGCAGGCCTACGCTGATGCCGACGCCTTTCTGGCAGCCAACCCGGACATCAACTACGACGACACCTTCCCGATCCCGCTGGGCGAGTGGGTGGTGGTCGGCAGCCTGCCGGAAACCGTGCTGTTCCAGGCTGATACCTACGCTGACCTGTTCGCGCAGATCGTCGCCTCGTTCGGCCCGGGCGTCGATTTCAACCTCAAGCCCAAACAACTGGCCAAGACCGAAGCGTTGACTGCGCTCAATCGCATCCAGGTGCAGATGAGCAGCCTGAACAAGGAAAACGGCGGTTACACGCTGATGAACTTCAGCCAGTTGCTCGACGACGAGTTGCAAGTGGTGCTGGTCTACGGCAACGACGTGCCACGGGTGCTGGAGCTGTGCGCCGAAGTCGGCATCGCTGCCGGGCCTTCGCTGGAAGCGCTGAAAGTCGCCGTTCACGTCTGAACGCAATAAAAGGGAACCCTGCGCGCGACCGTCTATCCTAAAAGTGCATGCCACTATTCTGGAGCGACACCATGGGTTCCACGTTCAACGGTCTGATTGGCCTGATCATTCTTGCCCTCGATATCTGGGCGATCATCAACGTACTGAAAAGCGGCGCCGAGACCGGGATGAAAATCCTCTGGGTTCTGCTGATCATCCTCCTGCCAGTACTGGGCCTGATCATCTGGGCGATCGCCGGGCCACGGGGCAATGTGCGGGTCTGACGCTTTCCCGAAAACACGCTGATCCCCTGTGGGAGCGGGCTTGCTCGCGAAGGCGATTGTTCAGTCGAAACACAGGTTGAATGACACTCCGCTTTCGCGAGCAAGCCCGCTCCCACATTGGTCTTGCGATACCTCCAGAGTGTGCTCTGTCGGAGGAAGGTTCGACCTGTCATCTTCGGCAACGTAGAATGCGCGCCTTTCCCGGGCAATCGTCCCCCACGATTGGCGCCCGCGCATTCATCGGAGCACTTGACCATGACCGTCACCAAAACCAGCGAGTACCTGGAAACCCTCTACGAAGGCTACGGCCAGCGTTTTCGCATGGAAAAACTGCTGCACGAAGTGCGCACCGAACACCAGCACCTGGTGATTTTCCAGAACCCGCGCATGGGCCGGGTGATGGCGCTGGACGGCGTAATCCAGACCACCGAAGCCGATGAATTCATCTACCACGAAATGCTCACCCACGTGCCGATCCTCGCCCACGGCACCGCCAAACGCGTGCTGATCATCGGCGGCGGCGACGGCGGCATGCTGCGCGAAGTGACCAAGCACGCCAGCGTCGAGCACATCACCATGGTCGAGATCGACGGCACCGTGGTCGACATGTGCAAGGAATTCCTGCCGAACCACTCCAAGGGCGCCTACGACGACCCACGGCTGAACCTGGTGATCGACGACGGCATGCGTTTCGTCGCCACCACCACGGAAAAATTCGACGTGATCATCTCCGACTCCACCGACCCGATCGGCCCGGGCGAAGTGCTGTTCTCGGAGAACTTCTATCAGGCGTGCCACCGTTGCCTGAACGAAGGCGGGATCCTCGTGACCCAGAACGGCACGCCGTTCATGCAGATCGACGAAGTCAAAACCACTGCCGGTCGCCTGCGCAGCCTGTTCCCGGACTGGCACTTCTATCAGGCGGCCGTGCCGACCTACATCGGCGGGTCGATGACCTTCGCCTGGGGCTCGACCAACCCTGCCTACCGCAAACTGAGCCGTGAAACCCTGCAACAGCGCTTCATCGGCAGCGGCATCGTCACCCGCTACTACAATCCGGAAATCCACATCGGCGCATTTGCGCTGCCGCAGTACGTGTTGCAGGCGATCAACAAGCCAAGCAACGACTAAAAGCCCTGCAAAACCCCTGTAGGAGCTGCCGCAGGCTGCGATCTTTTGATCTTGCTTTTTAAACAATCAAAGTCAAAAGATCGCAGCCTGCGGCAACTCCTACAGTGGATATATTTTTTTTCATGTTCGTCCGCTGCAATCCTTTTGAACGATCAATCTCGCCAAAAGTCGAGATGGTAGTAAGCCCATTTGCGGGTTTGATCGAGGAGGCACCGATGCAAAAGTGGAAAGTCACTTTCGTGGACGATCATGGTGAAATTGTCGATGAGGTGTTCGAGCGCGCGGAATGCCCCAGCGACGACGAGGCTGCACGCCTGATCAAGGAACGGCTCCTGCCGGTGGCCGCCGAACTGGATATGAACGATCTTGAAGGGCGCACCACCGACGCTGGCGTGAAAAGCCTGAAAACCCAGAACAGCATCGAAATCCGCAGTATCACGCCAATCTGAAATTCTTCCTGTCACTTGAAGCACCAGGCCTTGGCAGCAGCTCTATCTTGGGGCTACTCTGCAAGCGAGATCAGCGAAACAATCGCTAAGGTCTGGTCTTGTCAGCTACATGCTTGTTTCCCGCGTGCAACCACGTTGCCGAAGTACTTTGGCCTGTAAGGCCCGGGGCGGGAATACGGAAAGTCTATCCATCTATCCGAGGGGGACGATTCATGAGCACAGCCTATCAAGAAGACATCAGCAGCAATGTTCTGCGCCGCATGAAAGAAGGCGGTTTCGACTTTTCCCGGTTCCATCCCATCGAGTTCTACGCCATTTTCCCGGACGAGGAGCGGGCGCGCAGGGCGGCAGGCAAATTTCGTGGTGAATCCATCAATGCCCAGGTCAGTGCGCGCGACGATGGCGCCTGGTCGCTGGAACTGAGCAAAGTGATGTACGCAACCTATGACGACATTGGCGATTTCGAGCAGGGCTTCTCCGCCGTGGTCGAGCCGCTGGGCGGCATCATCGAGGGCTGGGGCGTCAAGCAGGAGGTGCGTAACCGCCATCGTCTGAACTGATCTCTGGTTTCAGGTATTGAGCAACGGCTGACCTTCGGGTTGGCCGTTGTCGTTTCTGGCCGCCGAATAGCCCGTGGCAAAACCCTGAAACAAGAATCCCGGGCAAAAAAAAGCCACCGGAGAGGGCGGCTAAAGGGAAGACCGATAAGGAGAGGAAACCGGTCAGGGTTACGGCCTGCGGGGACTGCGCGGGCAGTCCGGATCAGTGGAGCTGAAACCTTCACCGGGGAAGTTTTCAGCGAATGCGCCGATTATCCGCAGCTCGGTGCGAGCGGTGAAATCAACTCTGACTATGCTGGTGATAGGCGATGCAATGCGTCGCAATGAAGCGGGGGCAATCCGGTTGGGGCCATTGCCGCACAGGAATGGTGCGGTGCTTGCGGCGTGATTCTCCAACCGATTGAAATCAAAGCGTTTATGCCGATGGCACGGGCCTTGCGAAGGCCTGTAGGTCCGGGTGACAAGGAGTACGGCATGATCCGCACCTATTTTGATGAAATGTACGATGCCGGCGGCCAGGTCCGCCCGCATTACCGGGAGTTCGCCCGCTGGCTGGCCGACACGCCTGACGAGTTGCTGGCACAACGGCGACGCGAGGCCGATCTGCTTTTCCACCGGGCCGGGATCACGTTCACGCTCTATGGCGACGAGCAGGGTACCGAGCGCCTGATTCCGTTCGACACCATTCCGCGCAGCATTCCCGCCAGCGAGTGGCGGATCGTCGAGCGTGGCTGCATCCAGCGGGTCAAGGCGTTGAACATGTTCCTCGCCGACCTCTATCACGAGCAGCGCATCATCAAGGCCGGGATCATCCCCGCCGAACAGGTGCTGGCCAACGAGCAGTACCAGTTGGCGATGCAGGGCCTGGATCTGCACCGCGACATCTATTCGCACATCTCCGGCGTCGATCTGGTGCGCGATGGCGACGGTACTTATTACGTGCTCGAAGATAACCTGCGCACGCCGAGCGGCGTCAGCTACATGCTCGAAGACCGCAAAATGATGATGCGCCTGTTCCCGGAGCTGTTCGCCGCCCAGCGCATCGCGCCCATCGACCACTACCCGAATCTGTTGCTCGACACCCTGAAGAGCTCCAGCCCGATCGACGACCCGAGTGTGGTGGTGCTGACGCCGGGGCGCTTCAACAGTGCGTTCTTCGAACACGCTTTCCTGGCGCGAGAAATGGGCGTTGAACTGGTGGAGGGCGCCGACCTGTTCGTGCGTGACGACAAGGTGTACATGCGCACCACCGACGGGCCGAAAGCGGTGGACGTGATCTACCGCCGTCTCGACGACGCGTTCCTCGATCCGCTGGCATTCAACCCCGACTCGATGCTCGGTGTGCCGGGGCTGCTGTCGTCCTATCGTTCCGGCAACGTGGTGCTGGCCAATGCTATTGGCACCGGCGTGGCGGATGACAAATCGGTGTACCCGTTTGTCACCGAGATGATCCGTTTCTACCTCGATGAAGAACCGATCCTGAAGAACGTGCCGACCTGGCAGTGCCGCAACCCCTCGGAACTTTCCCACGTACTGGCCAATCTTCCGGATCTGGTGGTCAAGGAGACCCAGGGCTCCGGCGGTTACGGAATGCTGGTGGGGCCGGCGTCAACCACGGCGCAGATCGATGCGTTCCGTGAGCGGATCAAGGCCAAGCCCCACGCGTACATTGCGCAGCCGACATTGTCGCTGTCGACCTGTCCGACCTTTGTCGAAAACGGCATTGCGCCGCGTCATATCGACTTGCGTCCGTTTGTATTGTCTGGCCGCGAAACCCGGGTCGTGCCCGGCGGTTTGACCCGTGTCGCCCTGCGTGAAGGCTCCCTGGTGGTGAACTCCTCCCAGGGCGGCGGCACCAAGGACACCTGGGTGGTCGAGGATTGAAGGAAGCTTGCCATGTTAAGTAGAACTGCCTCGGATCTGTACTGGATGTCGCGTTACCTGGAGCGGGCGGAAAACCTCGCACGGATGCTCGATATCAGCTATTCGCTGTCGCTGATGCCGCAGGACGGTCGCGGCGACGGTTTGCACGAACTGGCGATGCCGCTGTTGATCACCGGCACCCTCGACGATTACCTGGAGCGTCACGGCGAACTGCATGCCGAACGCCTGCTGCACTTCTTCGCCCTGGACGCGGCCAACCCGGCGAGCATCTACAGCTGCCTCGGCGCAGCGCGAGCCAGTGCGCATGCGGTGCGCGGGCGTATCACCGCGGACATGTGGGAGAACATCAACGCTACCTGGCTGGAAATTCGCGGCATTGCCGAGCAGGGCCTCAGTCGTTACGGCATGAGCCGTTTCTGCGAGTGGATCAAGGAGCGCTCGCACCTGTTCCGTGGCGCGTCCTACGGCACGATCATGCGCAACGATGCGTTCCGCTTCATTCGTCTGGGGACGTTCATCGAGCGTGCGGACAACACGCTGCGCCTGCTCGATGCGCGCTATGAAATGGCCGGCGATCAGGCCGAGGCCGTCAGTGACGGTACGGCGCACGCCTATTACCAGTGGAGTGCACTGTTGCGAGCGCTGTCATCGTTCGAGGCCTACACCGAGATCTACCGCGACGCCCCCGGCGCCCGGCATGTCGCCGAGCTGCTGCTGTTGCGCGCCGATGTGCCGCGCTCACTGCGCGCCTGCACCGAGGAAATCGACCAGATCCTCGCCCAGTTGCCCGGCGCCAATGGCCGTCCGGCACAACGCCTTGCTGCCGAAATGGACGCGCGTCTGCGCTACACCGGTATCAACGAAATCCTCGCCGAAGGCCTGCACGCCTGGCTCACCGAATTCATCCCGCTGGTGCGCCAGTTGGGCAACGCGATTCACAGTTCATACCTGGAGGCTGCATGAGACTTTCCATAAGCCACGAGACCACCTATCACTATGAAGATCAGGTGCGGGCGAGCATCCAGTATCTGCGCCTGACCCCGCACGACAGCGAGCGTCAGCACGTGTTGAGCTGGCAGCTCGACCTGCCGCGTCCGGTGCGCGCCCAGCTCGATCCGTTCGGCAACATCCTGCATGTGCTGACCATGGACGAGCCGCACGAAGCGATCATTATCGGCGCCCGTGGCCAGGTCGATATCGACGAATTGCGCGAGGCTGAGCATGAGAGCCAGTCGGCGCTGCCGTTCCTGCGTTTCACCCGGCTGACCGAGGCCGACGAAGCGCTACGGGCGTTTGCCGACAAATCCTGCAAACAGCGGCGCGATCGCACTGCGCTGATCGACCTGATGCATGGTTTGAACCAGCACATCAGCTACACGCCGGGTTCGACTGAAGTCGACACCAGCGCCGCCGAAGCCTTTGCCGGGCGCGCCGGGGTTTGCCAGGATCACACCCATGCCTTTCTCGCCTGTGCACGCAGCCTGGGGATTCCGTCGCGTTATGTGTCGGGTTATCTGTACAGCGAGGACGCCGAGCACCTGGCCAGTCACGCCTGGGCCGAAGCGTGGCTGGATGACGCCTGGTACAGCTTTGATGTGACCAACCAATTGGCCCGCCCGGAGCGCCATCTGAAACTGGCGGTGGGCCTGGATTATCTGGATGCCTGCCCGGTGCGCGGCATGCGACGGGGCGGTGGTTGTGAGCAGATGCATGCGAAGGTGTTCGTGTCGCCGACGCCGGTTATCTCCGTGCAACAACAGTAATTTGCTTCACACAAAACCCTGTAGGAGCGAGCCTGCTCGCGAAAGCGGTTTATCAGTCAGCAATGTGGTGTCTGAAACTCCGCTTTCGCGAGCAGGCTCGCTCCCACATGGGGAGTTGCATCAGGGCTTAACCTTGCGCCCAGCCATGTGTTGCAAATAGCCGATCAACAACTGCAAATCCCTCTCCGGCAACACCTCTGCCGAAAACCCCGGCATCTTCGCCTGAGGCCACTGGCGCAAACTCTGCGGATCGCGAATGTAGCGCTTGAGAAAATCCGCGCCGAAATACTCGGTCGGGTTGTACGGAATATTCAGATCCGGCCCGAACTGCGCATCCCCCGCACCGTTCAACCGGTGGCAGGCCAGGCAGTTCTTCTGGAACAGCGCAAAACCCTGATTCACCGGGTCATCCGCTTTCAGCTTGGGATCCGGCAACAGCGCCGGGAAGCGCTCGGCCACCGGCGCCATGCGCTTGATGCTCGCCACTTGGAACGGCCATTGCTCAGGGCTGATGTTGCCGGCTTGCGGGTCAGTCCACACCAGATAGAACGGCCCGGCGCTGTGTTTACCCTCGGACAGCGGCGGCCACGGCTGCGTCGGGTCCTCGATCGCCAGCCAAGCCTGCGCGCCTTTGCTGTTGAGCAACGGCGCAGCGGCCAGTTCGGCGGCAAACCCGTCCAGCGCCACCGCTTGCAGGTGATCGGCCGGTTTGATCCCGGTGAGCAGCGCCGCCACGGGCACGGCGCGATAAGTCATGTCTTTCTTGTAGGACACATCGTTCTTGATGGTCAGAGTTTGTGCTTGCGGATGCTTGAGCAACTCTTCGGTCTGCCAGGTGCGACTGTTCGCGCCCAGCTCCAGCGTGAGCTGCGCCGCACACAAGGGCATGCTCAGCAGCAAGGCCCAGAACACAATGAGCGTTTTCAAATGATCGCCGTCCCTGTCGTGGAAGTGCGCAAAGGTTCGCACAGCCACGCTGGCCCGGGTAGCGGGCCAGTCACATTTTGTCTGGCGATAACGGACGCCTGCCGCTTGAGTCAGCCAATCACCTTGGTCAGATTGGGCAAAATCAACAGCAGCGTGGTGGCGAAAAGAATGAGTCCTGCTTGACGAACTTTCGGTTGTTTGAACATGGCTTGACCGCCTTTATTGTTATTTCCTGATGTCTGCCTGCATATCCATGACGGCAAACGCTGCACTTCCTGTTGAAGAACGTCGGCCCCGGCAAAACCCGACGACCCTGACGTACATTTACTACCTTAGAGCCCGCGTCACGCTTGGCTTAGATCCATTTCATATGTATTTGCTGCCGTTTGCGATAAAAACGGCATGAGGCTCATTGCCAGCTTCTTCGCCGCCCGCTTGCTAGACAACTCGCTGACCTGAACCGGTTCACCTGAGGATGGATGACCGTCCGTCTGAGCGTGCACGTCAACGTCATTGAGCGCTGTGGTCATTGAATCCATGCGCGCTCGGGACAACAGTGACACTACGAAATTCACTCACCGCACAGGTTCGAGGGCGTCATGACCCAAGCTTTGATTTTCGATGCGTTACGCACGCCCCGCGGCAAAGGCAAGGCCGATGGCGCGCTGCACAGTGTCAAACCGGTGAATCTGGTCGCCGGATTGCTGACCGCACTGCAAAGCCGTACCGCGCTGGACACCAGTCAGGTCGATGACGTGGTGCTCGGCTGCGTCACGCCGATTGGCGATCAGGGCTCGGACATTGCCAAGACTGCGGTGCAGGTGGCGGATTGGGACGTTAGCGTGGCCGGTGTGCAGATCAACCGCTTCTGCGCCTCGGGTCTGGAAGCGGTCAACCTCGGTGCGATGAAGGTGCGCTCGGGCTTCGAGGATCTGGTGGTGGTCGGTGGCGTCGAGTCGATGTCGCGGGTGCCGATGGGCAGCGACGGCGGCGCCTGGGCACTGGATCCGCAAACCAATCTGCACAGCCACTTCACCCCGCAGGGCGTTGGTGCGGACCTGATCGCCACCCTTGAAGGCTTCAGTCGTGAGGATGTCGATGCCTACGCGCTGCACTCGCAGCAAAAAGCCGCACGGGCGCGGGCCGACGGCTCGTTCAACAAGTCGCTGGTGCCGGTGCAGGATCAGAACGGCATCATCCTGCTCGATCACGACGAATTCATTCGCGCCGAGTCGACGATGGAAGGCCTCGGCAAACTCAAGCCAAGTTTCGAAATGATCGGCCAGATGGGGTTTGATGCCACCGCGCTGCGGGTCTACAGCCACGTCGAGCGGATCAACCACGTGCATACGCCGGGCAACAGCTCCGGGATCGTTGACGGTGCGGCGCTGATGTTGATCGGCTCCGAAGCCAAGGGTCGTGCGCTCGGCCTGCAACCACGGGCCCGGATCGTCGCCACGGCGGTCACCAGCACTGACCCGACCATCATGCTCACCGGCCCGGCACCGGCCACCCGCAAGGCCTTGGCCAAGGCGGGTTTGCGCGTGGAAGACATCGACCTGTTCGAGGTCAATGAGGCATTTGCCTCGGTGGTGCTCAAGTTCATCAAGGACATGGCGGTGGACCCGGACAAAGTCAACGTCAACGGCGGCTCGATCGCCATGGGCCACCCGCTGGGCGCGACCGGTTGCGCGATCCTCGGCACCTTGCTCGATGAACTGGAAACCCGGCGCCTGCGCTACGGCCTGGCGACGCTGTGCGTCGGCGGCGGCATGGGCATTGCCACCATCATCGAACGCCTCTGAGCCCCGAATTCAAGGAAACCTTGTTATGAGCGAAGCCATTCGTTACGAAAAAGGCCAGGACGCCATCGTCGTGTTGACCATCGACATGCCGGGCCAGAGCGCCAACACCATGAACGCCGTGTACCGCGATGCCATGGGCGCCTGCGTTGCGCGGCTGGTGGCGGAAAAAGACAGCATCGCCGGGGTGATCATCACCTCGGCGAAGAAAACCTTCTTTGCCGGCGGCGACCTCAATGAGCTGATCAAGGTCGGCAAACCCGAGGCCAAAGCGTTCTATGACATGGTGCTGAGCCTCAAGGGGCAGTTGCGCACCCTGGAAACCCTCGGCAAACCGGTGGTCGCGGCGATCAACGGCGCCGCGCTTGGCGGTGGCTGGGAAATCTGTCTGGCCTGCCATCACCGGGTGGCGCTGGACGATGCGATGGTGCAACTCGGTCTGCCTGAAGTGACGCTGGGCCTGCTGCCGGGCGGCGGCGGGGTGGTGCGCATGGTGCGTATGCTCGGCATCGAAAAAGCCTTGCCGTACTTGCTCGAAGGCAAAAAGGTGCGCCCGCAACAGGCATTGCAGGCCGGTCTGATCGATGAACTGGCGGCGGATCGTGACGAGTTGCTGGCCAAGGCGCGCGCCTGGATTGTCGCCAACCCGAGTGCGGTGCAGCGTTGGGACGTGAAGGGCTATCAGATCCCCGGCGGCACACCGTCGAATCCGAAAGTCGCGCAGATGCTGGCGATAGCGCCGTCGATCCTGCGCAGCAAGACTCAGGGCACGCTGCCGGCGCCAGAGAAGATTCTGTGTGCGGCGGTGGAGGGCGCACAGGTCGATTTCGACACTGCGCACCTGATCGAAACCCGCTATTTCACCGAACTGACCACCGGGCAGATCTCGAAAAACCTGATCGGCACCTTCTGGTTCCAGCTCAACGAGATCAATGCCGGTGGCTCGCGTCCGCAAGGGTTTGCGCCGTATGTCACGCGCAAGGTCGGTGTGCTCGGTGCGGGCATGATGGGCGCCGGGATCGCCTTCGTCAGTGCCTCGGCTGGCATCGATGTGGTGCTCAAGGACATCAACCTGGCGGCGGCCGAGAAGGGCAGGGCCCATTCGGCGGCGCTGCTGGACAAGAAAGTCGCCCGTGGCCAGATGACGGCCGAAAAGCGCGAAGCGGTGCTGGCGCGGATTCACATCACTGAAAATGATGCGGATCTGGCGGGTTGTGATCTGATCATCGAGGCGGTGTTCGAGGATCGCGAACTCAAGGCCAATGTCTCGTCGGCAGCGCAAAAGATTGTCGGTGCTGACGCGGTGATTGCCTCCAACACTTCGACCTTGCCGATCACCGGGCTGGCGACCGCAGTACCCGATCAGAGTAAGTTCATCGGTCTGCACTTCTTCAGCCCGGTGGACAAAATGCCGTTGGTGGAAATCATCAAGGGTGCGCAGACCAGTGCTGAAACCCTGGCGCGCGGTTTCGACTTCGTCCTGCAAATCAAGAAAACCCCGATCGTGGTCAATGACAGTCGCGGCTTCTTTACCTCGCGGGTGTTTGGCACCTTCACCAATGAAGGCATCGCCATGCTCGGCGAGGGCGTGAGCGCGCCGATGATCGAGACCGAAGCGCGCAAGGCTGGGATGCCGGTCGGGCCGCTGGCGATCTCCGACGAAGTTTCCCTCAGCCTGATGAGCCATATCCGTCAGCAAACGGCCAAAGACCTGCAAGCGGAAGGGAAACCGCTGATAGAACACCCGGCCTTCGCCGTGATTGACTTGCTGCTCAACGAATACAAGCGCCCGGGCAAAGCCGCTGGCGGTGGTTTCTACGATTACCCGGCGGGTGGTCAGAAACATCTGTGGCCGGAGTTGAAGACGCGCTTCGAGAAGGCCGACGGGCAGATTTCGCCGAAGGATGTGCGTGATCGTCTGCTGTTCGTGCAGGCCCTGGAAACCGTGCGCTGCGTGGAGGAGGGCGTGCTGACTTCGACGGCGGATGCCAACGTCGGCTCGATCTTCGGCATCGGCTTTGCACCGTGGACCGGCGGCGCGTTGCAGTTCATCAATCAATACGGGGTGCAGGACTTTGTCGCACGCGCGCAGTATCTGGCCGAGCAGTACGGCGAGCGCTTTGCGCCACCGGCGCTGCTGCTGGAGAAAGCCGCGAAAGGCGAGCTGTTTTAAGTGATCGGCTGAACGCTGCGGGGCTTGCCTTGCCGGGGTGTTTCAAGGCAGGCTCTGGAGTGTTCATTATTCCCATCACGTGTCAGGTATTTTTTATGTCGCTACGCATCTGCATTCTGGAAACCGACATCCTGCGTCCGGAATTGGTCGATCAATATCAGGGTTACGGGCAGATGTTTCAGCGCCTGTTCTCGCAGCAACCGATTGCCGCCGAGTTCACCGTGTACAACGTGATGCAGGGCGAATACCCCAGCGACGACCTGACCTTCGATGCGTACCTGATCACCGGCAGCAAGGCCGATTCGTTCGGCACCGACCCGTGGATCCAGACCCTCAAGCAATACCTGCTGACCCGCTACGAGCGTGGCGACAAGCTGCTCGGCGTGTGCTTCGGCCATCAATTGCTGGCGCTGCTGCTAGGTGGCAAGAGCGAGCGCGCCAGCCAAGGCTGGGGCGTCGGCACCCACAACTACAAACTGGCGGCCAAGGCGCCGTGGATGAGCCCGGTGCGAGAAGAGCTGACGCTGCTGATCAGCCACCAGGATCAGGTCACTGCGCTGCCGGAAAACGCCACGGTCATCGCTTCCAGCGATTTCTGCCCGTTTGCCGCGTACCACATCAACGATCAGGTGCTGTGCTTCCAGGGGCACCCGGAATTCATTCACGACTATTCGCGGGCGCTGCTGGATCTGCGCCAGGAAGCGCTGGGTTCGCAGATCTACTCGAAAGGCGTGGCCAGCCTCGAGCAGGAGCACCATGGCACCACCGTGGCGGAATGGATGATGCGGTTTGTGGCGCACAAGCCTGAGGCTGCTTGATAGCAGATCAAAAGATCGCAGCCTGCGGCAGTTCCTACATCGGGGTGGTTACACACTGTAGGAGCTGCCGCAGGCTGCGATCTTTTGCTTTTGCTTCCCTACAACCACCCCGACCTCTTGAAACTCGCCCACAAACTCACACACCCCACCGTAATAAACCCCAACACGGCGAAATAGCCGTAGTGCCAGCTCAGCTCCGGCATGTTCTGGAAGTTCATCCCGTAAATCCCCGCCACCGCCGTCGGGAACGCCAGAATCGCCGCCCACGCGGCAAACTTGCGTTGCACCACACTCTGCCGTGACGCCTCGAGCAGCACGCCGATTTCGATGGTCTGGCTGGCGATATCCGCCAGCGTAGTCAGGTCTTCCATCTGCCGCGTGACGTGAATCTGCACATCGCGGAAGTACGGGCGCATGTTCTTGTCGATGAACGGGAAGCTCAGCTTCTGCAGCTCCTCGCCAATCTCCACCATCGGCGCTGCATAGCGGCGCAGGCGCAACACGTCGCGGCGCAGGCCGTGGAGTTTCTGAATGTCATGTTCGTTCAACGCACTGCACAGCACGTTGCGCTCCAGTTCATCGATCTCGGCATGAATCGCTTCGCCCACCGGCTGGTAGTTTTCGATGACGAAATCCAGCAGCGCATACAGGACGAAATCTTCGCCGTGCTCCAGCAGCAGCGGCCGCGCCTCACAGCGTTGGCGGACATGCGCGTAGGACGCCGAGTGACCGTTGCGGGCGGTAATGATGTAGCCCTTGCCGGCGAAGATGTGCGTTTCGATGAACTGCAAGATCCCATGTTCGCGGATCGGCGAGTAGGTGACGATAAACAAGGCGTCACCAAAGGTTTCCAGCTTCGGCCGGCTGTGTTTTTCCAGGGCGTCTTCGATGGCCAGTTCGTGCAGGTTGAACTGGCGCTGCAGATTGGCCAGCTCCTGAGCGTCCGGCTCTTCCAGGCCGATCCAGACAAAATGTCCGGTTTTTGCGGCCCAGGCGGCACCTTCGTCAAGCGTGATATTGGTGACTTTCTTACCGGCGCTGTAAACCGCAGCAGCAACAACTCGACCCATGGTGGTGGTTCACTTCTTCTTGGCAGATGGCAGGGAATACAAGGCTTCAGCTTAGCTGTGTCGCTGCTTGAGAGTCAGTGAAATCTGTACAGTTCACCCGGCAAAAGAAAACCCGCACGAGGCGGGTTGGTTTTTCACGCAGCTTGCAGCTGCTGATCCATCGCGGCGATGCATTCGCGCATCTGCTCGCGGCACTGAGACATGAGCATGGGCATGTCATCCATGGTCAACCCGGCTGTAGGAATCGCCGGCAGCGAGCGTATGAGAATTTTCCCGCTGCGCCAGCGGTTCAGGCGCATGTGCTTGATGTAGCTGCTGACGCACACCGGCACGATCGGCACACCGGCGGCGATCGCCATCTGGAACGCGCCTTTCTTGAACGGCAGCAGTTCTTCACCGAGGTTGCGCGTGCCTTCCGGGAATACCCAGATCGACGTGTCTTCGTGCTGCAAGGTGTGGGTGGTGGTGAGCATCGACTTGCGCGCCTTGTGCGCGTTCCCACGATCGATCAACACATTGCCCGCGAGCCAGAACAGTTGCCCGAACAGCGGCACCCATTTCAGGCTTTTCTTGCCGATGCACACGGTCCGCCGGGGCACCACGTTGCCGAACACGAACAGGTCGTAGTTGGACTGATGGTTGGCGACAATCACGCAACTGTCTGGCTTGTTCATCAACGGGCCGACGTCGGCTTTTACCCGCAAGCGCAGAATGCACATGGCCGGAAGCGCGTAGAGGCGGGCGCACAGTCGGCTGTTGTCCGGATTGAACGGCCGGCACATCCCGAGGATCACCCCCAACACGCCGGCCAGAACAAAGTGCAGGCCCATCAATAACATACGAAACACAAACAGCATTTTCAGGCCCCACCGGGACAAAAGGTGGCGCAGTGTACGAATGTGCACTGTTTTCGGCAATTGCTGCTATAGAGTCCGGAGATAGGCGATGTTTAAGCGCATGTTTCCAAGTTGATCGTCAGACGTGTCCTAGAGCTGTCGGCGGATGATCAACCGAACGCGCAAGAAAAAGCCCGACACGACGGTCGGGCTTTTCTTCGGCTCGGGAAGCGTGGGCTTAGCCCAGATGTTCCTGATCCTGGATGATCGCGTTGTCGAGGGCTTCGAGCAGCGCCTTGCGCACTTTGAGCTTGGTGTTCTTGTGCGCGTTCATGTTGATCTTCTTCAACTGACGCGCCGCTGCCAGGGCTGCGCCTTGCAGCTCTTCGACAGCCACCACCTTGTCGAGGAAGCCGGCATCCACCGCGCTTTTCGGATCAAACATCTCGCCGTTGATCACCGAACGGTGGAACGCCGAACGACGCAGACGATCACGCGCCAGCTCGATGCCGGCGTGGTGCATGGTCATGCCGATTTGCACTTCGTTCAGACCGATGCTGAACGGGCCGTCAACACCGATGCGGTAGTCGGCGGACAGCAGCAGGAATGCACCTTTGGCCACGGCGTGGCCTGGGCAGGCAACGATCACCGGAAACGGGTGGGACAGCAGGCGACGGGCGAGTGTCGAACCCGCAGTCACCAGCGCCACGGCTTCTTTCGGGCCGGCGGTCATCACCTTCAAGTCATAGCCGCCCGACAGAATCCCCGGCTGACCGGTAATGATCACGATGGCACGATCAGTCTTCGCCTGATCCAGCGCCGCGTTGAACGCCGCAATCACGTCCGGGGAAATGGCATTGACCTTGCCGTTGTTCAGGGTCAGGGTCGCGATACCGTCTTCGAGGTGGTAGGCAATCAACTCACTCATGACGCTATTCCTTGTAAGAAAGATGGGCAGACGTTACCCACCACCGTAGGCCAGGTAAAGCGCTGTGACTGACTCGCCGGTCACCGTTTCCGGCCGCGCCCGGCGTAGCACGCCGTTCTGCTTCTATATAGAAGGGCGGCCGTCACCAGAGATTGGCCGGTTTGCCATCGCCCAAGGTGGGGCGAAACGCCTTTTTGTCTTAACCGCATGAAAATTCTGAAAAAAAGTTTGCCATCAGAAAAGCTTTCGACTACATTAGCGCGCCTCGACAGACAGAACATGTTTGAAGAGATACGGTGAAGTGTCCGAGTGGCTTAAGGAGCACGCCTGGAAAGTGTGTATACAGGAAACTGTATCGAGAGTTCGAATCTCTCCTTCACCGCCAAATTTGAAACGACTAAACCCCTGAAAACGTTAAAGTTTTCAGGGGTTTTGTGTTTTTAGGGGGGCAAAAAAGGCCCACATGGGAACATCCATGGGAATATGGGCTGCTGGGTTGCCCGCTTCCGAAGCCCTGTTTACGGAGCGTCGTCTCCACCTGGAGGCTGAATGCCCAAGGCGTGCTGCAGCATACCGATGACGTCCGGGCCGTCCTCGTTGATCCACATGCCGTAGTGCTGTCGGATCATGTTCGCGCTGGTGTGGCCCATCTACTCCCGAACGCCATTAGCTTTCAAGTGTGCTTTGAAAAGCCTATCTCCCACGACAAATTTGCTGACGTATGGCTGGCCGCTCTTGGTGTTCAGAAATACGGAGTGCAGCTTGTGCTTGCAGACTGTCTCTCTGTTTAGGTCGACTATATCTATTGTTTCCACGAGCTTACGCCTGCTCAATTCGTCAAACTTCCGCAGGCATCTCGCATGTGTATTAGGTACTGTAGGTGTAAGTTATGGCTGCAAAGCGTTTATCGAACCCGATTGTTCCAAACTGACTTCGCATTATCCATCATCTCCATCAAGGACTTTGCGAAGTTTGCGGGGTCCATTTCTCCGAGTTTATAAGATTCAATCATTCCTTGGTGCGGATACTCTAGAATTATCTGATTATTAATCGCTTTAATTTTGGTGTCTTGGTTTTGGAATATGTTTGTATCTTTTAGGTATTCTTTTATTTTTAGAATTAATGTTTCATGTGGGGTGCTGTTGGTTTTATTGTTTTTGGTGTTCGTGCTTTCTGAACTAGCATGTGTTTTTTTGTCGGGTGAGCCGTAGTTATTTTGGGGGGTAAAGCGGAGTGTTGTGTCGATGTACTCCTTATATTTTTCGTTTGCGCTAGTTAGCTGTGTGATATCACTGCGCTGAAGCGCACTCATGGTCTCGAGCTCAAGTATTCTTGCTGTTAAGTCTTTTTCGCGGGGTATAACTGTTTTCGATTCTTCTGTCAGCTGAAGGACGGATGATTTCAAAAATTCTATTTCGCTATCTTTTCTTTTTGTTTGCTCTTCAAAGTCGATTTGTATTTGGACAGCGGCTTTTCTGATCTTTCTTGCTTCATCTCGGGTGATTGGTGTTTCATCGTCAATCTTTTGTTGGATTTCTTTTAGTTTTTTTCTATTGTTTCGGGATATTTCGTAAATTTTAGCTGCTGGATAGGGGTAAACTAAAATTATCGCAAGGGTCGCTATAAGAGGGAAAAATACCCCTTTCAGCATGTAGTCCTGAACTGAGGAGAAAAGATTGAACTCTATATAAGTTATCTTTTCTGGTGCTGAAAGAGATGAGAATAGTATTAATATTAGTTTGTAGTTTATCAAGCACCATGAGATAAGAAATGATCCTAAGAGTGGGCTGGTTACACGCTCATATAGTTGGGCTTTTATAGTGGTTGTTATATCGTCTAGCATATGTATTGGTTCTTTTTGGCTGTAGAAAATAGTGGCTTGCGGCCATCATAGATTTCTTCACTCCTTCTCACAAGTACAAAACTAACTTTGTGATTTCAGATCTGATCTTCAACGTCAAATTAAATTACTAGCCCCCTGGATACGTTAAAGTTTTCGTGGGGGCACCATTCGGTTATATGCGGACATCCTTTGGAACACCGGCGGCTGAATGACCTGTGCTTTAACCTCGGTTTACAGGGATTCCTCACCATTTGGTGGCTGTATGCCCATGGCATGTTGCAGCATACCGATGACATCCGGGCCGTCCTCGTTGATCCACGTGCCGTAGTGCTGTCGGATCATGTTCGCGCTGGTGTGCCCCATCTGCTCCGCGATCCAGTCGACCGAGGCAACCCCGGTGGTCAGCAACTGGCTGGCGTAGGTGTGGCGGCACTGGCCAGGACCGCGATAGCGAACGCCGGCCGCTTTCAAGTGCGCTTTGAAGAATCTGTCCCTCACGACGAAGTCGCTGACGTGCGGCAGGCCGCTCTTGGTATTGAGGAATACAAAGTGCAGCTTATGCTTGCGGACTGTCTTGTTGTCCCGCTCGACGACTTCGACCGTATCCACGGTCTTGAGCTGGTTGATCGCGTTCAACTTGCGAAGGGCATCCCACGCGGGTTCCAGCAGACGCACCTTGCGCGTAGAGCGCCGAGTCTTCGTCACGCGATAGGCCCCCCGCACCTTTGATCTGCGGAAAGTCACCGTTCCTTGTTTCAGATCGACGTCCTCCCACGCCAGCGCGATGGTCTCCGACACCCGTGGGCCTGCCCAAATCATGAACTGAACCATCAGCAGTTCCTGGGTGCGGTTGGTGCGTGTTTCGAGAATCTGCTCTATCTCCGCACTGGTGAATGGATCCGGTGCTTCTGGATCGGGCAGACGCACGAATAACCCTCAGTCGGATCGTGCGCGACCTTCTGCCGTGTGCGGTAGAGTCTGAACACCTGGCGCACATTGCTGATGATGTCGCGGATGGTCTTTTCTTCGGGCGCTTCGACAGCGGCCCCTGAATCCAGTCTTGCAGGTCCAGGTGGTAAATCTGATCGATTTGAATGTTATCCCAACGCGGCCGCCCGTGGACCTTTGCCTTGTTTTTGTACCCGAAAGAAGTCGCGGCCACGCTGTTGTTTTAGATGGTCAGCCCAACTCCTAGTTAGTGCCCCGAAACTGTTCACAGCGAGCTTGGTCGACTCGGGAAAATGCCGGCGGTGCTGCCGGACGAGTTCCAGTTGTTATTCCCAATCTGCTTAGCAATCAAGTCAATCGAAGCACCGCACTTGGGTATGCAATTGGCTGGTATAGGTATGCGGGCACTGACCATGCAACCAAGTTCGCGAAAGGATGAAGAGGATTTTTAGCCAGCCAGTCTTTTTCATTTACGTAAGGTAGATCTGGCACCAGAGAGGACCATGATTCGCAGGAGAGCACCAGCTCGTTTGAACACACTAAATATGTTGTTTGAGTTATGAATTTCTAGAGCATGAATGAGGCGACGAACGGTTTGTTTTCTACGGAGCTGAATCGTAATACCTGTCAAGTTTTACAGTATACAAATTTCTCCGTGCAGCGCCTTATCTGCGGGGACGGCGTAATTAAGCTTTTATATCACTTGTAAGGAGATCGATATGTCAGAGAGAAATGTCAAGGGGGTTGTTAAATCATTTTCGGAGATTGGCATCGTTTGGGGAAGTCCAGCGCAAAATTTGCCATTATCAGTCCGTATGATGGGAGTAAGGATGTTGCCATCGCTATAGGAGAAAATTTTGATAGGAATACCGGAAAGCAATACCTTTCCGTTGGAGACAAAGTTCGTTATCTCGTAATGGATGGTCCATCGGGAAGAGAGCTTACAGGGATGCTAAAGAAAATATAATCTGTGCAGTTGAGTTCACGATTGCTATAAAAACTGACTGCGTGAGGTTGCAAATAAACGAACTGTACGATGAATGAGTTGAGTGTTCGCTACCTCTAATCTCAAGTATTGCCCAAGTGCTGAGCCGCCTATGAGGCGGCTTTTTACTAGCTAAATTTTAATGTGTAATATTTTAAAATTCCTACTTAGAAAAGTGACATCTCGCCCTATGAGTTGCACATTGTAGGACTTGTGCTGACACCAGGATTGGTGTGACCGAGCTGACTGAGGGACGCGGAGGGCGATAGAACGAGTTGGGGACTGGCGTGCTACAAAGGGGCGAGTCGGGCTTTTGCACTTGCACGCTCCGCCTTCGTCCTGCCTTTAGAATAATTCGACGTACAGGTTACACAGGAAGGGTTCGGTCTGATTTCCCATAGCGCATTACAATCGCCGTTTTATCAGTAGAAAAAAGGACTGTTCCCATGATCATCTCCACCACCCACGCCATCGAAGGCCGACAGATCACCGCGTACCTGGACATTGTCAGCGCGGAGTCGGTGCAGGGCGTCAACGTGATCCGTGACATGTTTGCCGGCATGCGCGATTTTTTCGGTGGGCGCTCGCAGACGCTGGAGCGTGCGTTGAAAGAGGCGCGGGTTCAGGCGACGGACGAGATCAAGGAACGGGCGCGGGCGTTGCAGGCGGATGCGGTGGTCGGGCTGGATTTCGAGATCAGCATGCCGGCGGGCAAGGGTGGCATGGTAGTGGTGTTCGCGACGGGTACGGCGGTCAAGTTGCGTTGATGCAGTCGCGGTGTTCAAGCGAGCCCATTCAGATGATGAATGGGCTTTTTGCTTTTCTGCTTTCGATCAGCCCTGTGGCTTGAGGATGACAAGCCCGTGGGCGCCATAGGTCAGGGGCGTATCGATTGCGACCATCGGCGGGGTGCCGGTGGAGGGCGTCGGATCGGCCGGCTGACTCGGGTGGTAGATAACGCCAGGGGTCAGAACCGGTTTGTCCGGGTAGGTGATGGTGATGTCGCCTGAAGCGAGCTTTTCCTTGAATTTCTCACCGGCGGCTTTGCCGGCAGCGATTTGTTCGTCCGTGAGTTTTACGACCGGCATTTCCGGGAATCCGTTGATTTTCATGTTCTCTCCTTGAGATTCATTTGTATGAAAAAGGGCAACGGCCTGTGGGCGGGAATCTTTAGCGTTGTGAGATCAACGGTGGGTTCGGATGTTGAGCAGGTGTAGGCCATTCGTCGGGCATCGGTCTAACTGAACCACAAGTCCGGTAATGACCGGCTAGTCTCAAAAGCCTTGGAGGTCGATATTTTTTCAGGCAAAAGGGCTTTGCCGGTGTCGATCTATCGCAAAGGGGAGAGGCTATGACTGATCCGTATATCGAAGACGATGGAGCCGAATTTTCATTCAACAACTGTGTCCGTTGCGGCCAGACGGAATACCAATCGGGCTTTGGCGAGGATCCGGTGCAGACCGGCAAGATCAAGTCCACGGCGCCCAAGGGGCCGAAAGCCAAATTCCTTCCAAAGGTCTCGGCCCGCTCAAGAAAATAAAGTGAGACCGAACGACCCCGTCTATGAACGGGGTTTTTTATGCCTGCTGTTTATGAAAAGGAAATCTCCTACAAACTCTTGGCCCGGTTTGGTCTTTTTCACAAACTTTTCACGTCCACGGTCGTAGGGTGAAGCCATCCGTTAGAAAGCAAGTCTCCAGCCCGTCTCCCCAGCGGGCTTTTTTTTGCCTGCGATAAAACCTTTGGCGAAATCGCTGTCCAATCGGCGCCAAGTGCGCGGCGGCAGCTGATTTTTCTGGACTTCAGCGCGTCGGCAGCTTTCAATCTCGGCCCCTTTTGATTTCCCTATTTTTGAGGTTTTCGTCATGCGTCTAACATTGCCTGCTCTGGTTCTGGGGCTTCTCGTTGCTCAAGGTGCGGTCGCCGGTGAAGGCACTGCTGCACTCGGCGGCGGTCTGGGTGGCGCGCTGGGTAACGTGGTCGGCCAGAAGATGGGCGGCAGCACGGGCGCAGCGATTGGTGCCGGTGTTGCAGGCGCGGCCGGCAGTGCGATGGCAGCCGGCAAGGGCAGCCGCACCAAAGCGGCTATCGGCGGTGGTGTTGGCGCGGCCGGTGGTTCGGTGATCGGCAACAGCCTGGGTGGCCGAAATGGCGCGACCATTGGCGCCGGTCTGGGTGGCGCTGCGGGTGGTGCCGTCGGCGCTAACCTGTCCAAAGGTCACAAGCGTCACTGATAGCGAACGTTTGTCAGAAAAAGCCCGGCTCGATGTCGGGCTTTTTCATGGCTGAACGTTTTCTCGAAAAATGTCTCCAATCTGACATAGGCCCTATGGGCATACCCTCCCGATTCGGGAACTGTGAGGTTCAAATGCGCTTGTCATTGTCTGCACTGTTTTTCGGATTATTCATCGCTCAAGGTGCGATGGCCGCCGGAGATGGCAGCGCCGCCGTAGGTGGCGGTTTGGGCGGTGTCCTCGGTAACGTGGTCGGTGGCCAGCTAGGTGGCAGCACCGGTGCCGCGGTTGGCGCAGGTGTCGGTGGCGCGGCGGGCAGCGCGGTCGGGGCGAATAAACACAATCGCACCGAAGCCGCCATTGGCGGTGGTCTCGGCGCTGCCGGCGGCTCAGTGGTCGGCAACAGCCTGGGCGGCTCCACTGGTTCGGCCATTGGTGCCGGTTTGGGCGGCGCAGCGGGTGGTGCGGTGGGCAACAACCTGGGTGACGACGGTGGCAGAGCTCATTCCGGTGGTGGTCACAAGCACAACAAGTACAAACACAAAAACCGCCATCACTGATTGAATATTCGAAAACAAACCCGGCCTGGCGCCGGGTTTTTCGTTTCTGGCGGTCGGACACTGGAACGATTGGCTGTAAGGCTTTTCGAACGTTATACAACCCACCAGACGTAGAGGTTTGCCATGACGCCCGAAACCGAAGGCAAGGAAGAAAAAGGCCCGAGTGGTCTGCCGTTTATCAATGATCCGGGGAACGAGGATCCGGGGTCGCTGATGGATGATGCGACGGTGCCGTTGAATGATGCGGATGAGGCTTTGGATGAGGAGTATGAAGAGGATGAGGATGAGCAATAAGTTGTCTTGAAAGTCGAGCGTGGCGGCGCACTGAATTTAAGTATCCGGGGCCTGTACTTCAGGCCCTTTGATTCGGATTGGTTTGTTCTCGAGGTCAAGCTTGTTAAACAATCGTCAAGGCGGACGAAAGCAAACCGACAAAATATTTTGTTATTTGGCAGTTAAATCAGGGTTGATGAGTATGTAAAGATTATCTGATGCCGACATTTTTTTTATTCGGCCTGATGCGATGTACTCTTTAAACTCCTTTTCAACTGTTTTTTTGTCGCAGTATTTTTTATATTTGGATGGCCTGTCACTGGCATAAATGTAAAGGCGCCAAACATCAAAACCGTCGATTCTACTGTTTGAACCGTAATCGAAATTCACTGATTCTGTAGTGAAGTGAACGATGCATCCAACTCCATGAAGCTCGTATTGGGTGTTGTCAGTTATGTTACCGCACCGTTGTATTTGATTGCTGCGCCAAAGCCTCAGGATATTTCTGGTACCAAATCTTTTCTCGAGCAGCAACGTCGCACTATCAACCTTAGAAAGAAAGTCGTTAATGAGGTCTTCAAGGTTTTTGTCTTTTTTATTCATCTTCTTCTGCGATGCTCCAATCTGTCATTACCGACGTTAGCCGCTGACTCTAGCACTTCTTCAATAGTGTTTAGGTTGCCGTGGTGATCTTCGATGTTGGTTATTAGCTGGATCGTTACTTCGGTAGAGGTTTGTCGTGCAGCCGAAGCTCTATGATGGCCATCTAAAATGTAAAGGTTTCCGTGGTGCTCAGCGACATCTATAGGAAACTCGCGGTTAAACCCAATATCTCCCATTTCTATCCTCATTTTCTCGACTAGTCTAGTTGAGGTTTTCCCCATGAGCGCATGTGTTCGTTTCAATGTTTTTGGGTCTACGCCATGAGTTAGATTTGGTACCTGCGGTTCACCCTCATCAACCTTAGCCCCAACAATCCCACCCGGTACTTCACACCCAGGCTTATTCGGCGGCGGACAATTGGAATTCAACCCCAACGGATCCACCCAACCCGTCGGATTCGGCACGTACTGGTATTGGTTTAGTCCTCCAGCCAATTTCACCGGATCCGGCGTCAGATACCTGCCCAACCTCGGGTCGTAATACCGATGCCGGTTGTAATGCAGGCCACTTTCCGCATCGAAATACTGCCCCTGAAACCGCAGCGGCTGGTCCAGGTAGTCCTCGCCCGCGAGGGTGATCGCCGACACCTTGCCGTAGGCGTCGTATTGCGCCGACCAGACGATTTCGCCGCTGTAGTCGGTGAGTTCCTGCGGGGTGCCGAGGTGGTCGAGTTGGTAGTAGAACGGGCAAGCGCGTTTCGGGCCTTTGCCGTCGAGCAGCGCCAGGGGGCGGAAGGTGCCAGGTTCGTAGACGTAGCTGCGGTGGTGGGTTTTGCTGCTTTCGGCGACGAGGTGGTCGCCTTGCCAGAAGAACTCGGTGGTCTGGCCGTCGACGGTTTTGCGAATGCGCCGGCCGAAGGCGTCGTATTGGTAGGTCGCGGTTTGGCCGTCGGCGCGGGTCAGGCCGATCAGGCGGTGCTGGCAGTCGTAGCGGTATTCGGTGACGAGTTGCTGGTCGCGGCCACGGCGTTCGCGGATCAGGTTGCCGAAGGCGTCGTAGTCGTAATGGCGATCGCCCTGCATCAGCAGGCGGTTGCCCTTGATCCGGGTCGGCCCGGGACGATCCTGCATCAGCAGGTTGCCGGCTGGGTCGTGGGCGAAGGATTCCGGCAGTTCGTCGCGCGAGTGACGGACGCGGATCAAGCGGTCGAGGGCGTCATAGCCATAGGTGCGCTGGCCGTGGCGGCTGTCGGCAATGTGCTCCAGATTGCCGTTGGCGCTGTAGGCATAATCCCGGCGATACAGCGAGTCGTGCTGATGACCTACAGCATGGGCCAGCAAACGTCCCTGATCGTCGTAGGCATAATCGCTGAGCAGCAGGCCTTGCTGGCGTTGTTGTTCGCGACCCGATTGATAGACGTGGCTGCTCAGCCGCGTGCCATTGAGGTCGATGGCGGTCAGCGCGCCGCCCTTGGCGTAGTGGTAATCGAGCTTGCTGTTGTCCGGCAGACGCTGGCGCTTGAGCTGGCCGCAGGCGTCGTAGGTGTAACGCAGGGTGCCCCAGCCCTGATGCTCGGTGATCAGCCGGTCCTGCCGGTCATATTCAAAGGCCAGTGGATGTTGCTGGCCGTCATCGACCCCGGTTAATCGGCCCAGGCGGTCGTAGGTGTAAGCCACCTCAACTCCGTCGGGCAGGGTTTTCAGCAGCAAGCGCCCGGCCGCATCACGCGCGTAGGCGGTGACCAGCGTCGAGCCGTCATCACCGAACTCGGTCTTTTCCAGCAGGTGCCCGTTGCGGTCGTAGGCGTAAGCGGTGCGCCGGCCGTCGAAGCCGGTTTCCTGTCGGATCAATCCGGTTGGCGTGTAGTCCAGCCGGTACTTTTCCCCGGACTCGTTCTCGATTTCCGTGAGCAGCAGTTGCGCATGGTCGTAGCGGTACTGCACCCGCGTGCCGTCGGGATTGATCTTGCGCGAGACGAGGTGCAGGTCGTCGTCATACTCGTAGCGGGTGATGCGCCCGAGTTCGTCGCGCTCGGCAGTGACTTGGCCGTAAGCGCCATAGCTGTAGGCGCGAGTGGCACCTGTAGGAAATGTCGTCTGCACCAGTCGGCCAACGGCATCCCACTGCTGACGGGTGATCGCGCCGTGTTCGTCGCAAGTGGTCGTCCGTCGCCCCAGCGCGTCGTAGGAAAAGCGCCGCACACCACCGTCGGGCAGGGTTTCCTCGATCAGTTGCCCGAGGTCGTTCCACGACAACTTGTGCCGGCTGGTGTCCGGGTAGCGGATCGACAGCAATTGCCCGCGCGTGTCGTAGTAGTAATGGGTGACCTGACCGTCAGGATCGACCGCCTCGGTGACATCGCCCTCGGCGTTGCGTCGGAACGTCCACACCGCCTCGCCGCGAGAACGGCTGTGCAGGAAACCGTTGCGGTATTCGTAGGACGTTGGCTCATCGTCCGGCGGAAGCAGCGCGATCAGCCGTCCGACGTCGTCGTAGCGATATTCGGTGACCGCACCCAGCGGATCCTGCTCGGCGATCAGCCGGCCCGCGTCGTCATAAGCCTTGAGGTGCTCACCGCCATCGGCCTCGACCTTGCGCACCAGCCGTGCGCTGTCGTCGTGGACGTAGGTTTCTTCGCTGCCATCGACGTAGTGCACCGCGACGCTGCCGTCATCGGCCCAGACGTAACGGGTGTCCATCTGCGCGAACGACGCCCAGTGCCGCACGCAGCGCGCCGCCTTGCCCGAGCGCTCCCACTCCCAGAAAAAGCTCGCGCCGCCGGTCAGTTGCCGCTGCAGGATGACGTGCTGATCGTCGTAGTCGTAACGCTCGCTGTCACCGACGGCGTTGGTCGCGGCCAACAACCGCTGACGGGCGTCGTAGCAATAACTGACCAGCGTTTGCTCGGTGCGCCAGCCATCAGCCTCAAGCACCTGGTAATCAACCGCCACCAGATGCGCCCGGTCGTAGCGCAACAACAACGACCGCCCGGCCCCGTTATCCAGGCGCTGCACACGCTCGGAAAAATCGCGATGCACCGTCAGACGATTGCCATACGCATCACTGATCGCCACCAACCGCCCGGCACGAAAGTGATAAAACCGCGCTGTATCCCCGGCCAGCGCGAGGATCAGTTCCTCCGGCTCCTCCCCGAGAAAAATCGCTGCCCGCGACAAGCTGTTGTGAATCTGCGGCCGCTCCACACTGGGCAACGGAAACCGCGTGCGGCGATTTTCGTGATCGACCCAGATCACCCCCTCGCCATCGAACTCCAGCCGATGCGCCAGCGAATGACTCCAGCCAACCCCCAGCCCGACATCGATCTCCACCGCGCTGGTGCGGTACAGCCGGGTGAACTCGAACGGCAGCAGGCCATCGAGCGTGCCGTCGGTCAGGGTCAGCAATTCCTCGCCGGTAACCATCGACACCGGACAGCCGTTGGTGCAGGTCAGCGGTGCGCAATCGGCGCTGTCGCCGTTGGGGTTTTTAGCCTGGTTCGAAGCATCGTCGCGGGGGTCGTGACGCTCCATCCGGGTGGTGTTCCGCGACTTTTCCCGCGCCATCGGCGCCGGATTCGGCACACTCAGCACGACCGAGTCGGCCTGGCGAATGTTCAGAGGGATCGCTGGTGTCGGCTTCAAAGACACATTGCGTGCATTGACCATCAACGGCTTCAGCGCACCCGCATGCTTGTTCAGATCTGCAGGGGAAGTCAGCTCGCCCAGGCGCAACGCCGACGCTGCCAGCCATTGCCGCGCCCGGGGCGACTTGATCTTGCTCAGCACCTTGCTGCTCAGTCGCACGGGCACGCCAACGCCGCCGCAAACGCGCATCAGCAAAAAGCTGATCAACAACTCGACCCGGACTTCTGCCACCACTTCCGCCAGGTACTGCGGCGGCAGCATCTTCAACCAACTGGTGAAGGCTGCCAGATGGATAAACAGCAACGGCTCGTCACTAAGGATCAGCAAGCCATTGGCGATGGCCTCGCCGGAGGCGTCGAGCAGCGCTTGCAACTCGACATCGCTCAAGTACTGCAGGAGTTTTTCACTGTTGGCCTGCAGGTCGGCGAGCAGGGCAAACAGCTGTTTAACGTCATCCCAGATGTCGTGCAGGGCTTTCTCGAAACCGCGCCAGTCGGCCTGTTGCAACTGCTGGTAACGATCAGCCAAACCGGCGCCGGAAAACTCCGCCCACAGCGGCTGAAACCCGTCCCACTCCTGGCGAAGCCAGACCTCCAGCCCGTCCAGAATCTCTTCATAGGAGGCGTACAGCGCTTGGATATGGTCGGTGGAAACATCAGGAAAGAAGGTGATGCGATAACGCTGGCCCCGGTCGCAGTCGCTGACTTCCAGAATGCCGCTCGGGCCGATGGTATGGCGCAGCGGTTCACCGAAACTCAATACCCCGTCGACTTCGCCGATCACCGGTTCCAGCATCACCGGGGTATTGCCGATCGGTACGAAGCGCACTGCCTCGAACAGGTGCACCAGAGTCAACGGGCCGCTGGCGGGGCACATGACCACCGAGGTCTGGATCGGCTGGCGGGATTTGACCGGAGCGCTGAGGTGCACGTCGTCGCCGACCTTGAACACCTGCTCGACATCCAGTGCCGTACCCGTCCAGAACTGCTCGGCCCAGGCCTCGTAGTCGTTCAGGCACAGGCGAAACTCGCGGATCAGCCTTTCAAAGTCCGGGTGTTGCGGGTTCAGGGCGGCAACCACCAGCAGGCCGATGCTGTTGTTCAGGGCCAGGAGCCGATCGGTTTGGAACATTCGCAAGCACTCGCGCACGTGAAAGAGGTGCGCGGACTTTGCGGGGGATCAAAGTGGAAAGAAGTCGGGAAAGTAGGCGTTATCTGTAGGGCATTTCGCTAAATGTCAGCGAGTCATTCCACCGCCCGTAAACATTGCCCGTTGCTCAATGTCCGCTGGCCTCGCTATGCTGCTGAACCCATTAATCAGATCCGCGTAGCGGCGCCGGCTGGGCCGCCCGGGATGTTTTTGATAACGGATCCGATGATGAATGCACCGATGAAGACGTTTGGCCCGATCAAGGCCGTGATTTTCGACATGGACGGTTTGCTGCTGGACACCGAAGGCATCTACACCGAGGTCACCTCGCTCATTGCCGAGCGTTACGGGCGAACCTTCGACTGGAGCGTTAAACAGAACATCATCGGTCGTGGCGCCAATGACCTGGCGAACTACGTGGTGCAGGCGCTGGATCTGCCGATCAGCGCCGAAGAGTTTCTGCTGATCCGCGAGCCGCTGATGCGTGAACGCTTTCCCAAGGCCCAGGCGATGCCCGGCGCGGAGGAGCTGATTCGCCACCTCAAGGCGCACAACATTCCGATCGCCGTGGGCACCAGTTCGTCGCGGCAGTCGTTCGGCCAGAAAACCACCTTGCACCGCGACTGGTTTGCCCTGTTCGATTTCATCGTCACCGCCGACGACCCCGAAGTTGGCGCAGCAAAACCGGCGCCGGACATCTTTCTCACCGCCGCCCGGCGTCTGGGTGTAGCGCCTGAAGACTGTCTGGTGTTCGAGGATTCGCCGTTTGGCGTCACCGCCGCGAAAGCGGCGGGAATGACTGCCATTGCGATTCCCGACGCGGCCATGGCCGATGAAAAATACGCGCATGCCGACGGGATTCTGCGCACGCTCAAGGCGTTTACCCCGAGTGCCTGCGGTTTGCCGGCGCTGGAGTGGGCTTGATCAGCCAATAAACGCCGCCCTCTGCAAAGAGGTGCGGCGTTTTTTGTATCCGGGATTCAGCGCAATCAGGCGCCAAAACCACCGTCGATGGTCAGGCTGGCACCGGTGATGTAACCGGCTTCCGGGCCGACCAGATAAGCGACGAAACCGGCGATTTCATCAGCAGTGCCGTAACGGCCCACCGCCATCAGCGGGATCAGGCTCTCGGCGAAATCGCCATGGGCCGGGTTCATGTCAGTGTCGACCGGGCCGGGTTGCACGTTGTTGATGGTGATGCCGCGCGGGCCGAGATCACGGGCCAGGCCTTTGGTCAGGCCGACCAGCGCCGATTTGCTCATCGCGTACACCCCGCCACCGCCAAAGGGCATGCGGTCGGCGTTGGTGCTGCCGATGTTGACGATGCGCGAGCCTTCGCCCATGTGTTTAGCGGCTTCCTGAGACGCGATGAACACGCTGCGTACGTTGATCGCCAGGGTCTGGTTGAAGTCTTCCAGTTTGAAGTCTTCCAGCGGCGCGATGGCCAGGACGCCGGCGTTGTTCACCAGAATATCCAGGCGGCCAAAGGCTTCGACGGTGGCGCTGACAGCATTGCGGATTGCGGCTTCATCGGCGCTGTCGGCCTTGATCGCCAGGGCTTTGCCGCCGTTGGCGGTGATGCTGTTCTGCAACTCTTCGGCCTTGGCGGTAGAGCTGACGTAGGTGAATGCGACAGCGGCGCCTTCGGCGGCCAGACGTTTGACGATGGCGGCGCCGATACCACGAGAACCGCCTTGAATCAGAGCGACTTTGCCGCTGAGGTGTTGAGTGGTCATGTTCGATCTCCAGAGAATTCAAGGCGGGGTGCCTTGTAGTTGGAGCCGAGTATCGGCCTCGCATCGACAACCGTGTAGACCATGATTGCTATAGTCTGTGTAAACCAGAAGTTTATAGTGGCGATCATGGAAACTTTCAGCAGTATCGAATGCTTCGTGCGCAGCGCCGAAGTCGGCAGCTTTGCCGAGGCCGCCCGGCGCTTGAGCCTGACCCCGGCCGCCGTCGGCAAGAGTGTGGCGAAGCTCGAGGTGCGGCTCGGTGTACGGCTGTTCCAGCGTAGTACACGCAGCCTGACCCTGACCGAGGCCGGCCAGCTGTTTTTGAGTCAGGTCAGTGGCAGTCTGACGACGATTCAGAATGCGGTGGCCAATCTGGCGAGTGTGGAAGGGCTGCCGGCGGGGACGTTGAAAGTCAGCATGGGCACGGTATTCGGGCGCTTGTACATCGTGCCATTGCTGCAAGAATTTTTACGTCGGTTTCCGGCGATCAACCCTGACTGGCATTTTGATAACCGTCAGGTCGATTTGATTGGGCAGGGTTTCGATGCGGCGATTGGCGGCGGCTTTGAATTGCCCCAAGGCGTGGTCGCACGCAGATTGGCACCCGCGCATCGTGTGTTGGTCGCATCTGCTGAGTATCTGCAAAGGCACGAAGCCATCGCCGAACCGGATGACCTGCAACGTCACGATGGCATCCTGATTCGTTCGCCGCAGACCGGTCGAGTGCGCTCCTGGCAGTTGATCAGTGGCGGCAGTCAGCTCTGTCAGCCCTTGACCCTCAAGACGCGAATGACCATGAGCGACTCCGAAGCCGCCTGCGCTACGGCAGCACAAGGGCTGGGCATCGCGCTGGTCAGCATGCCGTTTGCCGTGGGTTATCTCGAGGCGGGCACATTGCAACGCGTGCTGCCGGACTGGTACATCGATGACGGCAACATTTCGATCTACTATGCCGAGCATAAATTGTTGCCGGGCAAGACTCGGGCGTTTGTCGATTTTGTGATTGAGCAGTTTGCGCAGCAGGGTTTGGCTCGGCGGTTCAGTGCCATTTGAGGACGGGTTGGGACCGAGTTGACCTTTTCGCGAGCAGGCTCGCTCCCACAGGGGATTTTTGAACGCCACAGATCCAATGTGGGAGCGAGCCTGCTCGCGAAGAGCGATAACCCGGTCTACCGGGCAAACCGCTCCGCCCAGCCAATGATCTGCTTCGGCCGTGGCGTCGCGTAAGTCCGCACTTTGGACGTCGACAACCCCAGCCGCACCAGCGATTCAGCAATGGTCACCGCCGCCGTCACGCCATCCACCACCGGCACCCCGGTGCGGCGACGAATCTGTTCATCCAGCCCGGCCATGCCGCCGCAGCCCAGGCAAATCACCTCGGCCTTGTCCTGAGTCACCGCCAGTTCCGCTTGTTGCACGATGGCTTCCAGCGCGCGCTGTGGTTCGTGCTCCAACTCCAGCACCGCAAGACCACTGGCCCGCACCGAGGCACAGCGATCCCACAGGCCCGAGAGTTTCAGCCGGTCCTCGATCAGCGGCACGGTGCGATCCAGCGTGGTCACCACCGAATAGGCGTGACCGAGGAACATCGCGGTACTGGCAGCCGCGTCGGTGATGTCCACCACCGGCACGTTGAGCAATTCCTGCAAACCTTCGCGGCCGTGTTCGCCGTAACCGGCCTGAATCACCGCGTCGAACGGTTGATCGTAGGACATCACCCGGTCCATCACGGCGATGGCCGCCAGATAACTTTCGAAATTGCCTTCCACCGAGTCGGCGCCGAAGAACGGTGTCAGGCCGACGATCTCCGTACCGGGAGACGCGACGGCCTGCGCCGAGCGGGCGATGGCCTGGGTGATGGATTCGGTGGTGTTGACGTTGACCACAAGAATACGCATGGGAAGTCCTTATTGCGGGCAGTTCAGCGGCCCAAATCCGGGCCGCAAGGAAGTTAATGGCTGACGTTGTCGACGGCGATCGATTCGCCGCTGATGTCGGCGTAGTGCGGCTGACGTTTGGCGATGATCAGGTAGAGCATCGCGGCAATGCCGGCGCCCACCAGCCAGGAGAACGGCGAGATGCTGTGGAAGCCCGGCACCAGCGCCAGGACGATGGCGATCAACGCTGCCGGAATGAACGCCGCCACCGCGCGGAAATTCACTCCACGGCTGTAGTAATAGGCGCCGTTGGGGTCTTCGCTGTACAACTGCGGGACGTTGATCCGGCCTCTGCGGATCAGCCAGTAGTCGACCATGATCACCCCGTACAGCGGGCCGAGCAGGGCGCCGAGGCCGGAGAGGAAGTACACGATCACCAGCGGGCTGTTGTAGAGGTTCCACGGCAGGATCAGCACGGCGATGGTCGCGCTGATCAGCCCGGCGCGGCGGAAGGTCAGGTACTTCGGCGCCAGGTTGCTGAGGACGAAGGCCGGGGCGACGAAGTTGGCCATGATGTTCACCGCCACGGTGACGATTAGGAACGCCAGGCAACCGAGCACCAGAAAGAACGTATTGGGAATCGAGGCGATGATTTCGGTCGGGCTTTCGATGATCCGTCCGTTGATCTGAAATTGCGCACCGCAGAGCAGGACGGTGATGGCGGCGAACACCAGTATGTTCACCGGCAGGCCCCAGAAATTGCCGACCTTGATGGTCTTGCGGCACGGCGAAGAACGCGCAAAGTCACAGAAATTCAGGATCAGCGTGCCGTAGATCGCCAGCCACAAGGCGCCGCCGGCAAAGATGTTGCGCCACATCTCGCCACCGCTCAGCGGTTCGCGGATCGACCAGGCAATCGTGGCGTTGGCTTGGGTGTACATCCACGCGGCGAGGGCGGCGACGGTCAGCAGAATCACCGGGCCGGCAAACGCTTCGTAGCGACGAACCATTTCCATGCCGTAGGCGAGAATCGCCAACTGCACGAACCAGATCGCCACGAAACACACCCAGCCGAGGGTCGACAGGCCGAGGATCGAGTTGTGGTCGTAATCGGCGAAACCGGGATGAATCGCCGTCAGCAGCACGCGAAAAACCACCGACGCCAGATACGTCTGAATCCCGAACCAGGCGATGGCGATCACCGCGCGGATCAACGCCGGAATCTGCGCGCCGTGGATGCCGAAACTGATCCGGCTGATCACCGGAAACGGCACCCCGGTTTTCTGCCCCATGTAGCCGGACAGGTTCATGAAGAAGTACACCAGCGCCGCGCCGATCCCCAGCGACAACAGAATCTGCCAGCCCCCCAGGCCCAGCGCATACAGACCGATGGCGAACGAGTAGTTGGCGATGTTGTGCACATCGTTGGTCCACAGGGCAAAAATACTGTATTTGCCCCAGCGCCGACCTTCGGCCCGGGTCGGTGCCAGGTCGCTGTTGTGCAGGCGTGGGCTCAGTTGTAACGGTTCGGCCAGACCCGCGTTGGGCAATGGCTGGTCGAGTGCAGAGGCGGGCAGATTCAGCGCGATGTTGTTGGAGAGACTTGTACGCATTCCGGCAGGCTCCTGATGGGCGGGGCCGCGATGACTGTGCATGAGCTCAGGGCTCGACAAATCTTCGTCGCGGCCAGCAGACATCACTGGTTACGGGGCATCTGCAGCCTGTACGGGATAGGGCGCTTCAGGCTTGCGGATCGAAAGTGTGGATTGATGTTTTGCAGTTTTGTATACAAAACATGTATGCACCAAAGCCAGATCTGTGCCAGTCAGCGATCTATGCAGCGCTGTGCTCATTTCGAAAAGTTATCGATGAGCGCTAAGTGACTGAAAATCAGTGGTTATAAATTGACCGATTGAACAGGTATTTATTTTTTGCGAGGGATTTTGCGGAGGTGGCGGAGCGCAGGGGAATTCAGCAGGGATGTAACTTTTCAGGGCGTGAAAGCAAAAAGTGCACACATAAATGGCACCGATGGTGACATTCGTGTGTACACATTTTTAAGGTGGCGCAATTGAAAAATGTGGGAGCGAGCCTGCTCGCGAATGCGTTGGATCAGTCAACGAAGATGTCGACTGAGACTACGCATTCGCGAGCAGGCTCGCTCCCACAGAGGATGTCACTGGAATTGGAAATCAGGCCTTGCTGATGATATTCCCCGCATGCAGCCCGCACTCTTTCTGCGTCGCTTCTTCCCACCACCAGCGGCCTTCGCGCTCGTGCTGGTTCGGCAGCACCGGGCGGGTGCACGGTTCGCAGCCGATGCTGATGAAGCCGCGTTCATGCAGGCTGTTGTACGGCAGTTCGAGCATGCGGATGTAACCCCAGATCTCTTCGCTGGTCATCTGCGCCAGCGGGTTGAACTTGTACAGGGTGCGTTCGGGCGTGGAGAACGCGGTGTCGATCTCCAGCACCGCCACGGCGCTGCGGGTGCCCGGGCTCTGATCGCGGCGCTGGCCGGTGGCCCAGGCTTTGACGCCGGACAGTTTGCGCCGCAGCGGTTCAATCTTGCGGATGCCGCAGCATTCGCCATGGCCGTCCTTGTAGAAACTGAACAGGCCTTTTTCCTTCACGAACGGTTCCAGCTTCGTGTAGTCCGGTGACACCAGTTCGATATCGATCTTGTAGTGCTCGCGCACCTGATCGATGAAGCGATAGGTTTCCGGATGCAGGCGGCCGGTGTCGAGGCTGAACACCTTGACGTTCTTGTTCAGCTTCCAGGCCATGTCCACCAGCACCACATCCTCGGCACCACTGAAAGATATCCACAGCTCGTCACCGAACTCGGCGAACGCGAGTTTCAGGATGTCTTGGGCGGATTTGTTGGCATAGGTCGTGGCGAGTTCCACGACATCGAACGTTGGGCTCATCAGGGCGGCTTCCTACAGGTCGGTGGCGCTGGGCGCTCTATATGGCGGCGATGGTAACAAAAAGCGGCGGAGTAGGGTGTGCCCGCTGCGTTGCGCGGTGGCGGGGGAGTCGCTAGAGTTCGGGCTCGCTCGACTCAATAATCACTACAAACGGGAGTGTCTTGTGGAAATTGCTTGCCTGGATCTTGAAGGGGTACTGGTGCCGGAAATCTGGATCGCCTTCGCCGAAAAAACCGGAATCGAATCCCTCAAGGCCACCACCCGGGACATTCCCGATTACGACGTGCTGATGAAGCAGCGTCTGCGCATCCTCGACGAGCACGGCCTGAAACTCTCGGACATTCAAGAAGTGATCGCCACCCTCAAGCCGCTGGATGGCGCGGTGGAGTTCGTTGACTGGCTGCGCGAGCGCTTTCAGGTGGTGATTCTCTCGGACACTTTCTACGAATTCTCCCAGCCGCTGATGCGGCAACTGGGCTTCCCGACCTTGCTCTGCCATCGCCTGATCACTGACGACAGCGGGCGGGTGACCGGCTATCAATTGCGTCAGAAAGATCCCAAGCGTCAGTCGGTGCTGGCATTCAAGAGCCTGTACTACCGGGTAATTGCGGCGGGGGATTCGTATAACGACACGAGCATGCTGGGTGAGGCGGATGCGGGAATTCTGTTCCATGCGCCGGACAACGTGATTCGCGAGTTCCCGCAGTTTCCGGCGGTGCATACGTTTGCCGAGTTGAAGCAGCAGTTCCTCAAAGCTTCTAACAGAGCGTTGAGTTTGTAGTCGTCTGGAAGGACGCTTTCGCGAGCAGGCTCGCTCCCACAGGGAAATGCATTCCTAATGTGGGAGATTCTATGTTGCTCAGCAACCCTAGAATCTCAAACTGATCGGTATTCGCCCTGATTCTTCATCAGGGTGAATGCCACTCGGCAGAGCT